>NZ_VFWC01000009.1:0-327467 GCF_006442405.1 Mesorhizobium sp. B2-2-3 | reverse complement strand
AAGCCGAGCGTCAATCCGAAACCCGGAATGACGCTCGGCTGTCGAAACCGCCAACCCGCCCGAGCGGGTGCTGTGATCATATCGTCCTGAATATCGACTGCTTACTGGGGCTTGTAGATCTGGTCGAATATACCACCATCGCCGAAATGGTAAGGCTGTGCTTTCTTCCAGCCGCCGAATTGTGGGTCGTCGATGGTGACCAGCTTGATCGGCGGTAGCTTGGCCAGGTCCTCTGCCGGCACCAGATCGGGCTTGGCCGGACGATAGTGGTTCTTGGCGATGATCGTCTGCGCTTCCTTGGAATAGAGCCAGCCCAGATAGGCTTCGGCGACCTTGCGCGTGCCCTTGGCATCGACATTGGCGTCGACCAAAGCGACCGGCGGCTCGGCCAGGATCGAGGTCGGTGGATAGACGATATCGAAATTTTCGGCACCGAACTCGTCGAGCGCTAGATAGGCCTCGTTTTCCCAGGCAATCAGCACGTCGCCCAGGCCCTTTTGCGCGAAGGTCACCGTCGAGCCGCGCGCACCGGTATCGAGCACCGGAGCGTTGGCATAGAGCTTGCCGACGAACTCCTTCGTCTTGGCCTCGTCGCCACCGTCATTGGCGTTGGCATAAGCCCAGGCGGCGAGATAGTTCCAGCGTGCGCCGCCCGATGTCTTCGGGTTGGGCGTAATCACCTGGACGCCGTCCTTGACCAGGTCGTTCCAGTCGTGGATGCCCTTGGGGTTTCCTTTGCGGACGAGGAAGATGATGGTCGAGGTGTAGGGTGCCGAATTGTTCTCGAATTTCGTGCGCCAGTCCGGATTGATCTTTTTCGACTTGGAGACGATGGCGTTGATATCGCCTTCGAGCGCCAGCGTCACCACGTCGGCGTCGAGGCCGTCGATCACGGCCCGGGCCTGTGCGCCCGATCCACCGTGCGACTGCTGGATGGTGACCGTTTCCCCTGTCTCGGCTTTCCAGTGAGCGGCGAAGGCCTCGTCATAGGCCTTGTAGAGCTCGCGTGTCGGATCGTACGACACGTTGAGAATGGTGGTATCGGCGAACGCGAAACCGAGCGTGCCGAACTGGACAGACGTGGCGACCAGTGCGCCGAGCAGTCTCCTGAAACGAGGTTTGGTCATTTCTGCCTCCGTTGAACCCGCGTCAAATCTACCGAATTGGTAGAATTTAGATGCATTAAATGTTGCCTTTTTTGTTGTTTTGGAGAAAATCTTGGACCTGATTTCGCGGTGCGGAGAAACATTTTCCTCAAACGTCCGCTGGCGAATCCCCATCGACCTATCTAGGAACAAGCGGGGCCGAAGCAAGGCTGTGGCATTTGGTCGGCACGCTATCCGGCTGGACTGGGAAATCGAAGCGCTGCTTGGCGGAGGGATCGTGGTTCAGCGTGAAGGTGCCGCCATTCGCGTGCATAGTTCTTGAATCCGGCCGAGTGCATCGCGCCGAGCAGCAGCTTGCGGTTTGCCGTCGCTTCGCTTGCGGTACAGGAAAATTGTCCGTTCCGGCGTAACGGATATCCTGGCGGATCGAGGGGCCGGCAACGCGGACGAAGTCGGCGGGCAGGGCGTCGGCGCGGGCTGGGAGGAGATTGTGGGTAAAGGAACTGGCGTCGCGAGTATTGTCGCGAGGCGCCGTACCTCAGGCGAAGAAGCGCAATCCCTGAATCGCTTGCGCAATCTTATTCAACAAACACCTTCACACTTGCCGCGCGTCCCGCCGCATCGATTACGGTCAAGGTCGAGTAGCCGGTGCCGTCCGGTTGCCATGTCGCGGTGCGCCGGCGGTCGATGCCGGTCAGCGGCTTGCCGTTGGCCAGCCAGCGGAACGGCGCGCGCCCGCCTTGCAGCTTCAGTACCAGCGGCGAGGCGTCGGCCGAGTTGGTGGCGAGATCGACGCGGGCGCCGTCGGGCGGAAAGATAATGGTCGGCGCGGGCTCTGTGGGGGTCGAGGCCTGAACCAGGCCGTCGGACCCGGCGCCGAAGCGGGCAAGCGTCACAGGCAGGTCGTTACGTCGAGGAGTGAAGGCGCCGGGGGGCTTTCCCGGCAGCGGCACGGTGGCGAGACCCGAGCGGACAAAGCCCTCGAACAGAATTGGGGCTGCCGACACATAGCCGGACAGGCCAGGCACCGCGCCTGCATCGGCCCGGCCGACCCAGACGCCCAGCACGTAACGGCCGTCGAAGCCGACCGACCAGGCATCGCGGTAGCCATAGGAGGTGCCGGTCTTGTAGGCGATGCCGCGCTGCAATGCACCCTCGGGCGGCTTGACGCCCGACAGAATGTCCATGATTTGCCAGCTCGCCTGGTCATCGAGGATGGTCGCGGTGGTGCGCTCGGCATCGGCCGGCTCGGTGCCATCATGCAGCGTGTGCGTCTTGCCGCCATTGGCGAGCCCTGTATAGAGCTGGACGAGATCGCGCAGCGTAATCCCAACGCCGCCAAGGCCGATGGCCAGGCCCGGCGCCTCGTTGACCGGCAGGATCGGGTTTACCCCAGCCTGGCGGAATCGGGCCGTCAGCCGCGCGGGACCGACCGCGTCGAGCACGCGGATCGCCGGCACGTTGAGCGACAGTTGCAGCGCCTCGCGGATGCTGACGTCGCCCTGATAGCCCATATCGAAATTCTTCGGCCGGTAGCCGCCGAAATCGGCCGGGCTGTCCTCGATCAGCATTTCCTGCGCCACCAGTCCCTGTTCGAAGGCAAGACCGTAGATGAATGGCTTCAGCGTCGAGCCCGGCGAACGCACGACCTTGGTCATGTCGATCCAGCCGGAGCGGCTGGCGTCGAAGAAATTGGCCGAGCCGACTTCGCCCAGAATATCGCCGGTGCGGGAATCGGCCAGCACCATGGCGACGGAGAGACGCGCCCCAAGCTTGGCGGCGGCGTCGCGCGCTACCTGTTCCAGCCCTTCCTGGACGCTCTTGCGGATCGTCAGCTTGAGCGGCTGGCCGGGAACCGCCTTGGGCAGCATCGCATAGGCGGCGTGCGCGGCGAGCGCCGGCAAGCTACGGCGCAGGCCAGACACATCGTCGAGCGCGGCGCGCGCGGCCTCGCGTTCGCCAAGCAGGCCAGCCGAGGCCATGCGGGACAGCACGCGGTCGCGGGCGGCGTGCGCGATCGCGAGGTTGCGGTCGGGCCGGCGCTTCTCCGGCAGCTGCGGCAGGGCGACGAGAAGCGCGGCTTCCGAGACGGTGAGCCGCTTCGGCTCCTTACCGAAATAGGCGAGCGAAGCGGCGCGCACGCCTTCGAGATTGCCGCCATAGGGCGCCAGCGTCAGATAGCGTTCGAGGATCTCGTGCTTGGACAGCCGCCGCTCGATCTGGATGGCGCGCAGCATCTGCTTGAGCTTGGAGCCGAGGCTGCGGCTGTCGCGCGGCTCGATCAGGCGGGCGAGTTGCATCGACAGCGTCGAGCCGCCGGACACGATGTGGCCACTGGTGGCGAACTGGCCGGCGGCGCGGGCAAGCGCCAGCACATCGACGCCTTCATGGTTCCAGAAGCGCTTGTCCTCATAGGTGACCAACATGTCGACGAACTGCTTGTCGACCTGGTCGAGGCGGGTTTCGAGCCGCCAATAGCCGTCAGGCGTGGCGAAGGCGCGCAACAGCTGGCCGTCGCGGTCCTGGACTTCCGTCGAGACGGTAAGCTTTTCAGGAAGCGGAGGCGGGAAGGCGCGGTCGAGCTGCCACAGGGTAGCGGCGGAAACAGCAATAACAGCCACCAAGGAGGTGCTAGCGATAGCCGCGCGGCGCAGGAATTTTCTTGAGGGCATGGCGCTGCCCCTCATCCGCCTGCCGGCACCTTCTCCCCGCATAGTGGCGGGGAGAAGGGAGCTGTCGCAATCGTCGGCGCCTTTTCTGTAACGTTGAAAATTGGCGAAAGCCTTGGTGCAGGCCCCTTTCTCCCCGTCACTAAACGGGGAGAAGGTGCCGGCAGGGCAATGAGGGGCAGCGCAAACTTCACGTTCATGTCCGCCTCGACACCTTACGGCGCCTTGACCTCCATCATGCCGGTGGCGGTACGGGCCGAATATTGCGGCCGGTACATATCCTCCACCGTTGCGGCCGGATGGGCGTAGATGCCCGGCGTCACGGCGCGCACGACATAGGCGAGCGTCAGATTGTGGTCGTGGTCGCCGTCGCTGGGGTTGAAGGCGGCGACGAAACGGTCGTCGCGGAATTCCAGATGCGCGGCGTCGGTCTGCGCCAGCCAGGAGAAGTTCGACAATTGCGCGCTGGAGACCAGGCCGGGATTGTCGATCTCGAAGCCGGCCGGCAAAAGGTCGGTAATCAAAAGGCGCGAAGGCCAGTTGTTCTGTTCGTTGACCTTGAGCACGACGACATAGCGTTCGTTCTGGGTTGCCTCCGTCACATTGGCTTCGGTGCCGTCGAGCTTGTAGTAGGTGCGCTCGATAGTGAAGCCGTCACCTCCCGCCGGCAAGGGCTGTACCGGCGACGCCACGGTGGTGACGACGGCCTGCAGCGGGGTCTTGCCGGTGTTGGCGATGGTGAGCGGGCTGTCGGCCAGATCGCTGCCGTTGACCTGGCTGGAATAGCCGCCGGAATGCGGCGCGCCATTGACGGAAAGCGTGATCGAATCATTGCCTTCCTTCAGTGCCCGGGCCGCCAGCAGCATCCAGGATTCATCCTGGGTGCTGGTCCAGCGGACCTCGGCGCGTTGTTTGGTCACCAGCTTGATCAATTCCGGCACGATCGTCGGCGCCGGTTTTGATTCCGCCGCCAGCGCCAGCATCGCGGCGCCGTCCCGCAGCGCCGAGCCATAGTCCGACCGATAATAGTCATAGTCCGTGCTCGACTTGGCGAGCCGCAGCGCCGTCTGGAAGGTCGCTTCCGAACGCTGGGCGTCGCCATAGAGCGCCAGGCTCGCCGCCAGCTGGGCGACAGCCATCGGGCTGGTGAAGGCCTCGAGCTGGGTGTCCGCGTAATAGCGCAGATCGCCGATCGAGGCCTTCTTGTTGCGGGCGAGCACATAGAGCGCGTAGGCGATCTCGCTGCCGCGGTCCTGGACGTCCTGATCGTACCCAAGCGAGTTCTGAAGATTGCCCAGTGCCTGGTTCATGGCGAGCGCCGGCACGTCGTATTTCTGCTCGCGCGCCCTGGTCAGGAAGTCGGTGACATAGGCGTCGAGCCACAGATCGCCGGAGCCCGGGCCCCACAGGCCGAAGCTGCCGCCCGAAGCCTGGTAGCTCAGCACCTTGTAGATCGCGTCCTGGATGCGGCCACGCAGCTCGGGATCGCTCTCCATGCCGACGCCCGAGGCCATTTCGTTGACATAGAGCAGGGGCATCGCCCGGCTGGTGGTCTGCTCGGCGCAGCCATAGGGATAGCGGTCGAGCGTCATCAGGAGCGAAGGCACATCGAAGGCCGCCGCCTGCGAAACGCCGACACTGACCGAAGCGCCGTCGAGCAGGCTTGCCGCCAAAAGCTCCTTGTCGACGCGCAGCGCGCCGCCATCGCCCTTGAGGTCGACCACCATGCGGGTGGTGACCGGCAGTTGTGCCGGACGGACCGGCACGTAGAGCGTCTGCTCGACCTTGGTGCCGTCGGCGTGCGCTAGCTTGATGGTGAGCGAGGCATTGCCTGCCGTCTGTGCGATCAGCGGCACGGTCAGGGTCTGGCGCTTGCCCTGCGCCAGCGTCAGTTTCTGGGGCAGGGGCTTGTCGCCCGTCGAGAGGTCCCCCGTCGTGTCGATCGACAGCGCATAGTCGCCGGCCGGACCGTCGGTGTCCGCAATGTCGAGCCGCATGACGGCGGCGTCGCCGGGCGCCAGGAAGCGCGGCAGGCCGGCGGTGATCACCACCGGATCGCGCACGATCACGTCCGACTGGGCGTGGCCGACCGCTTCCTTGGTCCAGGCGACGGCCATGACGCGAACCGTGCCGTTGAACTGCGGAATATCGAAGTCGACGCGTGCCTTGCCGTCGGCATCGAGCTGCACCGGGCCGGAGAAGAAGGCGACCAGCTTTTCGGTCGGCGGACTGCCCTGCGCCTGCATGTTGGCGCCGTCGCCGCCGGTCCTGAGCTTGCCCATAGTACCGAGAGAGCCGTCGATCAGGCGGCCGTAGAGATCACGGATTTCCATGCCCAGCATGCGCTGGCCGAAAAACCAATTCTCAGGATCCGGCGCCTTGTAGTTGGTCAGGTTGAGGATGCCGACATCGACGGCGGCGACAGTGACATAGGCGTTGCTGCCGGGCTCTACGCCGGCGACCGCGACCGGGATCGACAGCTGCTGGCGCGGCATGGTCTTGTCCGGCGGGGTAAGGGTGACGGCGAGCTTCTTCGAGCCCGGATCGACCTTCAGCCATTTCACGCCGATGGCGCGGGCCGGCATGCGGCTTTCCTGCGCGTCGCCAGGCCGGAACAGGGTTGCCGTGACATAGGCGCCGGCGCCCCAGTCGTCGCCGACCGGGATGTCGACCGTGCCGCCGCCGGCCGGCACCGACGCCGTGACGGTCTTCAACAGCTTGTCGGAACCGATGTTGACCAGAAGTTCGCCGGCAAAATGCGGCGAGACCTTGAGCCTGGCCACTTCGCCGGCGGCATAATTGCCCTTGTCGAGCGCGATCTCGAGACCATCAGGCGTTTCGGTGGTGGTGGAGGAGACATACCAGCCGCCATCGAACTCATAGCTGGTCGCGGGTCCTTCCGGATCCGCCGTCTCGACCTCGAGCCGGTAGCGGCCCCAGTCGACCGGGATCGACACTGTCGCCTCGCCGTCGGCGCCAAGGTCGACCTGGCCATTGGCGATCGATTTGGTGAAGGTGACGGGTTCGTAATTCCATGAGTTGTTGGAGCGGTACCACTGGTAATTGCGCTCGACCTTGACCAGCGACCATTGCGCACCTTTCAGCGCCTCGCGCTGGCCGTCGGGGTCGACGGCGATCAGGCTGAATTTCGCCGTGCCGCCCTGCGGCACTTCATCATCGGCAAAGTCCGGCCGGATGCCGATCATGTGGCCTTGCGGGCGGATGCCGATATTAAGCGAGCGCTCGATTGCGCGGCCGCCGGTCTCACGCATACGGACCGTCACCTTGGCGTCGATGAGCTTCGTGGTCGACGGCAGTTGCTCGACGGAGACCGGGAAGGTCGCCTTACCATCCTCGCCGACCACCGGAAGATCGGTGAACGGGGTGACGGTCGGTTCCGACGACTGCTCGTCGGCAAGGCCAAAGGAATAGCCGTTGAAGCGGTCCCAGTCACGCGCGGTCGACAGGGTCAGTTCGCCTTCGAGCGCGAGGCCAGCAGCCGGTGCGCCATAGAGAAAGCGGCCGTCGACGGTGATGTTGGCGGTTTCGCCCTGCGCGATCTCCTGCTTGTCGGCCTTCATGTCGAATTCGATGCGGTCCGGCACGAAATCCTCGACCAGGAACATCTGGCTGGCGACGGCCGGTTGCTTGGGATCGGTATAGATCGATACCGACCAGGTGCCGCGCATGGCGTTTGGCTGGAGCGGCAGATCGACGGCGTGCCCGCCGGCTGACGCGCCATCGCTGACGATGCGGCGATCCTCGACGCCGTCCGGGCGCGAGAAGATGAAGGTCAGCGGCAGGTTCTCGACCGCCTTGGCGGCGCCGTCACGGGCAAGAGCCGCAACATGCACCTCCTCGCCGGCGCGGTAGATGCCGCGCTCGGTCCAGGCGTAGACATCGAGCGCGCCCGGCGCTGCGCGTCCAGTGACGCCGCGGTCGGACAGGTCGAAACCGGCGCGGGCCATGTCGAGGAAGACAAAGTCGTTATCGCCCTGCCTGGCCATCAGCACGGCCGGCACCATGCCGCCGTCGCCGCGTGTTAGGCCGGGATTGAACACGGCATGACCATCGGCATCCGAAGTCGCGGTGCCGAGGATCTCGTTGTTGCGGGCAACCAGCGTCAGTTCGGCGCCCGCTATCGGCTTGGCGCTGCCCAGCGAACGGGCATAGACATTGAGCCCGTCCTGACCGGTATAGGTCGAGAGGCCGATGTCGGAAACGACGAACCATTGCGTGGCCATCGAGTTGTAGTCGTCGCTCTTCTCGCTGACAGCCCGGGCAGTCAGCACATAGACGCCGGGCTTGCGCCGCGGCAGCGCCTCGTCGACCGGGAAGGAGGTGGTGACCTCCTTGTTCAGGTCGTTGGCGATGTCGAGCTGGCCTTCCCAGACCGGCTCGCCCATCTGCTCGGAAATGTTTGAGATGTCGTAGCTGTCGAGCTGATGCAGGAACTGGTAGCCGGACAGAAGCTGGGCCAGCGAGCGGTCGCCGATGCGATAGAGCTTCATCTCGGCGGCGTTCATGTTGACAGTGACGACGGGGATGCCGCGGCGCGCGCCGGCCGGCAGCACGAAGCTGTCGCCGGTGAAGCGGGCCGAAGGCGCACGGTCCTGCACATAGATCGACAGCACGACGGGCGCGGCGGTCACTTCGCCGATGGCGGCCGGCAGGCCGGCGCGGAAGGTCACGTCATAATGCTGGCCGTGTTCCAGTCCTTCGACGCAAATCTGCTTGTCCTTGGCTTCAACGCCTTTGGGCGGCTGGTTGTCGACGGTGACGAATTGTGCGTAATCGACGCCGGTCTTGACCAATTCCTCGGAGAATTGGGCGCAGATGCGCGGGGCGCTGGTGTCGGCATCGACGGTGTGGTCGATGACGCGGAAACCCTTGCGAGCCTTGAGATCAGAATAGTCGGCCTGGACCGCAGGCGAAGGTACCAGGGCAAGGCTGGCTTCATAGGCCTGCAGGGCGGGGCGATAGAGGTCGCGCTTGTCGAGGCCGGAGCCGATGAGCGCCAGCGTCTCCGCCCGCGTCCTGGCTGTACGCAGGAGCTTGTAGGCATTGAAGGCGGCCGACGTACCGTTTGCCGGCAAGGTGGAGGCCTCGGATGTGTTGGCCGCCGGCTGCACGGCAAGCGTTTCGCGCGCCAGGTTGAGCCAGAGCTGGCCATCGTCGGGCATGACAGAGACCGCGGCCTCGTATTTCTGCACGGCAGTGCGATGATCGCCGGTGAGCACCGCCTGCTCGGCCGCCGTGGTCAGCGCGGCCATGCCCTCGGTCGGCCTGTCATAGGTCGGGCCGAGCAGCCGGTTACGGTATTGCTGGGCCTGGTCAGCCATCCAGTTGGGGAAGAAGGCGAGTTCCGGCGGCGCGCCGATGTCGGGGTCGCCGTCGATATTGACGACCTTGCCCGCGACCGCGCCGTTGAAGGGCTTCAACTGGTTATAATCGGATTTGAGGAAGCACCATTTGGCCTTGGTGTTATAGGTGAAGGCGCGGCAGGCGGGATCGCCCAGGCAGGTGGTCTTGCATTGATCGAGCGTGACGTTCTGGTCGGACCGGAGGTCGAAACCGAAATAGTCGGAATTGTCGGTCGTTGCGACTCGCCGTGCTTCGGCCGCTTGCGCGACGTTACCCCAGGCCAAGACATTGGCCCAGGCGAAGAAGAGAAGGATCAGGAAAGACAGACGACGAGCCGCGCGCATTGCCATAACACCCTCCAGACAATTTGCAGACGTCCGGGCATGTTCAAGCTTCACTCAGGCTTGTCAACATGAGGACGCGGCAGGGTTCCGCCTGCCAACGGTTTCCTTTCCGGCCAACAGCCGGTAGTACCTCCATAGGACAGGGGATCACGCATTCTTGCGGCAACGCAAAAGGTGTGAATTCCAAGCCCGTCCTATTTCAGACAATTGGATTGTGGCCCCTTTACGAGCGCTTCAGAACTTCATTCCAATTTTAGGTTTGTAAAGTAGGTTGTCTTAATGCCGGCGTATGAAAGGCAGATGTCAGGGGGTACCGAGCCAAAGCGCGTGCTTTCGCGCGCGCTGCTTCTGGCCGTGATCTGCTGCTCCCTGATCGCCGGACTGGGACCGGCGGCCGCCTTCGAAATCTTCGGCATCAAGCTGTGGGGCTCATCGAGCGACGAGAATGCCGACATCGTCGATCCGATGCGCTACGCCGTGACCATCTCCGCGCCCGACGCCGACAAGGACCTGGTAAAAAAGCTCGAAAACGCCTCGGCGCTGAAGAGCGACGAAGACCATCCCGTCTCCGGCTCGCTCGGTCTGATGGCCAAGGCGCGTAGCGATCGAGAACAGCTTGTGGCGGCGCTCTACGCCGATGCCCGCTACGAAGGCGTCGTCACCATCACCATCGAGGGCAAGCCGCTGGACGAATTGCCGCCGGACGCCGAATTCAAGGGTCCGCAGCCCATTCCCGTGGCCGTCAACATCGCCGCGGGTCCCAAATTCACCCTCGGCGATATCCGGCTGGAGGGTGACGCCGCTGGACTGATGAGCGCCGATTACGGCCTGATATCAGGCGGCGACGCTGGGTCTGGCGCGGTGCTCAAGGCCGAGGCGCTGATCGTGCGCACGCTGAAGGAGCAGGGCAGGCCGCTGGCCGAGGTGACCAGCAGGCACATCGTCGCCGACCATGACACGTCGACCCTCGACGTGACGCTGACGGTTGCTGCCGGGCCAGTCGCCGGCTATGGCGCGACCACGGTGGAAGGCACCGAGAAGGTCGACCGCGACTTCACCGAATACATGACCGGGCTGAAACGTGGCCGGCAATACTCGCCTCAGGAGATCGACGATGCGCGCGACAGGCTGCTGGCGCTCGAGGTCTTCAACAGCGTGACTTTCAAGGAGGCCGACAAGCTCGATGCCGAGGGCAACATTCCGATCGGTGTCCAGGTCAGCGAGCGCAAGCCGCGTTATTTCGGGCTGGGCGGCACCTTCTCGAATACGGAAGGGCTGGGGCTGGAGGGGTATTGGGGCCATCGCAACCTGTTCGGCCGGGCCGAGAAGCTGCGCATCGACGGAGCCATCAGCGGCATCGGCAGCAATGACCTGTCCGAATTGAACTACAATGCCGGCATCATGTTCGAGAAACCCGGCGTGATCGGGCCGGCATCTAAATTCTTCGCCGGCATCAAGACCGTGCTCGAACATCCCGACGCCTACGACCATTTCTCGGTCAAGGGCAACACCGGCCTGTCCTATGAACTGACCAAGAACCAAACCGTGTCGGCCGAGGTCGCGCTCGACTATTCACGCATCCACGATTCCTTTGGCAAACATAAATACCTGATCGCCAGCATCCCGCTGCAATATGTCTATGACAACAGGGACGTCAGGCTGAACCCGACCAAGGGTTTCAGGTTGCTGGCCTATGCCGAGCCGAGCTACGACATATTGAGCGGTGCCGCCTTCCTCAAGCTGAAGGGCGAGGGATCGGCCTATCAGTCGCTGGATACCGCTTCGAAATTCGTGCTGGCGGAACGTGTCGCACTTGGCTCGATCGTCGGCACCAGCCTGCAGAACGTGCCTGCCGACCGGCGTTTCTATTCCGGCGGCGGCGGCTCGGTGCGCGGCTATGCCTATCAGGGCATCGGCCCCAAGGATTTCACCGGCCAGCCGATCGGCGGCCTGTCCTTCTTCGAGACCTCGGTTGAAATGCGTATCGCCATCACCGACACGATCGGCATCGTGCCGTTCGTCGATGCCGGCACGGTATCGACCAAGTCGTTCCCCGATTTTTCCGACGTCAAGGTGGGCGCCGGCGTCGGCTTGCGCTATGTGACGCCATTCGGGCCGCTGCGTATCGACGCCGCCGTGCCGCTCAACCGCGACCCAGGCGACCCTCATTTCGGCATCTATGCCGGCATTGGCCAAGCGTTTTGAACATGAAGACGGTCTGGCGCATCCTTCGCATTTTTCTCTACACGCTGCTGATCGTGGTAGCAGGCGCCATCGGCGCGCTTTTCGTGCTGACCAAGACCGAGCGTGGACGCGACAATCTCGCCGGCATCATTTCGCGCCTGGCCTCGAGCGACGAGCGTAAGGTCACCGTCAGCGGCATCGACGGTATCTGGTCGGGCGCGCTCAGTGTCGACCATGTCGTGCTGGAGGACCGCGAGGGCGCCTGGCTGGTGGCGCGCAAGGTGGCCATCGACTGGTCGCCGCTGGCACTGTTGTCCAAAAACTTCAGCGCCGACCGCATCGCGGCGGAGCGCATCGAACTTGCGCGTCTGCCGGTGGCCGGCACGCAGCAGCCGGCGCAAGGCGGCGCGACGACGCTGCCGGTTTCCATTGATATCAAGCAGATCGACTTGCCGGAAGTCGCGCTTGGCCAACAACTGGCCGGCAGCGGCATCGCCGAACTCGCCGCCAAGGCCTCGGTGAAGGCCGACGCCGCACCGCTGTCGGTCGAGACGGTGCTCAACATTACCCGCCATGACGGCAAACAGGGCAATGTCGACGCGCAGATCCATTTCGCGCCAGCGGACAACAAGCTCGACCTCAACCTCAAGGCGTCGGAACCGGCCGGCGGCATCATCGCCAATCTGCTCAATCTGCCGGATACGCCGCCGGTCGACATCGTCGTCTCGGGCACCGGCCCGCTGGCCAACTGGAGTGGCGTCGGTACCTTCCTTGTCGATCATCGGATCGTAACCCAGCTCACCGGCCGCCATCAGCTCACCGACAAGGGTAACTATCTCGAAGCCAAGGGCGACGGCGATTTCGCCCGCTTCCTGCCGGAGAACCTGAAACCATTGTTTGCCGGTAAGACCAGCTTCGATATGGCGGGCACCGCCACGACGGCGGGCGGGATCAGTGTCGACCGGGCCAACATCGACAGTGATGCCGTGCACGGCACCGCGACCGGTATCGTCGATCCCGCCGGAGCCAGCGATCTTTCGGTCGAACTCGCCGCCAAGGGGCCACCCGTGGTGGTTAGCGTCGGCAGCAAGGCGCAGCCGATCACGCTGGCGATCAAGAATGCCACCGCCCGGGCGTTCGGCGACGGCAAGGCGCCGGTCGTCGATATCGGCGCCTCCTTCGTTTCGATCGTCGTCGGCGGCACGCGGCTAGACGACCTGGCGGCGCAGATACACTCCGACGGTTTCGACATCCAGAACCGCACCGGGCCGGTTACCGTCAAGCTTGGGGCCGGTGCCCTGAAAACCGACGTCGCGACGCTGGCGCCGCTGGTCACTGGCAAGGTCGATGTCGGCCTGGCTGGTTCCCTCAGCAAGGACGCCATTGTCATCGATCAGGGCACGCTCCGGTCCGATGCGCTCAATGCCTCGCTGACGGCGACCGTGGCGCTCGCCGACCTGTCGATGCAGCTCAAGATGAATGCCGATGCCGTGGCGACCGCCTTCCCGCAGCAGATCGCCTCGGTGCTCGGCGGGCGGGTGAAGTTCTCGGCCACAGCGTCGCGCGATCCGCAGGGCTCGTTCGCCGCCAACTCGATCGAACTCACGTCCGGTTCGCTCAGCGCCAGCGGTACCGCCAGCATGCAAGGTACCGACATCCTGGCCGATATCAAAGGCCGGCTGGGTGATGTTTCGGTGCTGTCGCCGACGGTCGGCGTCCCGGTCGAGGGCGGTGTCGATTTCGCCCTGTCGGCAAGCGGCGCCATGACCGCGCCGGATTTCACGGTTTCCGCCGACAGCGATAGCCTGACGGCCTCGGGCCGCACGGTGAAGGCGATCAAGCTGACCGCGAGCGGCAAGGCCGACATTGCTAACCCTTCCGCCAATGTCTCGCTGACAGGCGCCGTCAACGACCAGCCGCTCGACATCAAGGCGGCGCTGGTGACGAGCGAAGGCAAGCGCTCGATCAATGGCTTTGCGGTGTCGCTGGGTGACAACAAGGTGTCGGGCGATCTGGCACTGGATGACAAGTTCATGCCGCTGGGCACGCTCATTCTTTCTGCGCCTGCAATCGATCAGCTTGCGGCGCTGGCCGGCCAGGCGGTGACCGGCGACATCAACGGCACCATCCGCTTTGCCAAGAGTGGCGACGCGCCCTCCGTTGCCATTGACGCGAAGAGCACGTCGATTGCGCGCGGCGAGGTGACGGCCAGCACAATCGCCGTCAATGCCCTGATTGCCAACTATCTCAAGGCGCCGGCGATTTCAGGCTCGATCAAGGCCGATGCTGTGACGTCAGGGACCACCCAAGTCGGCGGCATCATCGTCGATCTGAAGCGCGACGGAGACTGGACGAATTTTGCCGGCGGCGCCACGGTATCCGGCATTCCAGCGAAGGCGGCGGGGCGCCTGAAGATCGCCGATGGCGTCACCAGCGTCGAGATCGCCTCGGGCGAGGCTACGATTCGCGGCATCAAGGCGGCAATTGCCGAGCCGTCGACGCTCAGTATCGCCGACGGCGCCACCAGCATCGAAAAATTGGCGCTCGATGTCGGCGGCGGCTCGGTGGCGCTGTCCGGTACAGCCGGCCAGACGCTCGATCTCGCGGCAAAGGTCTCCGCCTTGCCGGCTGCCCTTGCCGACGGCTTTTCGCCCGGCCTCGATGCCGCTGGAACGCTTGATGGCAGCGCTGAGGTAACGGGCTCGCCGTCGGCTCCGGACGTCCGGTTCAATGTGCAACTGGCCGATGTCGAAACAAGCCAAACCCGTCAGACCGGGCTTGGGCAGCTCGCAGTCGACGCGGCCGGCAGCTACACCATGGCCGGCGGCGTCGTCCTCGACCACGCGACGCTCTCCGGTGACAAGGTTTCCGGTCAAGCCGCCGGCACGATCAATCCGAACGGCGCCAGCGATTTCGCCCTTGACCTCGTCTCATCCGGTCCAAGTCTGCCGCTCACGGTCGGAAGCGCCGAGAGTCCCATCAAGATCGAGGTCCGGTCGCTGTCGGCAAAGGTGGCGGGCGAGAGCACGCGGGCCCGATTGGATATGTCCGCGATCCTGCCCTCGATCGCGACGAGACCGGCGAAGGTGGACGGACTGAGCCTGGCATTGCACTCGGATG
Source organism: Mesorhizobium sp. B2-2-3 (assembly GCF_006442405.1). Taxonomy (NCBI): domain Bacteria; kingdom Pseudomonadati; phylum Pseudomonadota; class Alphaproteobacteria; order Hyphomicrobiales; family Phyllobacteriaceae; genus Mesorhizobium; species Mesorhizobium sp. B2-2-3. Next base: position 312,680 of record NZ_VFWC01000009.1, on the reverse strand, counting down.
CGTTCGATCTGAAGAACCGCGCCGGGCCGGTTTCGGGCACAGTTTCGGTGGATAGGGTTGGGCTCGACAATCCCACCATCGCGCCGCTGATCGCCGGCAAGGTCACGGCCGCGCTCAGCGGGCGCCTGTCAGCCGACGCTGTCGCCATCGACAGCGGCTCGCTCAAAAGCGACGCGCTCAACAGCCAGGTCGCCGGCCTGGTGTCGCTGCGTGACGGCGCCATCGACCTCAAGCTGAAGGCGGATGCTCCATCGTCGGCCCTGCCGGCCGCAGCACGCGGCATGCTTGGCGAACGGGCGCAGTTGAGCGCCACGCTGAAGCGCGAGCCCAACGGTAATATCGCCATAGGCGGATTGATGCTGGCCTCCGGCGCGCTGACCGCACAGGGGCAGGCGAGCCTTGCCGACAATACGCTGGCCGCCGACATCAAGGGCGTGCTGGGCGATGTTTCGCTGCTGTCGAAGGATGCCAAAGGCGCCATCGCCTTTGCGCTGAATGCGCAGGGCCCGGCGACCGCGCCAGATCTGTCGCTGACCGTCGACAGCGACAAGCTTTCGGTGGCGTCGCGCGAGATCACCGGGCTCAGACTAACCGCCACCGGCAAAGCCGACGCGGCCAAGCCGGCGGCCAATGTGCAGCTGACAGGCAATGTCGCGGGCCAACCCTTGCAAGGCAGTGCGGTGCTGGCGACCGCGGACGGCAAGAGCGCCATCAATGGCCTGCTTTTGTCGCTGGGCCAAAACAGGATTTCCGGCGACCTGGCGCTGGACGACAAGTTCATACCCGAAGGCACGATCTCTCTCGACCTGCCCGATATAGGACCGCTTGCCGCATTGGCGCTGGAAAAAGCGGAAGGCGATGTGCGCGGCACGATTGCGTTCTCGAAGAACGGTGCCGCACCGCAGGTCGCCATCAAGGCTACGACCGCCTCGGTCACGCGCGGCGATCTTCAGGCGAAGGCCGTGTCGATCGACGCATTGATCGCCAATTACCTCGCCGCTCCGGTCATCTCCGGAAAAATCCATGCCGACACCGTCACGTCGGGCGGCACGGTGATCAGCGGCATCGATGTCGACCTGAAGCGTGACGGCGACTGGACCGGCTTTTCCGGCGGCGCGACGGTGAAAGGAATTCCGGCGAAGGCCGCGGGCCGCGTGAAGGCGGCCAACGGCACGACGACCATAGAGCTTGCTTCCGGCGAGGCGACCGTCCAAGGCATAAAGGCTGCCATCGCGCAGGCTTCGACCGTCACCATCGCCAATGGCACGACGACGCTGGACAGGCTGGTGCTCAACCTGGGCGGCGGCACGGCGACGGTGACCGGCAAGATCGGGCAGGCGCTCGACATCAACGCGGCGCTGGCGCGGGTGCCGATCTCGCTTGCCAACAGTTTTTCGCGGGGTCTCGATGCCGCCGGTTCGATTTCGGGCACGGTGAAGGTCACCGGGGCACCAGCCAGCCCCAGTGCGGCGTTCAACCTCGATGCTGCCGGCGTCCAGACCTCCCAGACCCGCGGCGCGGGGGTCGGTGCGGTGAGTGTCTCTTCCTCCGGCACCTTTGCCGGCAACAAGCTGACCTTCAACGCCAATGTCAGCGATGGGGCCGGCCTTGGTCTCAAGGGCGGCGGCACGGTGACGACATCAGGCACGCCGGCGCTCGCGCTCGACTTCAATGGCGCCGTGCCGTTCGGAATCCTCAGTCAGAAGCTCGCCGCGCAAGGCCTGTCGCTGACGGGGACCGCGAGTGTCAATGTGCAGGTACGCGGCCCCGCGACATCGCCGGTCATCGGCGGCAGCATCAGCACGTCGGGCGCCCGCCTGCTCGACGCGCGTTCCGGGCTTGCGGTCAACGACATCGCAGCCGAAATTTCCATCGGCAATGGCGTCGCCAGGATCAACCGGCTGACCGGGACGCTGTCGACGCGCGGCAGCCTGTCGGCCAGCGGCACGGTCGGTATCAATCCGGCGCAGGGGTTCCCGGCCGATCTGTCGATCAAGCTCACCGACGGCCGCTACACCGATGGGCGGGTGGTCACCGCCAATCTTGGCGGCGACCTGACGATCAAAGGACCGCTGACGTCGGCGCCGGTGATTGCCGGCACCGTCAACCTTGCCAAGACCGTGATCACCGTTCCGGACAAATTGCCAGGTTCGCTTTCGGCGCTCGATGTCAAGCACAAGAACGCGCCCGGCGCGGTGAGGGCGCAGGACAAGGCATTGCGCCCGGCCACGACCAGCGGCAACACGGGTGGCAGCGGCCTTGTGCTGGATGTCACCGTCAACGCGCCGAACCAGATCTTCATCCAGGGCAGGGGCGTGGACGCCGAACTCGGCGGCTCGCTCAGGCTGACCGGTCCGGCCTCATCGCCGCAAGCGGTCGGCACTTTCACGCTGCAACGGGGGCGGCTGTCGATTCTCGGCAAGCGGCTGACCTTCACCGAGGGCACGGTCGGCTTTTCCGGCTCGCTGGTGCCCTATCTCAACCTGACCGCGACAACGACCACGAGCAGCACCACCGTCACCATCGTGGTGTCGGGCGAGGCGACCAATCCGAAATTCACCTTCACCTCGGTGCCGGCGCTGCCCGAGGACGAGGTGCTGGCGCAACTGATCTTCGGGCGGTCCATGTCGAACCTGTCGCCGCTGCAGATCGCGCAACTGGCCGAAGCCGCCGGGCAACTCGCCGGTGTCGGCGGCTCGACGTCGCTGCTGGAAAACCTGCGCAGCGCGATCGGCGTCGACGATCTCGATGTCACCACCGACGAAAAGGGCGGCACGGCGGTTTCTGCCGGCAAGTACCTCAACGACCGCACCTATGTGACGATCCAGAAAGGCGACAAGCCGGGCTCGGGCAAGGCCACGATCGACCTCAACGTGGGACGTGGCGTCAAACTGCGCGGCGAGGCGACGGACGCCGGCGAAGCCAAGGGCGGCATCTTCTACGAGAAGGAATATTGAAGCGGAGACTTGGGCTGGCCCTCATCCTGGCGAGGGCTGGTCCTGTCGCAAACCGCGCCAATGTCTCAGTTTAATCGCCTGAAGAGATTTAGTGGAAATCCGTCGCGCACTAGCAATTTTGCGCCAAGACTGTCGCTATCACGCGAACCGCTCCCCCTCCAAAGTTGCACATTCGTCAATATGTTCCCAACCATGCCGTCTTTGACATCATGGCCTGGATGCGGAATGTTAATCGGCGGAAAGCCAACAATGGGAGTTAGTCATGACAATCTACAAGAGTAATGGCGATAGCGTTCCGGATCACATCCTGGCCATGGCCGAAGAGGCCAAGTCGGGTAAGGTCGATCGCCGCGAATTCCTCGCGCTCGCCAGCGTCTTCGGCGCTTCGACGGCCATGGCCTATGGCCTTCTGGGGCTCGCCGCCCCGACGCCGGCCAAGGCCGAGGACGTGCAGGGTAAGAAAGGCGGCGTGCTCAAGGTGGCAATGTCGGTCAAGGATCCCAAGGATCCGCGCACGGCCGACTGGTCGGAAATCTCCAATGCCGAGAGGCAGGCGCTCGAGCCGCTGGTGAAATACACCCACCAGTACACATTCGCGCCCTATCTCCTGGAAAGCTGGGACATCAATGACGACGCCACCGAGTACACGCTGCATGTGCGGCCGGGCGTCGAATGGAACAATGGTGACAAGTTCACCGCCGACGACGTGATCTACAATTTCACCCGCTGGGCCGACAAGGCCGCGGAAGGCAACTCCATGCCGGGCCGTCTCGGCAGCCTCGTCGATGACAAGACCAAGAAATTGCGCGAAGGGTCGGTCATCAAGGTCGACGACATGACCGTCAAGCTGAAGCTCACCAAACCCGATATCGCCATCATCCCCAACCTGACCGATTATCCGGCACTGGTGGTGCACAAGAGCTTCGACGAGAAGGGCGCCAACTTCAAGAACTGCCCGATCGGTACGGGTCCGTTCGAGCTCGTCTCCTACGACGTCGGCCAGAAGGTCGTCTACAAGCGCCGCGAGACCGGCAAGTGGTGGCAGGGCGAAGCCTTCCTCGATGGCGTCGAGTTCATCGATTACGGCACCGATCCGGCCGCAACGGTTTCGGCCTTCGAATCGGGCGAAGTTCAGACCAACCATGAGACGACCGCCGACTACGTCAAGATCATCGCAGACGTCGGCGCACCGCCTTCCGAGGTCGTGACCGCCGCCACCGTGGTGTCGCGCTTCAACGTCAACGCCAAGCCTTATGGCGACCAGAAAGTGCGTCAGGCGATGTGTCTGGCCGTCGACAACTCGGTGGTGCTGCAGCTCGGCTACGGCAATGCCGGCACGCCGGCCGAGAACCACCATGTCGCGCCGATCCATCCCGAATATGTCGAGCTGCCCAAAATCAAGCGCGACATCGCCAAGGCCAAGCAGATGCTGACGGAAGCCGGCGTGATCGATTTCGAACACGAGCTGATCAGCAACGACGAGGACTACCACAAGAACACCACGGACGCGATCGCGGCCCAACTGCGCGAGGCTGGCATCAAGGTGAAGCGCACCGTGCTGCCGAGCTCGACCTTCTGGAACGACTGGACGAAATATCCGTTCTCGGAAACCAACTGGAACATGCGTCCACTTGGCATCCAGGTCATCGCCATCGCCTACCGCTCGGGTGAAGCCTGGAACGAGACGGCCTACGCCAATCCGGACTTCGACAAGAAGGTCAACGAGGCGCTCGGGATCGCCGACGCGGAGAAGCGCAAGGTGGTGATGAAGGACATCGAGCAGATGCTGCAGGATTCCGGCATCATCATCCAGCCTTACTGGCGCAAGCTCTACATCAACATCAAGCCCGAGGTGAAGAACCACTCGATGCACCCCACCTACGAGCACGACTTCGGCAAGGTCTGGCTCGATCAGGCGTGACCCACAGCCTGTCGGGAGCGGGGCGCCAGCGCCTTTCGCTCCCGCGGCATCGCCGCCGTTGCATTGGATGCAGCGGCGGCGTGACGTCACAAGGTTTTTGATACAGGGTTGAACCTATCTGACCCCAACCCGGCCGGCAGGGGGGTACAATGTTCTCATTCATCGCCAGACGCATCGGCACGATACTGCTCACGATGCTGTGCCTGACGCTGGTCGTCTTCTTCCTCGTCAATCTGGAACCCAACCTGAAGAAGCTGGCGATCAGCCAGACCGAGATGCACACCTCGGCCGAACAGCTGGAGAGCTGGCTGGTCAATCATGGCTACCGGCAGAACTTTTTCGTGCGCTACGGCCAATGGCTGGGCGTCGTGCCCAAGCAGCCGGTAACCGATCCGGCGACCGGTAAGCCGGCGCAGCGCTTCTCCTTCTGCAATGATCCGGCCGAGCCGAAGTTCTCCGGCGTGCTCCAGGGTGATTTCGGCTGCTCGACCAAATTCAAGACCACGGTGGGCGCCAAGCTGTTCCCTGCGCTCGGCGCCACGGGCATCCTGATGTTCTGTGTGCTGACGGTGATGGTGCCGGTCTCGCTGCTGATCGGCATCCTGGCCGGCATGCGCGAGGGGTCGCGCACCGACCGGGTGCTGTCGGTCGCCTCGATCGCCTCGACGGCGACGCCCGAATACGTATCGGGCGTCATCTTTACCGTCATCTTCGCCTCCTGGCTTGGCTGGCTGAACGGATCCGCCGCATCGGCAAGCCAGGGCATCACCTTCTATAACTTCACGCTGCCGGTGATCACGCTGGCCATCTACGGCATCGGCTACATCGCGCGCATGACGCGTGCCTCGATGGTCGAGGTGATGACGCAGCAATATATCCGCACCGCCCGGCTGAAGGGTCTTTCCTTCAAAAGCGTGGTGGTCAAGCACGCGCTGCGCAACGCTCTGATCGCGCCCTTCACCGTGATCATGCTGCAGTTTCCGTGGCTGCTCACCGGCGTCGTCATCGTCGAGGTGATGTTCCGATATCAGGGCTTCGGCTACACACTGGTCGAGGCCGCCGGCAACAACGACATCGACCTTTTGCTCGGCTGCTCGCTGGTCTCGGTGTTCATCGTCCTGATCACGCAGCTCATTTCCGATGTCGGCTACGCGTTCCTCAATCCGCGCATTCGGGTCCAGTAGGGGAGACGGCGCATGCAAGCCCAATATATTGGCGCCTCCACCGTCGTCCTTGAAGTGCTCTGGCGCTTCTGGCCGGTCTGGCTCGCGCTTCTCATCGTCATGGGCGCGAGCTTCCTCTACAAGAAGAAGCTGGCTCTCTACGGCCAACTGTTCGACAGCGGCGTCGGCATAGCGGGGGTGGCCATCTGCCTGTTCTGGCTGTTCACGGCGATCTTCGCCTCGACCATCTCGCCTTTCGATCCGCTCGGCCAGATTCCCATCATGAAGGATACACTGCCCGGAGCCATCGAACCGCAATCGGGCCTCGCCTATCTGTTCGGTGGCGACAAGCTCGCCCGCGATGTCTTTTCACGCATGGTCTATGGCAGCCAGATCGTCCTGATCATCGCGCCGGCGGCGACCGGCTTCGCGCTTATGGTCGGCATCACGCTCGGCCTGCCGGCCGGCTATTACGGCGGCAAGATCGATACCGTTTTGTCGTTCCTGGCCAATCTCGTGCTGGCCTTCCCGGTTATCCTGCTGTTCTACCTCCTAGTGACGCCGGGCATCATGGACACGCCGATCCCCTACGCGCTGGCCGGCGTTTTCTTCCTGTTCCCGATCATTTTCTTCTGCGTGCTGTTCTGGACGCGCTACAAGAACCGTTCCGACCGGATCTACATCCTGCTCGGACTGACGCTGGTGGTCGGCGGCTGGATCTATGCCGGCCTGGTGTTCGATGCCGACCCGCTGAAGATCGTGCATATCGATCCCAACCAGCTCAACATCTTCGTGGCGGTGGTGTTCGCCTCCAGCCCGGGCGTGTTCCGCATCGTGCGTGGCCTGACCATGGATATCAAGACGCGGGACTATGTGGCGGCGGCCCAGACGCGCGGTGAATCGCCATGGTACATCATGCTGTGGGAGATCCTGCCCAATGCGCGCGGACCGCTGATCGTCGATGCCTGCCTGCGCATCGGCTACACCACCATCCTGCTCGGCACGCTGGGCTATTTCGGCCTCGGGTTGGCGCCGGAAAGTCCCGACTGGGGCACGGCGATCAAGGATGCCAGCCGGCTGCTGCGTTCCTTTATCCACCCGGCACTGCCGCCGACGATCGCGCTGATGTCGTTCGTGCTGGGGCTAAACCTGCTCGCCGATTCCCTGCGCGAGCAATCGATGAAGGATTGATGGCGGGGTCCTCGACCCTACTTGCCCGGAAAAACCAAGGATTGGAGCGACCCATGAACGAGGCAGTTCGAAATCCGGCCAGGCCGAACAATGGGCCGATCATCGAGATCGAGAACCTGTCGATCTCCTTCTTCACCCGCAAAGGCGAGATACCGGCCGTGATGGATTTTTCCTGCACGGTCATGCCCGGCGAGGCGATGGGCATTGTCGGCGAATCCGGCTGCGGCAAGTCGACCGTGTCGCTCGGCATCATGCGCGACCTCTCCAACATCGGGAAGATTGTCGGCGGCAAGATCAAGTTCCAGGGCAAGGACATGGGCGAGCTCTCCGAGGAGGAGCTGCGCAGCATCCGCGGCAACAAGATCGCCATGATTTATCAGGAGCCGATGGCGAGCCTGAACCCGGCGATGAAGATCGGCCAGCAGCTAATGGAAGTGCCGCTGATCCACGACAAGGTGTCGAAGGAAGAGGCCTATAAACGTGCGCTCGAAATGGTGCGCTCAGTGAAGCTTCCCGATCCGGAACGCATGATGCGCTCCTATCCGCACCAGCTTTCCGGCGGCCAGCAGCAGCGCATCGTCATCGCCATGGCGCTGCTGTCGAAGCCGGCGTTGCTTCTCCTCGACGAGCCGACGACGGCGCTCGACGTGACGGTGGAGGCGGGCATCGTCGAACTGGTCAAGGGGCTGGGCGAGAAGTTCGGCACCTCGATGATCTTCGTGTCGCACAATCTTGGCCTGATCCTGGAGACCTGCGACCGCATCACGGTGATGTATTCGGGCGAGGCCGTCGAGACCGGCAAGATCAAGGACGTGTTCGACCGGATGCGCCATCCCTATACGCAGGGCCTTTTCCGCTCGATTCCGCTGCCGGGCGCCGACAAGAACTCGCGGCCGCTGATCTCGATCCCCGGCCAGCTGCCCCTGCCGCATGAAAGGCCGAAGGGCTGTAATTTCGGTCCACGCTGCCACCATTTCGTCGAGGGCGTCTGCAACGCCGCCGAAATCCCGATGATCGAAGTCGCGGGACATGAAGGTCATTTCTCGCGCTGCGTGCGGTTCAACGAAATTGATTGGGACGCCCTGCCGCCCGGCGCCAAAAAGGTCAATGAGAAGGTCGTGCCTGGCGCACCGGTACTCAAGATCGAGGACTTGAGAAAATACTACAAGGTTGGCGGCAGCGAGGTGTTCGGCTCAAGCGAGGGCCGCGTCGTCAAGGCCAACGAGACGATTTCGTTTACGGCGCGCGAATCCGAAACCGTCGCCATTGTCGGCGAATCCGGGTGCGGAAAATCGACGCTGGCCAAAGTACTGCTCGGGCTCGAGACGGCGAGCTCCGGCAAGGTCACGCTCGCCAACAAGGAAATCCAGTCGACCGGCATCGAGAGCCGCAGCGTCGACACGGTGTCGTCGATCCAGATGGTGTTCCAGAACCCGTTCGATACGCTCAACCCCAGCCATTCGGTCGGCTCGCAGATCATCCGCACACTGGAAAAGTTCAACGTCGGCAAGACCGTCGCCGACCGGCGCAAGCGCATGCTGGAATTGCTTGACCTGGTGAAGCTGCCGCGCGCCTTCGAGAGCCGCAAGCCGCGCCAGCTTTCGGGTGGCCAGAAGCAGCGCATCGGCGTGGCGCGCGCCTTTGCCGGCGATGCCAAGGTGGTGGTGGCCGACGAGCCGGTCTCGGCGCTCGACGTGTCGGTGCAGGCGGCGGTGACTGAGCTGCTGATGGACATCCAGCGCAAGAATAAGACGACGATGCTGTTCATCAGCCACGATTTGTCGGTCGTGCGCTATATCGCCGACCGGGTCGTCGTCATGTATCTCGGCTATATCGTCGAGCAAGGCACGACCGACCAGATCTTCGCGCCGCCCTATCATCCGTACACCGAGGCACTGCTTTCGGCGATCCCTATCGCCGACACCAGCGTGATCAAGAAGCACATCGTGCTGGAGGGCGACATACCCTCGGCAATGAACCCGCCGACAGGCTGTCCATTCCAGACGCGCTGCGGCTACAAGAGACTGGTGCCGGATAATCTCTGCGAAACCAAGGTGCCGCCGGTAAAGAACCTGGGCGACGGGCACATGAGCCTGTGCTGGCTCTCGGACGACGTTCTGGCGACGATGGAGCCGGTGATCAAGTTCGACAAGCAGCATGCCGACCATGAGGGCGTGCCGGACGACGCGCCGCATGGGGTCGGCCCGGGCTTTGCCGGTCAGCCACCCAACCGACCACATGGCAAGACCGCCAGTGCGGAAGCCAGCGCGGTGGGAGAGGACGCCGAGGAGACAGAAGCCGTGTGGCGAGCCCGCCGCCACGAGGTGCGCGACGAGGTCTCCGAAACAGGTGCACCGGCGACCGATGCCAACGCGACCTCCGCGCCTTTTACGCCGAGAACGCTTGGCGAGGGCCGCCAGGCAGAGAATGCGCGTGTCGCACCAATTAGCGGCCGTGCGGCCAGACCAGGCGCGGCGCGTGATGGCGCGGCCGACAGGAACCGACCCGCCGGCATCTCCAAGCCTGCCAAGCCGGACGACTTGAAATTGATATCCGGCGTGGGTCCGAAGACGGAAGCCATCCTCAATGGCCTCGGTATCTTCACCTACGCTCAAATTGCCTCGTGGAAGAAGGCCGAACGGGAGTGGGTCGACGACCATTTGAGATTCCAGGGCCGCATCGAGCGCGAGGACTGGGTCAAGCAGGCGAAGGCGCTCGCCAAGGGCGGCGAGGCGGAATACATCAAGGTGTTCGGCAGGAAGCCGCGCTGACAGATGCTGTCGTTGTAGCGGGAGCCCTTTAGCTGCCGCACTGCCTTAGCTGTTCGGCATAGTCGCGGGCCATCTTGTCGGTGGCCCGGGCATAGCTCTGGACGCCGGAATCGCCACGATTGCCGCGGCCATAGGCGGTCCAGCCGAGATAGTAGGCAAGGTAGAGATTGTAGGTGTCGTTGCGGGCGACGCCGTAGGTATCCGCTGTCTTGGAATGGTACCAGCCGACGAAATCGACGGCGTCGGAGAATTTGGTCCGGCGGGCCGCCCAGTTGCCCGTTTCGCTCTGATATTGCGACCAGGTCCCGTCCAGCGCCTGCGAGAAGCCGGTGGCCGACGAGACGTGCTTCCAGGGGATGAAACCGAGCAGTTTGGTGCGCGGCGGCCGGGCGTTGCTCTTGAAACCGGATTCCTTGCGCACGGTCGCCATCAGCACGGGGACGGGCACGCCGTATTTCTGCTCGGCGCGTTCGGCGGCCGACTGCCAATTGTCGAACCAGCCGTCATTCTGGTCGAAGACGGCGCAGACATTGTTGATGTGGCTGGGGGCCGTCGCACAGGCCGAAAGTGCCAGCAGCATACCAACCGCTACAATTTTACTAAAACTTGACCTACGCATCGGCAGAGCAATAGGCTCAAATCATAAAGGGAATCTTGCTGCCCTCGTTAACGGGCCGCCGATGCGGGCGCTTCAGAAAAATGCCATATTGATCACCCGACATATCTTGTCGCTTTTCATAAATCGATGTTTCGAAAATGCCGCCTCGGTTAAAATCGCGCCCGCAAACGGCGTATTTCTGACAGCTGGCGCGGTTTGCCGAGGCTTTGATGCCTGGCATGAACGAACCAAGACGCAAGCGCGGCGCCGAGCGCACCAGCAACCGGGGACCAGGGCCTATCCCGCAGCTGCCGGCGAGGCGGGTGACCAATCCTTATCCGCCGATGGCCTTGCTGTCGCCCGACCAGATCGAGGCGATCCACCAAGCGTCGATGCACATATTGGAGAATTTCGGCATCGAGGTGATGAGCCCGCGGGCGCTCTCGCTGTTCGAGCAGGCCGGTGCCAGCGTGGACCACGCGTCGGCGAACGTGCGCATTGACCGCGGCATGGTCGACGAGGCGCTGAAGACGACGCGGTCCAATTATTCCCTTACACCGCGCAATCCGGCCAACGCCGTTCATCTCGGCGGCAACACAATCAATTTCACGCTCGTTGCGGGGCCGCCCAATGTGCACGACATGGCGCGGGGCCGCCGCCCCGGCAATTTGCGCGACTATGCGGATCTGACCCGGCTGGCGCAGCATTTCAACTGCGTGCACATGCTCGGTAACCAGGTCTGCGCGCCGGTCGAATTGCCGGCCAATTCGCGCCATCTCGACACCTATTTCACCAATCTGACGCTGACCGACAAAAGCTTCCATGTCTCGGCGATCGGCCGGGGCAGGGCGCTGGACGGGATCGAGATGATGGCGATCGCGCGTGGGCTGACGCTGGACCAGTTGCGCGACGATCCCGGCATCGCCACCATCATCTCGGTCAACTCGCCGCGCCGTTTCGACGAGATGATGGCCGAGGGGCTGATGACGATGGCCGAATTCGGCCAGTCTGTGGCAGTCACGCCGTTCACGCTGATGGGCGCGATGAGCCCGGTGACGCTGGCGGGTGCGCTCGCGCAGCAGAATGCGGAAGCACTGTTCGGCGTAGTCCTGACGCAACTTGTGCGTCCGGGCGCGCCGGTCATGTATGGCGCCTTCACCTCCAATGTCGACATGAAGTCGGGCGCGCCGGCCTTCGGCACGCCTGAAAACACCAAGGCCAACATCGCGTCGGGGCAATTGGCACGGCGTTACGGGCTGCCCTACCGAACAACGCCGGGCTCGGCCTCCAACGCCGCCGATGCGCAAGGCGCTTACGAGACGTTGATGGCGCTGTGGGGCGCTGTGCTCGGCCACGGCAACCTCGTCTATCACGCCGCCGGCTGGCAGGAGGGCGGGCTGACGGCGTCGTTCGAGAAATTCATCATCGACGTCGAAATGATCCAGCACATGATGGAGTTTTTGCGCCCGATCGTGGTCGACGAGGCCGAGCTTGCCGTCGAGGCGCTGGGCACGGTGCCGACCGGCGGCCATTTCTTCGGCGAGCCGCACACGCTGGAACGTTATGCGACGGCCTTCTATCAGCCGATGCTTTCGAACTGGCAGAATTTTGAAGCCTGGCAGGAAGCCGGCGGCCTCGACGCAACCGCGCGCGCCACGCGGTTGTGGAAGAAGGCGCTCGAAGACTATGTCGAGCCGCCGATGGACGTCACCGTGCGCGAAGCGCTGGAGGCCTACGTGACCAAGCGCAAGGAAGCGATTGGGGCGGGCGAGCCGTGATGCGCCACGAACGTCCCGTTTTGAATCATCTAGCCCATCCAACTCACTGATATCAGAGAAGAACCCATGAAATCGCATGCAAAGGTCGTGGTCATTGGCGGCGGGGTTGTCGGGTGTTCCGTGCTGTTCCATCTCGCCCGCCATGGCTGGACCGACGTCGTGCTTCTGGAGCGAGACGAGCTGACTTCAGGCTCGACGTGGCACGCGGCCGGCGGCATGCACACGATCAATGGCGATCCCAACGTCGCCAAGCTGCAGAAATACACGATCAACCTCTACAAGGAGATCGAGGAGCTTTCCGGCCAGGCGACCGGCGTGCATCTGACCGGCGGCGTGCTGCTGGCGGCGACCGAGGCACGGCTCGACTGGCTGCGTGGCGTCGTCGCCAAGGGTCGCTATCTCGGCATCGATCTCGAAGAAATCTCGCCGAAAGAAGCGGCCGAACTGATGCCGCTGCTCGACCCCAAGCAGTTCGTCGGCGCTGTCCGCAACAAGGAGGACGGCCATCTCGATCCCTCCGGCGTCACCCATGCCTATGCCAAGGCTGCGCGTAAGCTGGGCGCCGAGGTCGAGCGCTTCACCAAGGTCGAGGACATCGTGCGGCGTCCCGACGGGCTGTGGCGCGTCATCACCAACAAGGGCGAGGTCGTAGCCGAGCATGTCGTCAACGCCGGTGGCCTTTGGGCGCGCGAGGTCGGCCGCATGGTCGGGCTCGAACTGCCGGTGCTGGCCATGGAGCACATGTATCTGATCACCGAGGACATGCCGGAGGTCGCCGCCTGGAACGCCAAGACCGGCACCGAGATCATCCACGCCGTCGATTTCGACGGCGAGCTCTATTTGCGCCAGGAGCGCGGCGGCATGCTGATGGGCACCTATGAGAAGGCCAACAAGGCATGGTCCGAGCACCAGACGCCGTGGAATTTCGGCCATGAATTGCTGGAGCCGGACATCGACCGCATCGCGCCGTCGCTGGAAGTCGGCTTCCGGCATTTCCCGGCCTTTCAGAACACCGGCATCAAGCAGATCATCAACGGACCCTTCACCTTCGCGCCTGACGGCAACCCGCTGGTCGGGCCGGTGCGCGGTTTGCCGGGCTTCTGGGTGGCCTGCGGCGTCATGGCCGGTTTCAGCCAGGGCGGCGGCGTTGGGCTCGCGCTGTCCAACTGGATGATCGAGGGCGATCCCGGCGCCGACATCTGGGCCATGGACGTGTCGCGCTATGGCGACTGGGCGACGATGGCCTACACCAACGCTAAGGTGCGCGAGAACTATTCCAGGCGCTTTTCGATACGCTTCCCCAATGAGGAATTGCCCGCCGGACGGCCGCTGAAGACCACGCCGGTCTATGACCTGCTGTCGGCCAAGGGCGCGCAATGGGGCGTGTCCTATGGGCTAGAAGTGCCGCTCTGGTACGCGCCCGAAGGCGTCAAGGACGAGTTCTCGTGGCGTCGCTCGAGCGATTTCGCGCATGTCGGCAGGGAGGTTGCAAACGTTCGCGGGGGCGTCGGCATCGCCGAGATTTCGAATTTCGCCAAATACGGCGTGACAGGCGAGGGGGCTGCTGCATGGCTCGACCGGCTGCTCGCCTGCAAGCTGCCGAGGCCAGGCCGCATGACGCTGGCGCCTATGCTGAAGGAGGACGGCAAGCTCATCGGCGATTTCACGCTGGCCAATCTCGGCGGCGAGGAGTGGTTCATCGCCGGTTCCGGCATTGCCGAGCAGTACCATATGCGCTGGTTCGAAAAGCATCTGCCCGCGGATGGTTCTGTCCGCATCGAGGCTTCGGGCGCGAAACTCACCGGCCTTGTCGTCGCCGGGCCGAAGGCGCGGGACGTGCTGGCCAAGGTCACGCGGACGGACGTCTCGAACGCCGCCTTTCCCTTCATGGCCATCGGCAAGATGGATATCGGCATGGCGCCGTGCCTGGTAGGCCGCGTCAGCTACACCGGTGATCTCGGCTATGAAATCTGGGTGGCGCCGGAATATCAGCGCGCGGCGTTCCAGGCGCTGATGGCGGCGGGCGAGGAGTTCGGCATTGGCCTGTTCGGCTCCCGTGCGCTGAACGCACTGCGGCTGGAAAAGAACTATGGCTCGTGGGCGCGCGAATACCGGCCGATCTACGGACCGCTGGAGGCAGGGCTCGATCGCTTTGTCGCCTATGGCAAGGAAGCCGATTTCATAGGCAAGACCGGGGCGTTGGCAGAGCGCAAGCAGGGCGGCAAGCTCAGGCTGCGCGCCTTCATCGTCGAGGCTGCCGACGCCGATGTCATCGGCGACGAGCCGATCTGGTTCGGCGGCACGGTGCGTGGCTGGGTGACGTCAGGCGGCTATGCGCATCATTCAAGGAAATCGGTGGCCATGGGCTACGTGCCGAAGGAGATCGCCGAGGAGAGCGAAGGCTTCGAGATCGAAATCCTCGGCAAGCGCCATGCCGCACGCATGCAGCCGGTGCCGCTGTTCGACGCCAATTTGCAGCGGATGCGGGCGTGAACAATCCGCATCCGGCTCGCATCAGGCAGCGCGGCGATTGTCGAGCGCAAAGGCGCCAGGGCCGGCGAAGAACAGATAGAGGAAGATGAAGCAGAACGAGATCGCCAAATCGCCGCCATTGTTGACCGGGAAGAAGCCGCGCGGCATGTGCGCCATGAAATAGGCGATCGCCATCTCGCCGGCCAGAAGGAAGGCGACTGGGCGGGTGAACAGCCCCAGCGCGAGCAGGATGCCGCCGGCGAACTCGAGAATGCCGGCTGTCAAAGTCAACCCGCTGAGGGCGTGGGGTTCGGCGCTTGCTGGGAAATTGAACAGCTTCTGGCTGCCATGCTCGATGAACTGCAGCGCGGTCATGATGCGCAGAACGCCGAGCGCCTGTGGCTGGTATCGGGCCAAGCCTTCAAAAAGCGCCATCTGAAACTCCGTTTTCACCCCCCAGGTCCGGCCTAGATTATCGCCCCGAGATGGACCATTCACTTCCCGCTACCGGACATCAACAATCGGTGATGCGAGATGTTCCGCAACGCGTCGATATTTTCTCCCTAAGGTTGCATTATTATCCTTATGGTTGTATCGATCTGTAGATAGTTGAAATCGTTTGGGGGTCTCTCGCCATGAAAAAAGTCGTCATCAGCTTTTTCGCAATCCTTGCAGGTACCAGCTTCGCGATGGCCGGGGATGCCGGCTGTGAGGCTTTCAAATGGCCGGTAACGCGCGAGCAGGCGCTGTTCGCCGCGCCTCC
Source organism: Mesorhizobium sp. B2-2-3 (assembly GCF_006442405.1). Lineage (NCBI taxonomy): Bacteria > Pseudomonadati > Pseudomonadota > Alphaproteobacteria > Hyphomicrobiales > Phyllobacteriaceae > Mesorhizobium > Mesorhizobium sp. B2-2-3. Next base: position 297,066 of record NZ_VFWC01000009.1, on the reverse strand, counting down.
TTCTGCTGCGTCGGGGACGACGCTGGCGGTCGGCGCTGCCGCCGATCTGGTTCTGGTGCCGGCCGAGACAGCGGAATTCGCCCTCCCGCCGGAACGTGCCCCGGCGCCTGGCACGTTCGGCGCTGTCGCCAGCATGGTTGTGCCGCCGGAAGGGGGCATCCAGATAAGCCTGTCGGGCGAAGCCTGGATCGATGTCATTCAAGACGGCCATACCGTGAAATTGGCCGGCTACAGCGGGGTCAAGACCTGTCCGGACATTCGCAAAAGCGTTCGGTTCAAGCTTGCGCCCGGCCCGGCCACCGTCCAGTTCAGCGGTGCAAAAAAGGCAGGCCTGAAAGTCGCGGTGCTGACGCCGGAATAGCTCGGCGCCAAGCGAGGACACGGCCCTCAATCTTACGATCAAAGGCCGTCCTCCTGTGCGACGTTGAGCCCCTTACCGTCCGGGCGCCATCAAGGCGAAATGGGCGCCTTGCGGATCCTGGCACTGCACGATCCAGCTGCCGCCGGGGACCTCCATCGGGCCCATCAGGATCTTGCCGCCATTGTCGGTCACCTGTTTTGCCGCCGCGTCGATGGCGGTTACGTTGAAATAAAACTGCCAGACCGGCACCGGGATCTGTTCGGGTTTGTTCATGATGCCGCCACCGGATTCGGGGCCGGCCGCGAAGGTTTGATAGGTTCCCATCGGCCCCATGTCGAAATCGCCGGCATTGGTCCATCCGAACTGGCTGGAATAGAAGTCGAACGCGGCCTTCCAGTCGGTTGTGTAAAGCTCGTGCCAGCCGATATGGCCCGGCGTGCTGGCCGGCACGACCGGCTGGTCGGGCCCGTTCGGCTGCAGGAACATGAAGGTCGCGCCTTGCGGATCGGCGACGACGGCGAAGCGGCCGACGCCCGGAATGTCGTCGGGCTGGCGATGAACGGCGCCGCCGGCTTTCTGCAGCGACGCCGTGGCAGCATCGACATCCCTGGTGTGGATATAGCCAAGCCAGGCGGGAGGCATGCCCATCTTGGCGGCATCCTCAGGCATCGTCATCAGCCCGCCGACGCCACGCTCGCCGACATTCATGACGATGTAGCGCGGCATGCCGGGAGCCTTGTCGAAGGCTTGCGCGGTCCAGCCGACCACCTTGGTATAGAACGCCTCGGCGGCGTCGAGGTCTGATGTCATCAATTCGTACCAGAAGAAGGGCATTGGGGATTTCGGCATCGTCGGTCTCCTCACCTTTTGCGTCGATCGTCCTTCGATCCATCATAGGACGATCTTCGAGACGGAAATCCGACAGCGGAGGAAAAATTGCGGCTCGACAGGCATGCCATGATTGCGGCCTGCCGCTTAGCGGACCGTCCTTCCTCGAAAGTTCGACATTCGCGCATTATGATATTAAACGTGAACCAAATTATCATGTTTTATTCGAGCCTTTTCAGAGGCTTATGTAGAAAATTGACCAATTGATAAAAAAATAAAACGTGCTAGCCTTCCCTAAAACGAAAACAAGGGGAACTGACGATGGCAGAAGGCCAGTTCAGGGAAGGCATTGCAGGCGGCCGGCTGCCTGCCGATCAGTATGCGGACAATTTTTCCGACCTGCATCCGCCGCTCGATCACCACGAGGCGCTGGTCGAAGCGGACCGCTGCTATTTCTGCTACGACGCGCCGTGCATGAACGCATGCCCGACCTCGATCGACATTCCGCTGTTCATCCGCCAGATCTCCACGGGCAATCCGATCGGCTCGGCCAAGACCATTTTCGACCAGAACATTCTGGGCGGCATGTGCGCCCGCGTCTGCCCGACCGAGACGCTGTGCGAGGAGGTCTGCGTGCGCGAAGTGGCGGAAGGCAAGCCGGTGCAGATCGGTCGGCTGCAGCGCTATGCCACCGATATCGCGATGAGCGAGAACAGGCAATTTTATCCACGTGCCGCACCGACAGGCAAGACGGTCGCCGTGGTGGGCGCCGGGCCGGCCGGCCTTGCCGCCGCACATCGGCTCGCCCGCCATGGCCACGACGTCACAATCCTGGAAGCGCGCGCGAAGGCGGGCGGGCTCAACGAATACGGCATCGCCGCTTATAAGAGCGTCGACAATTTCGCCCAAGCCGAGGTCGAGTACGTTACCTCGATTGGCGGGATTGATATCCAGAACGGTAAGGCGCTCGGCCGCGACTATCAGCTCTCCGACCTGATCCGCAATTATGACGCGGTGTTCCTGGGCATGGGGCTCGGCGGCGTCAATGCGCTGCGCGCCGATGGCGAGGCCGCCGTGGGCGTCACCAACGCCGTCGAGTTCATCTCCGAGCTGCGCCAAGCCAGCGATCTCTCCGGCCTGCCGGTCGGCCGCCGCGTCGTCGTCATCGGCGGCGGCATGACGGCGATCGATGCCGCGGTGCAGTCGAAGCTGCTTGGCGCCGAGGAGGTGACGATCTGCTACCGGCGCGGCCAGGAACATATGAATGCTTCCGAATTCGAGCAGGACCTGGCGGCCGCCAACGGCGTCGTCATCCGACACTGGCTACAGCCGAAGCGGGTGATTGCCGAAGGCGGCAAGGTCAATGCCATCGAGCTTGAATACACCGCCATGAACGGCGACAGTCTTGCCGGCACCGGCGAGACGCTGACCCTCGTTGCCGACCAGGTGTTCAAGGCGATCGGACAGAGTTTCGTCCCCGCTGCGCTCAACGGCAGCGGTGCTGCGATCGAGCTCGAGGCCGGGCGCATCAAGGTCGATGCGGAAGGGCGCACCTCGCTGGCCAAGGTCTGGGCCGGCGGCGACTGCATATTCGGTGGCGACGACCTGACCGTCTCGGCCGTGGCGCAAGGGCGTGATGCGGCGGAATCCATTCACCGGGCACTGACCTCGAACGGGAGGGCATGAGCATGGCAGATATCAGGAATAATTTCGTCGGCATCAAATCGCCCAATCCGTTCTGGCTGGCCTCGGCGCCGCCGACCGACAAGGCCTACAATGTCGTGCGCGCCTTCAAGGCCGGTTGGGGCGGTGTCGTCTGGAAGACGCTGGGCGAAGAGGGCCCGCCGGTGGTCAACGTCAATGGCCCACGCTACGGCGCGATCTGGGGCGCCGACCGCCGTCTGCTCGGCCTCAACAACATCGAGCTGATCACCGACCGCGACTTGCAGACCAATCTGCGTGAGATGAAGCAGGTCAAGATGGAGTGGCCCGACCGGGCGCTGATCGCCTCGATCATGGTGCCTTGCGTCGAGGAAAGCTGGAAGGCGATCCTGCCGCTTGTCGAGGAAACCGGCGCCGACGGCATCGAGCTCAATTTCGGCTGCCCGCACGGCATGTCGGAGCGCGGCATGGGCGCCGCCGTCGGCCAGGTGCCGGAATATATCGAAATGGTTGTGCGCTGGTGCAAGCAGTACACGCGCATGCCCGTCATCACCAAGCTGACGCCCAACGTCACCGATATCCGCAAGCCGGCGCGAGCAGCACATGCCGGCGGCACCGACGCGGTGTCGCTGATCAACACCATCAACTCGATCACCGGCGTCGATCTCGACAGCTTCGCGCCGATGCCGACCATCGACGGCAAGGGCTCGCATGGCGGTTATTGCGGCCCTGCGGTGAAGCCGATCGCCATGAACATGGTGGCCGAGATCGCGCGCGACCCCGAAACGCAGGGGCTGCCGATCTCCGGCATTGGCGGTATCACCACCTGGCGCGACGCTGCCGAGTTCATGGCGCTCGGCGCCGGAAACGTGCAGGTGTGCACGGCCGCGATGACCTACGGTTTCAAGATCGTGCAGGAGATGATCGCCGGTCTCGAAAACTGGATGGACGAGAAGGGCCATCGCTCGCTCGACGACATCATCGGCCGTGCCACGCCCAATGTCACGGACTGGCAGTATCTCAACCTCAACTATGTCGCCAAGGCGCATATCGACCAGGATGCCTGCATCAAATGCGGCCGCTGCCACATCGCCTGCGAGGACACCTCGCATCAGGCGATCACCAGCATGGTCGACGGCGTCAGGCATTTCGAGGTGATCGAGGCCGAATGCGTCGGCTGCAATCTTTGCGTCAATGTCTGCCCGGTTGACAACTGCATCACCATGGAGCCGCTGGCCGCCGGGGTGATGGACCAGCGCACCGGCATGCCTGTGTCGCCGGTCTACGCCAACTGGACCACGCACCCGAACAACCCAATGGCCAAGGTGGCGGCGGAGTAGGGCGGAACAATCAAGGAAAAAGCGGCGTCCTCGGGCGCCGTTTTCATTTTGCTATTGCAGATACAAAATATCCAGGATATAAGTTATCCATGTATTGGAGATTGGTATCATGAAACTCGGCGATGGCGTCGAAGCGGCCATCCACTGCGCGGCGACGCTGGCTGGCGTCGATGGCGACAGCACCATGCCAGGTGCGGCCCTGGCGGAGGCGTTTGGCCTGTCGCCGAGCTATCTCCTGAAACATCTCAACATGCTCACTGCTGCGCGCATCCTGGAATCCGTTCCTGGGCCGGCGGGCGGCTACCGGTTGGCGAAACCGGCCGAACGCATCACGCTGCTGGACATCGTGCTGGCGGTCGAAGGGCGCGAGCCGGCTTTCCGATGCGGCGAAATCCGCCAGCGCGGCCCGACGAAACTCGATGCATCGGCCTATGTCAGGCCGTGCGGCATCAATGCTGCGATGCTGAAGGCGGAGCGCGCCTATCGCGCGGCGCTGGCCGAGGTCAGGCTGTCCGACATCGTGTCGGACTTCATGAAAGGCGCCGATCCGCGGTCGGTCGCGGCAAGCTGCGCTTTCACCGAGCGCCACCAGCGGCAGCAGAAATCCAGTTCAACCAAGCAAGCATGAAAGGAAAGATGATGAGACAGAGGCTCCAGTTCTTCGCCAAGGCGCCCGAGATCATGAAAGCGGTGTCGGCGCTCAATAAGGCGGTCGACGAATGCGGGCTCGAGGAAAGCCTGCTGCACCTGATCAAGCTCAGGGCCTCACAGATCAATGGCTGCTCCTTCTGTGTCGAGATGCACAGCCGTGAGGCGAGGCGCGACGGCGAGACCGAACAGCGGCTTTATCTGGTTTCGGCCTGGAAGGAATCGCCGCTGTTTTCGGAGCGCGAGCGTGCCGCTTTGGCCTGGACCGAGGCCGTGACGCTGATCGCCAACAATGGTGTTTCGGACGAACTCTATGCCCGCACGCTGGAACATTTCTCGGAAGAGGAGTTGGTCAAGCTCTCCGTGGCGCTGGGCATGATCAATACCTGGAACCGGCTTTGCATTCCGTTCCACGCCATTCATCCGATGCCTGCCGCCAAGGCCGCCTGATTGTTCGATCACGATCGGAGCGCCGCCAAGGGAGGCGGCGCTCCCATTATTTCAAAGGGAGAGCGTTTGATGCTTGCCGATTTACCCGCCGCCTTGTTGGTTCTCGGCCGGCTGTTGCTTGGCGGCGGGTTTGTCTTCGCCGGCTTGCGCAACATCCAGAACGCGGGCTTCTTGACGGGGCTGATGGTCGCGCGCGGTGTGCCGCAGGCGCGGCTGGCACTTTGGGCCGGCATCGTGTTGCAGATCGTCGCCGGCGTGCTGGTGGTGACGGGCTTCTGGACCGCCACTGCCTGTGCGGTGCTGGTGCTGTTCCTGATCGTCGCCACGCCGATGTTCCACAATTTCTGGGATCATCAGGGACAGGAGCGTGCGTCGCGTATCAATGGTTTTGTTGGCAATGTCGCGCTGAGCGGCGGCTTCCTGACACTGATCGCCCAGTCGCTTTGACAGTTGCAGCTAGGCCGCGAACCGCAAACCACCATCGCAGGTTAATACCTGGCCGGTCATGAAGCCGTTGGAGACGAGGAAGGCTATGGCCGAGGCGACGTCCTCGGCGCGGCCGATGCGGCCGACCGGTGTCTTGCCGGCATAGTCGGCAAAGATCGCCTGCCGCTGCTCGTCCGGCAGAAAGTCCCACCAGGGCGTGTCGATGACGCCGGGCGCCACGACGTTGACGCGCAGTGGCTTCAGCTCGACGGCCAGGATCGGTGCCACCGTCAGGAGCATGCCATTGACGGCGCCGATGCCGGCGACGCCCGGCGTGGCGAGCTGGGCGGATACCGCCGAGATGAAGGTGACCGATCCTGATTTGTCCAGCGTTGGCAAGGCCGCCTGCAAGCAGGATAATTGCGGCCGCACCTTTTCGTCGACGCCGCCAGCGATATCGGCAAGGTCGAGTGTTTCGAACGGGCCAAGGCCCTTGCCGCCGCTCGCCGCCAAAACGAGATGGTCGAACGGGCCGAGACGCTCGAAGAAGTGGCGCACTTCATTCGGCTTTGACGCATCGAATGCCGCCTTGTCAGCGGCGCCACCGAGACTTTTCCATGCGCTGACGAGCTTGTCCTGATTGCGTCCGGTGATGGTCACCTTCATGCCGGGGCCGAGCAGTTTGCGCGCCGTCGCCAGGCCGATGCCGGACGAGCCGCCGATGACGACTGTGTGTTCGATCTTGTCGGTCATGAATGTTGTTCCTTCGATGTTGCCTGGCCGACAAGGTCCAGGCTCAAGACTCGCAATTGCTGTCTTGCCGTTGCGTCGTAAGCCTGGGCGTCCGCGCGGGATTCGCGCAGGCCGTCGAAATAGAGGCCGCTGCGCCCTTCGAGTGCGGATGAGGTGGCGAGGTTAAGGATAGCGTCGGCGCCGATTTCCACCGAGCTCCATGGCGTCACGCCTGCCTGCCGGACCATGGTCGTGTTCATGTAGCTCGCCGGGTGCAGGGCGTTGACAGTAACCCCGCTGCCCTTGAGCTGCTCGGCGAGATCGACGGTGAACAGGATCTGCGCCAGCTTGCTCTGGCAGTAGGCGCGCACGCCGCTGTAGCCATGGGTAAGCATAACGTCGCTAAAGTCGATGGCCTGCTGGCCCGCCGAGGCGACGTTGACGATACGCGCCGGCGCGCTGGCCTTCAGCAGGGGCAGCAATTCCTCCGTAAGCAGGAAGCCGGCGAGATAATTGACGGCGAAGCGCAGTTCATAGCCATCGGCGCTGACCTGCCTTTTGGCGTTTTGGCCAGCCGTGCCGACCCCGGCATTGTTGATGAGGATGTCGAGCCGAGCGGTTTTTTCACGCACGGCCTCGGCGAGCCGGCGCACCTCGGTCAGCGAGGCGAGGTCGGCTGCGAAGAACTCGGCCTCGCCGCCGGCCGCCTCGATGTCCGCGATCGCCACCTTGCCGCGCGCTGCGTCGCGTCCATGCACCAGCACCCGGGCGCCACCTGCGCCCAGCCGTTGCGCGACGACCCGGCCGACACCATCGGTCGAGCCGGTGATCAGGATGATCTTGTCTTTCAGGTTCATGTCTGGAGGCTCCAATCGTTGCTCTCGAGAGAAGATGGGGCAGCGGGTGCGCGCCAAACAGTTCAAACTTTATCCTGGTATCGGTACTGCTATAATAGGGTCATGGATGCTCCTTCTCATTCCGCTGAAGACAGCCGCCGGCGCGAGCTCGGCGCCTTCCTGCGCTCGCGCCGCGAGAGGCTTTCGCCACAGGCCGCCGGCATTGCCTGCGGCGCGCGGCGGCGCACGCCGGGCCTGCGGCGCGAGGAGGTGGCGATGATCGCCGGTGTCGGCACCACCTGGTACACCTGGCTGGAACAAGGCAGGGATGTCAGGCCCTCGGTGGAGGTGCTGGCGGCGCTCTGCGAGGCGCTGCGCCTCGACGCTGTCGAGAAGCGGCATTTGTTCATCCTCGCCGGCCGCCAACAGCCGGAGCGTCGTGGGGCAACGCCCGAAAAGGTCGACGGGCCGTTGCTGCACATGCTGCAAAGTCTTGTGCTGCAACCCGCTTATGTGGTTGGCCGGCGCTGGGACGTGCTCGCCTGGAACCCGGCAGCCGTCGCGGTGTTCGGCGATTATGGCTTGCTGGAAGGCGACGCCCGCAACATCGTCCACATGGTGTTTACAAGCCCGCAGCACCGTCGCCTGCTCGTCGACTGGGAAGAGCTTGCTCGCGTGGTGCTCGCTTCGTTTCGCGCCGAAAGCGCCAAATATGTCGGTGATCCCGATTTCGACCGGCTGATCGCGCTGATGATGCGCTCGAGCCCCGAGTTCCGCGATTGGTGGCCCCGACGTGACGTAGCGCGAAAGCTGACGGGTCTGAAGCACGTCCGCCATCCGACGGCCGGCGCCATGGCCTTCGAGCATATGAGCCTGTCGATTGACGATGGATCCGACATGCGGCTGGTCGTCTACACGCCGCTGGCCGAGCAGAACTCGATCGCCAAGCTGCAGAGCTTGCTTGATGCACTGCCGGCCGAGCGGCGCAGCGCCTGAGCCTTCAGCGCAGGGTCAGGCCTTCGGCTTCAACCCGTCGAGAAATAATTGCTCCAGGAATCTCGCTGCGTCCTCGAAGCGGCCGTCGCCGCCGCGGTTCGGGCCGAGCACGGCGCGGACCTGGACGTCGAAATCGGCATAGTGCTGGGTCGTCGCCCAGATCGAGAAGATCAGGTGCCAAGGATCCGTCCTGGCGATCTTGCCAGCGCGCATCCAGCCCTTGATGACGGTTGCCTTCTCGTCGACCAGCGTCTTCAGTTCGCCGGTCAGCAAGGGCATGATGCGTGGTGCGCCCTGCAGAATCTCGTTGGCGAACAGCCGGCTCTCGCGCGGAAAATCGCGCGCCATTTCAAGCTTGCGCCTGATGTAGCTCCTGAGCTCGGTCAGGGGATCGCCGATGTCGTCGAGTTCCCTGAGCGGCGCCAGCCATGTGTCGAGCAGGCGCTGCATCAGCGTCTCGTGAATGTCTTCCTTGCGGCGAAAGTAATAGAGCAGGTTGGGCTTCGACATCCCAGCGGCTTCGGCGATCTGGTCGATGGTCGAGCCGCGGAAGCCATTGGTGGAGAACACCTCGAGCGCGGCTTCGAGAATGAGTTCGCGCTTCTCCTGCTGGATGCGGGTACGGCGAGGGGCTTCCGTGCTGGTGTTCACCGTTGCGCGCCCTCGTGTTGAAAGCGGTCTGGCCCAATTCTCTGGACCAGTTTTTCCCCGGCCTGTGGAACGCACTTCAGGAGCCGCATTTCCGCTAGTAATCCCTTGACCGCCGACAGGGCGGTGCTAACGTTTGTCCAATCGGTCAAAAATTTGCGTAGCACGAAAGCGCGGCAAAGACCAAGCGTTGGACGTACCGAAACAGGTTACAAGGGGAAGTCTTGGTCATGTCCAACCGGCTGAAAGTCACGCCGAACGATCTCAGTGCATTCTGGATGCCGTTCACGGCAAACCGGCAGTTCAAGCAGGCGCCGCGCATGTTCGTGTCCGCCAAGGACATGCACTACACGACCAGCGATGGCCGCAAGGTGCTGGACGGCACCGCCGGCCTCTGGTGCGTCAATGCCGGCCATTGCCGGCCCAAGATCACCGAGGCGATCCAGCAGCAGGCCGCCGAGCTCGACTACGCTCCGGCCTTCCAGATGGGCCACCCGATCGTGTTCGAACTGGCCAACCGCCTGGTCGACGTCGCGCCGAAGGGCATGGATCACGTGTTCTTCACCAATTCCGGTTCGGAATCGGTCGAGACCGCATTGAAGATGGCGATCGCCTATCACCGCGTGAAGGGCGAGGGCTCGCGCACCCGTCTGATCGGACGCGAGCGCGGCTATCACGGCGTCAATTTCGGGGGCATCTCGGTCGGCGGCATCGTCACCAACCGCAAGATGTTCGGCACGCTGCTCGGCGGCGTCGACCATATGCCGCACACCCACCTGCCGGAGAAGAACGCCTTCTCCAAGGGCGTGCCGGAACATGGCGCGGAGCTTGCCAACGAGCTGGAGCGCATCGTTGCGCTCCATGACGCCTCGACCATCGCGGCCGTCATCGTCGAGCCGGTCGCTGGCTCCACCGGCGTCATCCTGCCACCCAAGGGCTATTTGCAGAAGCTGCGCGAAATCTGCACCAAGCACGGCATTCTGTTGATCTTCGACGAGGTCATCACCGGTTTCGGCCGTCTTGGCGCGCCGTTCGCGGCCGATTATTTCGGCGTCACGCCTGATATCATGACCACCGCCAAGGGCGTCTCCAACGGCGTCATCCCGATGGGCGCGGTGTTCGTGAAGAAGGAAATCCACGACGCCTTCATGACCGGCCCCGAGCACATGATCGAGTTCTTCCACGGCTACACCTATTCCGGCAATCCGATCGCCTGCGCCGCGGCGCTCGGCACGCTCGACACCTACAAGGAAGAGGGCCTGCTCACACGCGGCGAGGAACTGGCGCCCTATTGGGAAGACGCGCTGCATTCGCTGAAGGGCGAGCCGCATGTCATCGATATCAGGAACATCGGCCTGATCGGTGCGATCGAGCTGGCGCCGATCGCCGGGCAGCCGACCAAGCGTGCCTTCTCGGCCTTCGTCAAGGCGTTCGAGCGCGGCGCGCTGATCCGCACTACCGGCGACATCATCGCGCTGTCGCCGCCGCTGATCATCACCAAGGGCCAGATCAACGAACTGATCGATCATGTGCGTGAGGTACTGAGGTCGATCGATTGAAGAACTGGGCGCGGATATCCCTCCCCCTCGAGGGGAGGGTGGCCGCGAAGCGGTCGGGTGGGGTCGGTGCGACGGGGTGCCGACCTGATCTGTTGCCGCGAGGCTGCCGTTGATGCCCCGCACTCGCGTGAGCTACGAAATGCGCCAAAAGGCGCGCGCGCTTCGAGTTCACGCAACCAGGGGTGAATCCTTGCTCTGGTATGAACTGCGCGAGCTGAAATCGGCCGGCATCAAGTTTCGTCGTCAGTGTCCGATCGGGCCTTATATCGTTGACTTTGCCTGCCTCGCCGTGAAGCTGATCGTTGAAGTTGATGGCGATCTGCACGAACACGAGAAGGGCAAGCGGCATGATGCCGTTCGTGATGCCTATCTGCGCTCGCTCGGCTTTGATGTCTTTCGCGTCGATGAGCCCGATGTCATAAACAACCCTTGGCATGTTGCGCAGGTGGTCAAAGGGAAGGTCGAGCGCATGTCCGGCGACCCCACCCGACCGCTTCGCGGCCACCCTCCCCTCAAGGGGGAGGGGAACGCCACGCAATTGGAGAGGTTTTGAATGGCCGCACCCGGCGAGAATCTGCGAATCAATTCAGACCGTTTGTGGGATTCTATCATGGAGATGGCGAAGATCGGCCCCGGCATTGCCGGTGGCAACAATCGCCAGACCGTGACCGACGAGGACGGCGAGGGCCGGCATCTGTTCAAGCGCTGGTGCGATGCCGCCGGGCTCGAAATGGGCATCGACGAGATGGGCACCATGTTTGCCAGGCGCGAAGGCGCCGACCCCAGCCTGCCGCCGGTCTATGTCGGCAGCCATCTCGACACGCAGCCGACCGGCGGCAAGTATGACGGCGTGCTCGGCGTGCTCGGCGGCTTGGAAGTCGTGCGCTCGCTCAATGATCTCGGCATCAAGACCAAACATCCGATCGTGGTCACGAACTGGACCAACGAGGAAGGCTCGCGCTTTGCCCCGGCGATGATGGCGTCCGGCGTATTCGCCGGTGTGCTCGACCAGGCCGACGTCTACGAGCATACGGACAAGAACGGCAAGAAATTCGGCGAGGAACTGGAGCGCATCGGCTGGAAGGGCACGGAGAAGGTCGGCGATCGCAAGATCCACGCCTTTTTCGAACTGCATATCGAGCAAGGGCCTATCCTCGAGGACGAAGGCATCGACATCGGCGTCGTCACCCATGGACAGGGGCTGAAATGGCTGCAGGTGACGCTGACCGGCAAGGAGGCGCATACCGGCTCGACGCCGATGCCCAAGCGCCGCAATGCCGGGCTCGGCATGGCGCGCGTGATCGAACTGGTGCACGAGATTGCCATGGACTACCAGCCGGACGCCGTCGGCGCGGTCGGCCACATGGAAGTCTATCCGAACTCGCGCAACATCATCGCCGGGCGCACGGTCTTCACCATCGACATCCGCTCGCCGGAGAAGGAAGTGCTCGACGCCATGGATGGGCGCATCCGCGAAGGCATCGACACGATATGCGAGGCGCTCGACATCCAGTACAAGATCGAGCAGGTCGGCCATTTCGATCCGGTCACCTTTGACAAGGGCTGCGTCAAGGCGATCCGTGATGCCGCCGACCGGCTCGGCTACACGCACCGCAACATCGTCTCGGGCGCGGGCCACGACGCCTGCTGGATCAACCGCGTCGCGCCGACCGCCATGGTGATGTGCCCCTGCGTCGACGGTCTCAGCCACAACGAGGCCGAGGAGATCTCCAAGGAATGGGCGGCGGCAGGAGCCGACGTGCTGTTCCATGCCGTGGTGGAGACAGCGGTCATCGTGGAGTAAGCTGGAAAGCTGGATTTCCAAACGCTGCTCGCAAGAAGCGCGAAGGAACAAGGGAACGAGAAAAATGACCAAAGTCATCAGAAACGGCACCATCGTTACCGCCGACCGCACATGGAAGGCCGACGTGCTGATGCAGCACGGCAAGATCGTCGCCATTGGCTCGGACCTACACGGCGACCATGAGTTCGACGCCACCGGCTGTTATGTCATGCCAGGTGGTATCGATCCGCATACTCATCTCGAAATGCCGTTCATGGGCACCTATTCGGCCGACGATTTCGAGTCCGGCACGCGCGCGGCACTAGCCGGCGGCACGACGATGGTGGTCGATTTCTGCCTGCCGTCGCCGCAGCAGTCGCTGCTCGAGGCCTTGCAGATGTGGGACAACAAGACCTCGAAGGCGTCCTGCGATTATTCCTTCCACATGGCGATCACCTGGTGGGGCAAGCAGGTGTTCGACGAGATGGCCACCGTCGTCGACAAGGGCATCACCTCGTTCAAGCATTTCATGGCCTACAAGGGCGCGCTGATGGTGGACGACGACGAGATGTATGCGTCGTTCCAGCGCTGCGCCGAGCTCGGCGCGCTGCCGCTGGTGCATGCCGAGAATGGCGACGTGGTCGCGGCGCTCTCGCAGAAGCTGCTTGCCGCCGGCAACAATGGCCCGGAGGGGCACGCCTATTCGCGCCCGCCGGAAGTGGAAGGCGAGGCGACCAACCGCGCCATAATGATCGCCGACATGGCCGGCGTGCCGCTCTACGTCGTGCATGTTTCCTGCGAGCAGGCGCACGAGGCCATCCGCCGGGCGCGTCAGAAAGGCATGCGGGTGTTCGGCGAGCCACTGATCCAGCACCTGACGCTGGACGAGAGTGAGTATTTCGACAAGGACTGGGACCATGCGGCGCGCCGCGTGATGAGCCCGCCCTTCCGCAACAAATTACACCAGGATTCGCTGTGGGCCGGCCTGCAGGCGGGATCGTTGCAGGTGGTGGCGACCGACCACTGCGCCTTCACCACGGACCAGAAGCGCTTCGGCGTCGGCAATTTCACCAAGATCCCGAACGGCACGGGCGGCCTCGAGGATCGCATGCCGGTGCTGTGGACCAGGGGCGTCAACACCGGGCGGCTGACGATGAACGAATTCGTCGCCGTAACCTCGACCAACATAGCCAAGATCCTCAACATGTACCCGAAAAAGGGCGCCATTGTCGAAGGCGCGGATGCCGACATCATCGTGTGGGATCCCAAGCGCAAGAAGATCATTTCTTCGAAGAAGCAGCAGTCGGTCATCGACTACAATGTCTTCGAAGGCGTCGAAGTGACAGGCCTGCCGCGCTATGTCTTCTCGCGTGGCGAATTGTCGATCGAGGAGACCGAGGTGAAGGCCAAGCCTGGCCATGGCCAGTTCGTCGGCCGCGAGCCGAACGCGGCGGTCAACCGGGCACTGTCGACCTGGAAGGAGATCACCGCGCCGCGCAAGGTGGAGCGGACAGGCATTCCGGCGACTGGGGTTTGAGTTTGCGCAGCTCGAAAAGCGCCAAGAAACTGATGATCGCCGACAAGGAGGGCACCGTCTGCGGGGAAGTTTCCCGGTGCCGATGATTGCCGAAGTTGGTGCTGCCCCTCATCCGCCTGCCGGCGCCTTCTCCCCGTATAGGGACGGGGAGAAGGGAACTGAACGCAATCTTGGCGCCCTTTCCGGCAACGCTGGAAATTGGCGAAATCCTTCGCGAAATCGTCCTTCTCCTCGTCCCTATACGGGGAGAAGTGCCCGGCAGGGCGATGAGGGGCAGCGCAAACCTCAAGCAATTGGCCGATGGGCGCCTAGCCCCGCAAGGCCGGCTTCAGGCGACCAATGCATCCAGTTCCGGCAGCAGGACGACGCTTTCCTGCTCTTTGGGATCGGTGCGGGCAATGACGGCCGAAGACGGGGCCCCACTCAGATTGGCGGGCAGATGCGGCACGCCGGCCGGAATGTAGAAGAGGTCGCCGGCTTTGGCGACGATGTGGTTCTCAAGCCGGTCGCCGTACCAGGTATGGACCTCGCCGGAGAGCACGTAGATCGCCGTTTCATGGTTCTCATGCAGATGCGCCTTAGCGCGGGCGCCGGGCGGCATGGTGAGCACATGCATGCAGATACCAGATGAGCCGACCGACTCGGTGGCGATACCGGCGAAATAGGTCAATCCCTGCTTGCCTTCATAAGAGCTTTCAGGGCGGATAAGATGGCAAGTGGGTTGAGGCGACATCGGGGAAACTCCGGGCGTCGAATGAGTGGAACAAGACCAATGGGACTGGGCGAGTGGAAAACAACATCGCGATAAAAGCAATCGGAATCGGGCCGGCACTAAAGGGGCAGGAACAGGCAGGCCGCGGCCGATGACGGGGATTTCGCCAGCCGTCGTCGCGGCAAGCAAGCTTGGCCTGACCTTCCAGACCAATGACGGGCCGGTACAGGCGCTGTCCAATGTCGACCTGACCATCGGCAAGGGTGAGTTCGTTTCCTTCATCGGGCCGTCGGGCTGCGGCAAGACGACCTTGCTGCGGGTCATCGCCGATCTTGAGAAGCCGACCTCGGGGACCATTTCGGTCAACGGCATGACAGCAGAACAGGCGCGCGAGAAACGCGCCTACGGCTATGTCTTCCAGGCCGCCGCCCTGTTTCCCTGGCGCACCATCGAGCGCAACGTCGCGCTGCCGCTGGAGATCATGGGTCTGTCCGGGGCGGAGCAGGGAGAGCGGATCAGGCGCACGCTCGATCTCGTCAACCTTTCCGGCTTCGAGAAGAAGTATCCTTGGCAGCTTTCCGGCGGCATGCAGCAGCGCGCCTCGATCGCTCGCGCGCTCGCCTTCGATGCCGACCTTCTGTTGATGGACGAGCCGTTCGGCGCGCTGGACGAGATCGTGCGCGACCATCTCAACGAGCAATTGCTGCAATTGTGGGCGCGCACCAACAAGACCATCTGCTTCGTCACGCACTCCATTCCCGAGGCGGTGTATTTATCGACGCGCATCGTCGTCATGTCGCCGCGCCCGGGCCGCGTCAGCGACGTCATCGAATCGACGCTGCCGAAGGAGCGGCCACTCGACATCCGCGAGACGCCGGAGTTCCTGGCGATCGCCGCACGGGTGCGAGACGGCTTAAGGGCAGGGCACAGCTATGATGATTGAGCGGGGGCAGGATGGACTCGCGGCAGCGCCCCGAAAGGCGCCTCCACCTCACGAAGGAGCGGCCACCTACGCCTTCGTCATTCTAGGGCGGAGTAGCCGCGAAGCGGCATACGTAGACCCTAGGATCCATGCCGTGACGCCTGCCGAAAGGCGCAAACAGTCGAGAATATTCGGCAGGCTAAGCGGCGCGGAGGGAGCCATATTCCGAATGGTCGCGGAGCGGAGAGGTAACGGCATGGATTCTAGGGTCTGCGCCGCGTCGCTTCGCTCCTTGCTTCGCCCTAGGATGACGAAGGCAAGGGCCCCCGACCTCCGCTTCGCTCCGGCCACCCTCTCCCCGGTGGGGAGAGGAGAAGGGCGGCGCTAGATGGACACCTTCCGCTCAAAGGTCATCCCGGTAACCTCCATCCTCGCCGGCATGGTCGTACTCTGGTATGTCTTCGCCGTCATACTCAACACGCCGTTCCAGCGCGATCTCGACCAACGTGCCAACGAAACGCCCGGCACCGTCGAGTTCATCGGCAAGACGCTCTCGCAGCCGAAGCCGACGCTGCCGGCGCCGCACCAGGTGGCGGTGAACTTTTTCGAGAACACGTTCCTGCGCAACGTCACTTCGAACCGCAGCCTGGTCTACAATGCCTGGGTGACGCTGTCCTCGACGCTGCTGGGCTTTGCCTTCGGCACGGCGCTCGGCATCATCATCGCGGTGGGCATCGTACATGTGGCGACGCTCGACCGCAGCCTGATGCCATGGATCATCGCCTCGCAGACCATCCCGATCCTGGCGGTGGCGCCGATGATCATCGTGGTGCTGGCGGCGATCGGCATCACCGGCCTGATCCCGAAGGCGATGATTTCGACCTATCTGTCGTTCTTCCCGGTGACGGTTGGCATGGTGAAAGGCCTGCGCTCGCCCGAGATCATGCATCTCGACCTGATGCACACCTACAATGCCAGCCGTGCACAGACCTTCTGGAAGCTGCGCGTGCCGGCCTCGGTGCCGTTCCTGTTCACCTCGATGAAGGTGGCGGTGGCGGCCAGTCTGGTCGGCGCCATTGTCGGCGAACTGCCGACGGGCGCCGTCGCCGGCATCGGCGCCAAGCTGCTCGCTGGCGCCTATTACAGCCAGTCCATCGACATCTGGTCGGCGCTTGTCGCGGGCTCGATCGTGGCCGCGCTGCTGGTCATGGTGGTCGGCATTGCCGGGCGCCTCGTCGACCGCGCCATGGGCGGGAGGCCGGCATGAACCGGCTGAAGCCTTCCTGGCAGGCTGTGCTGGCCATCGTGCTGTGCCTGATGGCGGTCGCACTCGGCGCCATGTCGAAGCCGGAAGCGGCGGCGCTAGCGGACCCGACAACCAGCGCCAACTATCCCTATCTCGGAACGAAGGGCCTGATGTTTGGCCTTGCCATGCTGACGGCCCTGGTCTCGATGATCAGGATTTCGCGCTTTGTGGAAGCGGTCGTACTGTTCGTCGGCGCCCACCTCGTCGCCTGGCTGCTGATCTCAGGTATCGCTGGTTTCGAAGGCACGGCACTGGCGCCGTATTTCGTGCTGCTCACGGCCGCCTGGCTGCTTGGCTGGCGCTGCGTCGCGGTGCTATCGGGACTGCACCCCACCGCAAGCTGGATGCGCACGGCGCTGCGCCTGATCATCCCCGCCATCTTCGGCGCCTGGATCCTGATCATCTGGGAAGCGGTGACGCGTGGCGCCGGCATCTCGTTCATCCTGTTGCCGCCGCCGAGCGCCATCGGCGCGCGCATCGCCAGTTCGCTGCCGATCCTTGGCGCCGATGTCCGGCAGACCATCTTCAAGGCTGTTATCTTCGGCTATATCGTGGGCAGCGGCGCCGGCTTTGTCACGGCCATTCTCGCCGACCGGGTGCCGTTTCTGCGGCGCGGCCTGCTGCCCATCGGCAACATGGTCTCGGCGCTGCCGATCATCGGCGTGGCGCCGATCATGGTGATGTGGTTCGGCTTCGACTGGCAGTCCAAGGCGGCTGTCGTCATCATCATGACCTTCTTCCCGATGCTGGTGAACACCGTCGCCGGTCTGGCCGCGTCCGGCCATATGGAGCGCGACCTGATGCGCACCTATGCGTCGGGCTACTGGCCGACGCTTATCAAGCTCAGGCTGCCGGCCGCCGCTCCCTTCATCTTCAACGCGCTGAAGATCAACTCGACGCTGGCGCTGATCGGCGCCATCGTCGCCGAGTTCTTCGGCACGCCCGTCGTCGGCATGGGCTTCCGCATCTCGACCGAAGTCGGACGGATGAACATCGACATGGTCTGGGCCGAAATCGCAGTTGCAGCCCTTGCGGGTTCGGTCTTTTATGGTGTGGTCGCTCTTGTCGAAAGAGCCGTCACGTTTTGGCATCCCTCTGTCCGTGGTGGATAGGGGCGGTGGGTTTGGGCACTAACTCCAGAGGGAAAAAAATGAAAAGACTGATTGTTCCTGTACTGGCCGGCGCGATGTCGCTGGCCGCGTTCCAGGCAATGGCCGCCGACAAGGTGACGTTGCAGCTGAAATGGGTCACGCAGGCCCAGTTTGCCGGCTATTACGTCGCCAAGGCGAAGGGCTTCTACGAGGCCGAGGGTCTCGACGTCGACATCAAGCCGGGCGGTCCCGACATTGCGCCCGAGCAGGTGATCGCCGGCGGCGGCGCCGATGTTATCGTCGACTGGATGGGCGGGGCGCTGGCAGCCCGCGAAAAGGGCGTGCCGCTGGTCAACATCGCCCAGCCGTTCAAGAAGGCCGGCATGGAACTGGTCTGTCCGAAAGACGGCCCGATCAAGACCGAAGCCGACTTCAAGGGCCACACGCTCGGCGTCTGGTTCTTCGGCAACGAATATCCGTTCTACGCCTGGATGAACAAGCTTGGCCTCAAGACCGATGGCGGCCCGGATGGTGTCACCGTTCTCAAGCAGAGCTTTGACGTGCAGCCGCTGATTCAGAAGCAGGCGGATTGCATCTCGGTCATGACCTACAATGAATTTTGGCAGCTGATCGACGCCGGCTACAAGCCGGAGCAGCTCACCGTGTTCAACTACTCGGCGATGGGCAACGACCTGCTCGAGGACGGGCTTTATGCCTCGGAGGATAAGCTCAAGGATCCGGCCTTCGAGGACAAGATGGTGCGTTTCGTGCGCGCCTCGATGAAGGGTTGGAAATACGCCGTCGACAACAATGACGAAGCGGCCGAGATCGTCATGGACGGTGGCGGCCAGGACGAGAACCACCAGAAGCGTATGATGAGCGAAGTCGCCAAGCTCATCGACAATGCCGACGGCAAGCTCGACCCAGCGACCTATGAGCGTACCGCCAAGGCGTTGCTCGACCAGAAGATCATCACCAAGGAGCCGAAGGGCGCCTATACCACCGCGATCACCGACAAGGCGATCAAGTAGGCCTCAAAGCGGCCTCGTGACGGGGCTTGATGGACGATGTTGGAGGGGCGGGCGACCGCCCCTTTTTCATGCGGCCAAATCACAAAAGCGTGTGCCTGGATACATTGGGGCGGCCGAGCGTTGCGTCGGAGGCATGCGCGTGCGGGGAGCCACGGCGGATGCTACAGCCAATCGGAGGTTCTTCATGCGCACACAGACCGTACAGACCGTCTTGCCGACGCTTTCGGCGCTGGCCATTTCGACCGCTTTCCTGTTCGCGTCGCCGGCCCTGGCCGACATGATGAAGTTCAAGGCGACGCTCGATGGCAGCCAGCAGAGCCCACCCGTCACCACCAAGGGCAAGGGAACCGCCACATTCACCTTTGACACCGCCAAGAAGAAACTCAGTTGGAACGTCAAATACTCCGGCCTCAGCGGGCCGGCGACGGCCGCACATATTCATGGCCCGGCCGCGAAGGGGGAAAATGCGGACCCCGTAATCCCGTTCAAAAAACTCAAGAGCCCGATCAAGGGATCGGCGACATTGACCGATACGCAGGTGACCGATCTGGAGGCCGGCAAATATTACGTCAACATCCACACCGCGGCCAACAAGGACGGCGAGATCCGCGGTCAGATCGAAAAGGCGGCGGCGTCGATGTAACGCGACGTCGCTCGGGGCGCGCGCCCGTATTTGCTTGCGAAAGCTTTGCGGGACAGCGCCGCCCTTTCTACTGCCGGAAACCGACTTTCAGGCCTTGTCTCTTATTTGCGTCATCGTTCGGGTCGGGGTGATTGCCTCCGGATCGAGCCGGATTTCGACGATTGCCGGCTTGCCGCTGGCGCGAGCACGCTCGAAGGCAGGGGCGAAGTCGGCGGTTTTCTCCACCGTTTCGCCATGGCCACCATAGGCACGCGCCAGGGCGGCGAAGTCCGGATTCTTGAGGTCCGTGGCCACCACCCGCCCGGGGTATTCACGCTCCTGGTGCATGCGGATGGTGCCGTAGATGCCATTATTGACGACGATGACGATGATCGGCAACCCGTATTGTACGGCGGTGGCGAATTCCTGCCCGTTCATCAGGAAGCAGCCGTCGCCGGCGAAAGCGACTACGGTGCGATCCGGATAAAGCGCCTTGGCCGCTACCGCCGCCGGCGTTCCGTAACCCATCGAGCCTGAGGTCGGCGCGCCCTGTGTGGCAAAGCGGCGGAAGCGATGGAAGCGGTGCACCCACGTGGCGTAGTTGCCGGCGCCGTTGGTCAGGATGGCATCGTCGGGCAGCACCGTTTCGAGATAGGTCATGATCAGCCCCATCTGGACGGCGCCCGGACCGCTTTCCGGTGGGGTCGACCAGTCGAGATAAGCGGCATGGAGCTTTGCCGTCTCCGCCGCCCAGCCCGGCGATGCCGGTCCCTTCCGGTTGGCGAAGGCGCGCACGAAGGCGGCGGGCGAGGCGTTGATCGCAAGCGTTGGACGGTAGACGCGGCCTAGTTCGCCGGCATCGGGGTGGACATGGACCAGCGTCTGGTCAGGGTAGGGGCTCTTCAGCAGCGTATAGTCCGAGGACGGCATCTCGCCCATGCGGCCGCCGATCAGCAGCACCAGATCGGCCTGCTTGATTGCTGTCGCCAGCTTCGGGTTGATGCCGATGCCGACATCGCCGGCATAGTTCGGGTGCAGATGATCGAACAGCATCTGGCGGCGGAAGGAGCAGCCGACCGGTAGCGACCACGCCTCGGCGATGCGGGTGATTTCCTGAACAGCCTGGAAATCCCAACGTGTGCCGCCCAGGATCGCGATCGGTCGTTTGGCGGCATTGAGCAGCGCCTCGAGCCGGTCGAGTTCGGCTTCGGCGGGGCTGGTCTCGACCGGGGTGTAGGCGATCGCGGCCGGTACATCGACGACACTGGTCAGCATGTCTTCCGGCAGCGAGATGACGACGGGACCTGGGCGTCCGGAGGTCGCCACGGCAAAGGCGCGGGTGACGAATTCGGGAATACGCGACGCATCGTCGATCTCTACCACCCATTTTGCGATGTCGCCAAAGAACCTGACATAGTCCACTTCCTGGAAGGCCTCGCGCTGCTTGGCGTGGCTGGCGACCTGGCCGATGAACAGGATCACGGGAACTGAATCCTGCATGGCGATATGGATGCCGGCGGAGGCATTGGTGGCGCCGGGGCCGCGGGTGACGAAGCAGATACCGGGTTTGCCGGTCAGGCGGCCTTGGCAGTCGGCCATCATGGCGGCGCCACCCTCCTGGCGGCAGACGATGGTGCGGATCGCCGAATCGTGCAGCGCGTCGAGCACCGCGAGGTAGGATTCGCCTGGCACGCAGAAGATACGGTCGGTGCCGTTGGCCTCGAGCGCGTCGACGATCAATTGTCCGCCGGTTTTCATTTTGCTCTCTCCAGTTCGGCAAGGATTTCGTCAGTATGTTCGCCCAGGCGGGGCGAGGGGCGCTCATAGACGAGCGGTGTTTCGGACATGATCATCGGTGCGCGAACCGAGGGCAGAAGATTGCCATGGCCGTCGTCGAGATCGAGCCGCATGCCGCGCGCGATCGCCTGCGGGTCGGCGAACATCTGTCCGATCGTGTTGATCGGGCTCGCCGGCACGCTGGCCGCTTCCAGCTTGGCCAGCAGCGGGTCGCGATCCTTGGTCTTCAGCGCCTCGACGATCCGCTCGCGTAGCGCCGCCCGGTTGGCGACGCGGGCCGGATTGGTGGCGAAATCGGGATTGCCGGGCAATTCGTCCAGCCCGACCACCGCGCAGAACCTGGCGAACTGGCCGTCATTGCCGACCGCCAGGATGATGTGACCGTCCCGGACCGGCAGCACCTCGTAGGGCGCGATGTTCATATGCGCGTTGCCCATCTGCACAGGCGACTTGCCGGAGACGAGATAGTTGAGGTTCTGATTGCCGAGCGCCGAGATCTGGGTGTCGAACAATGCCATGTCGATGTGCTGGCCTTCGCCGGTTTTTTCGGCGTGGCGAAGGGCCGCCTGGATGGCGATGACGGAATAGAGGCCAGTGAAGATGTCGGAGATGGCGACGCCGGCCTTCTGCGGCTCGCGTCCCGCCTCGCCGGTGATCGACATCATGCCGGCCATGCCCTGGATGATGAAATCGTAGCCGGCGCGCGGCGCGTACGGACCGTCCTGGCCGAATCCGGTGATCGAGCAATAAACGAGGCGCGGATTGATCTTGCGCAGGCTGTCATAGTCGAGTCCGTATTTCTTCAAACCGCCAAGCTTGAAGTTTTCGATCAGCACGTCAGACGTTGCCACCAGCCGGCGCACGGTTTCGGCGCCCTCCGGTGTCGAAAAATCGATGGCGATGGAGCGCTTGCCGCGATTGCAGGAATGGTAATAGGCGGCCGACAGGTTCTCGCCATCCTTGCCCATGACGAAGGGCGGGCCCCATTTGCGGGTGTCGTCGCCGCCGTCCGGGCTTTCGACCTTGATGACGTCGGCGCCGAGATCGGCAAGCAACTGCCCGGCCCAGGGCCCGGCAAGGATGCGGGCGAGTTCGACGACGCGGACGCCTTTCAGCGGGGGCTCAGCCATAAATCACCAGAATTGGTCGGAACCGAAGCCTCTATCAACAGAGATTGCCGCTGTCACGGCTCTTGCAATGGGCCAACGCTTCATCGCGTCAGGATCGTCTCGGCCCATGCCGCGAAATCGTCCATGACGATGTCGCGATTCACCTCGTTCAGGCTTTCGTGGCGGGTCTCGCTGTAAACCTTTGAAACGAGATTCGAAAAGCCCATTTTGCGCATGCGTCCGGCAAGCTGGATGATCCCTTTGCCATAATCCGAGGCAGGGTCTTTTTCGCCCCCCACGACGCTGAGGGACAGGTCGCGCCGAACGCCGGCAAAAGCTGCGTCCCTGCCGCCATTGAGCGCCATCTGGACGACATCGCGCCACATCGACACCGAGGCGTCCCAGCCGCATAGCGGGTCGGCGATGTATTTGTCGACCTCGGCCCCGTCGCGTGACAGCCAGTCGAACAAGGTCCGGTGGTTGGGCACCGCCTTGCCCCAGGCCTGGAAGGTGAGCTTCGGCAGCAGGCGCGATGGGACGTCCGAGCCGAGCCGCATCCTTTCCCATGCAAGGATGCCGAGCGCCACCTGCCCGAGCAGGCCAGCTGAAAAATTGCCATTCCAGATGGCGGCGGCGTGAACGCGGTTCGAATGGGCCAGGAGAAAGTTCAGCGCCACGGACGCGCCCATCGAATGGCCGAACAGGATGACGGGCAGGCCCGGCTGCTCCCCGGCGATGAGATCATGGATGGCGCCGACATCGGCGATGACCTTGGCGGGGCCGTCCTCATGCGCGAACCTGCCCAGCGGTGCGTCGGGCGCCTTCGTTGCGCCATGGCCGCGATGATCGTGAACATAGACGCTAAAGCCGCGCGCGCCCAGGAAATCGGCAAAACGATCATAGCGCGCCGCATGTTCTGCCAGACCGTGATTGATCTGGATGACGGCGCGCGGATGGCCGTCGGCCTGCCGGACCAGAAGATTGAGGTCGGCGCCGGTCGGCGAACGGACCATGCGCTGCTGGCTGAATGACATTCAGTGATTTCCACCCTGGCCCGCCTCGGTGGCGCCGGCCTTGTTTGCGCCGGGGCCGGTTCAGCGTCAATCCGCCATTCCGGATTTCTCGCGATGATGTTTCTTGCATCTGGCCGGTGGAATATCGCAATTCTGACATGGACACAGCTTCAGTCTGTCGCCCACCTTTTTCATCCAGGGATTCCCCATGCGCATTGCTGTTGTTTTCGGATTGGCCATGTTGGCGGCATCGTTAACGGGTGCGGCCCATGCCGACGTCAGGATGAGTGGCACCTTCGTTGCCGACGCCTCCTGTCCGGCGACGCAAGCCATCAAGAACGGCAAGAATCCCGGCAATGTCTCGACTGATGCCGGACAGAGCTATCAACTGCTGGCGGGCAACAAGGATGCGCCGACGCACTATCTCATCCTGGTGCCGGGCGCAGATCCGGATCGGCGCTGGGTGAAGGTCAGTTGCGGACATCTCTCCGGCAGCAGCGCAGCAACGCTGCCGGCGACCCCCGGCGGGCAGGGCAAGCCTGCGGCGTCAGGAAAACCCGAATATGTCTTCGCGCTGAGCTGGCAGCCGGCTTTTTGCGAGACCAAGTCCAGCAAGAGCGAATGCAAGGCACAAAACCCGAATGAATTCGATGCCAGCAACTTCACCTTGCACGGCCTGTGGCCGCAGCCGAACGGGAACTTCTATTGCCAGGTACCGGCCAGCGACAAGGCCAACGACAGTCCGGCGCACTGGAAGGATCTTCCGCCTGTCAATTTGGACGCCGGCACGCGCACGGAACTCGACAAGGTGATGCCGGGCACTGCTTCGCAGTTGGAGCGGCATGAATGGATCAAGCACGGCACCTGCTACGGCAAGAACCAGCAGGAGTACTTTTCCGACGCACTCAGCCTGATGCGTGCGGTGAACGGCTCAGCGGTGCGCGATCTCTTCGCCAAGAACATCGGCGGCAAGCTGACGGCGGATCAGATCCGCGGCGCCTTCGACCAGGCCTTTGGCGCCGGCGCCGGCGATCGCGTGCGCGTCTCCTGCGTCATCGATCCGTCGAGCGGCCGGCGGCTGATCGGAGAGTTGACGCTTGGCCTTGCCGGTCCGATCGGCCCAAACAGCTCGCTCAAGGACCTGCTGCTGGCCTCGGTGCCGACCAACAAGGCCGGTTGCCCGACCGGAACCGTCGACGCAATCGGGTTCCAGTAGGTCCTGAGCTTCATTCCAGCCGGCAGGCAGGCCGGGGCGCCAACGCCCGTTGTTGTGCGGCCTGTGATCGGTTCGATGCGGCGAAAGCGATTGCCGTTCGGCTCCGCATCGCCTACATAGCGGCCAACCTCCATTCAGATCGACAAATCAGTCAGTTTTTCAGGGAAAGCGCGCGTGGCACGCCAGTTCATCTATCACATGTCAGGCCTGTCAAAGGCCTACGGCACCAAGAAGGTGCTCGATAACGTTCATCTGTCCTTCTACCCGGACGCCAAGATCGGCATTCTCGGTCCTAACGGTTCGGGTAAGTCGACCATCCTGCGCATCATGGCCGGGCTCGACAAGGAGTTCCAGGGCGAGGCGTGGCTGGCCGAAGGCGCCACGGTCGGCTACCTGGCGCAGGAGCCGCAGCTCGACAACAGCAAGACCGTGCGTGAAAACGTCATGGACGGCGTCGGCAGGAAGACCGCCATCATCGAGCGCTACAACGAATTGATGATGAACTATTCCGACGAGACGGCAGACGAGTCGGCCAAGCTCCAGGACGAGATGGATCGGCTCAACCTTTGGGACCTCGAGCAGCAGGTCGAGATGGCGATGGACGCGCTGCAGTGCCCGCCGGCCGATTCCGAGGTGACCAATCTGTCGGGCGGCGAGCGCCGCCGCGTGGCGCTGTGCCGGCTGCTCCTGGAACAGCCCGACCTGCTTTTGCTCGACGAGCCGACCAACCATCTCGACGCCGAGACCACGGCGTGGCTGGAAAAGCACCTGCGCGACTATCCGGGCTCGGTGCTGATCATCACCCACGACCGCTACTTCCTCGACAACGTCACGGGATGGATCCTCGAGCTCGATCGCGGCCGTGGCATCCCTTACGAGGGCAACTACACCAAATATCTCGACGCCAAGGCCAAACGCCTGATCCAGGAAGGCCGCGAGGACGACGCCCGCCAGAAGTCGATCTGGCGCGAGCGTGAGTGGATCCAATCCTCGCCGAAGGCGCGCCAGACCAAGTCCAAGGCCCGTATCAAGGCCTATGAGGAACTGGTCGAGCAGTCGCAGAATCGCAAGCCGACCGACACGCAGATCGTCATTCCGTCGGGCGAGCGCCTCGGCAATGTCGTCATCGAGGTTGAAGGGCTCACCAAGGGCTTCGGCGATGAGCTTTTGATCGAGGACCTGTCGTTCAGGCTGCCGCCGGGCGGCATTGTCGGCGTCATCGGCCCGAACGGCGCCGGCAAGACGACGCTGTTCAAGACCTTCACTGGCCAGGAAAAGCCTGATGCGGGGTCGATCCGCATCGGCGAGACGGTCAAGCTCGGCTATGTCGACCAGAGCCGTGACGCGCTGGACTCGAACAAGACGGTGTGGGAAGAAATCTCCGGTGGCGCCGAAGTCATCAAGCTTGGCAAGCACGAGGTCAACAGCCGCGCCTATTGCTCGTCCTTCAACTTCCGTGGCGGCGATCAGCAGCAGAAGGTCGGCAACCTTTCGGGCGGCCAACGCAACCGCGTGCATCTGGCCAAGATGCTCAAAGGCGGCGGCAATGTGCTTTTGCTCGACGAACCGACCAACGACCTCGACACCGAGACGCTGAGCGCGCTCGAAGACGCGCTGGAAGCCTATGCCGGCTGCGCTGTCATCATCAGCCACGACCGCATGTTCCTCGATCGCATGGCGACCCACATGCTCGCCTTCGAGGGCGACGCGCATGTCGAATGGTTCGAAGGCAATTTCGAGGAGTATGAGAAGGACAAGCTTCGCCGCCTGGGCGCGGAGGCGGCGGCCCCGCACCGCATGACGCATAAGAGGCTGACGCGGTAAGGGCCGTTATTGCGGTGGCGGTTCCGGGTCGGCGACGACGGGATCGTCACCCAATTGGGATAGCCGGCTTGTCGCGCCGGTCATGGAAGGTGGCAACCGCCGCGAGGTGTACCGTTGAACAGCCCAGCAAAGCCCGATTGGTCCGCCGCCCAATATTTGAAGTTCGAGGACGAGCGCACGCGTCCGGCGCGAGACCTGGTGGCTCAGGTGCCCGTCGATTTTCCACACAGGGTTGTCGACATAGGCTGCGGGCCGGGCAACTCGACCGAGCTTCTGGTCGAGCGCTGGCCGGATGCGCAGGTGAGCGGCTTCGACACGTCTCCCGACATGATCGAGAAGGCTAGGGCACGCCTGCCCAATGTCAGCTTCGACCTTGCCGATGCCTCGACATGGGCGCCGGCTCAACCGGTCCATGTGATCTTCGCCAATGCCGTGTTCCAGTGGCTGCCGGAACATCCTGATGTCTTCCAGCGGCTGATGGGGTTTCTTGCGCCCGGCGGCGCGCTCGCCGTGCAGATGCCAGACAATATGGGCGAGGATTCCCACAGGCTGATGCGCGAGACCGCCGCCGAAATGCCGTTTGCCGCGAAGATGAAGGGCGCGGCGCGCGCGCCGCTGCCGCCGGTGTCGTTCTATTATGATCTGTTGTCGCCGCTCTCGGACCGGCTCGACATCTGGCACACGGTCTATAACCATCCGCTGGCCGACGCCGGGGCGATCGTGGAATGGGTGAAGTCGACGGGCTTGAAGCCTTTTGTCGACCCGCTCGATGCGGACGAGAAGATGCTGTTCCTCGAAAGCTACACGGCCAAGATCGCCAAGGCCTATGAGAAGACCGCAAATGGCAAGGTGCTGTTGCGTTTCCCGCGCATTTTCATTGTCGCCAAGCGGGCTTGAACGACCAACGTCGATGAGGAGCCGGGGCAGTTCGTGTGCAGCCGCGACGACGGCGCATGCTGGAACAACTCACAGACTAACACCAAACTGTGCGCATGGTGGGGGGACGTGGGAACCGGTTTAAGCTGGCATAAACCGGCTCAATGCGACAAGGGTTGCGCCGGGCCTCCCTTACGCCCACATCAAAGCCCCTGAACGCCTGCGGATGGGACGGACTGGACATGCATCGCGTCATCATCAGCGGTATCGGCGTCGAAATCCCCGAGCCAGAGATCAGCAATGAGGAACTGGTCGCCAGTTTCAACAGCTGGGTCGACACGGAAAACGCGCGCCGGTCGGGCACGGACCAGCCGCTGCTGCAGAAATCGGACAGCGACTTCATCGTCCACGCCTCGGGCGTGCGCAGCCGTCATGTGATCGAGCGCGAAGGCATACTCGACCCGACCCGTATGGCGCCGCGCATTCCCGCACGGCCGGACGATGCGCTGTCGCTGGAGGCCGAGTTCGGCATCGCTTCGGCCCGCAAGGCGCTTGACCATGCCGGGTTGCTGCCCTCCGATATCGACCTAGTGATCTGCTCGGCCTCGCACCACCAGCGGCCCTATCCTGCGATCGCCATCGAGATGCAGCAGGCCCTGGGCACCAGGGGGGCGGGCTTCGACATGGGGCTCGGCTGTTCCTCTGCCGCGGCAGCATTGCACATGGCGGTCAATCTCGTGCGTGCGGGCGCCCACAAGCGCATCCTGGTGACGACGCCCGAGATCATCACCGGCCATCTCAATTTCCGCGACCGGCAGACGCATTTCATCTTCGGCGACGCCTCGGTGTCGATGGTGGTCGAAGGGCTGGCACTCGGCGAGAAACGGCCGGGACGTTTCGAAGTGCTCGACACGCGCATCTGGACGCAGATGTCGAACAACATCCGCACCAATCTCGGCTACCACACCCGCACCGCACAGGACGATCCCTACAGGATCGATCTGGAGGGCAATCTGATCAAGCAGGTCGGCAACAAGGTGTTCAAGGAAGTCACCGTCGCCGGGCACAAATTCATCGTGGAGTTCCTGGCCGAGCACGGCCTGACGCCGCAGGCGGTGCGACGCTTCTGGCTGCACCAGGCCAATGCGCGCATGAACGCCATGATCCTGAAACTCTCATTCGGCCACGAGGTCGATCATGACCGCGCGCCCATGGTGCTGGAGCGTCTCGGCAACACGGCGGGCGCCGGCGCCATCGTTGCGCTGTCGGAGAACCATGCCGACATGAAGGCGGGCGACTTCGGGCTGATCTGCGCTTTCGGCGCGGGGTATTCGATCGGCGGCGCGCTGCTGCGGATGCTGTAGGACGCGCTTGCCGCTTCAGGCCGGCGAAAAGGGAACGAGCATCGGCACGCGGCGCGCGTAATCGTCATAGGCGGGCCCAAGCTCGCCGCGCAGGAAACTTTCCTCCAGCCTCGCCTTGATGACGATCCCGACAAGCAGCAGGGCGGCGCCCGCGACGCCCCATACCGTGCCCTTGACGGCCATGGTGGCGAGGACCGAAAGCAGCAGGCCGGTATAGATCGGATGACGGACAAGCGCGTAAGGGCCGGTGTCGATGATGCGATGATCGGCCTTGGCCGTTACCGTGCTGGACCACAGCCGGCCGAGATGCAGGCGGGCCCACCATGCAAAGCCGATGCCGATGGCGATCAAGGCGATGCAAATCCAGGCTTGGGTGAGCGTCAGTGTCCAGAGCCGAAGCCGACCCACATAGCCGTGCGCCGGGACGAACAGCAGGACGGTACCGGCGAGCCAGAGAACCCGATATCGCGCCTCCGCCCTGAAATCCGCCCGCTTGCGCACGGGATCGGCCCATGATGCGGCAAGGATCCACGATACCAGCCAGAACAACCAGAGCGCGGCAACGGCGTGTCCCACCTGCATGACCCGAACCTCCTCCCGATCTGGCGCCATCGTCTATGCCCGCGGCGCGGCGGCAATGCGGTGCGCTGAGGACGGCAACGGCGTTTCCGGTAAGAAAGTCGTGATCGGCATCAAACGGCGTGATCGGATCATCAGCGCTTTCGACTGGACCGCATTGCGGAGGGCCTCTAGACGAGACTGATGCAGGAAACCAACCTCGACCTTTTTCCGGCGGACCTGACGGTCGACATCGTGCCGGGCCGCAAGCTGGCGGCAAGAGCGGCGGCGCTCTATGCCGCTCCGTTCGACCATTTCGAAACCAAGGCGGTCGAGGAATTGCAGTTGGGCTTCGACGGCATAGCGGGCGATTTTCATGCCGGGATAACGCGACGCTCCGGCGGGCGCGAACCCTGGTATCAGCGCGGCACCGAGATGCGCAACGAGAGACAATTGTCGCTGGTGTCGGCGGACGAACTCGCGCTGGTCGCCGAACGCATGGGCCTCAAGGAGATCAAGCCTGAGTGGATCGGCGCCAATTTGCTGATCGAAGGGATACCGCATCTTTCGATGCTGCCATCCGGCTCGCTGCTGTTCTTCAAGGGCGGCGTGACGGTCAAGATCGATGCCCAGAACAAGCCATGCCGCGTCGCCGGACAGTCGATCTCCGAGCATGTCCGGGCGGCGGACCGCGACGCCACCGCGCTGCTCTTCCCGAAAGTCGCCAAGCGGCTGCGGGGCCTTGTCGCCTGGGTCGAGAAGTCCGGAATCGTCAGGTCCGGCGAGGAAATCTCCGTGCGGGTGCCCGAGCAGTGGATTTATCGCGCCTGACGAGGCAGCCTCGCCGCCGCTCGAAACGGCGTGGGCTGAGTGATCTGACTAGGCCTTGCGGTTCTTGTTGGCGCCTTGCGCCATGACGGAGACATGGTCCCACTTTTCCCAGGTGGCGATGCGGTTGGCGTATTCCTGTTTGATCATCGGCAGCCCGCCGTCGCCGAAGAATACCCTGAGAGGCGGCTCGGCCGCGTCGACGATGGCCAGCATCGCCGGTCCGGTGGCCTCGGGATCGCCGGCCACCGCGCGGCTGCGGCGCTCCGCCATGGCGGCGCGGACGGGCGCATAGGCGTCAAGCGCTTTCGAGACCTTTGCAGACGGACCGGCCCAGTCGGTGGAGAAGCCGCCGGGCTCGACCAGCGTGACATGGATGCCGAACTCGGCGACCTCGAGGCTCAGCGACTGGCTGAAAGCTTCCAGCGCCCATTTCGAGGCGTGGTAGAGGCCAAGCGAGGCGAAGGCATTGACGCCGCCGATCGAAGAGATCTGGATGATGTGGCCGGAGCGCTGCGCACGCATGATCGGCAAGGCGGCCTGGGTGACCCACAGCGCGCCGAACACATTGGTTTCGATCTGGTCGCGGGCTTCCTGCTCGCTGACCTCCTCGATGGCGCCGAAATGGCCATAGCCGGCATTGTTGACGACGACGTCGAGCCGGCCAAAGCGCTTGTGCGCCCCGGTGATTGCGGCATCGACGGCTTTCTTGTCGGTGACGTCGAGCTTTATCGCCGCGATGTTGTCGCCATACTTCTCGACGAGATCGGCGAGTGTGCCGGCATCGCGGGCGGTTGCCGCGACGCGGTCGCCGCGAGCGAGCGCGGCCTCGGCCCAGACCCGGCCAAAACCTTTCGACGATCCGGTGATGAACCAAACCTTGTTTGTCATGATGAAGTCCTTGCCCGTGCAAGCTGGAATTTTTTCAGAGATAAGTGGAGGCCTCTCCGCTTTGTGCCATATACGGTGCGTCCCGCGACTTTCCAGAGGCGGTGGCGGAATTATTTGGACGGGAGCGGCGACCGGTCAGGGGTAGCGTACAGCGCTCGACCAGGCCGGATCCTTATGCTTGTCCCAATAGAGCGCCATCAGTCGGCCGGTAATCGCGCCGGGCCTGCCGTCCGCGACTGGGCTGCCGTCGATCATCGTGACCGGCATGATGCCGCCTGCGGTAGAGGTGATGAAGACCTCGTCGGCCTCGCGCAATGCCGCGACACTGACGTCCGCCGGGGTGGCGAAGAGGCCTTCCAGCGCACAGAGATCGAAGACAGTGCGGCGGGTTATGCCGGGTAGCACGCCGATCGCCGGCGTCGAGAGCTTGTTGTCCTTGATACAGAAGACGTTGAAGCCCGGACCTTCGGCGACATTGCCGTTGAAGTCGAGAATGAGCGCTGTCTCGGCGCCGCGGTCATAGGCATCGTAAAGGCCGCGCACCAGGTCGAGCCAGTGGTAGTTCTTGATCGCCGAGTCGATCGAGGCCGGCGGAATGCGCACCTTGTCGCTGATGGCGACATTGAGGCCGCGCTGTAACTGCTCGGGATTGGCGACCGAGCCGAACGGCACGGCAAACGCCATGAAGCGGTTGATCGCCTGGCGCGGATCGCGGCTGAAAGTAGGGGAAGCGCCGCGCGTGCACAGCATTTCGACATAGGCGGCGCTGTGTCCCGACAGTGCCACGCAATTGTGCAGGATCTCCGTCACGCCATCGCGGTCGAACGGGATCGTCATGCGCAATTTCTCCAGTCCGCCGAAGAAGCGGTCGAGATGCAGGTCAAGCCGGAAGAAGCAGCCGTTCCAGACATGCACCGTGTCGTAAGTGGCATCGGAATGCAGGAATCCCCAATCCAGCACCGAGATCTTGGCCTGCGACATCGGCAGGTACTGGCCGTCGAGGAAGGCGATGCCGTCGGGATAAGCATGCGGGTCGACGTGGCGGTCGCTCACCACAGGCAGCGGCCGTGTATCCTGTGCGGTCTGGCTCATCGGCACCTCCTTGCATCACAGGCTATCGGTGTCAGGCAGAGGGCATAGAGCCAGTCATCCGGCGTCGTTCGTCCTCGAAGTGAAAAGCTGCCAGCCATGCTACCGAGCGCCGTGCCGGACCGGCAACAGCTTCAATCATCCTCGTCGTCGGCGTCGAGCAGGCGGGTGGCGCGCCAGCGGGTAAGTACGACATTGGTCTGCTCGATGACGAAGAAACGCGCCGAGTCGCGGTCATAACCTTCGGCGAGCAGCTTTTCGTAGTCGGTATGGGCGTGGCGGATATGGGCAACCGTCGCCAGCCACACGGCAATGGTCGGCGGCAAGGTCTTCATGTGGACGGAGCCGGCATCCGCTCGGATCTTCTCCATATCGGCATAGGGCGCCAGCGGCAGAAGCGCGGTCAACGCCTTGGCGACGGCGCGCCGACGGCCGGTCGGCGCCTTCATCATTCGTCGCGCCCTTCGATGGTCGCCTCGGCGAAGGCATCGGTCGATGCGAAATAGGGTTTTATGTCGACCACCGGGGTGCCGTCGAGCACGTCGATGGCGTCGATCTCGATGCGCCCGGTGGCGAGGTCGAGCGCAACCAGTTTCGCCACATGCAGGCCGATCGGGTTCGGTCGGGCAGGGGAGCGCAGGCCGAATACGCCTTTTGCTTCAGCCGCATGGCGCGGTTTCTGCACGATCAGAGTCCGCGGCGCGTGGTGGAGCCACGACAGGATGACGAGATGGCTGGTGCGCTCCAGCCCTTGCAGGCCGGCGCGGTAGGGCGGGTCGATCGTCAGTGCTGCCGGCTGCCCGGTCTCGCGCGCCGCGCGCATGTTCTTGGGGCAGGTTTCGCGCGTCGTCCATGGTGAGGCGATACGGCCGATGAAGACGACGCCGCCATCCGCCGGCATCAGCGCCGGATCGATCTCGAGCCTTTTTTCACCCTCCCGCACCTCAAACATCTCACGCCGCCCGGTCATTTTATCCATCTTTTTGTTGACGCATGTCTTGCCCTGAAACCGCTACACATTTTTAGGCGCGACATGCACCGAGAAATCACGCCTGCGGCATTTTCTTGTCCGGAAGCGACATAGCGCTTGCAAGGCTGTGAAAATCGACATAAACATATGTTTATATCTTTTTCAAAGAGAATACGCTGATGCATGTCGCGCTCGACACCATGGTGGACACATTGAAGGCGGCGGCCGAATCGAGCCGCTTGCGCATACTGGCGCTGCTGTCGCGCGGTGATCTCACCGTGTCCGATCTTACCGAGATTCTCGGCCAGTCGCAGCCGCGCGTGTCGCGGCACCTGAAGCTGCTCCTGGAGGCCGGGCTGATCGGCCGTTACCAGGAGGGGTCGTGGGCTTTCTTCCGGCTGTCGGATACGGATTCCGCGCGCGACTTCGTGCTGCGGCTGGTCGCCGGCATTCGCGGCGCCGATCCGCAGGTCGAGCGCGATCTCGAGCGGCTGGCCTCGGTCAAGCGCAAGCGGCAGGACCGCGCGGCGGAGTATTTTTCGCAGAACGCGGCAAGCTGGGACCATATCCGCTCCCTGCACGTGCCTGACCGTGCGGTCGAGGCAGCCCTCATGAAGCTCGTCGGCAAGCGGCCGTTCCAGTCGATGCTCGATCTCGGCACCGGCACCGGACGCCTCTTGGAGATATTCTCGCCGCTCTACCGGCGCGGCATCGGCATCGACATGTCGCGCGAGATGCTGACCGTCGCGCGCGCCAACCTCGACAAGGCCGGCGTCTCCAATGCTCAGGTGCGGCAGGGCGACATCTTCTCGCCGCCGGTCGAGCGCGACGCCTTCGATCTCGTCACCATCCATCAGGTGCTGCATTATCTCGATGATCCTGCGCGCGCCATCCATGAGGCGGCGCGGCTGCTGCGCCCTTCCGGACGGCTGGTGATCGTCGATTTCGCGCCGCATACCCTGGAATTCCTGCGCGACGAGCACGCGCATATGCGCCTCGGCTTTTCCGACCGGCAGATCGGCGAGTGGTTCTCCGAAGCGGGCCTTGATCTCGAAGATGCCCAGGAGTTCGAGCCGCGCGGCGGCACCGAGGCCAGGCTCACGGTCAAGCTCTGGCTTGGCCGCGACCGGCGCCTGCTGATCGCCGATCCTGCCAATGACAGCCAGCAGACCAAAGTGAGTTCGATAGGGGAAATCGCCTGATGAACCAGTTCCGCTTTTCCCGCCGCCCCGACATTGGCGACAAGGTCAGGGTTTCCTTCGAATTCTTCCCGCCAAAGTCGGACGAGATGGAAGCGAGGCTGTGGGACACGGTCACCCGACTGGAACCGCTGAAGCCGAAATTCGTCTCGGTGACCTATGGCGCCGGCGGTTCGACTCGGGAGCGCACGGCACGCACCGTAGGCCGCATCCTGAAGGAGACCAGCCTGACGCCGGCAGCGCACATGACCTGCGTCGACGCCCCGCGCCCTCAGGTCGATGCGGTGATCCAGGAATTCGCCGACATGGGTGTGAAGCGGTTCGTCGCCCTGCGCGGTGATCCGGCCGCGGGCGTCGGCACCGCCTATCGTCCGCACCCGGACGGCTATGCCAATGGCGCCGAGCTGGTCGGTGCGCTGAAGAGCGCCGGCGATTTCGACATCTCGGTCTCGGCCTATCCGGAAAAGCATCCGGAAAGCCCCGACTTCGCCACCGACATCGACATGCTGAAGCGCAAGGTCGATAATGGCGCGACGCGGGCGATCACCCAGTTCTTCTTCGACAACGATCTCTACGAGCGCTATGTCGAGCGCGCGCGTCGAGCCGGCATCTACATTCCGATCGTGCCGGGCATCCTGCCGGTGCACAATTTCACCCAGGTCGCCAATTTCTCGGCACGTTGCGGCGCGCTGGTGCCGGCATGGCTGGCCGAACGTTTCGACGGCCTGCAGAATGATCCGCAGACGCATGCGTTGGTCGCGTCGGCGGTGGCGGCCGAGCAGGTGCTGGACCTGGTCGAGCGGGGCGTGGGCGATTTCCACTTCTATACGATGAACCGGGCCGACCTCGTCTTTGCCGTCTGCCACATGATCGGCATCCGCTCGCATGAGGCGGAAGTGGCTGGCTCCGCAGCCGCCTGAACCGGGCTTGAGTTGCAGAAAGGCCGGGTAAAAACCCGGCCTTTCAAACTGGTTGATTATTGGGTGCTGGTCTTCCCCGTTTTTGGCGGGTTCAGGGAAGAACGCCTATAATGAGGGCGCCGATGAATGCAAACGCAGCACAGATCATCAATGCGTTGATTGGCCTCGTAAGTCCCATGACATAGCCTCCTCTTAAAGAGCTATGGCCGGAGTCTAGGGTCATTTGTGCCACAGGCAAGCGGAAAATGTGCTGCATTGCGACGCGATTGTGGAGCTTGCGACCTCGTTTTCGCCGTTAGGCGTTGAAACTTCTAGGCAAAAACCAGATACGAACCTGTGAATAAATTATGGCGGCTTCGTGTCGTTGGCATGTCATGGCAGCGCTACCCTGCGGATGAACAGGCGCCCGTCTATGGTCACCAGGCCGAGACCGATCAGCATCATGCCGCCGATTTCGAACAATTCCAGCCGCTCGCCGAGGAACAGGAAACCGAGCAGCATGGCACTCACCGGCACGATCAGCGTCACCAGGGAGGCGTTGGTGGCGCCGGCCGAGGCGACGAGGTTGAAATAGAGGATATAGGCGAAGGCGGTGGACAGCAGCGCCAGCGCCAGCACCGCCGCCCAGACCGGCGGCGAGGCCGAGAACAGGCCCGCGGGACCGTGCGCAAGCAGCACCACCGGGATCATGATGATGGTCGAGGCGGTCAGCTGCCCGGTGGCAATGACCGGCGAGGGCACGCCCTTGAAGCGACGGGCGACCATCAGTGCGACGCCGTAGGACAACGATGCTCCGATCAGCGCGAATTTGGCCCAGACCGGGCCGCCGAGGCCGGCAACCAGGCCGGGGCCGATCATCACAGCCGTGCCGGCGACGCCAAGCGCAATGCCGGCCAGCTTGTTCCAGGAGAGCTTCTCGTCCGATGTCAGGGCGTTGGCGAGGATCAGCGTCCAGAACGGCGTGGTCGCATTGAGCACCGAGGCGACGCCGGCGCCAAGCTCGGTTTGGCCGGCGAAGATCAGCGAAAAAGGCACGACGTTGTTGGTGAAGGCCAGCAGGAAGAACAGTCCTGCATGAGGAAGGGCAAGGCGGAAGGATGGGCCGCGCAGGAAGAGATAGAGCTGTAAAGCGAGTGCCGCGATGGCGACGCGAAACAATACCAGCACCAGCGGGTGAAGCTCCGCCACGGCAATGCGGGCGAAGAGAAAGGAGCCGCCCCAGATCGCGCCGAGCAGCAGAAGCTGCGCCCAGTCCTTGAGCGCCATCGGTCCGCGCGGTGCTGATGTCGCGGCTATTGCCATGTGATGCGTCCTCCCCGGACGGCCGAATGCAGGCAGCCAGACAGAGGCCATATCGGGTTCGCAGGCAAGAACCACCCGAAACCTGCCCGATGGCCTGTCTCCCCTGACAAGCCTAGCGCCCTGCCGCCAGGCGCAAGAGACACAGAATTGTTTTCATTGGCCGCTAGCTTGGATTAATTGTGCGCAGGCTAGGTCAAGGATTCGTCCATGCAGCGATTCGAGAATGCCCGCGAGGCGGCACTGGCGCTTCGCCCGGACGATCCGGTCTACTGCTTCCGCCCGCAGGTGCTGAAGGCCGATGCCTTGCAGTTCATGGGCATGTTCCCCGGCAAGACGGCCTATGCGGTCAAGACCAATGGCGAGCAGATCGTGCTGAAGACGCTGGTCGAGGCCGGCGTCTCCGCCTTCGACGTGGCCTCGCCCGGCGAGTTCGCCGCCGTGCGCGCGGTCTCGGCCGATGCCGAGATGCTCTACATGCATCCCGTCAAGGCGCAGTCGGACATCAAGCTGGCGCTGGAGAAATACGGCATCCGCGTCATTGCGCTCGACCACGAAGACGAGATCACCAAACTGACGCGGGTGGTCAGGGCACTCGACATTGACCCGGGCGCAATCAGCGTGTTCGTTCGAGTGCAGACCAAGGGCCATGCGGCTTACGAGCTGTCGAAGAAGTTCGGCGCCGGGCCGGCCTATGCGGTCGAGCTCGCCGAGCGGCTGAACCGTACCGGCTACAAGGTCGGCCTGTGCTTCCATGTCGGCAGCCAGATCGAGGACCCCGACACCTACGAAAGGGCATTGGCTTCCGCCGATTGGGTGCGCAACCGGCTGACCTTCGACCTGGCCGGTCTCGATGTCGGCGGCGGTTTTCCGGCCGAATACGGGCATGATCCCAACCGCAAGCAAGTCGCGATGCCGTCGCTCGGCCAGATCATGTCGCGGCTTTCTGGAGACCTCAAGGAATACCAGTTCGACCAGATGCCGCTGGTGGCCGAGCCCGGCCGGGTGATCGTGGCGCGCTGCCTGTCGCTGATCGTGCGGGTGCTTTTGCGCAAGGGCAAGCGGCTCTACATCAATGACGGCATCTGGGCGTCGCTGTCGGATTCATGGACCGGCAAGATCACGCTGCCGGCGCGCTTCATTCCCGATCCGGCGATCCGCACGCGCAATGGCGACGAGAAAACCATCGTGCCGTTCAAGGTCTGCGGCGCGACCTGCGATTCCGTCGACATATTGTCGCGGCCGTTCTGGCTGCCGGAAACCGTCGACACCGGCGACTGGATCGAGATCGGCCATATCGGCGCCTATTCGCTGTCGCTGAGGACCCGTTTCAACGGCTTCTATCCCGACACTTTCGTCGAGGTGGCGACGTCCTTCGACGAGGGCGACGCGCCGGTGGGATTGGCGAGTCTGGAGACGATGGCGGATTAAGTAGGGAGTAGGAAGTAGGAAGTAGGAAGTAGGAAGTAGGGAAATGGCCTCCGTCACTACTTACTACTTACTACTTACTACTTACTACTTACTACTCACAGCTTCGCTAAAAGCTCCGGCGTCGGCCAGCCGTCCACGGGCAGTCCCAGCCGCGTCTGCTCCTTGCGGATCGCTTCGCGGGTGTTGGTGCCCAAGATCCCGTCGACCGTGCCAACATCATAGCCCTTGGCCTCCAGTTTGGTCTGCAAAGCCTTCATCTGCTCGTTGTTGAGGCCTGGTTCAGGATTGCGCGGGTCGATCGGTGGCGCGCCGGCAAGCCGCGCGGCAAGATTGGCCGCGGTCAGCGCGTAGGTGAAGGACTGGTTCCATTCGAGATAGACGTCGAAATTTTCGTAAGTGAGGAAGGCCGGCCCCTTGCGGCCCATGGGCAGCGCCAGCCCGGCCTTCAGGCCCTTGTCGACCAGCGGCGAGCCGTCGGGATTGGTAACACCCCACTGCGTCCACTGTGTCAGCGGCAATTTGTTTGTGCGCCCGGTCTGTTCCCATGGCATCTCGTCGGGCACGCGCACTTCCTGGATCCAGGGCTCGTCGCGCTTCCAGCCGCGCGACAGCACCTTGTTGGCCGTGGTCATAATCACGTCCGGCACGCTGCCCCGCAGGTCGATCTTGCCGTCACCGTCGCCATCGACGCCGCGGGCAAGATAATCCGAAGGCAGGATCTGCGTCTGGCCGATCTCGCCAGCCCAGGCGCCGTTGACGTCGGCCGGCAGCACGCCATGGTCGATCAATTCCAGTAACGGCACCAGCTGCTGCCGGAACAGCTGCGGGCGGCGGCAATCATGGGAAAGCGTCACCAGCGCGCTGAGCGTATGGAAATCGCCCTGCACGGCGCCGAAATCGGTCTCCAGCGCCCAGAAAGCGGTGATGACCGGCGCCTGGACGCCGAACTGCTGGTCGGCGCGGGCGAAGATATCGGCATATTTCTTCATGTTCGCCGCGCCCTGCTTCAGCCGGTAGGCCGAGATCATCCGGTTGGAGAACTCGATGAAGGTCTGGGTGAAGACGCCCTGCGCACGGTCGCGCGCCAGGGCCCTCTCGTCGAAGCTGGCATCCTCGAGCGCTTCGAGGCCGACAGGGCCGACACCCGCCGCCTTGGCTTCCGCTGCCACGCCCTGCTTCCAGGTTTCGAAGTCGCCGCCACATTCCTGCGCCATTGCCGGCAAGGCCGTGGCGCACAGGAACAGCACCGCGAGGGCTTGGGGACGCAGTCGCATAGACTTCCTTTCGACATTCAGGATTCCCGGGCGGCCTTGCTGTCCATCTGGATGCGCGTCGCCCCGGAATACCGGCGGTTGCACTCTTGGCCGCCGGCCGTGTCGAAAGCAGGCGGCAGGCCCGGTGTCAACGGGTGTTCTGCAGCAACCCTTCCTCCGGGCGGCTTGGCACCCGTTGACACGGTGTCAACGGGTGTTCTGCCTCAACCATTTGTCCCAGGCGGCTTGGCTGCCGTTGAAGACGTTTATATCGGACTTGCCGATCATGCCGGGAACGATGCCGGTTCCCGTATACTGCCAGAAGGTGAAGGGGTGGCTGCCATATTTCTGACGCGGGTGGCCGGCGACGGAGCGTAGCCAGTAGGGATAACCGCGGAAGGTCGACAGCTCGTTGTCTTCAAAGAAGTCTACCGACGTGTAGATGATCGGCTTCTTGCCGTAATGCCGCTCGACGATTTCGAGGAAGGTGGTCATCTCCGCGCGCACGGTGGCCGGGTCGGGGCGCAGCCTGCAGGTCGGCGATTTCGGGTTCCATTCCATGTCCAGCACCGGCGGCATGGCCGAACGGTCGACGGGGACGTTGCGGATGAACCAGCGCGCCTGTACCGCCGCCGGAGTGCAGAAATAGAAGAAATGATAGGCGGCACGAGGAACGCCGGCGGCTTTGGTGCGCGCCCAATGCTCGTTGAAATAATCATCGAAACGGTCGCCGCCCTCCGTCGCCTTGATGAAAGCGAAGGAAATACCGCTGGCCTTGGCGGTCGGCCAGTCGACCGAGGTCTGGTATTTTGAGACGTCGGTGCCGTGAACTGCGTAATTCCAGGGCGCGCCGCTGTCCCATTCATGCGGCTTGGAATCGGCGAAGCGGGGCGCGCGCACCGCAACCGAAGGGGTGCTGGATGGCGACAGTGGCGACAGATCCTCCACGGTCGAGCATGCGCCGAGCAGCGTCAGCATGAAAAGGGCCGCAAGACGGCGCATCACAACTCCCGAGCCGGTTGCAGCCGGTCGCTGATGGGTCTGTGCACTGATGGCCGGCGCTTGGTCTGGCCCCCGCCGGACGATCGCCCCACAGCATCGCCCGGTATATCGCGAAAACGCGCATTTTTTCGGCGCGCTTTGATTTTGTTTCCTGCCGTCATCCCAAAAACGCGGCGCGCTTTTGGGTGACATGCACCTGTGATCGCCGATCATGGTTGATATCTGGTTGACGGCGCTCGACAAGGCCCATGATTTTGCGGAAGCAATGGCGGCAAATCGATGACATGGATCGAGCCTGAATTCGGGGGCGGGAAAGATGCGGATCATTGCCAAGATCGTCAAACGGCTGCTCGGCCTGGTGGTGCTGGCGGTCGTGGCGCTGTTTGGGTGGCTCTATTTCGCGCCGCCCGAACTGATCCGGGTCGGCTCGGGCTATTCGGCAAAGATCGTCTGCTCGAACGTTTTCGTCGCCGGGCGCGATGCCAACGAGGTGCTTGCCGTCGATGTGCAGGCGCCCGGTCATCCCTTGCTCAAACTGATGCGGGTCTCGGTCGACAAGAACCGGGGCACAGTTTCCGCCGGCCTGCTTGGCTTCCTCGGCAAGAGCATCGCGGTTTCTCGCGACGGGCTGGGCTGCGCCTCGGTTCCGGATGGCGATGTCGGCAAGGCGCGGCGCACGGCGATCCATGTCGAACCCTCGGCGGCAAGACAGGATGCGCTGTGGCCGGAAGGCGAGCGGGTCGAAGCCTCGCAGAACTCGGAGGTGGCGAAGATCGTCGACGATGCCGCCATGACCGGCGCCGGCATGCGCGCCGTGGTGGTGGTCAAGAACGGCCGCGTCATGGCGGAACGCTATGGCGAGGGCTTTTCCGCCCGAACGCCGTTGCTCGGCTGGTCGATGACCAAGACGGTCAATGCCGCCATAGTCGGCACGCTGGTCAAGAACGGCAAGATGGCGATGACCAACCAGGGCCTTTTCGCGCCGTGGAAGGCCGATGGTCGCGCCGCGATCAGCCTTGCCGACATGATGGCGATGTCGAGCGGGCTGGAATTCAACGAAGACTATGGCGACGTCGCCGACGTGACGCGCATGCTCTATCTCGAACCCGACATGGCGGGCTTTGCCGAAGCCAAGCCGCTCACGGGCGAGGTGGGCAAGGTGTTCTCCTATTCGAGCGGAACGGCGGTGATGCTGTCGCGGCTCTGGCAGGATGCGGTCGGCGACAAGGCCAAGGCGTTGACGTGGCCGCGCACCGCGCTGTTCGAGCCGCTGGGCATGCACAGCGCCGTGCTCGAGACCGACGAACAGGGCACGTTCGTCGGCTCATCCTATCTCTACGCCACCGCCCATGACTGGGCCC
Source organism: Mesorhizobium sp. B2-2-3 (assembly GCF_006442405.1). Classification (NCBI taxonomy): domain Bacteria; kingdom Pseudomonadati; phylum Pseudomonadota; class Alphaproteobacteria; order Hyphomicrobiales; family Phyllobacteriaceae; genus Mesorhizobium; species Mesorhizobium sp. B2-2-3. The sequence continues at coordinate 255,576 of NZ_VFWC01000009.1, read as the reverse complement.
GCTTCGGCCAGTTCCTGCTGCAGGGCGGGGTCTGGAACGGCAACCAGATACTGCCGGCCGGTTTCGTCGACTGGATGCGCGAACCTGCGTCGGCCTCGAAAGTCTACAGCAAGGGGCAATTGTGGATCGAGGCGCCGGGCGACGAGGAAAACCCCGGTGCCGGCGTGGCGGCGGGCCTGCCCAAGGACACCTATTGGATGGAGGGGCATGATGGGCAGACCGTCGCCATCATTCCATCCGAGCAATTAGTGGTGGTGCGGCTCGGCCTGACGCCGGCCAAGCTGGGCTACAGGCCGCAGACCATGGTCGGGGCATTGGTGAAGGCGCTGCGCTAGCCAATCAGCTGCTCGGCCGGACCACCGCCAGCCAGGCGTAGCCGCGATAAAGTGTGCGGAAACGGAAGGTTGCGCCGATTTTTCGCGATTCCGATTCCAGCACCTCGCGCAACATTTCACGGGGCGTGACGTGGAATTTTCTGAGCCAGCCGCGAAGCAGGGTCCGAAACCAGTCCGGCAGGCCTTCCTGCTGGCCGAAGTCGACGATGTGCAGGGAACCGCCCGGAGCGAGCGTTGCCAGCGCGGCGGAGACCGTCTTTTCCCAGCCTGGGATCATCGACAATGAATAGGACACGAAGACACGGTCGAAGCTGTCGCGGCCGAACAGCGCCTTTGCCTCGAACTCCGTGGCGTCGCCCCTTGCCAGCATGACGCGATCGGACAGGCCTTCGCGGGCAATCGCGGTGCCCGCGGTCTCCAGCATCTCTGCCGAAATGTCGAGGCCATAGAAGCGCGCGCCGGGAAAGCTGCGGGCGGCGAGGATGATGTTTCGCCCGGTGCCGCAGCCGAGCTCCAGCACCGTGCCGCCCGGCGGAACGTCCAGCCCTGATATCAGCCGGTCGCGGCCGAGCAGATAATATTTGCGGGTCAGGTCGTAGATGTGACGCTGCCAGCGGTAGACACCGTCCATCAGTTCGGCGTGATTGGCCGGCAGCTCGGTAGTGCTCATGAGGCGCGCTTCACGTAGAGATGAAAGCCGCCATAGATTGCCGAGCGGTCGCGGGTGGAGAATTCGCGCGAGGCATCGCTCTCGTAGCTCCACTGGTCGAGCAGGGAAGCGGAGACGCGGCCCGGCAGCAGACTTGGCTCGGCCGCAGTGCGGAAGATGACACGCGCGCCGGCGGAGGCGGTGCGGGTGATTTCCGACCACAGCGCATTGAGCTGGTCGTCGGTCATCCAGTCCTGCGCGTCGAGCAGGATGAAACGGTCGACGGAACCCGCGTCCTTGCCTGCCAGGAATTCGATCAGATTGGCATGATGAATGGCGACGCGGTCTACATTGCCGCGAATGGCCTCATAGTTCTGCCTTTCAAGATAGGCGGGCAGGGCGGCTTCGCCGGGTTGGGGGTAGCGCCTGGCAAAGGCTTGCCAAGCGAAATAGTTGTTTTTCAATGGAAAATCGCAGGCGAGCTTTTCCAGCCGGGCTTTCAGCACACTGGCCATGGTGCCGTCGCCGGACGTGATGAGAGAGTCATATTGCGCCGGCGGGATGCCGAGGCCGAACAGCGAGGCCTTGCGCGAGGTCGCCCATTTCAAAAGCGGCTTTTCGAACACCGGGGCCAGCTCCTGGTGGAAGAAGCGGCGCTGCTCGCCAATGTTCCTGGCCTGCATGATGCCGGCGGGGTCGACGCCGAAGAATTTAGCCGTACGGTGGCCCATGGCGATGAACAGGCCAAGCAGGCCGGTCTGGTAGAAATTGCGGTCGAAGACGGCGATGCGCCTGATGCCGCGCCAGTTGCGGCGCTCCCAATAGTGGCGGCTGACCGGATCGAGATGCGGCGCGATGAAGCGGTCGTAAGCCTGAGAATTGTGGTCGTTGCCGGCGGCACCGAAGAAGCGAAACAGGTCGCCCTGCGAAGGCAGGTGGCGCACCGCCTCCAGCTTCATGCGGTTCAGGGCTATGTGAGCGGCATTGAGATCGACGGCGTCGATCCTGGCCGGCGACCGGGTGAGATAGGCCAGGATATTGCAACCGCCGGAGGCAATAGTGACGACGCGGTGGCCTTCGCCAAGCTGCATTGCGTCCATGTCGACATCGGGATCTTCCCAGATCTGCGGATAGACCAGGCCCGAAAACAGGAAGGCGAACAGCCGTTCGGAAATTCCTGCCTTCGACAGGGGGCGGTTCTGGTAGACGGCTTTTCCAACTTCCTTGCCACGGCGAAAGATCAGATCTGCGGAAACGTCCGTCATGGCAAGGTGATTCCCCATTTGCTTTGCCGCAAGCGGGTAACGCCCGGCTATGACAGGTGGATGACAGCGATCCGCACAGGGGAGCGCAAAGCTGTTTCACCCCCGGGGAGGCGCAAGGGGAGGATGCGAGCGATGTTACATGCGGAAACGCATCGTTACGAAACCCATGGCTGAGTGATGCATTTCCTTCTCGACCGTTCACTGCAACGTGAGCGTGTGTTGAAGGAGAGATATCATGAAAAAACTCATTCTTGCGTCGGTGTCCGCGCTTGCGCTGCTCGGCGTCGCTGCATGCAGCGACAGCGGCACGGGGACGGATAACACCACCACCCAGAGCACCAATCCGCCGGCCGAGCAGCCAATGAAACCTGCGGCGCCCGCGGATAATTCGACCAAGCCTGCCGAGCCGGCTCCGGCAACGCCCGCTCCTGCGCCCGCGCAGTAGTACATTAGTACCTGTGTTCTGGCGAAGGGCCGGCGTCTTGCCGGCCCTTCGCCCAGGCGGGTAGTGGTTCCGACACGAGATCGATTGTCGTCGGAGGTATGATGCCGGCCGTTATTGGCTTGATAGCGGGGACCGGTTGGCTCTAAGAAGCGGCCATGTCGATTTGGGACCGCCTCGGCGACTTCATCACGCGGATTTCGTCCTCAGCCTCGTCGGGCGTCGCCGACGTGGTCGAGGCTGTACGCACCGTTTTTTCCGGCGATGCGGATTTGCGCCGTCGCGTCGCTTTCTCGGTGGCGATGATTGCGCTCTCGGCCAAGATGGCCAAGGCCGACGGGGTCGTCACCCAGGATGAGATACGCGCCTTCCAGGAAATATTCGAGGTGCCGCCAAAGGAGACGCGCAACGTGGCGCGGCTCTATGATCTGGCCAAACGTGACGTTGCCGGCTTCGAGACCTATGCCGAGCGCATGGCGCAGCTTTGTGGCTCCGGCCATTCGAACTGCATGATGCTGGAGGATATACTCGATGGCCTGTTCCACATCGCCAAGGCCGACGGGCTGATCCATGAGCGTGAAGGCCAGTTCCTGCACCGCATCGCCGAAATCTTCCGCATAGACGAGGTGCACTACGAGGCGATCCTTGCCAGGCACGTCAATCTTGGTGCGGCCGATCCCTATGTCGTGCTCGGCATCGAGCGCGGCAAGCCGTTCGAGGAGGTCAGGAAACGCTACCGCAAGCTGGTTTCCGACAATCATCCGGACCGGCTGATCGCGCGTGGCCTGCCGCAGGAATTCATCAAGATCGCGACGACGAGGCTCGCGGCGATCAACACCGCCTATGAGATGATCGAGCGGGGCCTGCGGCACGCATGAGCGGCTTCCTGCCCGACGAGCCGAGCGCCGAGGTCAGGGTATCGCCGAATTTCGGGCCACGGCGCGAGACGCTGAAGCCCGACATGATCGTGCTGCACTATACCGGCATGCCGACAGGCGCCGGGGCCGAGGCGTGGCTGTGCGACCCGGCCAGCGAAGTCTCCTCGCACTATCTGGTGCATGAGAACGGCCATATCGTGCAGATGGTCCGGGAAAGCGACCGCGCCTGGCACGCTGGGAAGAGTTCGTGGTTCGGACGCACCGACATCAACTCCTGTTCCGTCGGCATCGAGATCGTCAACCCGGGGCATTCATTGGGTTATCCCGGTTTTCCCAAGCGACAGATCGATGCGGTGATCGGCTTGTGTGCCGGAATTGCCAGCCGGCATGCGATTGCCCCCCAGCGGGTGCTGGCGCACTCCGACGTGGCGCCGGGGCGCAAGATCGATCCGGGCGAGAAGTTTCCCTGGCGGGCCCTGTTCGAGGCCGGCGTCGGCCACTTGGTGGCGGCGGCACCGATCAGGCGCGGCGCCGTGCTGAAGACCGGCGACGCTGGCGCCGATGTCGAGGCGCTGCAATCGATGCTGGCGCTCTACGGCTATGGGGTCGAAATATCGGGTGTTTTCGACCAGCAGACGCGGGTCGTGGTCGAGGCTTTCCAGCGTCATTTCCGGCCACGCCGGATCGATGGAGTGGCGGACGGATCGACGATACGCACGCTTCAACGGCTGCTCGCTTCCCCCGGAACTTGACCTTAGGTCAGGATGCCGTCCAAGTAATGTTTTCCGACATTAGGTTACAAACTGTCACTTAAAGTGAATTGCCCCGCCTTCATTGCGCGCAATTCGGGCCTCAAAGGGCAATCCGTACAGTTTGTCGGGCGTCTAACCCCCGGATGATCCGACATTAATCAAGCAATGCCGCGCGGAGATCTTCGCGCGTTCAGACAGAACAGGATCACATGCAGAAATTGACCGTTGTAACGGCAGCTCTTGCTGCCGGCGTAATGACTTTTGCCTTCGGGGCGGCGAGCGCCGCGCCGCTGAGCCCACGGGCCGATCAGGGGCTCGTCGCAGCGACCGCCAAGGGCAAGGCCATTTCGGCCAAAAGCAGCAAGGACGTGAAGGCGGCGAAGCGGTCTTCCGCGAAAGTGGAGAAGGCGAGCTGGACCAAGGCCAAGAAGCCGAGCACGAGACAGAAGACCAGACGAGGCCGCAAGGCCGTCGACAAAACGACGACGGCATCGATCGGGATCAAGGACGCAGCAGCCTCGACGGCAGCGGTGGCCAGTGGCGATCAGTATTCGGCCATCGTGGCGCGCTATGCCGCGAGCTATGGCGTGCCGGCGTCGCTCGCTCATGCCGTTATCAAGATCGAGAGCAACTATCGGCCGAACCTCGTCGGCGGCGCCGGCGAAATCGGCTTGATGCAGATCAAGCCGGCGACGGCGCGGATGATGGGCTATAGCGGCTCGGCCAATGGGCTTTTCAATCCGGACACCAACATCAAATACGGCATGAAGTATCTTGCCATGGCGCGGGATCTCGGCGGCGGCACGACGTGCGGCACGATCCTGAAATACAATGCCGGCCACGGCGCCACCCGAATGAACCCGGTTTCGGCCGCCTATTGCAGCAAGGTCAAGGTGCAACTGGCGGCTGTCGGATCGCCGGCGTGACAAGAACCGGTCGTAACCGGCTTTTTTGGTTGCGTTTTGTGGCGTGAACCCCTTTATACGCCTGGCCAGCTGGCCGGGCGGCCGCACCAGCAAAAGCCGAAAGGCCGCGGGTGAGGAAAGTCCGGGCTCCATGGAGACACGGTGCCGGCTAATGGCCGGCGGGGGCGACCCCAGGGAAAGTGCCACAGAAAGCAAACCGCCACGACTTGGCTTTGCCGGGTCGGGGCAAGGGTGAAAGGGTGGAGTAAGAGCCCACCGCGCGACTGGCAACAGGAGCGGCACGGTAAACCCCACCGGGAGCAAGACCGAATAGGGGCGGTGCGAGGGGAAACCCTCGAGGGCTGTTTCCGGCTCACCGTCCGGGTAGGTTGCGTGAGGCGCATGGCAATATGCGCCCAAGATGAATGGCCGCCACGTTCTCGCGCCGCAAGGGGCGAGGGCCATACAGAACCCGGCTTACAGGCCAGCTGGCAGTTTTTCTCCGCGATATCGGCCTTTGCGATCAGCAGGTTGCGCCCTGGGGCGCGCCAGTTGATTCAACGGCTTTTTTGTCGCCTGCCAATCTGCATCCACGGCCGCAGGGGACTTTCTTGAATTCGGTACGATTAAATCGTACCATGCTTCAGCAAGTGGACGAGGAGCGGTCATGGGACAGGTCGATAAACGCAGCATCACCCTCTCGCCGGAACTGGCGGCGGCGGTCGACGATGTGGTCGCCGCTGGTGAATACGCTTCGGCTAGCGAGGTAATCCGCGATGCACTCCGGCAATGGAAGGATCGGCGCGACCTCTTCGGCTATACGGTCGAGGAGTTGCGGAGGCTAGTTCAGGAAGGGATCGACAGCGGGCCGGGACGATTTGAATCGATGGAGGAAATTAAGGCCGAAGCGCGGAGACGCTTGCGATCTGACGGCGCCGCATGAATTTGCTCTCTATCGTCCGGAACGCGCGCGCTGAAGACGATCTGATCACGATTTGGCTGCATATTGCGCGCGACAGCGAGGCTGCAGCCGACCGGCTGCTCGACCGCATCGAGGCACGGTGGCAGCAAGTGACTACCTATCCTTTCTCAGGCGCGCCACGAGACGATATCGCACCGGGTGTTCGCCATCTAATAGTCGGCAATTATCTCACTCTGTATCGAGTTAGGGACGATGTGATCGAAATCCTTCGCGTGCTGCACGGCCATCGCAATGTCGAAGCCAATGACCTCGGTTCGTAATCGTCGGGTCAGTCGCCGATCCTGTCCAGCGACGCCTCGATCGCCGCCCAAAGCTCTTCAACTGGTTCGCAGCCGACCGAGAGGCGAACGAAGCCGGCTGGAACCGCATCGCCGCGCTTCGAACGCCGCTCGGCGGAGGTGTGGACGCCGCCGAAGGATGTCGCGGCCTGCATCAATTCGCAGTTGTTGATGAAATCCTCGGCCTTCTGCTCCGAAGCGAGTTCGAAGGAAACAAGGAAGCCGAAGCGTTCCATCTGGGCACGGGCAAGATTGTGCGAAGGATCGCCTTCCAGGCCGGGATAGCGCAGGCCCGTGATCGCCGGGTGACCTTGCAGGCGCCGCGCGATCACTTCCGCCGAGGAGCACATGCGGTCGAAGCGCACATCGAGCGTTTCGAGGCCACGATGCACAAGCCACGCTTCGAACGGCCCTGGAATGCCGCCGGACGTTTCGCGCCAATCCGTCACCGCGGCGATGATGTCGGCGTTGCGGCTCGCGACATGGCCGAACAGCACGTCGGAGTGGCCGTTGGGCGCCTTAGTGTCCGCGGCGATGACAATATCCGCGCCATGGTCGAGCGGGCGCTGGCCGAAAGGCGTCATGGTCGTATTATCAACGACAAGCAGTGCGCCCGCTTTGTGTGCGGCCGCGGCCACCGCCGCGATATCGCATATGTCCAGCCCCGGATTAGCGGGCGTCTCTACGAAAGCGAGACGATAGCCTTCGAAACCGCCATCGAGGAAGGTCGAGGTTGGCCTCACATCGTAGGCGATGCCGAGTGGTTTCAAGAAGCGTTCGGCCAGTGCCCTTGTCGTGTGATAGCCATCCGAAGGCAGAAGAATGCGGTCGCCGGTCTTGAGGACAGCGAAAAATGCCGCCGAAATCGCCGCCATTCCGGAAGGAAAAGCGACGCAGGGCGCGTCTTCCAGATGCGCCAGCATATGTTCTACCGCATCCCAGGTCGGATTGCTGAAACGGCCATACTGGTTGAAACCGGTGGCGTCGCCAGGCGCGTGAAAGATGGCAGCCATGGTGAGTGGCAGGGGGATGGAATCGCCGACGGCAAGTGCGTTGCGACGGAGGTGGGCAAGAGCCGCGGCGCGCGACCGTGCTGTTTCAGATATCGACATTCCAACCCTCTTGGTGACCCTGGACGTGTGGTGAGACGCTATGCCCGGCAACAGCTCGCGACAAGGCGCGTCCGGTTGGGCCAAGCGGCTCTAAACGCTTCGTTAGGCTTAATGATCCATAAAGACGAGACGTGTTTTCAAAGCCGCTTCCATCGGTCGCGACGGCATGTTGTGAAGCCTGTTCCCGTTGACGCCCATAACACCCCATGATATCCCATATCGATACCAAAGCCTTCGTTCCGCGTCAGAGTGAAGCGTACGCCAATCGGGCAGCCGCGGCGGCTGCGCGTTTGCCGGTTTTCGCCCCTGTCACGGAGGCGGGTTCAGGGCAGGGAACGCGTAGCGGTGGCGCGTGCAACACGACGAAGAGGGGTGCGGCGGCGCAAGCGGCCGTGACGTGTGATGGACCGGTTTCTGTCGAACACGGTGAGCAGGATCGATGCGAAGGGGCGGGTGTCCGTTCCTGCGCATTTTCGCGCCGTCGTTCAGAAACGCGGCTATTCGGATCTCTACGCGCTGCGTTGCCTGGATCTGCCGGCCATGGATGTCGGCGGGCCCGACCTGCTCGACCGCTACGAGCAGCGCATCGCGCTCGAGGATCCGTTCCAGCAGACGGCGGACGACATGTCGTTCTTTTGCCATGGCGACGGAACATTCCTGAAGCTGGACCAGGATGGTCGCATCACGATCAGCGACTTCATCCGCGAACATGCCGGCCTTTCGGCGGAAGTAGCCTTTGTCGGGCGCGGCAATTTCTTTCAGATCTGGGAGCCGGGACGGCTTGCGGCCTACGGAGCGCAGGCGCGGGCCCGGCTTTTGCAGCTTCGGCAGGGGACGAAGCCTGGGGAGCGACCGGAATGACGGTGGGCCACGGCGATGATCTCAACGCCGTTGGCGGACCGGCCCGCCACATTCCGGTCCTCCTTGCCGAAGTGTTGCAGGCGCTCTCGCCAGCGGAAGGGGACGTCGTCGTCGACGGCACGTTCGGCGCCGGCGGCTACACCAAGGCCATCCTGGCGGCCGGCGCGTCCGTGGTTGCCATTGATCGCGATCCGGATGCCATAGCGGCTGGTCGCAATCTCGAAGCCCAATCAGGCGGCCGCCTGCGATTGGTGCAGGCGCCATTCTCGATGCTGGACCAGCATGTCGAAAGTGCCGACGGCGTCGTGCTCGACATCGGCGTTTCCTCGATGCAGCTCGACCAGGCGGAGCGCGGGTTTTCGTTCCGCGTCGATGGGCCTCTCGACATGCGCATGGCGCAGGCGGGCCTCAGCGCCGCAGATGTCGTCAACAACTTCAAGCCGGGCGATCTTGCCCGCATCTTCGGCTTCCTCGGGGAGGAGCGCCACGCCGGGCGCATCGCGCGCATGATCGAAGCGCGTCGCGAAAAGCGTCCGTTCGAGCGCACGCTGGAGCTTGCCGACGCCATCGAGACGCATATCGGCCGGGCGCCGAAGGACAAGATCCATCCCGCCACCCGCGTCTTTCAGGCGCTGCGCATCTTCGTCAATGACGAGCTCGGTGAGTTGGCCAAGGCGCTGTTCGCCGCCGAGCGGGCGCTGAAGCCGGGCGGACGACTTGCCGTGGTGACATTCCATTCGCTGGAGGACCGCATCGTCAAGCGCTTCATTGCCGATCGCTCCGACGCCGCGAGCGGCTCGCGCCACATGCCGGAGGCACGGGCACGCAGTGCCACCTTCAGCAAGTCCGGCGGCGGCGTGACGCCGGGTGATGCCGAGACTGCGGCCAACCCGCGCGCCCGCTCGGCAAGGCTGCGCGCCGCCATCCGCACCGATGCGCCGGCGCGTGCCGTCGATTTTTCGATTTTCGGCCTTCCAAAACTTCCCGGCCCAAAACTTCCCGGCATCGAGCGGCCGGGGGAGAGGTAAGCACGTGTTTCGTTCCAGCGACATCGTCCTCATCGCCGTCATGGTCTCGGCGGCGGCCCTGACCTACAAAACCAAGCGCGAGGCCGAGGACCAATTGGCTGCAGTGCAGAAGATCCATGCTGAGATACGCTACGAGGAGGACACGATCGACCTGCTCAAGGCCGACTGGAGCCTGCTCACCCAGCCATCGCGGCTACAGAAGCTCGCCGAGCTCTACAAGTCGCAGCTTGAACTGGAGCCGGTCAGCGCGCACCAGATCGTCGGCCTCGGCGACCTGCCAGCCAAAGCCCTCGACATCCAGGACATCCTGAACGGGCGCCAAGGCGGCGTGGCAGACAATTCCGGCAACACACCCTCGGACGGCAAGGATCCCATCGTGACCGGAGGCATCGCCCAATGATCGGCAAACTGCTGAAACGTCGCCCCAGGGCCAGCGAAGACGGTTCGATCGTGGTCGATGGCGCCCGCAAGGCGACCGGAGGCAAGGGCAAGGCGCGCATCGTCATGACGATGGCGGTGTTCTTCGGTATCTTCTCGATCATTTCCGGGCGGCTGGTTTATCTCGGCTTCCAGACCCCTGACATGTCGGGCGGCCCGCAGAGCCGGGTGACGGCCTCGCGACCCGACATTGTCGACCGCAACGGTGAGGTGCTGGCGACGGACATCAAGACGGCATCGCTGTTTGCAGAGCCGCGCCGCATCGTCGACGCCGACGAGGCGATCGAAAAGCTGTCGACGGTGCTGCCGGAGATCGATTACGAGCAGACGTATCATAAGCTGAAGAGCGGCGCCGGCTTCGTCTGGCTGCAGCGGCAGCTGACGCCCAAGCAGCAGGCCGACATCATGCAGCTCGGCATTCCCGGTTTCGGCTTCCGCACCGAGAAGCGCCGTTTCTATCCCAGTGGTGAAACCTCGTCTTATATTGTCGGCCTGACCAATATCGACAATCAAGGCATCTCCGGCATGGAGAAATATATCGATGAGCAGGGCCTGAGCGACCTGCAGGCGTCGGGCCTGGCGGTGGCCAAGGACCTCAAGCCGGTGAAGCTCTCGATCGATCTGCGCGTCCAGCACGTGGTGCGCGACGAGATTGCCGCCGGCCTGGAGCGCTATCGCGCCATGGGCGCGGGCGCCGTCGTGCTCAACGTCAAGACCGGCGAAGTGGTGGCCATGGCCTCGGTGCCGGATTTTGATCCGAACAATCCCTACAATGCACAGGACAAGGACCGGCTGAACCGGATGTCGGCGGGACTCTATGAGATGGGCTCGACCTTCAAGAGCTTCACATCAGCCATGGCGCTCGATTCCGGCAAGGCGACGATGGCGAGCCGCTTCGACGCTTCACATCCAATCCGGGTCGGCCATCAGGCCATTCACGATTTCCACGGCAAGAACCGTGTGCTCTCGTTGCCGGAGGTGTTCCTCTATTCGTCCAACATCGGGTCGGCCAGGGAGGCCGAGCTGGTCGGTATCGAGGCGCACCGCGAATTCCTGCATCGTCTTGGCATCTTGGACAAGATGCAGACCGAACTGCCGGAAGTCGCCCGTCCGACTGAACCGAAGGTCTGGAAACAGGTCAACTCGTTCACCATCGCCTTCGGTCATGGCGTGTCGACGACACCGTTGCAGGCGGCTGTCGGCTGCGCGGCGCTGATCAATGGCGGATATCTGATGGAGCCGACATTCCTGGTCCGCAGCCAGCAGGACGCGATGGCGGCGGCCAAGAAAGTGGTAGCCGACAAAACGGTCGAGGGCATGCGCTATCTCTACATGCTCAACGCCGAGAAGGGCTCGGCCAGAAATGCCAGGGTCCCCGGCTACCGCGTTGGCGGCAAGACCGGAACAGCCGAGAAGGTCATCAATGGCCGCTACTCGAAGGAGTTGAATTTCAATACGTTCGTCGCCGCATTCCCGATGGACGATCCGCAATATCTCGTGTTTACGATTGCCGATGCTCCGCACCCGGAAAAGCCGGGCATGACGGACGTCGCGGCCGCGAATGCCGGGGTCATGGCCGGCAATATCATCAGGCGTTCCGCGGCCATGCTTGGCGTGAAGCCAGATTTCAGCCATGAAAATGGTGCAACGCTGGTTTCCTATCAATGATTCTTAGGGCGCGCCGGCAACTGCGCGCTATTTTGTTGCGGTGAACGGAACTCGATGAAGCTCAAAAATCTAACCGGTATCTTGCCAGTCGAAGGAACAGCTTCCGCCGATCTGGAGGTTACCGGCATCTCTTCGGATTCCCGCCAGCTAAAACCCGGCGTCGTCTTTTTCGCGCTCGCTGGAAGCAAGGCGGATGGCGCCGCCTATGCCGCGGACGCCGCCGCACGAGGGGCTGCCGCGATCGTCGCGGGCAAGGACAGCGCCCTTGGCGGACTGCCAGTTCCAGTGTTGGCCGTCGATGACCCGCGCCTGGCGCTGGCCCTGAGCGCGGCCCGTTATTTCGGCAAACAGCCGCAGACGATGGTGGCCGTCACCGGCACCAGCGGCAAGACCTCGGTCGCCGCTTTCGTCAGGCAGATCTGGGAGCAAGCCGGCTTTGCCGCGGCCTCGATCGGCACCACCGGCGTGGTGGCGCCGGGCCGCAACGATTATGGCTCGCTGACGACGCCAGATCCCGTCGCCTTGCATCAGCTGTTGCTTGAACTGGCGGACGCCGGCGTCACCCATGCCTCCATGGAGGCCTCCAGCCATGGTCTCGACCAGCGCCGTCTCGACGGCGTCAGGCTGGCCGCCGGCGGCTTCACCAATCTCGGCCGCGACCACATGGACTACCATCCGACGGTCGAGGACTATCACCGGGCCAAGCTGCGTCTGTTTGATGCGCTGCTGCCGAAGGGCGCGCCGGCCGTGATCTTCGCCGACGATCCGTGGTCGGCGCCAACCATCCAGGCGGCGAAGGCCGCAAGGCTCGACGTGCTGACGGTCGGCCGCCACGGCGATTTCCTGACGCTGAAGCGGGTCGAGCATGAGCGCCACCGCCAGCGTGCCGAGGTCGAGGCCGACGGGATGCTCTACGAGATCGACCTGCCGCTGGCCGGCGATTTCCAGATAGCCAACGCGCTGGTTTCGGCCGGGCTTGCCATCTCCACGGGAACGCCAGTCGCCAAGGCCTTGAAGGCGTTGGAGAAACTCAAGGGCGCACCCGGCCGGCTCGACCTTGTCGGGACGACTGCAAACGGCGCGCCGGTCTATGTCGATTATGCGCATAAGCCGGACGCGCTGGAAAACGTGCTTGCCTCGGTGCGCCCGTTCACCACCGGCCGGGTCATCGTCGTGTTCGGCTGTGGCGGCGACCGCGATCGCGGCAAGCGGACGATCATGGGCGAGATCGCGACGCGGCTCGCCGACGTCGTCATCGTCACCGACGACAATCCGCGCTCGGAGGTGCCGGAGACGATCCGGGCCGCGATCCTTGCCGCCGCTCCCGGCGCGATCGAGATCGGTGACCGGCGCGCGGCGATCCACGAGGCCGTCGCCATGTTGCATGCCGGGGACACGCTGATCGTGGCCGGCAAGGGTCATGAGGAAGGCCAGACGATCGGCACCGAGACCCTGCATTTCTCCGACCACGAAGAAGTCCGTGCCGCGCTGCTGGAGCGTGCCGCATGAATTTGCTGTGGACATCCGAGACGCTGGTCGCCGCCATGGACGGACGACCGATCGGACCGATGCCGGACGGCATATCGGGCATTTCGATCGACAGCCGCAGCCTTCAGCCGGGCGACGCCTTCTTCGCCATCAAGGGCGAGGCGATGGACGGCCATGATTTCGCGACCGCCGCCATCAAGGCCGGAGCCGGGGTGCTGGTCGTGGCCGAAGGCAAGCTGCCGTCGCTTGGCCGGCTGACGGCGCCGATGATCGTCGTCGAGGACGTGCTGGTGGCGCTGGAAAAGCTCGGTGTCGCATCGCGCGACCGTTCCCAGGCCAGGATCATCGCGGTGACCGGTTCGGCGGGCAAAACGACCACCAAGGAAGCGCTGCGCCACGTGCTGTCGGCGGTCGGCAAGGTGCATGCCTCGGTGCAGTCGTTCAACAACCATTGGGGCGTGCCGCTCACCTTGGCGCGCATGCCGGCCGATTGCGACTATGCCGTGTTCGAGATCGGCATGAACCATCCCGACGAGATCAGGCCGCTGGTCAAGATGGTAAGGCCGCATGTCGCCATCGTTACCATGATCGCGGCGGCGCATCTCGGCTTCTTCCGAAATCTGGACGAGATCGCCAAGGCGAAGGCCGAGATTTTCGAAGGGCTGGAACCTGGCGGCGCGGCGATCCTCAACCGCGACGACGCGCGTTTCAAGCTTCTCGACAAGATGGCGCACGCCGCCGGCGTCGAGCATGTCTATGGGTTCGGCGAGAACGCGCGCTCAACCTTCAGACTGGTCAAATGCGAGATCCATGCCGATCATTCCGACATTGCCGCCAGGATCGGCGGTCACGAGGTGACGGCTCGCATCGGCGCGCCCGGCCGCCACATGGTGCAGAACATTCTGGCGGTCCTCGGCGCGGCCCGTCTGGTCGGCGCCGATCTCGACAAGGTTGCCCTGGCGCTGGCCGATCTCTCGGCCGAGCGCGGCCGCGGCAAACGCCATGTGCTGCATCATCCCGGCGGCCCGACTTCAAGCCACCCCGGTGGACCGATCACGCTGATCGACGAAAGCTACAACGCCAACCCCGCCTCGATGTCCGCCGCCATGGCGCTGCTCAACGCGACGCCGGTGACGGGCGAGGGCCGCCGCATCGCCGTGCTGGGCGATATGCTGGAACTCGGCGAGTATTCGGCCAAGCTGCATGCTGCACTTGCCGGTCTCATCGTCGGCACCGGCACGCAGACCGTCTTTCTCGGGGGGCCGGAGATGCGGGCGCTGGCGGAAGCGCTGCCGGGCGAGATCAGGACGGAATACCGCGCCGGCGCCGAAGAATTGAAGCCGGTGCTGCTTGCCGCGCTGAGGCCAGGCGACGTGGTGATGATCAAATCGTCGAAGGGCATCGGCTTTGCAAAGCTGGTCGATGCGTTGCTGGGCAAGTTCCCGGCTGAAACGACAATCGGCAAACAGACCTAGGGTCAAGTCGGGGACGAAAAGCGCATGTTCACACTGCTCGTCGATTTCGCGGACAAGATCTCGGTCTTCAATGTCTTCCGCTACATCACCTTCCGTACCGGCGGGGCGCTGATCACCTCGGCGCTGATCGTCTTCATCTTCGGGCCGACCATCATCAATTCGCTCAGGTTGCGCCAAGGCAAGGGCCAACCGATCCGCGCCGACGGGCCACAGACCCATTTCAAGAAGGCCGGCACGCCGACCATGGGCGGACTGATGATCCTGTCCGGCATCATCGGCTCATCGTTGCTATGGGCGAACCTGTCGAGCATCTATGTCTGGGTGGTGTTGCTGGTGACGCTGGGCTTCGGCTCGATCGGCTTCTACGACGACTATCTGAAGGTGACGAAACAGTCGCATCTCGGCTTTTCCGGCAAAGCACGGCTGGCGCTCGAATTCGTCATCGCCGGCATCGCCGCCTGGGCGATCATGCATAATGGCCAGGCGCCGTTCTCCTCGTCGCTGACATTCCCCTTTGCCAAGGAATTCCTGATCAATCTCGGCTGGTTCTTCGTTCCGTTCTCCTGCTTCGTCATCGTGGGAGCGGGCAATGCGGTGAACCTCACCGACGGCCTGGATGGCCTGGCGATCGTGCCGATCATGATCGCGGCGGCGTCCTTCGGCGTCATTGCCTATCTCTCCGGCAATGCTGTGTTCGCCGAGTATCTGCAGATCCATTTCGTGCCCGGCACCGGCGAACTGGCTGTTGTGCTTGGTGCTGTCATCGGCGCCGGCCTCGGCTTTCTCTGGTTCAACGCGCCGCCGGCGGCGATCTTCATGGGCGACACCGGCTCGCTGGCCATGGGCGGGCTGATCGGCACCGTTGCGGTCGCCACCAAGCACGAGATCGTGCTGGTCATCGTCGGCGGTCTGTTCGTGGTCGAGATCCTGTCCGTCATCATCCAGGTCGGCTACTTCAAGATGACCGGCAAGCGTGTGTTCCTGATGGCGCCGATCCATCACCACTTCGAAAAGCTCGGCTGGACCGAAAGCCAGGTGGTGATCCGCTTCTGGATCATCGCCGTCATCCTGGCGCTGGTCGGCCTTTCCACCCTCAAGCTCAGATAGGCGCGCCCCGTGATTCCCGCCGCATCCTTCGCAGGCAAGCGTGTTTCGCTCTTCGGGCTCGGCGGCTCGGGGATCGCGACCGCGCACGCGCTGATCGAGGGCGGGGCTGAGGTTCTGGCCTGGGACGACAATCCCGACAGTGTCGCCAAGGCGGCAGCCGCCGGGATTGCAACCGGCGACCTGCACACAGCCGACTGGGCGACGTTCTCCGCTTTCGTGCTGTCGCCCGGCGTGCCGCTGACGCATCCCAAGCCGCACTGGACGGTGGAACTGGCGCGCGGTTCGGGTGTCGAGATCATCGGCGACGTCGAGCTTTTCTGCCGCGAGCGGACGCTCGGCGCGCCAGCCGCCCCCTTCATCGCCATCACCGGCACCAACGGCAAGTCGACGACCACGGCGCTGACGGCGCATATATTGAAGGCTTCCGGCCGCGATACGCAGATGGGCGGCAATATCGGCCGCGCCGTGATGACACTCGATCCGCCGCAACCCGACCGGCACTATGTCGTCGAATGCTCGTCCTACCAGATCGACCTCGCACCATCGATCAATCCGACGGCCGGCATCCTGCTCAATTTGACGCCGGATCACCTCGACCGTCACGGCACCATACAGCATTACGCTTCGATCAAGGAGCGGCTGGTTGCCGGCAGCGAGACCGCGATCGTCGGCATCGACGATTCCTGGTGTGCGCAGACTGCCGAACGGCTGGAGCGGGCGGGGCGGCACGTCATCCGTATTTCGAAGCGGCTGCCGCTGACCGACGGCTATTTCGCCGATGGCACCAATTTGATGGAAGCGGTGCATGGCCGCTACAGCCGGGTCGCCTTCCTCGAAGGCATCGGCTCGCTGCGCGGGCAGCACAATGCGCAAAACGCGCTTGCCGCGGTGGCCGCCTGCCTCAAGGTCGGGCTCGACCTCGGCGAGATCCAGTCCGGACTGGAAAGCTTTCCGGGCCTGGCGCATCGCATGGAGCAGGTCGGCCGCAAGGACCACGTGCTGTTCGTCAACGATTCCAAGGCGACCAACGCCGATGCGGCGGCACCCGCGCTGTCGAGCTTTTCACGCATCTACTGGATCGCCGGCGGCCTGCCCAAGGAAGGCGGCATCGAGCCGCTGCGCGGCTTCTTCCCGCGTATCGCCAAGGCCTATCTGATCGGCGAGGCAGCGCCGGCCTTTTCGGCGACGCTGGGCGAGGCGGTGCCGTATGAGATATCGGGCACGCTTGCAGCGGCGGTCGAGCATGCCGCGCATGATGCGGCCAAGGACGATGGCGGCGAGGCGGTGGTGCTGTTGTCGCCGGCCTGCGCCAGTTTCGACCAGTTCAAGAATTTCGAGGTCCGCGGCGAAGCCTTCAGGCAAGCTGCGAATGCTATCGAGGGCGTCAAACCCATCGGAGGGGCACGATAATGCAGAGCCGTCTCGACAAAAGCCCGGTTGCGACCTGGTGGTGGACCATCGATCGCTGGTTCCTGGCGGCGTTCCTGTCGCTGATGGGGCTGGGCATAGTCTTGTCCTTCGCCGCAAGTCCCGCGGTCGCCGAACGCATCGGCCTCGACAGTTTTCACTTCGCGACCAGGCAGATCATCTTCACCGTGCCGGCGCTCGGCGTGATGCTGGCGGTGTCCTTCCTCGATTCCAGAGAGATCCGGCGCATGGCCCTGATCATGCTGTGCCTGATGCTGGTGCTGATGGTGGCGGTGCTCTACATCGGCGTCGAGGTGAAGGGCGCGCGGCGCTGGGTGTCGCTTGCCGGCCTGTCGATCCAGCCCTCGGAGTTTTTGAAACCCGCCTTTGTCATCATGTGCGCCTGGCTGTTCGCCGAACACAAGCGCCAGCCCGACATTCCGGGCAATCTCTTCGCCATGTTGCTCTTGGTGCTGGTCGTATCGCTGCTGGTGGCGCAGCCGGACCTCGGCCAGACCATGCTGACGACCGGCACCTGGGGCATCATGTTCTTCATGGCGGGGCTGCCATGGCTGTGGATCGTCGTGCTGGGTGCCGCCGGCGTCGGCGGCGTCTTTGCCGCCTATACGGTATTTCCGCACGTCGCCCTGCGTATCGACAAGTTCCTCACTGGCGAAGGCGACACGTTCCAGGTCGATATGGGCCGCGACGCATTGATCAATGGCGGCTGGTTCGGCGTTGGGCCGGGCGAGGGCACCGTCAAGCGGGTCATCCCCGACAGCCATGCCGATTTCGTCTTTTCGGTCGCGGGCGAGGAATTCGGATTGATCATGTGTTTCTTCATCATGTCCATCTTCGCCTTCATCGTGCTGCGCGGCCTCAACACGGCGCTGAAGGAGCATGACGATTTCACCCGCTATGCGGTCGGCGGCCTCGTCACCGTGTTCGGCCTGCAGGCAGTCATCAACATGTGCGTCAACCTGCAGCTGGTGCCGGCCAAGGGCATGACGCTGCCGTTCATCTCCTATGGCGGCTCTTCGCAGATTGCCATCGCCATCTCGATGGGAATGGTGCTGGCGCTGACGCGCAAGCGGCCGGAAAAGCGCAAGCAAGTGGGCTTTGCCTTGCCACAGCGCGCCATGCCGGCGGAGTGACATGGCCAGAGGCGTTATCCTTCTCTCGGCGGGCGGAACCGGCGGACATCTGTTTCCGGCCGAGGCGCTGGCGCATGAGTTGAACGCGCGTGGCTGGACGGTGCATCTGGCGACCGACGACCGCGCTGAGCGCTTTGCCGGCCACTTCCCGGCCGCCGCCATCCACCCGATCCAGTCCGCGACGCTGGGCTCCAAAAATCCTGTTGCCCTGCTTGGCGCTTTCTGGAAAATCTGGCGCGGCGTGCGCCAGGCGTCCGCCATCATCGGCAGGATCAAGCCCGATACCGTGGTCGGCTTTGGCGGATATCCGACCTTGCCGCCGCTCTACGCCGCGACGCGGAGCAAGGTGCCGACGCTGATCCACGAGCAGAACGCTGTGATGGGACGCGCCAACCGGGCGCTGGCCAGCCGCGTCGATGCGATTGCCGGTGGCTTCCTGCCGCAAGACGAAAGCGCCGTAGGCGCCAAGACGGTGACGACAGGCAATCCGGTCCGCCCACAGGTGCTCGAAGCCGCAAAGACCGCCTACGCCGCCTCGGCCGGGAACGATCCCTTCCGCCTGCTGGTGTTCGGCGGCAGCCAAGGCGCGCAGTTCTTCTCCGATGCGGTGCCGGCGGCCGTCGCCTTGCTCCCCGACGCACTCCGCAAGCGGCTGGTGATCACGCAGCAGGCTCGGGCCGATGACGTCGGGCGGGTGAAGGCGGCCTATGCAGCGCTCGGTGTCGTTGTCGAGGTCTCGCCCTTCTTCAGCGACATGGCGGCGCGCATAGCGGCCGCACAGTTGGTGATGTCGCGCTCCGGCGCGTCGACCGTCTCGGAAATCGCCGTCATCGGGCGGCCGGCGCTGCTGGTGCCCTATCCCTATGCGCTCGATCACGACCAGGCCGCGAACGCAGCCGCCCTTGCGGCCGCCGGCGGCGGCGAGGTGGAGCCGCAATCCTCACTTTCGCCCGAGCGCATCGCGGCGTTGATCGGCGCCCTGATGGCCGAGCCCGAACGGCTCACGGCAATGGCTGCCGCGGCGAAGTCGGTCGGCAAACCGGACGCCGCACGGTTGCTCGCCGATCTCACAGAGGCTATTGCGTCCCGCAAAACCGTTTCGGATTTCAGGAAGGGCGCGCACCCATGAAGATGCCGCAGACCATAGGCCTCGTGCATTTCATCGGCATTGGCGGCATCGGCATGAGCGGCATCGCCGAAGTGTTGCACAATCTCGGCTACAAGGTGCAGGGGTCCGACCAGGCCGACAGCGCCAACGTGCAGCGGCTGCGCGACAAGGGGATCGAGTGCTTTGTCGGCCACAGGGAAGAAAACCTCGGCGATGCCGAAGTGGTGGTTGTCTCGACGGCTATCAAGAAATCCAACCCCGAACTGAAGGCGGCACGGGAGAAATTGCTGCCGATCGTGCGCCGCGCCGAAATGCTGGCCGAACTGATGCGCTTCCGCCAGGCAGTGGCGATCGGCGGCACGCACGGCAAGACGACGACGACCTCGATGGTAGCGACGCTGCTCGAAGCCGGCGGGCTCGACCCGACCGTCATCAATGGCGGCATCATCAACGCCTATGGCACCAATGCGCGCATGGGGGACGGCGAGTGGATGGTGGTCGAAGCCGACGAGAGCGACGGGACCTTCCTCAAGCTGCCGGCCGATATCGCCGTCGTCACCAATATCGATCCCGAACATCTCGATCACTACGGCAGTTTCGAGAAGGTGCGCGAAGCCTTCCGCCAGTTCGTCGAGAACGTGCCGTTCTACGGCTTCGGCGTCATGTGCACCGATCACCCGGAGGTGCAGGCGCTGGTCGGCCGAATCGAGGATCGCCGCGTCATCACCTATGGCGAGAACGCGCAGGCCGACGTGCGCTTCACCAACCATCGCATGGCCGGCGCGACCTCGGAATTCGACGTGGTGATCCGCGACCGCAAGGGACGCGGCCAGACGACGATATCGGATCTGCGCCTGCCGATGCCCGGCCGCCACAACGTTTCCAATGCGACGGCGGCGATCGCGGTGGCGCATGAGCTCGGCCTGTCGGCCGAGGCGATCAAGAAAGGCCTGTCGTCCTTCGCCGGCGTCAAGCGTCGCTTCACCCAAACCGGCTCCTGGAATGGCGTCGAAGTGTTCGACGATTACGGCCACCATCCGGTCGAGATCGCTGCGGTGCTGAAAGCCGCGCGCAGCGCCACCAAGGGCCGCGTCATCGCCATTGCCCAGCCGCACCGTTTTACCCGGCTGCATGATCTGTTCAATGAGTTCTCCGCCTGCTTCAACGACGCCGACACGGTGATGGTGGCGCCGGTCTACGCCGCCGGCGAGGAGCCGATCGAAGGCGTGACCTCGGATGCGCTGGTGTCGCGCATTCGCGCCGGGGGCCATCGCGACGCGCGCTACATCGAGGGTCCGGAAGCAATAGCGCCTGTTGTCCGTGATCTGGCCAGGCCCGGCGACTTCGTCGTCTTCCTCGGCGCCGGCAACATCACGCAATGGGCCTATGCGCTGCCCAAGGAGCTGGCCGTCTCATGATGCAGGGCCAGGCGCTGATCGACAGACTTGGCGGCCGGCTTGCCGGCCTGCGCGGCCGCATCACGCCGAATGCCGAGATGGACAAGATCACCTGGTTCCGCGCCGGAGGACTGGCCGAGGCGCTCTTTCAGCCAGCGGACGAGGCGGATCTCGCTGCTTTCCTGAAAGCGGTTCCCGAAGAGATACCGCTGACCATAGTCGGCGTCGGCTCGAACTTGCTTGTGCGCGATGGGGGTATTCCGGGTTTCGTGATAAGGCTGTCGGCCAAGGGGTTCGGTGAAACCGAAATTGTTTCGCCGACATCGATCAAGGCTGGCGCGGCCACGCCCGACAAGCGCATCGCCGCGGTGGCGCTGGAAGCCGGCATCGGCGGCTTCCATTTCTACCACGGCATACCGGGCGCCATCGGCGGGGCGCTGAGGATGAACGCCGGCGCCAATGGCGTCGAGACGCGCGAGCGTGTCGTCGAGGTGCGTGCGCTCGACCGCAAAGGCAACGTCCAGACGCTGAGCAATGCCGATATGGGCTATGCCTACCGGAACTCGTCGGCACCGTCCGGGCTGATCTTCACCTCGGCGATTTTCGAGGGCTTTGCCGAGGACAAGGCAGTGATCAAGGCGGCGATGGACGCGGTGCAGAACCATCGCGAGACGGTGCAGCCGATCCGCGAGAAGACCGGTGGCTCGACCTTCAGGAATCCTGAAGGCACCTCAGCCTGGAAAGAGATCGACAAGGCCGGGTGCCGCGGCCTGCTGATCGGCGGCGCGCAGATGTCGCCCCTGCACTGCAATTTCATGATCAACACCGGGACAGCGACCGGCCACGAACTCGAATATCTCGGCGAAACGGTGCGCACGCGGGTGCTCGAACATTCCGGCATCCGGCTGCACTGGGAGATCAAGCGCATCGGGGACTTCCGCCCCGGACACGCCGTGCAGGAGTTTCTTGGACAGCTGCTCTAGCCGCGGTTGAAGTTCATGTGACGCATGAACTTCAACCGGTCCGGAACGACCGCGCGACCGTTGCTCCAAAGACTCAACAGCGCGGTTTTCGCATCCATTTTCTCAGAAAGTGAATCTCCCGGAATCATAAGCACTTGCCAGTGAATCAACTCTCTGATTCTCTGCTCCAAAGCGTTTCCTGATTTGAGTCGTTCGACGCGTTTCCCGCGTTTTCCGTCTGGGGGGCAACCTGCCGGGAGACTCGGACTCAATGTTGCGGAAATCTTGGTTTTTGATCCGCCGTGAGAGGGGATGACGGGGAATGAAAAACAAGCATGTGGCCGTCCTGCTGGGTGGTTTCTCGTCCGAGCGGCCCGTGTCCCTGTCTTCGGGGAAGGCCTGTGCCGATGTGCTTGAGACGGAAGGCTATCAAGTCACGCGCGTCGATGTCGGGCGCGACGTCGGCTCCGTGCTTGCCGATCTCAGGCCCGATGTCGCCTTCAATGCGCTGCATGGTCCTTTTGGCGAGGACGGCACCATTCAGGGCATTCTCGAATATCTCGGCATTCCCTACACCCATTCCGGCGTGCTCGCCTCGGCGCTTGCGATGAACAAGGAGCAGTCGAAGAAAGTCGTGAAATTGGCCGGCGTTCCCGTCGCCGAATCGAAGGTCGCCAATCGCTTCGCCATTCAGAACAACCATCCGATGAAGCCGCCTTATGTGGTGAAGCCGGTCAATGAGGGGTCAAGCTTCGGCGTCGTGATCGTGCATGAGGGGCAGTCGCATCCGCCGCAGGTCATCGGCTCGTCCGAGTGGAAATATGGCGATGCCGTCATGGTCGAGCGCTACATCCATGGGCGCGAGCTGACCTGTGCCGTCATGGGCGACGTGGCGCTTGGCGTCTGCGAAATCATCCCGACGGGCCATTCGTTCTATGATTACGATTCAAAATATGTCGCGGGCGGATCAAAACACGAATGCCCCGCAAAAGTTTCACCGAATATTTACCAAAAAATACAGACACTGGCGCTCAAGGCTCACCAAGCTGTCGGCTGTCGGGGCGTTTCCCGGTCGGACTTCCGTTATGACGATCGTCACTCCGAAAATGGCGAGGTTGTATGGCTCGAGGTCAATACTCAGCCGGGCATGACGCCGACGTCTCTGGTGCCTGAAATCGCCGCCCAGGCAGGGCATTCGTTCGGCGATCTGTTGAGTTGGATGGTGGAGGACGCTTCGTGTCTGCGTTGAAATGGGGGCAGGGCAAGGGGAAGGGCGTGGCCGGGCCGGCGCTGTTCAGCCTGCCATTGTCGTTCGACCATTTCGTGCTGCCGCGCGTGCTTCGCCGCCCGGTGCGTATCCTGGCGCGTCTGGGCGAGGGCGAATTCCAGGCGCCGCGCTTCTCCGCCGCGATCATGTCGGCAGTGCTCATTGCTTCGAGCGGCGCCTATGGCGCCTATCTCGGCGGTCATGCCGACGGCATCGTCCAGAGCATCACTGCCCGGACCGGCTTTGCCGTCGACCAGGTCAAGGTGGTCGGCAATCGCCAGACGTCCGAGATCGATATTCTCGACAGGCTCGAGCTCGATGGCTGGACGTCGCTGATCGGCTTCGATGCCGAGGCGGCGCGGGAACGCATCGCCACCTTGCCCTGGATCGAGGTCGCCGCGGTGCGCAAGGTCTATCCGCACACGTTGGAGGTGCGCGTCGAGGAGCGTCAGGCGTTCGCGCTTTGGCAGCAGGGCAGCGATCTCTCCGTCATCGAAAAAGACGGTGCCGTTATCGCGCCGTTCTCGGGTGGCAAGCAGGTGCTGCTGCCATTGCTGATCGGAGCCGGCGCGCCGGCCAAGGCGCCGGAATTCCTGGCGAAGATCGAAAAATACCCGGATCTCGCGACCCGCATCAGGGGCTATGTCCGTGTCGGCGATCGGCGCTGGGACCTGAAGCTGGACAATGGCATCACCGTCAAGCTCCCCGAGGATGGCGAGGATCAGGCACTCGCCGAACTCGTCGGCATGGACCATGACAAGGGGCTGTTGTCGCGCGATATCGCGGCCGTCGATATGCGGCTGTCGGACCGGCTGGTCGTGCAGCTGACGCCGGAGGCGGCGACCCAGCGCGAAGCCGCGCTCAACGAGAAACCGAAAACGCTGAAGCGCAAGCCGGAGACGAAGATATGAGCTGGCTTGGCGGTTCAGGCGATGCCTCGTCGCGCCGCTCCGGCACCTTGACGGTGCTGGATGTCGGTTCGAGCAAGGTCTGCTGCATGGTGGCGAAGCTGAAGCCGTGCGATGACGGCAAGCTGCTGCGCGGACGCTCGCACCGCATCCAGGTGATCGGCATCGGCCATCAGAAGTCGCAGGGCGTCAAATCGGGCGTCGTCATCGATCTCGATCGTGCCGAACATGCCATTCGTCTCTCCGTCGACGCCGCCGAGCGCATGGCCGGGCTGACGGTCGATTCGCTGATCGTGAACATGACCGCCGGCCGGCTGAAGAGCGAAGCCTTCTCGGCAACCATCAATCTCGGCGGCCATGAGGCCGACGAGGCCGACATCAAGCGGGTGCTCGGTGCCGGCGCCAAGCAGGCGCTGAAGACCGAGCGCGAGGTGGTCCATTCGCTCCCCGTCGGCTTCTCGCTCGACGCTGAGCGCGGCGTGCGCGATCCGCGCGGCATGGTCGGCGACACGCTTGGCGTCGACATGCATGTGCTGACCGGCGACGCCGCTCCGATGCGCAACCTGGAGCTCTCCATCAACCGCTCGCATCTTTCGGTCGAGCGCATGGTGGCGACGCCCTATGCCAGCGGGCTGGCGGCATTGGTCGACGACGAGCTGGAACTGGGCGCCGCCTGCATCGATATGGGCGGCGGCACGACGACGATCTCGGTGTTTTCGGAAGGCAAGTTCGTCCATGGCGACGCCATCGCCATCGGCGGCAACCACGTCACGCTGGACATGGCCAAGGGACTGTCCACCTCGCTCGATGCCGCCGAACGGCTGAAGGTGATGCACGGTTCGGCGTTGCCCGGCAGCGCCGATGACCGCGACCTGGTCTCGATCCAGCCGATCGGCGACGAGGGCGAAGTGCCGCTCCAGATTCCGCGCTCCGTCATGACGCGCATCGTGCGTGCCCGCATCGACGAGACGCTCGAGCTTTTGCGCGACCGGCTGAACAAGTCCGGCTACGGCAATGCGGTGGGCAAGCGCGTGGTGCTGACCGGCGGCGCCAGCCAGCTTGCCGGCCTGCCGGAAGCGGCGCGCCGCATCCTGGGGCGCAATGTGCGCATCGGCCGCCCGCTCGGCGTGGCGGGCCTGCCCGAAGCGGCGAAGGGGCCGGCCTTCTCGGCGGCCGTCGGCTTGTTGATCTATCCGCAGATGGCGAGCTTCGAGAGCCATCCGGCGAAAGGAATTTCCGGTCTCAGGATGACCGGAACGGGCGGAAAACTGCATCGCATGAGTCAGTGGTTGAGAGACAGTTTCTAATTGACGGGGACAGCCCCATAAGTGGCCGCGGCGGCGAAGCGGCAGGAAAGGCAAAGGACGGAGACAATGACCATCAATCTGCAAAAGCCGGACATCACCGAGCTTAAGCCACGCATCACCGTGTTCGGCGTCGGCGGCGGCGGCGGCAACGCCGTCAACAACATGATCACCGCCGGTCTGCGCGGCGTCGAGTTCGTTGTCGCCAACACCGACGCGCAGGCGCTGACCATGTCGAAAGCCGACCGGCTGATCCAGCTCGGCGCGCATGTCACCGAGGGGCTGGGCGCCGGATCCCAGCCTGAAGTGGGCCGCGCGGCAGCGGAAGAATGCATCGACGAGATCATCGATCACCTGTCCAACACCCATATGTGCTTCGTCACCGCGGGCATGGGCGGCGGCACGGGCACGGGAGCGGCGCCGGTCGTGGCGCGCGCCGCCCGCGAGAAGGGCATCCTCACTGTCGGCGTCGTCACCAAGCCGTTCCATTTCGAAGGCCAGCGCCGCATGAAGACGGCGGATTTCGGCATCGAGGAGCTGCAGAAATGCGTCGACACGCTGATCGTCATCCCTAACCAGAACCTGTTCCGGCTGGCCAATGACAAGACCACCTTCGCCGACGCGTTCGCCATGGCTGACCAGGTTCTCTATTCGGGTGTAGCCTGCATCACCGACCTGATGGTCAAGGAAGGCCTGATCAATCTCGACTTCGCCGACGTTCGTTCGGTGATGCGCGAGATGGGCAAGGCGATGATGGGCACCGGCGAGGCATCGGGCGAGGGCCGCGCGATGGCGGCCGCGGAAGCCGCGATCGCCAACCCGCTGCTCGACGAGACCTCGATGAAGGGCGCCAAGGGCCTGCTGATCTCGATCACCGGCGGCCGCGACCTGACGCTGTTCGAAGTCGACGAAGCGGCGACCCGCATCCGCGAGGAGGTCGACCAGGACGCCAACATCATCCTGGGCGCCACTTTCGACGAGGAGCTCGAAGGCGTCATCCGCGTCTCGGTTGTCGCCACCGGCATCGACAAGTCGGCGGCCGAAATCGCCGCCGCGCCGATCTCGATCCGCACCGCGCCGCAGAAGCCGGCCCGCCCGGCCGTTGCCGCGGCGGAAAGCCGCCCCGCGCCGGCCCAGCAGGCTGCGTACGAGCCGCGCGCCGCCGATCCGGTCGCGGAAGCGATCCAGCTGGCCGAAGCAAACGCCGCGGCGATGGCGCAAGCCCGTCCGGCGCCAATTGCCCATGCGGATGATTTCCGTCCGCAGAGCAAGATCTTCCAGGCTCCGCCGGCGCAGCCGCAACCGATGGTGCAGCCCGTGGTCCAGCAGATGCAGCCGGCGCCGCAACCGCGCGAGATCCTGCGCGAAGTCCAGCAGCCGGTCGCGATGGCTCCCCAGCGCATGCCGCGCGTCGAGGACTTTCCGCCTGTCGTGAAGGCCGAGGTCGACGCCAAGAGCCGCCCGGCCGACCATGAGAACAGCGGACCGATGGGGCTCTTGAAGCGTCTGACCAACGGCCTGACGCGCCGCGAGGAAGAGCCTGCACGCCTGCAGCCGGCGCAGCCGCGGGAGCCCAAGCTGCGTCAGGCCGCACCGGAAGTGCGCCGTCTGGCAAGCCAGGACGCGCAGCTCTACGCGCCTCGTCGCGGCCAGCTCGACGATCAAGGCCGCCTGACGCCGCAGGCCAGGGCGACTCAGGAGGACGACCAGCTGGAAATTCCGGCGTTCCTGCGTCGCCAGGCCAACTGAGCGGTTAACGGGCTGTAACAATTGTTAACAGGCAAGCAAGGAATTGCTTGCTTGTTAACGTTTAAAAGAACGGAAATTCAAGCACTTAAGAGGCTATCCATACGTCGGTTGCGGTTACAAAGAGTAAGAAACCGTGATTTGGACTATCCCTGACGGGACATTATCTTCATTGCCTACCGTCGTCGGTTTGCCGGGATTTCGGGGGAAGTGACCTGGCCTGCCGATTTTTACAAGAGAGCCGCGCCCTCGGGCTGGAGAAGCGGACCTAGGCATTTCGGGCTTATGGGGATTGTCTTGCACGACTATCAGACGACAGTGAAGACGCGCGCGTCGCTTACGGGCACCGGCGTTCACAGCGGCAAGGAAGTTTCCATCAGCTTTCTCCCGGCGGATGCCGACACCGGCATCGTTTTCCAGCTTTTTAGTGAGAACGGGCAAGGTCGCGAGTTCCGCGCCCTGTTTTCCGAGATCGGCGCAACCGATCTGTGCACCATGCTCGGTGACCCCTCTGGCGAGCACATCGCCACGGTCGAGCACATCATGGCGGCGCTGTTCGGGCTCGGCATCGACAATGTCATCATCGAGATCGACGGCCATGAGGTCCCTATCCTCGACGGCAGCGCCATGGCGTTCGTCGAGGCCATAGACCAGGCCGGCATCGAAACGCTGTCGGTCAAGCGGCGCTACATCCGGATCGTCAAGCCGGTCCGCATCGAGAACGGCGCCTCCTGGGCTGAGTTCAGGCCCTATGACGGCACCCGCTTCGAGGTCGAGATCGATTTCGAAAGCCCGGCGATCGGCCGGCAGCTGTTCGCGTCCGACATCAATGCGGACATTTTCCGCCGCGACATCGCGCGCGCCCGCACCTTCGGCTTCATGAAGGACGTCGAGCGGCTGTGGGCCGCCGGCTATGCGCTGGGATCCTCGCTTGAGAATTCGCTGGTCATCGGTGACGACAACCGCGTCATCAACATGGGCGGCTTGCGCTACCCCAACGAGTTCGTACGCCATAAGACGCTGGACGCCATGGGCGACCTGGCACTGGCTGGGGCCCGCTTCATCGGCTGCTTCCGCTCCTATCGTGGCGGCCATAGGCTGAATGCGGCCGCCTTGCGGCGCGTGCTGTCGGACCGTACCGCATTCGAGATCGTCGAAACGACCCGCCGCGAGCGCGGCCGTGCGGCCGAGATGAGCGCCGTCAACGCGCCTCTCTATGCGCCCTGGATGATCTGAGTCACCGCCACTTTCCGGATGCCATCGCAGCTCACTAGTGTTGCATGAATGCATCATTTGCCGGCGAAATCGCAGGGATGCTCCGGCGCGGCCCGGCCGCCACAAAAATGTTCGATTGCCTAGACATAGCGTTGCCGGGCAAGGCGGTTATGGTTTATGGCTGCTGCCGTCGACAGTGCATGTCGCCTGGAAGTGGGCACCAGTTTTGGGGAAACGATATGCAACAGGCACTGAAATAACGCCGAAAGGGCGCAATCCAATCATGTTCTTCAAGCGAGTCGGTCAATTGAAAGCGCCGCAGCGGTCCGTTTTCCTGGCGCTTTCGGTGGTTGTTCCATCGCTCTTCCTGTCTGCTTGCATGTCGTCGGAAAAAGATATCGACCTGTCGACCTATGTCGATCAGACCGAGCCGGCCGACGTTCTCTACAACCAAGGGCTCGCCAATCTGAATGCCGGACGCCTCGACGAGGCGAGCAAGAAGTTCGACGCGGTCGACCGCCAGCATCCTTATTCGGAGTGGGCCCGCAAATCGATGGTGATGGGCGCGTTCGCCGACTATCGCAAGGGCAGCTACGACGAAGCGATCTCGTCGGCCAAGCGTTATCTGACGCTGTATCCGTCAACGGATGACGCGGCTTATGCGCAGTACATCATCGGCCTTAGCTACTACCGCCAGATCAAGGACGTGACGCAGGATCAGAAGGAAGCGCGCCAGACCGTGCAGACCATGCAGGATCTCGTGACGCGCTGGCCTAATTCAGAATATGTCGATGACGCCAAGGAAAAGATCCGCTTCGCCAACGACCAACTCGCCGGCAAGGAGATGCAGATCGGCCGCTATTATCTCGAACGCCGCGAATACATCGCCGCGGTCAAGCGCTTTCGCAATGTGGTCGAGAATTATTCCAACACCCGGCATGTCGAGGAGGCGCTGGCGCGCCTGACCGAGAGCTATTATGCGATGGGCCTGACTTCGGAGGCGCAGACCGCTGCCGCCGTTCTCGGCACCAATTATCCCGACAGCCCATGGTACAAGGATTCCTACAAGCTCCTGCAGAGCAACGGGCTTGCGCCGCGCGAGAATGCCGGCTCGTGGATATCCAAGGCCGGGAAACTGATCACCGGCGCCTGATGCAGGCGTAACGATGCTTTCCAGGCTGTCGATCCGCGATATCGTCCTGATCGAGAAGCTGGATATCGACTTCCAGCCCGGTCTCTCGGTGCTGACGGGCGAGACCGGCGCCGGAAAATCCATCCTGCTCGACGCTCTGTCCTTGGCGCTTGGGGCTCGCGGTGACGCTTCCCTGGTGCGCCACGGCGCGGCACAGGGCCAGGTGATTGCCGTGTTCGACGTGCCGCGCAACCATCCGGTGCGCGCGTTGCTTGCCGAGAATGCCATCGAGGACGACGGCGACATCATCCTGCGCCGCTTGCAGACTGTGGACGGCCGCACCCGCGTCTTCGTCAACGATCAGCCGTCCAGCGTGACGCTGATGCGCGACGTCGGCCGCGCGCTGGTCGAGATCCACGGCCAGCATGACGAACGCGCCCTTGTCGATCCCGGCGCGCATCGCGACGTGCTCGACGCCTTCGGCGGCCATCTCGGCGCCGTCCGGTCGACGGCCGAGGCCTGGCGGCACTGGCGCGCCTGCGAGCAGGAGCTCTCGCGCCATCGTGCCAAGGTGGCGGCGGCGGCGCGCGAAGCGGACTACCTGCGCGCAGCGGTCACGGAGCTGACCAAGCTCGATCCGCAGCCGGGTGAGGAGACTGAGCTTGCCGACTTGCGCGCCCACATGATGCGGGCCGAGAAGATCGCCTCCGAAATCCACGACGCGCAGGACGTGCTTTCGGGTCCATCCTCGCCCTTGCCGCAACTGGCCAGCCTGCTCAGGCGGTTGCAGCGCAAGGCCGGCGAGGCCCCCGGGCTGCTCGACGAAGTGGTCAAGTCGCTGGATGAGGCGATGCTGTCGCTCGACGCGGCGCAGTCGGGTGTCGAGGCGGCTTTGCGCGCCACCGAATATGATCCACAGCGGCTGGAAAAGGCGGAAGAGCGGTTGTTTTCGCTGCGCGCGGCATCGCGCAAGCACAGCGTTGCCGTCGATGATTTGGCGCAATTGCGCGACACGATGGTTGCCGATCTTGCCGATCTCGATGCCGGCGAGGAGCGCCTTCATGGGCTGGAAAAGCAGGCGGCCGCAGCGCGCGAAGCCTATGATATCGC
Source organism: Mesorhizobium sp. B2-2-3 (assembly GCF_006442405.1). Taxonomy (NCBI): domain Bacteria; kingdom Pseudomonadati; phylum Pseudomonadota; class Alphaproteobacteria; order Hyphomicrobiales; family Phyllobacteriaceae; genus Mesorhizobium; species Mesorhizobium sp. B2-2-3. Next base: position 225,203 of record NZ_VFWC01000009.1, on the reverse strand, counting down.
CGCCGCGCAGTTGTCCTCGCTTCGCCATGCCGCGGCGGTCGGGCTGACCAAGGCGGTGATGGCCGAACTGCCGGCGCTGAAGCTCGAACGCGCCGCCTTCATCGTCGAGATGAAGAGCGAGGCCGAGAGCCGCATGGAAGAGGGCATCGACCAGATCGAGTTCTGGGTGCGCACCAATCCCGGCACCCGGCCCGGGCCGATGATGAAGGTTGCTTCCGGCGGCGAGCTTTCGCGCTTCCTGCTGGCGCTGAAGGTGGCGCTGGCCGACCGGGGCTCGGCGCCAACGCTGGTCTTCGATGAAATCGACACAGGGGTGGGCGGCGCCGTCGCGGATGCCATCGGCCAGCGGCTGGCAAGATTGTCCAGGCGCGTGCAGGTGCTCTCGGTCACCCATGCGCCGCAGGTGGCGGCCCGCGCGGCGACGCACTTCCTGATCTCCAAATCCGGCAGCACCGACAAGGTCGCGACCGGCATCGCCGAAATGGACCGGGCGGCGCGCCAGGAAGAGATCGCGCGCATGCTGGCCGGCGCCACCATCACCGACGAAGCGCGCGCGGCCGCCGAGAGATTGCTGCGGGAGAATACGGCGGCTGCCTGAAAGCTCGGTTCCCGTGAAGGCGAGTCAGGATATGGCTGCATCCTGCTGTTCAGGAATGATTTTTTCGCAGGCCGGCTCCCTCCTGCCAAATCCTGATTTATAGTGGCGCCCAACCAAAGTGCGCCGCGCCTTGGTTATTGTTTTGCGCATGTCGTTGCCCCAAAATCGCACCATATTTGGGCGGCGTGCATTGGTCAGGGAAGCCGTGCGATGTCTGAAAGACCAGTCGATTCACTCAGTGAGAGCGAAGCCGAAGCGGAGCTGAAGCGCCTGGCGCAGGAGATCGCGGAGCACGACCGCCGCTACCATACCGAGGACGCGCCTGTTATCACCGACGCCGCCTATGATGCGCTGACCCGGCGCAACTTCGCCATCGAGCAGCGCTTTCCCGCCCTGGTGCGCGAGGATTCGCCATCGCGCAGGGTCGGTGCCGCGCCGGCGGAAGGCTTTGCCAAGGTGCGCCATGCCATGCCCATGCTCAGCCTCGCCAAGGCCTATACCGACGAGGACGTCGCCGATTTCATCGAACGCGGCCGGCGCTTCTTCGACCGCGACAAGGATCTCGACATCGCCTTCACGGCCGAACCGAAGATCGACGGCCTGTCGGCCTCGCTACGTTACGAGAACGGCGTGTTCGTGCAGGGCGCAACGCGCGGCGATGGCGCTGTCGGCGAAGACATCACCGCCAATCTGAGGACCATCGCCGATATTCCCGGCAGGCTGAAAGGCTCGGGCTGGCCCGAAATCATCGAGATACGCGGCGAGGTCTACATGACCTATGCCGAATTCGAGGCGCTGAAGCAGCGCTCAGCGGCCGCCGGCGGCCAGGACTATGTCAATCCGCGCAATACGGCGGCTGGGTCGCTGCGCCAGAAGGATTCATCGGTCACCGCCAGCCGGAACCTCAAATTCTTTGCCTATGCCTGGGGCTACACGACAGCCGACCCCGCTCCGACACAATACGATTCGGTGCAGAAATTCGCGGAATGGGGCTTCAAAGTCAGCCCGCTGATGGTGCGGGCGAGGTCGGTCGGCGAACTGATCGCGCATTATCACCGCATCGAGGAACAGCGTTCTTCCTTGGGCTACGACATCGACGGCGTCGTCTACAAGGTCGACCAGCTGGAGTTGCAGCGCCGGTGGGGCTTTGTCACCGGCGAACCGCGCTGGGCCATCGCGCACAAATTTCCGGCCGAACAAGCGATGACGACCGTGCAGAAGATCGACATCCAGGTCGGGCGCACCGGCACGCTGGCGCCGGTGGCGAGGCTTGCGCCAGTGACAGTCGGGGGCGTCGTGGTCGAGAACGTCACGCTGCACAACGAAGACTATATCAAGGGTTTCGACAGCAACGGCCAGCCGATCCGCGACGGCATCGACGTGCGCATCGGCGACACCGTGGTGATCCAGCGGGCAGGGGATGTCATCCCGCAGATCGTCAGTGTCGTCGTCGACAAGCGTCCGCCGGATGCCGTGCCTTACGAATTCCCACATACTTGCCCGATCTGCGGCTCGCCGGCGACGCGCGAAATCAACGAGAAGACCGGCAAGGAGGATTCCCGCAGGCGTTGCACGGGCGAACTGATCTGCCCCGCGCAAGCCGTGGAAGGGCTGCGCCACTTCGTGTCGCGCGGGGCCATGGATATCGAGGGACTAGGCGCGGAAAACATCGACCTGTTCTTCAATGCGGGCCTGGTCAAGACGGCCGCCGACATCTTCACGCTCAGGGATCGGCGTCCCGCCGTCACCAAGGCGCTGGCCGAGCGGCGCGAGGAGCAGGCGAGGCAGCGCGAGGCGGCGTCGGGCAAGACGCGCAAGAATGTGCGCAGCGTCGAGGACCGCAACTATGAAGGGTTGGACAAGCTCTTTGCGGCGATCGATTCGCGCCGCGAACCCGAGCTCGACCGCTTCATCTTTGCGCTTGGGATCCGCCATATCGGCGAAACGACGGCGGCCGTGCTTGCCCGGACGTTTTCGACAATCGAGGAACTGATCCGCGTCGGCAAGGAGACCGCGGCGGCTGACGATCCGCATAGTGTCTTCCCGTCAATCAACGGCATCGGCGATACGGTGATCAACGCGCTGGCCGATTTCTTCGGCAATGAGCGCAATGACGACGTGCTTGAGGCGTTGCTTAAACAGGTCAGGCCGAAGCCGTATGTCGTCACCGTCTCGGCCGACAGCGTGGTCGCGGGCAAGACCGTCGTGTTCACGGGCTCGCTGGAAAAGATGACGCGTTCCGAAGCCAAGGCGATGGCCGAACGGCTGGGCGCCAAGGTGGCGGGCTCGGTTTCGGCCAAGACCGATCTGGTGGTGGCGGGGCCCGGCGCGGGCTCGAAACTCAAGCTTGCCAGTGAACTCGGCATCGAGGTCATAGACGAGGACGCGTGGCTGCAGCGGATCGGCAAGGCATGATGTCAGGCGAATTCAAGGGGTTCGGCCAGAAGGCTATTCCGTTCCTGAAGGCGCTTGATTTCCACCAGAGCCGCGAGTGGTTCGTAGAGAATCGTGACCTGTTCGAACAGGAATTGCGCGATCCGCTGGGCGATCTGGTGGAGACGCTCACACGCCGTTTCGGCGAGGCCGGGCTCGGCCTCAAGGGCGACCGCAAGAAATCACTGTTCCGGATCAACCGGGACGTGCGCTTCGCCAAGGACAAGCGGCCTTACAACCGGCATCTGTCGGCGATCCTGTCGCCCGACGGCACCAAGATGGAGCAGGGCGTGTTCTATGTCCATGTCGGGCTGGAACGCTGCTTCGCCGACATTGCCTGGTGGCAGCCCGCCCCGGAACTGTTGCTCGCCATGCGCAAGGCCATCGCGGCAAGGCCCGACAGGTTCCGCGCCCTGGTGGCCGCCTTGAAGAAGAATGGTCTTGAGTTCGAGACGGAGGGCCGCATGAAGCGCACGCCGCGGGGCTTCGAGCATGTCGGTGATTCCGATCTGGCCGAGACCATCCGCAACCGTCATTTCTACGTCCAGCATGTCATCGATCCGGCGGGGATCCACACGGCGGCGCTGGTCGACGAGCTGGTCGATTTCACCATGTGCGCCAAGCCGCTGCTCGACTGGGGCAGGGCCATAGAGGGCAAGGTGGCGCAGGGCTAGGATTGGTCCTGGCAATCATTTCCGCTGATTGTTGGGCTCAACCGAATTCGTGTGACAAGGCGGACCACGCTACCTAGATCAGGCCATTCTCCTGGGAGTTATCCATGGTGTCGGACGCAATCTCCGGGCACGGCGCAAAGAGCGATTTCTGGCAAGGCGTGCGGCTTTCCATGCCCGTCGTTGTGGCGTCGGCGCCGTTCGCGGTGCTGTTCGGGGCGCTGGCCGTCGACAATGGCTTCTCGGTGTTCGAAGCCTTCCTGATGAGTGCGCTGATCTTCGGCGGCGCCAGCCAGATGGTCGGCATCGAGCTGTTCGGCCAGCATGTCGCGCCGTGGCTGATCGTGCTGTCGATCTTCGCCGTCAATTTTCGCCATGTGCTCTATTCCGCCGGTATCGGCCGGCGCATAGCGCACTGGCCCGTGGTCAGCCAAGCGCTCGGCTTCTTCATCCTCACCGATCCGCAATTCGCCGTCGCCGAGGCGAGGGCGCAGTCCGGCGAGACGGTCGGCTTCGCCTGGTATCTCGGGCTCGGCCTGCCAGTCTATGTATTCTGGGTGATCGAAAGCGCGCTCGGCGCGGTGTTCGGCAAGCTTATCCCCGACACGCATGCGCTGGGCATCGATTTCCTGCTGCCGATCTATTTCCTTGGCCTGGTGATGGGCTTCCGCAAGCGGCCGTTGTGGCTGCCGGTGGTCGTCGCCAGTGCTTGCGCCTCGATCGTCGCCTACAAGACGGTAGGTTCACCCTGGCACGTCTCGATCGGCGCCATCGCTGGCGTGCTGCTGGCCGTCATCCTGCCGCCCCACCACTCAGGCGTGAAGGCACGGCCATGAGCACGACGTTCTGGATCATCATCGCCGGCTCAATCGCCACATATCTTACGCGGATCGGCGGGCATCTGGTCATCTCGCGCTTCGACAACATCCATCCGCGCGTCGAGGCCGGCCTGAACGCGGTGCCGGCGGCGGTGCTGACGACATTGGTGGCGCCGGAACTGTTGAATGCCGGACCGGCGGAATGGGCGGCATTGGTTGTCACCGCTGTGGTTTCGCTGCGCGGCGGGCTGATGGCTATGTTTTTGGCTGGTGCGGCGATGCTGATCCTCGCGCGGCAGTTCGTGGGATAGAGTTCCGGGCGCGATCGTTCGAACGCTGGCGCCACCTTAGACGCACTCAAATCTTAGCGTCATGCGGTAAGGGCGCCGTTGCCTTTTCCAGCCAGGCCAGCGTCTCGCCGTCGAGCATCGGGCCGATCTCGACCAGCACGCGGGCGTGGTAGGTGTCGAGCCAATGCAGCTCGTCGCGGGTCAACAAATCCGAGCGCACCAGCCTGACATCGATCGGCGCCAGGGTCAGCGTCTCGAAACCGTGCATGGCGATGTCGCCGCCGTCGATCTGCTCGGCCGGCGTCACCAGGATGAGGTTCTCGATGCGGATGCCGTAAGAACCTTCCTTGTAATAGCCCGGCTCGTTGGACAGCATCATGCCTTCGAGCAGCTTTTCGGTGCCCGTGCGGGCGATGCGTTGCGGGCCTTCGTGCACGGCCAGATAAGAGCCGACGCCATGGCCGGTGCCGTGGGCGAAGTCGCAGCCGTGCTTCCACAGCGCCATGCGGGCGACGGCGTCGATTTCCGAGCCGCGCGTGCCGGCGGGGAAACGCAGCGTGGAAATGCCGATCATGCCTTTCAGCACGAGCGTGAAGCGTTCGCGCATTTCCTCGGTCGGCTGGCCGATCGGCACGGTGCGGGTGATGTCGGTGGTGCCGTCCTGATATTGGGCGCCGGAATCGAGCAGGAACAGCTCGCCGGCCTGGAGCTTGCGGCTGGTGGCGCGTGAGACGCGGTAGTGCATGATGGCGCCATTCGGGCCGGCGCCCGAAATGGTGTCGAAGGAGACGTCGCGCAGCGGCATTTGCGTTTCCTCGCCGGTCTGCCGGCGCGTCTCTTCCAGCCGGGTGACGACCGCGATCTCGTCGAGAGAGCCGGGCTTCTGGCGGTCGAGCCAGCACAAAAGCTTCGCCACCGCCGCGCCATCGCGCCGATGCGCGGCGCGCGAGCCGTTGATCTCGGCCTGGTTCTTGGTGGCGCGCGGGATGCGGGCCGGGTCGGGAGCGGCAATCACCTCGCCGCCATTGTCCTCGACCAGCATGCGCAGCCTGTCGGCGGCCAAAACGGGGTCTAGCGCGATTTTCGCGCCGCTCTTGGCCAGCGCCACGACCGCGGCCTCGAATTCACCGGGCTCATGGGGCTCGGCAAGCTGGGTGAGATACGCCGCAACCTGGCGCGAGAATTTTCGGCTGTCCATGAATAGCCGGTGCCGTCCGTCGGCGGCGAGGACAGCGAAGCCGAGCGCCAGCGGCGTGTGCGGTACGTCGCCGCCACGGATGTTGAAGGCCCAGGCGATCGAGGAGGGATCCGTCAGCACCGCATGGGTGGCGCCCTCCTTGCCGATCGCCGCCGCCAGCCGCGCCAGCTTGTCCTTGGCGAGCTCGCCGGCAAAACCGATGGGATGGAGTTCGACGGGAGCGACCGGTGCATCCGGCTGATCCTTCCAGACGATGTCGATCGGGTTCGTCTCGAGCGGCACCAGCACGGCGCCGGTCTTTTCGGCCGAGGCCTGCAGCGCCTTGACCTCGCCGATCGTGTGCAGCCATGGATCGAAGCCGACCCGCGCGCCCTTGCCAAGGTTGTCCTTGAGCCAATTTGCAGGCGGATTGTCGACCAGGCTCTCGATCGAGAAGATACTGAGATCAACCTCGCCGCGCACCTGCAGCGTGTAGCGTCCGTCGACGAAGATGAAGGCGCGGTCGCGCAGGATGATGGCAACGCCGGCGGAGCCGCTGAAGCCGGTCAGCCATTTTAGCCGCGCCGAGCGGTCGGCGACATATTCGCCCTGATGCTCGTCGGCGCGGGGAACGACAAATCCATCCAGGCCGTTTTCCGCCAGCCATTGGCGCAGCAGCGCCACGCGCGGTCTGCCGACGGCCGGATTGCCAGCGGAATCAAAGGTCTGGAACATGGTGACGTCTCCCTCGGATAGTGCCCGACCGTAGCGCATGGAGCTGGAAACCGGAATCGATTTCAGCAGGGCCAGACGGGGCTACGTCACCGTTTGAGATGGATCGTCACCCAGCCTTCGCGGTGCAGCGTTCTGACATGGCGAAAGCTCTGGCCGACATAGGCGGAGATCACCGCATCGCGCTGCCGGTCGAGGATGCCTGACAGCACCAGCGAGCCGCCGAGGCTGATGTGTCGCGCCATTTCCGGAGCAAGCCGCATCAGCGGCCGCGCCAATATGTTGGCGATGATCAGGTCGAAAGGCGCACGCCTGGCAAAGATCGGATGGTGGAATCCGGGTGCGGTCTCTGTTTCCACCAGCGCCTTGACGTGGTTGAGCCGCGCATTGGCGGCGGCAACGCTTACCGCCACCGGATCGATGTCGGTCGCCAGCACGGGAATATGGAAGAGCTTGGCCACAGCGATGGCCAGCACCGCGCTGCCGGTGCCGAGATCGAGCGCGTTGCGCGGCCGCTCGCGCCGCGTCACCTTTTCCAGCATTTCCAGGCATCCGGCGGTGGTGCCGTGGTGGCCGGTGCCGAAGGCCAGCCCCGCTTCGATCTCGATGGCAAGCTCGCCACTGTGGCGTTTGCGGCGATCATGCGCGCCATGCACGAAGAAACGGCCGGCACGCACCGGTTTCAGCCCTTCCAGCGAGCGCGCCACCCAGTCGATATCGGGCAAGGTCTCGCGCTCGACCGGCCTGGACAGGGCTAGCCCTGCCAGAATGTCCTTCACCCGCGCCTCGACCGCATCCACATCGCCGTCGGCATAGAGAGAGACTTCATGAATGTCCGCGTCCTCATCGACCTCCAGCACGGCTATCGGCAAGCCTTCGTCCTCAAAGGCGGCATCGAGGGCGGCGAAAATTCTGGTGGATTCGATCTTGCCGGCGGTGAAATGGAGCCGCGTCTGGGTCATGGATTTCGCATCAGCCCTTGGCCGCGAGGCGTTTGAGCTTTTCCACCGCGGTGTCGGCGCTTTCGCCATAGGCGATCGTGCCGGCGAAATCGCCCTTGCCGTTGAGCAGCAGCACCGAGGCGGTATGGTCCATCGTGTAGTCGCCGTCGCCGGTGTCGACTTTCTTCCAGTAGATGCCGAAGGACTTCGCCATGGCGTGGACCTTGTCCGGGTCGCCCGATATGCCGGTGATGCGGTCAGAGAAATTGCTGACATAGGCGTTCATGACCGCGGGGGTGTCGCGCTCCGGATCGACCGAGACGAAGTAGGCATGCAGGTTCTTGCCATCGTCACCAAGCGTCTTCAGCCAGCCGGACAGTTCGAACAGCGTGGTCGGGCAGACCTCTGGGCAGTGGGTGAAGCCGAAGAAGACCACGCTGGGGTGGCCCCGGAAGGCGGCTTCGGTGATCGGCGCGCCTTTCTGGTCGACCAGCGTAAAGGCGGCACCGAAAGGCTCGCCGCCATAGTGGCCGCGATACCAGTCGAAGGTCAGCCAGCCTATGCCGGCCGCCATCAGGACGAGAATGCCGACCAGTATTGAGCGCATCATCAGTAGGATTCCGTCTTGTAATTTCATCGGCATGCCGGCCATGGCCAGGCAGCCCTTGGTTCGGCGAACAGTCTTAGCGGTTCGACCGGGTACACGCAAAGGTGCCGCGTTGACGCAACCGGCCGTGACCTATCCCGGCGTTTTCATCGGGACCGGCGGCTTGCAATGCAATGTCCTTCGCCCCACCTGAGACCGGCAAACTTGAACCTCGGAGGCTATCTTGCAACGACTGATTGGGCGAAATCTGATCGGCGGCGCTCTGACCGCGTGCCTTGTCCTTGGCGCCGGTGCTGCAGTCGCCGATGAAGTCGGCAAGGTCGGCGTCGACTGGCTCGGCAACGACATCATCGTCGAAGCGATCAAGGATCCGAAGGTGGACGGCGTCACCTGCCACGTGTCCTATTTCGACCGCGGCATCATCGACCGCCTGCACAAGGGCAACTGGTTCGAGGATCCTTCCGATTCCTCGATTTCGTGCCGCCAGACCGGTCCGATCACCATCGGCGACATCGACATGAGCGAAGGCGGCGAGGAGGTGTTCAAGCAAGGCATCAGCCTGATCTGGAAGAAGCAGGTGGTGAACCGCATCTACGACAAGGCCAACGAGACGCTGATCTACCTCTCGCATTCGCGCCAGGTGCAGAACGGCTCGGCCAAAATGTCGGTCACCACCGTGCCACTCTACGGCCAGAACGTGGTGTGGACCAAGGGCAAGCCGAAATAGATGTTCTTTCGTGCAATTGACCTGACCGACAATTGCTCCCGGCTTGCGGGAGCTATTGCTCTGACGTAAAGCCGCCCGCATGGACCGTTCCGAAAATCTCGTGCTGAAAGATCCTGAGCCGCGTATCCATCCGACGGCGGAGCTGAAAGCATGCAAGCTCGGTCGCTACGCCTCGATCGGCGAGCGGGTGGTGCTGCGCGAAGTGAGCGTCGGCGATTTTTCCTATTTCGAGCGGCACGCCGAGGCGATCTACACGAACATCGGCAAATTCTGCTCGATTGCCGCCAACAGCCGCATCAATGCGCTGGATCATCCGATCGAGCGACTGACCCAGCACAAGGTCAGCTACCGGCCTAACGAATATTTCCGCTGGCTGGGCGTCGATGCCGTCTTCCGCGAACGGCGCCAGGCGAAGGCGGTGAGCATCGGCCATGACGTGTGGATCGGCCACGGGGCCGTGATCATGCCCGGCCTCACCATCGGCAATGGCGCCGTCGTCGGCGCCAATGCCGTCGTCACGCATGACGTGCCGCCCTATACGATCGTCGCCGGGGTGCCGGCCAAGCCGCTTCGGCCGCGCTTCGCAGCCGATGTCGCGGCGCGAATCGAGGCTCTCGCCTGGTGGGACTGGCCGGTCGAAAAGCTCGCCAGCGCCGTTCCCGACATGCAGGCCATGACCATCGAGACCTTCCTGGACCGCTGGGAAAATCACGCCGCGTGAGTGACGCCGGCGCGGCTGAAGAGCACGCGCATTTGCGCCAAAGGCGCGCTTCAGGGAACCACTGTGCGAGCGCTCCGGACTGAACCCCTTCCGCCATGCGGGGGTGGCGCAACGGAAGGGGCTGGAGGTAAACCGCTGTGAAGCGGAAGGAACAGGCTGTTTTGCCTGCACCGTTACTGTGACACCAAACCGATAAAGTGTGTTGTCCTTCCGATTCCCTTGATGCGTGCATTCGATTGCGGCGGTTGTATTTCTTTCCGATGGGAACCCGATATGGCCGCCGGTTGTTCCTTCCGGCGTACCGCACGGCGCGGCGCTGTTTGAGGGACCCCATGATCGAGAAGCTCTTCACCAAAATCGCCAACCGGGTAGCCCACCTTGCGGGGCTGTCGCCGACATTCGCACTCTGCTGCCTGATCGTCATCATCTGGGCAGTAAGCGGCCCACTCTTCGCCTTCTCGGACACTTGGCAACTGGTGATCAACACCGGGACGACGATCATCACCTTCCTGATGGTGTTTCTCATCCAAAACACCCAGAATCGAGACGGCGCGGCAATCCAGGCCAAACTGGACGAGTTGATCCGGGTCAGCGAAGCCAAGAACACCTTCATCGGTATCGAGCATCTGACCGAAGCCGAGGTCCAGGAGATCCGTGCCAAATGCGAGCGGGCAGCGAAGCGGCATGACGAGAAAATCGCGGCCGTAGCTGCCAAGAAAGCCGTGGCGTCAAAGAGCAAACCGAAAAAGCAGGTGGCTCGAAGCACCGGCTGAAACCGGTTAACCCCCAAGGGTTCCGTCGTTGCTCGAATGCGACCCGATCCGAACACCGGCTCTCATTTTTCGGACATGCTCATTGCTTCATGAATGCCGCGAAGGCATCCTTGTGGTCGGGGTGCCAGCGCGACAGAGCAGGGCGGTTTTCGATGATGTCGCCGATCGCCCAGGCCATGCGTTTCTCATCCAGCGGACGCGTCACCTCGTTGTCAGGGCACAGGATGTAGAAGTCGCGCTTTGTCAGGGATTCCAGCATGAAATCAATGACCTGTTCGCCGGTCCAGGCGCCGGCCGGCTTCTCGGTCGCACCCTCGGTCAGGCCGGTATAGGTGAAGCCCGGGATCAGCAGATGCGCCGACAGATGGGCACCCGGTTCGTTGCGCAGGGCATGCGCCAGTCCCTCGGTAAAGGTCTTCACGCCGGCCTTGGAGACGTTGTAGGCAAGGTTTCCAGGCGGCGTGGTGATGCCTTGCTTGGAGCCGGTGTTGACGATCAGACCCGGCTGGCGGGCTCCCAGCATGCGGGGCACGAAGGCTTCGACGCCATGCACGACACCCCAGAAATTGATGTCCAGCAGCTGCTTCCAAGCGTCGCGGTTCTCCCACGGCTTGCCCGGGTTGTTGCCGACACCAGCATTGTTCATCAGCAGCGACACATTGCCGAAGGCGCCAAAGGCTCTTTCGGCGAGACGATCCACGTCTTGTGCCTTCGAAACGTCGGCGGCGACGGCCAGCACGGCATCGTCGCCGGCGATCGCGGAAACAACACGGGCCGCATCCTCAAGACGCGGGCCGGCGATATCGGCGAGCACGATCTTCATGCCCATGAGAGCCAGCCGCTTCGCGGCCGCAAGACCAATGCCGCTGGCAGCACCGGTAATGACGGCGGCATTGCCCGAACCAAGCGCGGGCAAAGCGGTCTGGAGTTCTGCGTCGGTCAGCATGGGCGGCGGATTCCTTCTTGCGATGGCGCCGAACTTAGCGCCGGAGCGGGCTGGCGCAAGCCTCCACGCGCCTGGCTGCGCTTCAGCAGCCTGCTGGGCCGGGTTGACCGGTCCAGCCGAGACTGCGCATGGTGCCTCGCAAAAAGGAGATTTCCCGATTGACGGACTGGATCGAAATCCTGAAGCAGCAGACCACCATTGGCGATCAGATGAGCCGCGAAGTGCCGCAGATGCTGGCAAACCCCGAGATCAACGAAGCACAGGTGAAGACGCTGTTTTCCGCCTTGGAAAAACAGGCGGATTTCGTCGAGAAGCTGCGCATGGCGCTGGAAAAGTTCGGCCATGACTTTGCGGTCATCAAGGCGGCGGAACGGCTGGAAGAGCGCTACGCCGATCTTGCCGCGTCGGTGGCCGAGAAGCTGAAAGCGATGCGCGAATAGATCCCTATTTTTCGATCACGCGTGCGAAACGCCGGTCCGGCACAAGCCAGACCAGGGCAACCAGTACATAGATCGCGACGCCGATCCACTGGCTGATGAAGGTCAGCGGGATGGCGCAGAGATAGGCGACAAGCGAGATCTTGCCCTTGCGGTCGTTGCCGATCGCCCTGGCAAAGGCCGTATCGTTGCCGTGCAATCGGTGAAGCGTCACGACGAGAATGAAGTAGGCGATGGCGCACAGCGCAAGATCGGCGCCGTAGACGGCGACCGGCACCGGCGCGAAATGGTTTTCGCCCATGAAGGCCGTCGTCACCGGCATCAGCGACAGCCAGAACAGGAGATTGAGGTTCGCCCACAACACGCGGCCGTCGACCCGCTGCACGGTGTGGAACATATTGTGCAAATTGTTCCAGTAAAGGCCGACGTTGATGAAGGACAGCACGTAGCTGAAAAAGATCGGCCATAGCGGCAGCAAGGCCGAGAGATCCTCGCCGTGCGGCACCTTCAGTTCAAGCACCATGATGGTAATGATGATGGCCACGACGCCGTCGGTGAATGCCTCGACCCTGCCTTTGCCCATGATTTGCGCCCTATGTCCGGTGTCGATCGTTGAAGATGCTAAATCGTTAGCTGATGTTGTCAGGCCGATAAACGCCATCCGGGAAATTTCTCAACTATATCAGGGGAAACTCTCCCGCCAGGCCGGCTCGCGGCAATGGTTTGCTGTGGCAAATTGTTGACTTTTCTTGCCACAATCCTCCATCGAAGACAGGCTCGGCTGAACCACATACGGCCGAGCGATCGAATGGAGTGACGGATGAGATTTCGATTTCTGCTCTGCCTCGCGACCATTCTGGCCGCCATCCTCGGCACGTCGGCCGCCGCGTTCGCCTACAGCGCCCACACCACCACCAACCTCAACGTGCGCTCCGGGCCCGGGTCGGGATATGCCAAGGTGGGGACGCTGCCAGCCGGCTACAGGGTGAACGTCACCGGCTGCCAACCGGGTTGGTGCAGAATCCATGGCGGCGGCTTCAGCGGCTGGGCCAGTTCCGGCTATCTCTCGCGGGCCCATGTCGTTCGCCCGCCGGTGATCATCGTGCGCCCGCCGCATGGTCCGCCGCACTGGCAGCATCGGCCGCACCGTCCTCCGCACCATCGCCCACCGCACAAACCGCGTCCCGGGAAGTGCAAGATCGCACCAGGTTTCTCCTGCAAATAACGGATTGCAGCGGGGTCACACGACAGGATGTCGTGACGGATCGGAACCATCGGCTCCGACACGAGCCTGTTCAGCCAACGGGTTTCCCGGTCCAGACAACGTCCGTCATGCTGTCAGGAGCCCGCCGGCCGGCCGGAACGTCGGGAGTAAGGGCGCGTTAAGGTCGCGATCCCTGAACCGATGAAGAGGTTTGGCCATGGCCATTCGTGACTTGGCGCATACGCGCAACGAAGCAGGCGGCGAGGCTCTCGCAATTCCGGTGGTTGCCACAATGATCGCCGTTCTGTTTGCCGGCAGCACGGTGCTGACGCCGCTGTACATCATCTACAAGCAGCAATTCGGCTTTTCACAGATCACGCTGACGCTGGTCTACGCGGTCTATGTCGTCGGCAATCTCGGCGCCCTGCTGATGTTGGGCGGCGCGTCGGATGTCGTTGGGCGCCGGCCTGCCGCTCTCGCGGCCATGATCGTCGCCGTCGCCAGCGCGCTTGTCTTTCTGTTCGCCAACAATGTCGTTCTGCTCGATGTGGCGCGCGTCCTGAGCGGGCTTGGCATCGGTGTCGGCGCGGGGACCGGAACGGCATGGATCGCCGAGCTTCTCCCCGGCGCTGACAAGGCGCGCGCCAGCGTCATTGCCACCAGCACCAATTTCCTGGGCCTCGGTTTCGGCGCACTCGTCTCGGGACTGTTGGCGCAGTATGAACCGTGGCCCTTGCGCCTGGTCTTCATCGTTTATCTGGCGGCGCTTGTGATCGTCTCCATCCTGGTCTGGCGTACACGCGAAACGGTGGCGGAGCCTGGCGGCCTCGGGCAGATTTCCATGCGGCCGCACTTTGCCGTGCCGGATGAAATCCGCGCGCGCTTCGTCGCGCCGGCGGTGACCGGTTTCGGCGCCATGGCGCTGGTCGGCTTCTATGCGGCGGTGGCGCCAAGCATCCTGGCGCAGCAACTGCATGAGACGAACCATGCTGTCGCCGGTGCGCTGTTCTTCGAATTGGCGATCATCACCGCGCTCAGCATAGTTGCGCTGAAGCAAATGCAGAGCGGCAAGGCCATGCTGACCGCGCTGGCGTTGATGATTCCCAGCATCCTCATGGTGGTGGCGGCGCAGATGCTGGCGTCGATGGCGCTGATGATCGCCGCCACCGCCTGCTGCGGCGTGACGGCCGCACTCGGCTATCGTGGCAGCCTGGAGGTGGTGAACGAGATCGCACCGGAGGATCGCCGCGCCGAAGTGGTATCCAGCTTCTTCATCTGCTGCTTTATCGGCAATGCCTTGCCCGTCATCGGTATTGGCATCATCTCGACCTATGCCAGCCCCATCGCGGCCAGCCTGGCGTTCGCCGGCATGATCATCGTGTTTGCGCTGGTCGCGCTGGGCTTTGGGTTGAAAAACAGGCCTTGAGAGCGGCCAGCTTCAGCCGTTCGGCGTCTCTGGGGAAAAATGCGCGCGCTGGCGCGGCACGCCGAGCCCGGTGTCGGGCGGCTCGCCGGCGGCCGGCCGGTTCTCGATCATGTGCAGGGTGCGCCAGCCGCCGAGACGGTAGTAGGCCGCGGCCAGCAGCAGGGAGGTGATCGAGCCGGCCGGGAAACTCCACCACAGCGCTTCCTCGCCGATCACATCCCGCATGAAATAGGCAAAGCCGGTGCGCACGACCAGCACCGAGATCACCAGGATGACCAGCGGCGGCATCACGGCGCCCGTGGCGCGCACGGTGGCGAACAGCACGATGGTGACGCCGAACAGGATGAACGACCAGGACGCGACGTTGTTGATGTGAGCGGCGATGTCTATCGCCGCGCTGTCGCGGCTCAGGAACAGACTGAGGATCGAGCGGTCGAAGACCCATAGAAGTGCCACGAGAGCACCGGTCAGCACCAGGTTGAAGCCGACGCCTGACGCTGCGATGCGGCTGATGCGGTCCCAGCGGCCGGCGCCGACGTTCTGCGCCGCCATCGAGGACACGGCCGCGCCGATGGCGAGCGCGGGCATCTGGATGTAGGTCCATAACTGCGCGGCGATGCCGTAGGCGGCGGCCACCTGCGAACCGTAGGAATTGACGATGCCCATCACCGTCAGGGCCGCGGCCGAAATCACGATCATCTGCAAACCCATCGGAACGCCCTTGAAGACGACGACGCGCAGCAAGGCGGGGTCCGGCCGCAGCAGCGCCAGATTGGCGCCGGCCAGACGCAGCGGATGCTTACGGACATAGAGCACGATCAGGATGGCAATGACGCTCACCGTCTGGCCCACAAGCGTCGAGGTCGCCGAGCCGGCGATGCCGAGCTCTGGAAACGGCCCGATGCCGCGGATGAGCAGTGGGTTCAAGATGATGTCGAGCACGACGGCGAGCGCCATAAAAAAGAACGGCGTGCGCGAATCGCCGGCGCCGCGCAGCACCGTCATGACAAAGGACAGAAGGTTCATCATCGGCACGGCGACGAAGATGATGCGCAAATAGGAGCGCGCCAGCGGCAAGGCGTCGGGCGGTGTGCCGAGCGCGCCCAGAATGGCGTCCACCCAAATCCAGCCGCAGACGGCGAACAGCACCGAGACGAAGAAGAAGAAGGTGGCGCTGGTGCCGACGATGCGGCGCGCCTCGGGCAGGTCGCGGGCGCCGACCGATTGCGCCACCAGTATGGTGGCCGCCATGCCAATGCCGAACACGGTGCCGAGGATGAGGAACAGCACCAGATTGGCATTGGAGGTGGCGGTGAGCGCGGATTCGCCGAGGAAGCGGCCGACCCAGACGGCGTTTACAGAGCCGTTGAGCGATTGCAGCACGTTGGAGCCGAGCACCGGCAGGGCGAACAGCAGGAGCGTGCGCGGAATGGGGCCGCTGGTCAGGTCACCGGTGCGCCGGCGCGCGGGCATCTTTTCATCCATGGCGGGCAATCCGGCAAAGCTGGTTCTTTTGAGTCCGGCACGCAGGATACCGCAGGCCCGACCGGGATGCACCCTTGCGAAAGGAGCGACGGCGGGCAAGGCACGCCGTCGTGCATCCGATCAAGCTTGTCGGGCAGGAGGCGCCAGGCGGCGCCTCCTGCAAGATGCTTACTTCCTGGCGAGGCCGGGAAGCGTGACCTGAAAGACAAGGAACATGGTGTCGACATCGGCGCCGTCCTCGGCCTTGTAGGGCGCGCCGACCTGGAAACCGTCCTGGGCGAGGAAATCGTTGTCGTTGGCGACGAACAGGAAATAGTCGTCGGGCAGCTTCGGATCGAGCACGCTTGCCAGCGACATCGCTTCCCACTTCTCCGAGAGGTTGTCCTTGTCATTGGGCGCGCCATTGTGCAGGCCGAAGCGGGCAAGCTCGGCCTTGTCGTTGATGTCGATGAACGGCGTCAGCCTTGCCGGCGTCACCGACGGATCGAGCACGCCCTTGGGCGCCACCGGCTTGTCGGCGGCATCGAAGGGACCGCCGGCGATGTCGGTCGCGCCGGAAAGGTCGACAATGTCGATCTTGCGATACAGCGACTCCTCGCCCTTCAGGCCCTGGCCGTTGCCGCTGTCGCGCGCCAGCATCAGGAAAGCGGTATCCGACAGCGCCACGATCTCGCTTTGCGCAGCCACCTTGGTCTTGCCCTTGGCGTCCTTGAACACCGGCAGCGGCACGACATATTCATGTGCCAGCTTGAGATGGGCAAGATCGGAGGCGTCATAGATCAGCGCCCTGGTGTTCTGGCGCGTCGAGGCCGAATCGCCGCCGTCCTGCCGGGTCGCCGACTGCAAGACCGCGATTACGAACTTGCCGTCCGGCGTCATTGCCATGCCTTCGAGGCCCTGATTGTTCTGGCGGCCGGTTTCGGGATCCTTTGGGTCGGGTTCGGCAGCACCTGGGCCCGGATTGTCGGAAGCAAAATTGGCCGTGCCGTGGCGCATCGGCACGAGCGCGGCCGGAGGCTGGGTCGCCGACATCAGACGGCCGTCGGCGGAGAAGCGGTAGATGTCGGGACCGTATTCGTCGGAGACGAGCATGGTGCCGTCGGGCAGCCGCACGATCGCCTCGTTGTCGAGCGCGAGCTTGCCATTGTCGGCCTGCGGCAGGACAGGCATGTCGCCGGCGGCGGGACGCACGCCGTTCAGCGGGTCGAGACCGCTGGCGTCGGCGCCCTTGTCGTCGGTCAGGAGCATGGTGTCGGCGAGCGTCGCCTTGACGCCGGTCTGCTCCTGGCCGGCCGCGGGCGCGGCACCTGGCGCCACCGGGGCGAACTCGATGTTGATCGTGTTGAGGCGCGGCCGGTAGTCGGTGGTACCGACGACGTTATAACCGCGGTCGGGCAGCAGCCACAGCGAGCCTCTGTAGGTGCCGGCATCATGCGTCCAGCCCGCGGTGTCGATCGACATGCCGGAGCCGGAGCCGAAGGTCTCGCCGAACCTGTCGCGCTGGCCGGCCGGGATGCGGCCAACCCCCACCAGCCCCTTGTTGACGAAACTGGCGCCGCCGACGCTGGCCGAGCTGTCGGCGAAGGCGGGCAGCGAAACGGCCGAGGCCGCCAGCGCGGCGACCAGCAGCCGCAACGAGAATGAGCGTAGATGCGTCATGGATATCCCCTTGATGACAAAGCGCCGGGACGGCGGAATTCTGAGGTTGCCTGGCGGCGGCGAGGCTGCCGCCCTGGAGGGCCGCTTGTGCTCTCGGCAAGCGGTCTAAGGCGCGAACATGATGCTTGCATGACAGTTGGTGACGCATTCGCGTCGGCCCGCCGCGACGCTGCTGGGGAAGTGCGGCCGCGCCGGAAAATCGATCGTTCCAACACAGGTTCGACAGCGTCCAGGAGCTGTTCGCAGTACTAGACACTTATGTACAGTACGTATATGGTGCCGGTTTCGGACAGTCCGGGGAGGGAAGCCTTGAAGTCTCACTACCGCGCAGTCGTCATCGGGGGAGGAGTGGTGGGCGCTTCGGTGCTCTATCACCTGGCGCGGTTCGGCTGGTCGGATGTGGCGCTGATCGAGCGCGCCGAACTGACGGCGGGGTCGACTTGGCATGCGGCGGCGGGGTTCCACGCGCTCAATGCCGACCCCAATGTCGCCGCGCTGCAGGATTACACCATCAACCTTTACCGCGAGATCGAGGCCGAATCCGGCCAGGACGTCGGCCTGCACATGACCGGCGGCGTCAACATCGCCAGCGATCCGGCGCGCTGGGAGTGGCTGAAATCGGCCTGGGCGGTATTCCAGTCGGTCGGCATCGAGACCGCCCGGCTGGTGACGCCTGACGAGATCAAGGCGATCTGCCCGATCGTCGACGTCACCGGCGTGCTTGGCGGCCTCTACGATTCCAACGAGGGCCATCTCGACCCTTACGGCACGACGCATGCGTATGTCGGTGCCGCCAAGAAGCGCGGCGCCGACGTGATCCTGCGCAACCGCGTGGTCGAGCTGAAGGCGCGCGCCGACGGCCATTGGGACGTGGTCACAGAGCAACGCACCATCACCGCCGAGCATGTCGTGAATGCCGGCGGGTTGTGGGCCAAGCAACTCGGCCGCATGGCTGGGGTTGAACTGCCGGTGACGCCGATGGAGCACCATTATTTCGTCACCGAGGACATTCCGGAAGTCGCTGCCCTCGACAAGGAGATCGGCCTGGCCGTCGATCTCGACGGCTTTTCCTATCTGCGGCAGGAGCGCAAGGGCGTGCTGCTCGGCGTCTACGAGCAGAACCCGAAGCACTGGAACATGGACGGCGCGCCGTGGGATTACGGCATCGAGCTCATCCCCGAAGACATCGACCGCATCGGCCCGGAACTTGCCAAGGCGCATGAGCGCTTCCCTTGCCTGGCGACGGCAGGCATCCGCAAATGGGTCAACGGCGCCTTCACCTTCACCCCGGACGGCAATCCGATCGTCGGGCCGGTCCGCGGCCTGAAGAATTACTGGGTCGCCTGCGGCGTCATGGCCGGCTTCAGCCAGGGCGGCGGCGTCGGCAAGTCGCTGGCCGAGTGGATGATTTACGGCGAGCCGCAGGCCGACATTTTCGGCATGGACATCGCCCGCTACGGCGCCTTCGCCGCAAACCGGGAATATCTCAGGCAGACGACGCGACAGTTTTATTCTCGTCGTTTCGTCATGACCTTTCCCAACGAACGGCTGCCTGCGGGCCGGCCGCTGAAACGCCCCGGCGCCTATGACGGCATGAGTGCGGCGGGCTGCGAATGGACGGCCTCCTGGGGGCTGGAAATCCCCGCCTATTTCGCGCCGATGGGATTCCGCGAGGAGACGACGCTCAGGCGTTCCAACGCCTTCGACATCGTCGGTGACGAGGCGCTGCAAGTCCGGCGCGCCGCCGGCCTCATCGATATCTCGGCCTATGCGCGCTACGCGATCACGGGACCGGGCGCGGAGGCCTGGCTCGACAGGCTGCTGGCCTGCAGGCTGCCGAAGGCGGGACAGGCGAGGCTGGCGCCGATGCTCGGGCCGGACGGGCGGCTGAAGGGCGATCTCACCGTCTTCAACTGGGGCAATGGCGACTACTGGCTGATGGGCTCCTACTATCTGCGCGAATTCCACATGCGCTGGTTCGAAGCGCATATGGCTGAAGGCGTTTGCGTCACCGATATTTCAGATGCGATGTCGGGCTTTCTGGTCACCGGCCCCAATGCCAGAAAGATCGTCGAGCGCACGACGCACCAGGACATCTCCCCCAAAGCATTGCCATTCATGGCATGCGGCGAATTCGACATTGGCATGGTGCGGGCAAGGATGGCTCGCCTCTCCATCGCCGGCGAACTCGGCTTCGAGATCAACTGCCCGGCCACCATGCATGCCACATTGCGCGAAACGCTGCTTGCCGCCGGCGAGGATCTCGGCCTCGCCGAGATTGGCTATTACGCACTCAACGCGCTTCGGCTGGAAAAGAGCTTCGGCATCTGGTCGCGTGAATTCACGCAAGGCTACACGCCCGGCCAGACAGGGCTCGACCGCTTCATTGCTTTCGACAAGGGCGATTTCATTGGCCGCGAGGCGGCGCTGAAGGAACGCAAGGCCGGTGTTGCACGACGGATCGTGACGCTGGAAGTCGATGCCATCGACGCGGACGCCAGCGGCTTCGAGCCGGTCTGGCACGGCGCTCGGCGCGTCGGCTTCGTCACCTCCGGCGGCTTTGGCTACACGATCGGCAAGAGCGTCGCGCTAGCGTTGGTGGATGGCGATTTTGCCGAGGAAGGAACGGCGCTTTGCGTGCACATTGTCGGCACTGAGCGGCCGGCGCGTGTCATTCCGGCTTCGCCCTACGATCCCTTGGGCAAGGCGATGCGGCAATGAGGAGGTTTCCGGATGATCGATGACGCGGCACGCGAAGGCAGGCGCGAGCGCCGGCGAGGACGCATCGGCGACGCCGGCAGCGAGAGCAGCCGCCGGCCCAATTACCGCTCTCTGAAGAACCCATTCCTGCCGCAGCCAATCTTTTCGGACGACCACGTCGCCTCGATCCACGACACGGCGCTGCGCGTGCTGGAAGAGCTGGGCATCAAGGTTCTGCTGCCGCAGGCGCGCGACCTGCTCGCTCGCGCCGGCGCCCTGATCGACCCCGAAACCGACATGGTGCGGATCGGCCGCGACATGGTGGCGGCTGCACTGGCCTCGGCGCCAAAATCGATCCAGACCCATGCCGGTGACCGCTCCCGCGATCTGACGCTGGAACTCGGGTCGATGACCTTCCTGGCAGGGTGCGGCGCGCCGAACGTCACTGACCTCGAACGCGGCCGCCGACCAGGCACACTGGCGGCCTTCGAGGAGTTCATCAAGCTGGTGCAGCATTTCGACGTGCTGCACATGCTGGGACCTTGCGTCGAGCCGCAGGACATCGACAACCGTTTTCGCCACTACGCCGTCAACCGGGCGCAACTGACCCTGTCGGACAAGCTTCCTTTCATCTTCGCGCGCGGCACCCCGCAGGTCGACGATAGTTTCGACATGATCAGGTTGGCGCGCGGGCTGTCCGAGGACGAGTTCCGCTCGGGCGCCCATTGCTACACCGTCATCAACACCAATTCGCCGCGCCAGCTCGACATCCCGATGGCGCAAGGCATCATCGACTTCGCCAGGGCGGGCCAGGTCCTGATCATCACGCCCTTCTGCCTGGCGGGTGCGATGGCCCCGATCACGGTGGCCGGCGCGCTGACGCTGCAGCATGCCGAGGCGCTGGCCGGGTTGACGCTGGCGCAGATCGTGCGGCCGGGCGCTCCTGTCGTCTACGGCTCCTTCTCCTCCAATGTCGACATGAAATCGGGCGCGCCGGCCTTCGGCACGCCGGAGCATATCAAGGCGACGCTCGGAGCCGGCCAACTGGCGCGCTTCACCGGCCTGCCGTGGCGTTCGGGCGGCGGCAGCGCGGCCAACATCTCCGATGCGCAGGCGGCGCATGAGACGCAGTTTGCGCTGTGGGGCTCGGTGCTGGCAGGCGCCACCGTGTGCATCCATGCCGCCGGCTGGCTGGAGGGGGGGCTGAGCGTTTCCTTCGAAAAGCTGGTCACCGACATCGAGGCGTTGCAGACGGTGGCTGAACTGTGCGCCGCCACGCCCGGCGACGACGATGCCATCGGCTTCGAGGCGATCGCCGAAGTGCAGCCCGGCGGCCATTTCTTCTCGGCAGGTCACACCATGGCGCGCTACCGCACCGCCTTCTACGAGCCGCTGGTGGCCGACTGGTCGAATTTCGGCAACTGGACGCAGGCCGGTTCCAAGACCGCAACCGAACGCGCCACCGGTATCTGGAAGCGCATCCTCGCCGATTTCGAGCCGCCGGCGACGGCTATTGCCACATCAGCTGTGCTCGATGATTTCATCGCGCGCCGCACCGAACAGGGCGGGGCGGCGCCGGTATCGTGAGATAGCTTATTCCTCTCATCGTCCTGAATTGTGGGTGCGATCCGGAACCCGCTGCACCTCTCATGCATTCATGGGACGGCCGGTGCCTGCTCGCATTGCGAGCCATTGAGGGAGGACGACCACATGGGTTTCGACCAGTATCACGAACCGCCCGAAGAATTGTCGCAGGAGGTGCGAACCTTCGCCCGCATGATCACCTCGCTGATCGAGGAAGCGGAAGCGATCTCCTGGTACGAACAGCGCATGTCGGTGGAGAAGGACCCGCAGGCCCGCGCCATCATGAAGAACGCGCAAGGCGAGGAGTTCAAGCATTTCGGCATGGATCTCGAATTCCTGCTGCGTCAGAAGCAGGACTGGCGCGCGGAACTGAAGGAAATCCTGTTTACGACGGGAGATATCGTCAAGGCTGGCGAGGCGGGAGAGAAGAAGGTGGACTGAGCGGTCCGGCCCGGGTGACTACCGAAAGTTCCGTTCACTTCGGACGTCCACGCCATTGGAATTCATTCCAATCAATTTTGGCTGTGAAATCGCAAATATAATTAGGGTCAAAATCTACTTCGATTTTCACAAGAAAACCTCAGGATTTTTGACCAGCTCCTTACGCGAGTGAGTGTCCATTTTTTCTCACACAGCCGCGACAAACCCATCCAGCACGCGTTTCTGGCCGGCCTTGTCGAAGTCGATGGTCAGCTTGTTGCCTTCGATGGCCGCGATGTTGCCGTTGCCGAATTTCTGGTGGAAGACGCGGTCGCCGACGTTGAAGGGGGACGGCGTGTCGGCGACGGATTTGGCGACCAACTCGCCATCGATGGTGCGGCCCTTGATGCTCGTGCGGCCGGCGCCGTAGCCGCTGTCGGTCTCGCCATAGCCGATGCGCTCGATCTGGTGGCCGGAGCGCGAGCCCCAGTTGCGATCGGTCGCCTCGGTGCGGTTCTGCTGCGCCCGCTGCCAGCCCGGCGTGGCGTAGCTGTTGGCGAAGGCGCCGGATTTTTCGGCGCCGACATTGTCGAAGCGCGAGGCGCCATAGGGGTTCTGGCGGCCGCCCCGGCCGGAAGCGAACGAGCCGCCGCCATAGGAATTGCCGTAGCCGCCATAGGAGTTGCCGCTTTCGGCGACTTCGACATGGGTTTCAGGCAGTTCATCGAGGAAGCGGGAGGGAATCGTCGATTGCCACAGGCCGTGGATGCGGCGGTTGGAGACGAACCAGATGTGCAGGTTCTTCTTGGCACGGGTGACGCCGACATAGGCCAGCCGGCGCTCTTCCTCCAGGCCGGAACGGCCGCCTTCGTCCAGCGCGCGCTGGTGCGGGAACAGGCCTTCCTCCCAGCCCGGGAGAAAAACGGTCTCGAACTCGAGGCCTTTGGCCGAATGCAGCGTCATGATGTTGACGGCGTCGAGTTCGGCGTTCTGCTCGGCATCCATGACCAGAGCGACATGTTCGAGGAAGGAGCGCAGCGATTCATACTCCTCCATGGAGCGGATCAGCTCCTTGAGGTTTTCCAGCCGGCCGGGCGCCTCGACCGAACGGTCGTTCTTCCACATGTCGGTGTAGCCGCTCTCTTCCAGGATGGTCTCGGCGAGCTCAGTATGCGGCGTGGTTTCCAGCGCCTTCTGCCAGCGTTCGAAATTGGCGGCGACCTCGCGCAATGCGGCGCGCGGCTTGGGCTTCAATTCATCGCTCTCGGCGAGCTTGGCAGCGGCTTCCAGCATCGGTACACGCAGCGCGCGGGCCGTGTCGTGGATCTGACGGATGGTGGTTTCGCCGAGGCCGCGCTTGGGCACATTGACGATGCGCTCGAAGGCGAGATCATCGGCGCCTTGCGCGACGACGCGGAAGAAGGCAAGTGCGTCGCGGATCTCCATGCGCTCATAGAAGCGCGGGCCGCCGATGACGCGGTAGTTGAGACCGAGCGTGACGAAGCGGTCCTCGAACTCGCGCATCTGGAAGGACGCGCGCACCAGGATCGCCATGTCGTTGAGATTGTGCTTCTGGCGCTGATAAGCCTCGATCGTCTCGCCGACGGCGCGTGCTTCCTCCTCGGAATCCCAGGCGGCGTGGACGTTGACCTTGCCATCCTCGGGGTCGTCGCGATCGGTGAACAGCGTCTTGCCGAAGCGACCTTCATTGTGGGCGATGAGGTGCGAAGCGGCGCCGAGGATATGCGCGGTGGAACGATAATTGCGCTCCAGCCGGATGATGGTGGCGCCGGGAAAATCCTTGTCGAAGCGCAGGATGTTGTCGACCTCCGCGCCGCGCCAGCCATAGATCGACTGGTCGTCGTCGCCGACGCAGCAGATGTTTACTTTGTTTTCGCTCACGGGCTGTTCCGCGCCTGCCGGCGCGGGCCCGACCCCTCTTTTCTGCGCGCCTTCGGCGTCGCGGGAGGGGCCTCGCAAAGGCTCGGACGCCCGGTCGGGCTTGCGGCCTTCGGCCGAATGCAAATCCGTAGACGTCGCGCTACGTCCGCTATTTGGCCGCTGCGCCAGGAGCCGCAGCCACATGTATTGCGCGGTGTTGGTGTCCTGGTACTCGTCGACCAGGATGTATCTGAACCGCTTGTGATACTCCTTCAGCACGTCCGGATTGGCGCGGAAGATGCGGATAGGGTGGCAGAGCAGATCGCCGAAATCGCAGGCGTTCAGCGTCTGCAGGCGCTCCTGATAGGCCTTGTAGAGCTCGCGGCCCTTGCCGTTGGCGAAACTACGCGCATCGCCCTCGGCAATGTCGTCCGGGCCTTGCCCCTTGTTCTTCCAGCCGTCGATCATCTGCGCGAACTGCTTGGCCGGCCAGCGCTTGTCGTCGAGGCCCTCGGCCTGGATCAATTGCTTGATCAGCCGCACGACGTCGTCGGTGTCGAGAATGGTGAAGTCGGATTTCAGCCCGGCAAGCTCGGCGTGCCTGCGCAAGAGCTTGACGCCGATCGAGTGGAAGGTGCCGAGCCAGGGCATGCCCTCGACATTGCCTTCGCCGATCAGGATGCCTATGCGCTGCTTCATCTCGCGCGCGGCCTTGTTGGTGAAGGTCACGGCCAGGATCTGCGAGGGAAAGGCTTTTCCGGTCGCCAGGATGTGGGCGATGCGGGTGGTCAAGACGCGCGTCTTGCCGGTGCCGGCGCCGGCCAGCACCAGAACGGGACCTTCGGTGGTTTCCACCGCCAGCCGCTGCTCGGGGTTCAACCCCTTGAGATAGTCGGGCGCGTTGTTGTGGCCGCCGCGGGCAGCCATGGCGCGCGCGGCGATGCCCGACGGGGCGGTGGGCCGCGCATCGGGTTCATCGAAAAAGGGCATGTCTTCGGAAAAGCCGGACATCGCCCCGAATGTAGTGATTCGGTGGAGAAAGACCAGAACTGTCTACGTTTTGTTCCACTCCTGATTGTTTCCGGCCTGCTTGACAGGCAGGGCGGGTGAGGGAAAGCTGCGCAAAGGGCAAGGAGGGGATCCTGTTGCCCACGGCCGCCTCGAGGCGCGCAACAGTCGAAGGAGTATCATCTTGGCTGTCACCATCACCTCCCTCATTCTTCTCCTCATCGGCCTCGCGCTTGGCGCCGGCGGCATCTGGTTGGCTTCACTGGGAGGCAGCTGGTACTACATCATATCAGGCATCGCCTTCCTCATCGCCGCATGGCTGCTCTACCGGCGCAGATCCACCGCGCTCTGGCTCTACGCCGCGATCGTGCTGGGCACGCTTGCCTGGGCGGTCTGGGAAATCGGCTTCGACTGGTGGGAACTCGGGCCCCGCGGCGGCATCATCGTGCTCGTCGCGCTGTGGCTGCTGACGCCGTGGGCGAGGCGGGGCCTTATTGGTCCCGATGGCCGCGCGCCGCTCATTCTCGCCGTGTTGGCGTCGCTGGCGGTCGCCGGCTATTCAATGACGACCGATCCCAAGGATATTGCCGGCAATCTCGACATCGACAAGGTGACCCCGGCGGCCGATCTCGGCGGCGACATACCTGCCGGCGAATGGCACTTCTACGGCCGCACGCCCTATGGCCAGCGCTATTCGCCGCTCGACCAGATCACGCCGGAGAACGTCGCCAACCTGCAGCCGGCCTGGACTTATCGCACCGGCGATGTGAAAGGTCCCGACGACGTCGGTGAGACCACCTATCAGGTGACGCCGCTGAAGATCGCCGATACGCTCTACATCTGCACGCCGCACAATTTCGCCATCGCCATCGACGCCGCCACGGGCAAGGAGAAGTGGCGCTACGATCCCCAGGTCAAGCTCGACAAGGACCGCCAGCACCAGACCTGCCGCGGCGTCTCCTATTACGCCGATGCCAAGATCGGTGCCGGGCAGCCTTGCGCCGCGCGTGTCTACCTGCCGACTTCGGATGCGCGGCTGATCGCACTCGACGCCGCCAACGGTCAGGTCTGTCAGGCGTTTGCCGAAGGCGGTACGCTGAACCTTCTGACCGGCATGCCTTATCCCAAGTCCGGCTATTACTATTCGACATCGGCGCCGCTGATATCAGGCGACAAGATCGTCGTCGGCGGCGCGGTCAACGACAATTATTCCACGCAGGAGCCCTCCGGCGTCATCCGCGCCTTCGATGCCTCCACGGGCGCGCTGATCTGGAACTGGGATTCCGGCAATCCCGAGCAGACCACGCCGCTAGCGGCAGGCCAGACCTACACCGCCAATTCGCCCAACATGTGGTCGACGCCGAGTGCCGACGAAAAGCTCGGCCTGCTCTACATACCGCTCGGCAACCAGACGCCGGACCAGCTCGGCGCCGGCCGCAGCGCCAATGTCGAGAAATTCTCCTCCTCGATCACCGCGCTCGACCTCAATACGGGGCAATTGAAATGGGTGCGCCAGACCGTGCATCATGACCTTTGGGACATGGATGTGCCGGCGCAGCCGAGCCTTGTCGACATCACCAAGACCGACGGAACGGTCGTGCCGGCGCTGGTCGGGCCGACCAAGCAGGGCGACCTCTACGTGCTCGACCGGCGCACCGGCGAGCCGGTCATCCCGGTCAAGGAAGTGCCGGCGCCCGGCGGCGCCATCGAAGGCGACCACACATCGCCCACGCAGCCGGTGTCGGACCTTTCCTTCAATCCGCCGCCGCTGACCGATGCCGACATGTGGGGCATCACCATGTTCGACCAGCTGGCGTGCCGGATTGCGTTGCACAGGCTGCGCTATGAGGGCCGCTACACGCCGCCATCGCTGCAGGGCACGCTGGTCTATCCCGGCAATTTCGGCGTCTTCAACTGGGGCGGCGTGGCGGTCGATCCGGTCCGGCAGGTGCTGTTTGGCATGCCGACCTATCTCGCCTTCACCTCCAGGCTTGTGCCCCGCGCGGACGTGCCGCCGCCAGGCGACGCCAAGGGCAGCGAGCAGGGGCTGAACCGAAATGACGGCGCTCCTTATGCGGTGGTGATGGGACCGTTCCTGTCGCCGCTCGGCATTCCGTGCCAGGCGCCGCCATGGGGCTATGTCGCCGGCGCCGACCTCAGGACCGGACAGATCGTTTACAAGCACAGGAACGGCACGGTCTACGACATGACGCCGCTGCCTTTGCCGCTGAAGGTCGGCGTGCCCGGCATTGGCGGGCCGATGATCACCGCCGGCGGGGTGGCTTTCCTCGGCGCCGCGGTCGACGACTACCTGCGCGCCTACGACCTGACCTCAGGCAGGCAGCTCTGGCAGGCGCGCCTGCCAGCCGGCGGGCAATCGACGCCGATGACCTATACGGTGGCTGACGGGCGCCAGTTCGTGGTCATCGTCGCCGGCGGCCATGGCTCGGTCGGCACCAAGCCCGGCGATTACGTGATGGCGTATGCGCTGCCGAAGTAGGAACGGGTGCGGTCTCGCAGGATCGCGCCCTAACTGATTCCGAGATGGCTCTTCAGGCTGGGTACCGAGCCGAGCACTTCATTGGTGAGATCAGGCCCGGCGGCGGCTTCGGCCTGCTGGATCAGCGTGGCGCCGGCCTGCCTGATCTGCGCCATGTCGAGGCCGGAAGCCTTGAGCGCGGCGACGCCGTTGATCAGTGCGCCGGCCTTTTCGCCGAGAACACCGCCCAGCGCGCCTTGCAGCGACGACAGCAGGCCGCCACCGCCGGCCGCGCCGGCGGCCATGACGTCGTATTGGCGGGCGAGATCGTCGGCGCCGGGAATCTTGGCGAAGAAACCCGAAACCTTGGTGCCTTCCGCCTCGTGCTCCAGCACCGAGAAGATGGTGCCGACGACTTTCTCGGTCGTTGCCTGGTCGAGGCCCGCCTTTTGCGAGACGGTGTTGACGATATCCTGGACGTTCATGGTCTCACCTCAAATTTGGGATTTCGGGTCCGGGCGGCGGTCCCGGCCGATGCGAAGCTCGATCATCGACCGCCTGCCTGCGTCCACAAGCCGGAAGCGTAATGCCTGAGCGGCAGCCAGGGCAAGGACGAACGCGCTGGTGAGGATAGGCACGATCATCGGCGGGTGTCCTTCTGGTCGGGACGGGATGGGACGGGCATCGGTAGCACGCAGCTTCCCTTACCATTGTGGCAGTGCCGGCAGGATTTATCGGCGATGACCAAAAAGTGATGGGGCGGGCGCCGGCGTTGCCGGCTTCACTGGCTGCGGCCGATGCTTGCCGCTGCGCTCATCCAGGCTGGACCGGGCCGGCCGCGCCCCTATCTAGCTCCGGTGTTGAAGCCTGAAGCCGAGGAATGCGCCATGACCAAAGCAGCCGCCAGACCAGCAAAGCTTGGGATCACCCAGGCGATGATCGAGGCCTATGACGAATACACGCATCTGACACTCGATCGCCGCCGCTTCATGGAGCAACTGACCCGGCTTGCGGGATCCGGGGCGGCGGCCGCGGCGATCGCGCCGATGCTGGCTGCCAACTCTGCCCAAGCGGCCATCGTCGCCGAGAACGATCCCCGCGTGAAAGGCCAGGACATCACCTATCCCGGCGCCGGCGGCGAGATGAAGGGCTATCTGGTCAAGCCGGCGGACCAGGCGGGCAAGCTCGGCACCGTCATCGTCATCCACGAAAACAGGGGGCTCAACCCGCATATACGCGACGTCGCCCGGCGCGTGGCGCTGGAGGGCTTCGTGGCGCTCGCTCCGGATTTCCTGTCGCCGCTCGGCGAGACGCCCGCCGACGAGGACAAGGCGCGCGACATGTTCACCAAGCTGGATCCGGCGCAGACCGTCGCCAATGGCGTCGCGACGGTGGCTTTCCTCAAGGCCGACAAGGACGGCAACGGCAAGGTCGGTGTCGTCGGTTTCTGCTGGGGCGGCGGCACGGCCAACATGCTCGCCGTGAACGCGCCTGATCTGGCGGCAAGTGTCGCCTATTACGGCATGCAGCCGAAGGCCGCGGACGTTTCCAAGATAAAGGCGGCGCTGCTGCTGCACTATGCCGGATTGGACGAACGGACCAATGCCGGCATCGACGCCTTCAAGAAGGAACTCGATGCCGCGCATGTCGAATACACGGTCTATGTCTATGAAGGCGCCAATCACGCCTTCAACAATGACACTTCGGCAGCGCGCTATGACAAGAAGGCGGCTGATCTCGCCTGGGGCCGGACCGTCGCCTTCCTGAAGGAGAAACTGGCTTAGCGGAGGATCTACTGCGTGCTCGCAGGCCTATGCAAGGCGACGCCGGCCACCACCAGCGCAATACCGATGCAGTCGCTGATGCCGGGGATCTGGCGCAGCACGAGAATGCCGATCAGCGTCGCGGTGACTGGCAGCAGCGACAGCATCAGTGCGAAGCTCGACCGCGGCAGCCGCGCCATGGCGAGCTGGTCGCAGATATAGGGGATGACCGAGGAGCAGATGCCGACGCCGACGGCCGCCATCAGCAGCGGCGCGGAGAAAAAGGCGGGCAACGCGTCGGTGAAGCCGATCGGCAGCACGACCAGGAAGGCCATGGCCATGGCGGCGCCGAGCCCGGCAATGCCGCCGCCGGCGCCTGAAGCGGCGACGCGGTGGCCGAGCACGATGTAGCCCACAAAGAGCGCGCCGTTGAGGAAGGCCCAGAACAGACCGATGGGATCGCTGGACCATTTGACGTCGATCAGCAGCAAGGTGCCGG
The DNA here is from genome assembly GCF_006442405.1 of Mesorhizobium sp. B2-2-3. Lineage (NCBI taxonomy): Bacteria > Pseudomonadati > Pseudomonadota > Alphaproteobacteria > Hyphomicrobiales > Phyllobacteriaceae > Mesorhizobium > Mesorhizobium sp. B2-2-3. The sequence goes on along the minus strand of NZ_VFWC01000009.1, from coordinate 195,224 downwards.
CAACGGCGACGGCAAGGGCAGTGAGATTGCGCGCGCTTCGGAGACCGACCAGCGCGACGCCGATGGTGCCGACGAATTCGATCGCGGCCACCAGCGAAATCGGCAGGCGGTCGAGCGCCAGATAGAAGGAGCAGTTCATCACTGCCAGACAGGCGCCGAAGGCGAGCAGCAGCAGCCGTGTCGACCGATTGGCCTGGGCGAAGGTTCGCCACGGACGCGTCAGCGGCGCGAAGATCAACGCGGCGGTGGCGATGCGCAGCCAGGCCATGCCAAGCACGCCGATCTGCGCAAACAAAAGCACGGCGAAGGCAGGGCCGAGATAGTGGAACACGGCGCTGACGCAGAACCAGACATGCGGCGGCAGCGATGTCGCCAGGCTGGTAAAGGCTGCACCGGCGGTGCGCGTGGTTTGGACTTGCGTCTGATCGTTCATCGGATCAGTATCGCAGGTATTTTTCCCATCTAATATGGGTGATGATCGTTCAATGACCTCGATCGCTTTCCAGATGCAAGGAATTTTTGATGAAACACCTTCGAAACCAAAATATCGATCTCGATGCGGTCGATCTGAAGATCCTGCGCCTGCTGGAAAAAGATGCGCGCGCCAGCACGGCCGAGCTGGCGCGCGCCGTCGGCCTGTCGGCGCCGAGCGTGTCCGAGCGCATCAAGCAGCTTCAGGAGAGCGGCGTCATCGAAGCCTATTGCGTGCGGATCAATCCGGCGGCGCTTGGTCTGAACCTGTCGGCATGGCTGCGCATCAGGCCGGTGCCGGGGCAGCTCGCCGTCGTGGCCGAGATCATCCGCGACCTACCCGAGATCACGCAATGCGACCGGGTAACCGGCGAGGACTGTTTCATCGCGCTCGCGCATGTCGGCTCAATGGCCGAACTCGAACGGGTGATCGACCGCATCATTCCCTACGCGATGACCAACACGGCGATCATCCAGTCATCGCCGGTGGTGGCGCGCTCGCCGCTGGCGGCGATCAGGCGACAGGGTTGAGGTCAAACCCCTGGAATGTCGTCAACGGAAGTGGCCGCTCTACCCGCAGCGTCAGGCGTGGCCGCGCTTCATGCGGGCCTGCTTAAGGATGACGCGCCAGCGGATCATGTCGAAGGGGATCGGCTCATTGTTGTTGGCGATGTGGAAGATCTCGTTGTTGACGTTCTTCAGCGAGCGCCAGAAATCATAGTCGGTAATGCGCGGATCGGCGGCGAGCCTGTCCACCTCGACTTTGATATCGGTTTTCATGCACGTCCCCCGAATCGGCTATGCCCCGCCGCCCGTGTCGCTACTTCGATGCGGATCGTTTTCGAACGGCCCGCTGAGTCGCGCAACGGTCCAATCGGCTTGTTCCCGTTAAAACCTCGGTAAGGTTAACGCGGGCCCCGAGCTGGTTCAAGCCGTCTTGCGTTTGATGCCGATCGAGCGGCCGGCGCGCTCGGGCATCGGCAAGGCTGAGTGAGCGGCGCGCATCGCTTCGATCTTGGCCAGCACGTCGGCGGGAAAGGGGGCTACCTTGGGCCCGGACATGTCGACATGCAGTGCAAGCTGCTCGGACGTCGCGGCGAGCCAGCCGTCGGCATGGCGGATTTCCTGGTAGAACCGCAGCCGCTTCTCGTCATGATCGATGAGCTGGAAGGAGACCGTGACCTTGTGGTCGAGATGCAGTTCCTGCACGTAGCAGACATGGACTTCGGCGGTGTAGATGGTGAGGCGACGGTTCTTGACATAGTCCAGCCCCATGCCCATCGCCTCGAAGGCTTCATCCGAACAGCGGTCGAACAGGACGTTGTAGTAGGCCATGTTGAGATGGCCGTTATAATCGATCCAGTCCTTCTCGATAGCCATTGGCTGAGAAACAAAAGGGGCGGGGATCGGCATGGCAACTTCCTTGTTCTGGTGCTGGACAGAGCGTGGTTGTAAGAGCGGTTCATCGTTTCACGGAAACGTCGGACCGCCTCTTTGATACAATTCCCCAGGGAAAGCGCTAGGCGCTTTCCCTGGGAAAACCGCTTCACACTTTTCCTGGAATTGCGTTAGGCATCATCCATAAATGCATGACAAGCATGGACACTGGTCCATTCGCGGAGGAATTCATGGCCCTGAGCGACCTCAATCCGGTCGAGCGCAACGAAGAAGGCATCGCCGCCGTGCTCGGCATCCTCAAGCAGCGGTTTGGCGAGCGCTTTCAGACCGGCCAGGCGGTTCGCTCCCAGCATGCGCATACGACAACCTACATCCCGACGCAGGCGCCGGACGGCGTCGTCTTCCCGGAAACGACCGCCGAGGTACAGGAGATCGTGCGCGCCTGCGCCGCGCACCGCGTGCCGGTGATCGCCTTCGGCGTCGGCTCCTCGCTCGAAGGCCACACCAACGCGCCGGGCGGCGGCATCTCGGTCGACACTTCCCGGATGAACCGGATCCTCTCGGTCAATCCGCAGGATCTCGACTGCACGGTCGAGCCCGGGGTGACTCGCGAGGATCTCAACCGGCATCTGCGCGACACCGGCCTGTTTTTTCCAATCGATCCCGGCGCCAATGCCTCGCTGGGCGGCATGGCGGCGACACGGGCCTCAGGCACTAACGCGGTGCGCTACGGTACGATGCGCGAGAACGTGCTGTCGCTGACGGCCGTCATGGCCGATGGCGAGGCGGTGACCACTGGCAAGCGGGCAAAAAAAAGCTCGGCCGGCTACGACCTGACACGGCTGCTGGTCGGCTCGGAAGGCACGCTCGGCATCATCACCTCGCTGACCTTGAGGCTGCAAGGGATTCCGCAGGCGATTTCCGGCGGTGTCTGCCCGTTTCCGAGCGTCGAAGCGGCCTGCAACGCCGTCATCGCGACGATCCAGATGGGCATTCCGGTGGCGCGCATCGAACTGGTCAACGCGCTGCAGATGCGGGCGATGAAAGCTTATTCCAAGCTCGACTATCCCGAAAGCCCGTGCCTGTTCGTCGAATTCCATGGCAGCGATGCCGGCGTTGCCGAGCAGGCCGAGACCTTCGGCATGATCGCCGAGGAGAATGGCGGCGGACCGTTCCTGTGGACCAGTGTCGCCGAGGAGCGCACCAAACTTTGGAAGGCCAGACATGACGCCTATTGGTCGTCGCTGACGCTGCGGCCAGGCGCCAAGGGCCTGTCGACCGACGTCTGCGTTCCGATCTCGCGTTTTGCCGAATGCGTCACCGAAACCGAGGCCGACATCGCCGAAATGGGGCTTGTCGCGCCGATCGTCGGCCATGCCGGCGACGGCAATTTCCACGTGCTGGTGCTGATGGACGTGGACGACCCGAAGGAAATCGCGCTGTCGGAGAAATTCGTGGCGCGGCTCAACATGCGGGCCATCGCCATGGAGGGCACCTGCACCGGCGAGCACGGCATCGGCCAGGGCAAGATCGGCTTCCTGCGCCATGAGCTCGGCCACGGCGTCGACATCATGCGCACGATCAAGCAGGCGCTCGATCCGCTCGATATCATGAACCCGGGCAAGATCCTGCCGGCTGCCGAGCAGGCACCGTCATAGGCTCGTCTTGACCCCACCTCCAATCGGGCCGAGACTCCGCGTGCTGAAGGCCCAGAAGATGGGCGACCCAAGCGGAGGAGTGGTGTCATGGCGATTTCACGCAAGGAAGAAGCGCGCGCGCTGAGTGCCGACGAACACGAGCTGGTGGAGAAATCGCACCATCCGGCGGTCCAGGACCTTTCTGACGCCGATCTGTCCGGCCTCGTCAAACGCCTGCGGGAGCGGCGCGACAAGGCGCAGACCGAGGCGCATCGACGCCGGCGCGAAATCCGGGGCAAGGGCACACCGAAAGGGGCTGTCGCTTCAAAGGCCGATGGCGGCTCTCAGTTGAAGCTTGCGGTGCTGGCGACGGCCATGCGGCGGTTGAATGGCGAGGCCGAACGGCGCCGCCAGTTGACGGCGCGCGTCTCATTGGTCGACAGCGCGCGCAAGGCGCTGGCCCTGAAGCAGAAAGCGCCGACGGATGGTCCAGCGTTCAACGCGCGCACTGCGCACAAGGGCATGCGAGCGGTGGCAAACCAGAGGACGCCGAATCTGGTTCGGCCGGCCGAGCTCGGCCGACAACGCAAAGCGGCCAAGGTGGCGCAGGCAAAGCGCGACGCGCGTTGAATTCGCACTGATGACGCCGATGATCGCGTGCTGATCTCCGCAGCACGCCGAAGCACGACAAACGCTTCTCCGCCGGCACGTGGTCGACAGGCCGCTTTGCTGTGTGCGTCGTTTACCGAGTGGCCAACTTCTCTGGCGCTGCTTCGGCAAGCACCTGCAGCATCGGCCGTGTCGGTGCGAAGAATGTCGTGCCGGTGTGAGGGGTGGAGAAATCAAGCAGCCGGTCGTAGGCGCCGGGCGGATCGCCGACATACATGCGCTGCAGCATCTTCTCGATCACCCAGAGATATCTCGAATAGCCGATGAAGTAGGTGCCGAATTCCCGTTGCCCCGGCCGGCCGAACGGCATGTTGTCGCGCAATATGTCATGTTCGGTGCCGTCGGCATCCTCGATGGTGGCGAGCGACTTGTGCGATTTGCGCGGCGCTTCGTCATCATCGATTTCGATGTTGTCGATCTTGGTTCGGCCGATGATCGCCTCCTGCACGGGCGTGGGGATTCGCGCCCACGCCTGGAGATCGTGCAGGTATTTTTGAACGACGACATAGCTGCCGCCGGCAAAATCGGGATCTTCGTCGCCAACGAGCGCCGAGGCGGGCAGATCGAGGCCGGTGGGGTTGGCTGTGCCGTCGACGAAACCGAGCAGGTCGCGGGCATCGAAATAACGGAAGCCCGAGACTTCGTCGACGACGGTCACGCCGGGACCAAGCCTGTCCAGCAGGATACGCTCGAACTCGAAGCACATGTCGGGCCGCTCGGAGCGGATATGGAAGAGAAGGTCGCCCGGCGTCGTGGGCGCGGCGTGAACCGCACCCTTGATCGGCGCGAACCGCTTCAACTCCGCCGGCCGCCGGCCGGGGTTGAGCCGGTTCCATAGATCGTGGCCGATGCCGGCGATGCAGGACAGGCGGCCGCCGAGGTCGCGGAACCCGACAGTCTTGACCAGGTCGTCAAGGTCGCCGAGTACGGAACAAACCTTTCCGAGAACCGCCTGTTCATCGGCTATGGTGACGACAAGGAAAATCGCTGATTGCGAAAGCGGCGCATCGACGCTCTGCGCATCGATCGGCACACGGTCCCAGTTCTTCCCCGACATCCCCAATTCTCCGCTTTTCCAGGATTGTTTCAGACGATCCCGGATCGGAAAACGCCGCGACCGGAACAGGGCGAGGACGCCCAAAGCAAGGTATCGCGATCAAGAGCGACCGCGCAACATCGAACGCCGTCCATGGTTGTCGCCGACGACGATCGAATTGCCTCTTTATCGACACGCGGATGCAGGTAGAGTGCGGCTGATTTCAACCAAACCGTTCGGAACTGATGCTCGCACGCCTGTTCGTGATCTTTGGTGGCCTGTTCGTGCTGGTGCTGTGCGCGGCGCTGGTGGGGCCGTATTTTGTCGACTGGTCCGGCTATCGGGCGCAGTTCGAGCGCGAAGCGAGCGCCATTCTCGGCCGCAAGGTGACCGTGCAGGGCGACGCCACGGCGCGCTTGTTGCCGTTTCCGTCGGTAACCTTCTCCAATGTCGCCGTTGCCGGCGGCCCCGCCGGCCAGCCGGCGATGACCGTCGAGACGTTTTCGATGGATGCGGAACTGGCGCCGTTCCTGCGTGGCGAGGTGCTGATTTTCGACATGCGGCTGGTGCGGCCGAAAGCGACGATCGACATCGCCGCCAATGGTACCGTCGACTGGGCGATGCGGCCGTCCTCGCCCTTCAACCTCAACCAGATCTCGATCGAGAAGCTGACGGTGACGGAAGGGCAGATCGAGCTGCGTCATGCCGCCGGCGGACGCAGCCACACCATGTCCGAGATCAATTCGACCATTTCGGCCAAATCGCTGGCGGGCCCGTGGCGCATGGATGGCACGTTGAGGTTCGACGGCCTGCGCACGACGGTTGCCGCCACTACCGGCAAGGCCGAAGCCAACGGCCAGATGCGGTTTCGGCTCAAGGCCGATCCCGACGCGTATCCGCTGGTCATCGAAACCGACGGCAATGCCGGCATCGTCAACGGCGCCGCCATCTACTCCGGACAGTTCAAGATTTCCGGCGCCGATAAGAACTCAGCCCAGTTGCGGGGCACCGATGGCGAGACGGTGAAGGTCGGCACCGGCAAGTCCAATCCCGGCTTTCGGGTTAACGGCAAGTTCGCGCTCGATCACCAGAAGCTCGGCATCGATGAATTCCGCTTCGAGACCGGACCCCTCGACAATCCCTATACCGCCGACGGCAAGGCCTCGATCGATCTCGGCCAGAAGCCGAGCTTCGCCATCGAGGCCAATGGCGCGCAGGTGCAGTTCGACGAGGCCGTGGGTGCGGCGGCAGGCGCCGGCCTGACACTGGATCAGCGCATTGCCGGACTGGAACAGGCCTTGCTCGACCTGCCTAAGCCGACCATTCCCGGAACGGTCGAGGTCAGGTTGCCGGCCGTGGTGGCCGGTGACACCACGGTTCGCGACGTTCATCTTTCCGCCGAGCCGGTCGATGGCGGCTGGTCGGTGAAATCGCTCGCCGCGACACTGCCCGGCCGCGCCACGCTGGAGGCCGACGGCCTGCTCAGCGTCGAGAACCATTTCGGCTTCACCGGTTCGCTGCTGCTGGCGGTGGCGCAGCCTTCCGGCTTCGCTGCCTGGTTGTCGAAGGACGTCGACGAGGCGATCCGGCGTCTGCCCGCCGCCGGCTTCCGGGCTAAAGTCGATCTCTCCGAAAAGCGCCAGGCCTTCAGCGATCTCGAACTGGTCCTGGGCAAAGCGACGTTTTCCGGCCGCATCGATTCCAGCCAGCCCGACGACGCCAGGCCCTCGGTGCTGATGCGGCTGGAAGGCGGCGATCTCGATGTCGACGGGCTAGCGGCCTTCGCTTCGATCTTCATCAGCGACAAGGGCGCCAACCGATTTGCCGATCGCGACCTCGATTTCCAGATCAAGGCGGGACCGGTCAGTGCCGGAGGCTTGACCGCCGACACGGTCGACACCGCGCTCAGGCTGCGCGACGGGCTGCTTGAGATCGACCGACTGTCGGTGGGCGGGCTGGCCGGCGCGTCGATCAGCGCCACAGGCCGGATCAAGGATTTTCCGGCGAGCCCGACCGGCAAGCTTGACGCCTCCGTGGTCGCCGTCGACCTGAAGCCGCTGATAGACGTGGCGGCGCAGCATTATGCCGACAATGCCGTGCTCAAGGGACTGGCAAGCCGCGCCGCTGCTTATCCCGACCTGTTCCAGGATTCGCGCGTCGATCTTGTGGTGAGTGCCGCCGACAATGGCGACGGCACAACAGGGCTTGCTGTGAGCGGGCAAGGCAAGGCCGGCGGATCGTCCTTTTCCGCCTCGCTGTCGGGGAAGGGAGCGGTCGACAAGTTTCTTGAAGCGCCTGTGGCGCTGACCTTCAATGCCAGGAACCCCGACGCCACAGCGCTGCTGGCACTTTACGGCTTGCCGGCGCTGCCGCTCGGCATGCTCGGCGAGGCAAGCACCGACATCCAGGCCAAGGGCACGCTGGGCGGCGGCCTTGCGACGAGCTTCAGCCTTGCCGGCAACGACTTCAACGCCGGTTTCGACGGCACCGTAGCCGACACGCCCCAAGGTCCGGTCGCGAAGGGCAAGGTCAGCCTCGATGCGGCCGACATCGAGCCCTGGCTGATGACATCGGGCATAGGCCTGCCGGGCATGGGGACAGGCACGTCGACGTCGCTCACCGCGCAGGCCGATTACGGCAACGGCCTACTGGTGCTCTCCGGCCTCAACGCCGCCATCAACGAAGCTGCGGTGTCGGGTGACGTGAACATCGACGTCAAGGAGGGGATTGACGGCAAGGATGGCGTGCCGCATCTGGCCGGCTCACTGGCGCTCGACGAACTTGATCTGGACCCGATGGCGGTGGCGCTGTTCGGCGATTCCGCGTTCACGGACAAGAGCGGAGACAATAAAGGCGGTGTGTGGCCGTCGGCCCCGTTCAGCCAGAAATCCAGCCTTCCATTCACGGCCGATCTCGACTTGACCACGGCTTCCCTTGCCGCAGGGCCATTCGCGACCGCCTATGACGCGGCCTTGTCGCTGAAGCTCGACCAGGAAGGCATCCGCGTGTCCGATCTCAAGGCGAAATTCCTTGGCGGTGCGCTGACCGGCCTGTTCGAATTGAAAAACAATGACGGCACTGGGCTTTTCACCGGCCAGATGAAGCTCGCGGACGCCGATCTGCCAGCCGTGCTGCCGGATGCCGGCATCGGCGGCAAGGGGGATGTCTCCGCGGCGTTTTCGACAAGCGGCAAATCGGTCGACGCGATGATCGCCGCTCTGTCGGGTTCGGGCACGGCGGCGCTGAAGGGCGTCACGGTCGCCGGCGTCAATCCCAATGCGTTCAGCACCTTCCTCGCCAAGGCCGACGCGATCGGCCGCGATATCGATGCAGCCAAGACCGCCGGCTTCGCGCCCGCTATCGCGGCAGATGGCAGTTTCGCGGCAAAGGATACCGACATCGCCTTCACCATTGCAGGTGGCACGCTGCGAGCGCCGCCGATCAGCCTCGAAAATCCTTCGGCGACCTTGTCCGCCGACATCACGGCGGACCTCAATGCCGATACGGTCTCCGCCAAGGGCGCGGTCACCTACCGGCCCGGCGACGAAGCGCTCGTCGGTTCCGAACCGGCGATGAATTTCAGCGTCGAGGGGCCGTTCGGCGCCGTCAAACGGCAGTTCGACAGCGAACCGCTGGCGCAGTTCCTGACGCAGCGCGCGCTGGAGAAGGAGCAGCAGCGGGTCGAGGCGATGCAGGCCGCGTTGCTGGAGAAGCAGCGGCTGCGGCGCGAAGTGCGCTACTACGCTGCGTTGCAGGACCAGCGCGACAAGGCGGCCGAGGAGCAGCGACAGCGGGAGGAGGCGGCGCGGCTGAAGGCCGAGGCCGACGCCAAGGCGAAAGCCGAGGCGGAAGCTCAGGCGCAGGCCGAAGCAGAGGCCAGGGCCAAGGCGGATGCCGAGGCAAAAGTCAAAGCCGAGGCGGATGCCAAGGCAAAGGCCGAGGAGGCGATGCGGACCTCCTCGCAGGAGAAGGCAAGGCTGGAAGCAGAGCGCAAGGGCGCCGAGCAGGCGCCGAACCCGGAACGGGCGCCGCCGCCGGTGGCCAACGACAATCCGCCTCCGGCCAAACCGCAGTTCAATCCGTCTACGATCGACAATTTGCTGAAGTCTTTGCAGTAGGGCAGTAGGGCAGTAGGGCAGTAGGGCAGTAGGGCAGTAGGGTAGTAGGGTAGTAGGCAGGGATTTCCCTCGATCGTTCAAAGAACGAGCAGTTCGGCGCTGTCGGCGACGTAGCGGGCGTGACGAAAATCGCGGATGGCGGCAAGCTTGCCCTCCTGCCAGACCAGCAGGATGAAATAGGCTGGTCGCGCAGCCGGGTCGTTGCCGTCGTGAACGAGGACTACCGGCCTGTCCTCGACGAATCCCGGCACGAAACGCCAATCGCGGAGGCGGGAATAGTTGTGGAAATAGGTAGCCACTTCCTTGGGTCCGGTAAACCGCGTCCTGGCCACCAGCTCCAGGCGAACTTCATCGGCGAGCATGTCGCGCACGGCGTCGAAATCACGGGCGTTGAAGCGATCGATATAGGCTTCGAGCAACAGGCGTTCGGAGACGCCTAGCCTGGGAACCGGCCGATCCTCGGGCTCGGCGGCGAGCTGGCGCAAGCGGCCGCGGCCACGATGCAGCGCCGCCTTGACGGCCGGGACGCTGGTGTCCAGCGCGGCGCTGATCTCTTGCAGCGAATAACCCAGAACGTCCATCATGATGACGCTGCTGCGCTGCGCGACGGGCAGGCGCATGAAGGTGTGCAGGCCGGCGGCAGCGGCCTGACGGTCGAAGGTGGCGTTGGCCGGGTCGACGATCATGTCCGGATCCTCATCGGAAAAGGCCTTTTCGCGGGCTCGCCGGCGCAGAAAATCGAGTGCCGTGTTGTGCGCGATGCGGAACAGCCAGCCCTCCGGATTTGCGATCTGGCCGGCGTTCGGCAAAGCCTCGAACGCCTTGGCCAGCGCTTCCTGCAACACGTCCTCGCCGTCGAAGACGGAACCCGTCATGCGCGCGCAATAGCGGTGCAGCTTTGGGCGCAAGTCCCCAAGCAGGCGTTCGATGAGCGCGCGGTGCCCGCCAGGAATGAGGATGTTCATACGCCCGCCGTTCTCCACATCGCTTGACCGCGCCTAGAGCAATTCCAAGAAAAGTGTGTGCGGTTTTCTGTCCAGAATTGCGTCAAAACAAAGAGTAGGGCGGTTCGCTGTTTCCATGAAACGGTGAACTGCTCTAGTGGTCCAGCATCCGGTAACTGCCCACTACCGTCATCGCCTCGCGATGCGGAGGCTCGATGCAGCGATCCCTGATGCCGTTCTGAAAAGTCGCGAATGCCGCTAGCCCCGGAAGGGTGCCGGCCTGCTCCTCGGTTGCCGCCTCGACCAGATGGAAGAAGGTACCGTCGCCGGACCGCCATGTCATGTAGCGAAACCCTTCGGGCGATTTATCCCGCAATTCCTGGAACACGGCCTTGACCAGCCGCTCGTTCTCGTCGACCAGCTCCGGTTTGGTCCTGTAACGTATCAAATGGTGTTTCATCTTGTCTGTTCCTTTGCCGGCCCTGCACCTTGCAGGTCGCTCATGTCCGAGACGAAGCGGCGGAGCCAAAGGATTCGGGGTTTCCGGAATTTTTTTATGCGGCCCCTTATGTCCCATCTTCCCGATGGTAGCCGGGCTTCGCAAAAGTTGAATGGACGACGGCGCGTTGCTGACGGCTGTCGCGATCTCATCGTGCGCTCACCGTCGATCGAGGACGGTATGTCGGGCCTGTGGTTGGGCCAACAACGCCCAGGACATGCGCGGCAGTTATTCGACCAGAATGCGCGCTTCCCTCGCGGCTTCGACAAAAGCATCCCTGGCGGTATCGGCCGATACGCCGCCGTTCATGGCCTGTCGGCACGCCCGCAGCGCAGCCTTATGCTTGATGCTTCCCGCATCGCGCCAGTGATTGGTAAGAAGGTCGAGAGCTTGTTCGGCATTGGACAGATTTCGAACGTCGCCAGTAACGCCTGTGGAAACCGGGACTGCCTTGGAAAACCAGATGTTGTACATGGCATAGCCTCCATTCAGCTAGGTTGCGAAACTTGTCTCTGGAGCGTGTCGCGGTCCTTTCGGGCGAGCACGCTCCTCAGCATGGGTTCGATGCGCGAAAGCTCGTCGAGATGCACGGCCGACAAGTCGGCGAGGCAGGCATCGGCCCGCTCGGTCAGTTGCAGCAGCACCTTGCGCTGGTCGTCCTTGTCCTGATCCCTGACGATCAGCCCGGCCTCGCACAGGCGGTTGACCAGTTCGACGGCGCTATGATGACGGATGCGCAAGCGTTCGGCGAGGTCGCCGATGGCTACCGGGCCTCCGCCCGGAAAACCCTTGATGGCGAGCAGTGCCTGATGCTGGCGCGATGTCAGACCGGCGTCTTCGGCCTGTAGCTGGCTGAATTCCAGGAAGCGGCGGATCAGATAGCGGAACTCCGACAGCCGCTGGTAGTCGGCCTGGCTGATGGCGGGGCGGGGTTTTTGCGGATGCGACATATCAGACATGTGTTGTCATTCCAGCCAAAGCTCAAACGATTTCGGGCCAAGTCCGCTTGAATATTTATATCGTATTACGATACATAGCCGCCGGCAAAGCCGTTTTGACGGTTTGCCGATCCTCCAACAGCGACACGCCACGGAAAGCAGGCAGGCAATGAAGACCGAACAGGGCAGTCCCGGACATCTGCGCGATTTCACCACCGACGCCAGGGTGTTGCTGATCGCTGGCATCGCGGTGGTGGTGGCGACGGCCGCGCTGTTTGCCGGCATCATCCTGCTGAAATTGATCCGGCTCGCCACCAACGTCGCCTATTTCGGTCAATTCACGCTCGCCGATCTGAGGCTGGAGGACACGCCGCTTGGCTATGCCGCCGTCGCCGTGCCGGTGATCGGCGCACTCATTATCGGCCTGATGGCGCGCTACGGCAGCGAGAAAATCCGTGGCCACGGCATTCCAGAAGCGATCGAAGCGATCCTGCTCGGGCGCTCGCGGCTGGACGCCAAGGTCGCAGTGCTGAAGCCGCTGTCGTCGGCGATCTCGATCGGCTCCGGTGGACCGTTCGGCGCCGAGGGCCCAATTATCATGACCGGCGGCGCCATCGGCTCGCTGATCGCGCAGATGCTGCCGGTCAGCGACAATGAGCGCAAGACGCTGCTGGTGGCGGGCGCCGCCGCGGGCATGACCACCGTGTTCGGAACGCCGATCGCCGCCATCATGCTGGCGGTGGAACTGCTTCTGTTCGAGTGGACGCCGCGCAGCTTCATTCCGGTGGCGGTGGCTGCCATCGTGGCGGAGGTCGAGCGCACCATGCTGCACATGCCGGGACCGATCTTTCCGTTTCAGGGCGGCATGGCGATTTCCTTTGCCGGTCTTGGCGGCTGGGTCCTGATCGGCGTTGCCGCCGGCCTCCTGTCTGCCTTGCTGACGCAGATGGTCTATGCCTGCGAGGACGGTTTCCAGAAGCTGCCGATCCACTGGATGTGGTGGCCGATGCTCGGCGGCCTCGTCGTCGGCATTGGCGGCCTGATCGAGCCGCAGGCGCTCGGCGTCGGCTACGACAACATATCCAGCATGCTGGACGGCCGTACGATCGCGACGGCGGCACTCCTGTTGTTGGTGGTGAAAGCCGTCATCTGGTCCGTGGCGTTGGGCTCGGGAACGTCGGGCGGCGTGCTGGCGCCACTGCTGATCATGGGCGGCGCGATGGGCGCGGTGCTCGCCGGCTTCCTGCCGGCGGCCGATCCCGGCTTCTGGGCGCTGCTGGCGATGGCGGCGACCATGGGTGGCACGATGCGCGCGCCGCTGACGGCGACCTTCTTCGCGGTCGAATTGACCGGCAACACGCATGTGCTGGTGCCGCTGATCGCGGCCTGCGCCGCCGCCCATGCGGTGACGGTGCTTTTGATGAAACGTTCCATCCTGACCGAGAAGATCGCCAGGCGAGGGCATCATCTGGTGCGCGAATACCGGGTCGATCCGTTCGCGCTGACCAGGGTGCATGAAGTGATGACCACGCAGGTCCAGAGCGTGCCGGCGACGATGACGCTGCATGGCGCAGCGGCATTCCTGACCGCGCCGGAGACGCGTCATCCGAGCTTCCCGGTCATTGACGGCAACAGGCAGGTGCTCGGCCTCATCGATCCACCGGCGATCCTGCGCTGGCGGCGTGCCGGCAAGCACCGGACGACGACGCTCGGCGAATTACTGGCCGGCAGCAAGGTGACGCTTGCCTATCCCGATGAATATCTGGAAGGCCTGTCGGACAAGCTCCTGATGGCCAACGTGTCGCATCTGCCGGTCGTGGCACGCGACGATGGAACGCTGGTCGGTTACGTCGGCTGGAAGGACCTGATGCGCGTCAGATCCAGGAAACAGGCGGAAGAGCGCGATCGCACGGCCCTGCTGGGGTTCGGCACCCGCCGCGGGAAACAGGAAGGCGCTGCCTGACGGCGTCCGGCATCAGGCGCGGCCGCGCTTCGCCCAGGCCAGTACATGGATCCGGAGCGCCGAGGACAGATTGGTGTCGCGCGGCCGGTTTTCGTCGACTTCCGCGACCAGCGCGGCAAGGGGCAGATTGCGCGCGACGGCGATGGCGACAAGGTCGTCAAAAAACGGCTTTTCGAGCGAATAGCTGGTGCGGTGGCCACGGATCGTCACCGAGCGTTTTTCGACCGGGCTCACCTGGAGCTCATTTGGGGTCCGGATCGGGCGACGGTTGACGCCGATGGCCCGCGACGAAGAACTCGGCCTTTTCGGCAACCAGGCGGTCGCGTTCCTTCTCTGCCCCGGAGCGGCCGTACAGGGCGCGGTTCTGGCTGGCAGTGCGTTCCTTCTCCAGCCTTGCCTTCTGCTTGCGAGCCTGGCGCAGATTGACGATGTCGGCCATGACGCGCGACCCGAAGGCTTATTTCTTGCGGAAGGCGTCGAGCGAGACGACTTCGGCGCCCTTGGCGGCATCGGCATCGGCCGCCTTCTTCTCGGGTTCGGCGGCCTTCTTCTCCGCCTTCGGCTTTTTCTCGGAGACGATGGCGAGCGGTTCGGACGCCGGCTGGGAAGCTGGTTCGTCATCTGACTGGCCTTCGGTCTTGACGTCGAATTCGAGTTCGAAGTTAACCGACGGATCGTAGAAGCCGCGCACCGCCGAGAACGGGATTTCGAGTTTTTCCGGCACGTCCGAGAAGGAGAGCCCGACCTCGAAACCGGTCTCGGTGACCTTCAGGTCCCAATACTGGAACTGGATGACGATGGTCATCTGCTCCGGATAGCGCTCGCGCAGCCGCGAAGACACGCGCACGCCCGGCGCGCCGGTCAGGAAGGTGATGAAGAAATGATGGTTGCCGGGGAGGCCGGTGCGCGCGACCTCGGCCAGGACCTTGCGCATGACGCCGCGCAACGCCTCCTGGGCCAGAATGTCATAGCGGATGTGGTCGTCGGCCATGTGGCGGTCGGGTTCCGTTGAATCGTCCGCATAGCTGTAATCAAGCTTGAGCGCGGCGTAAACCGCATATAGACCGCCGCCGCGAGGAAGCGAGGACGATTGCCGAGATTTGATCGCGGAAGCCGGCTTGCGTCACCCGCAAATGTCACGCATTGGCAAGCGCGGCGTGTTTCTTGACGCTGGTCGGGGAGGGGCGCTTGCCGAAAGCGCGCAGGAAGGTGCGCACGCCATTTGTCGCCGATTGCACGACCTCGTCCTCGGCCGGGGTGCCGCCGAGCATGAAGGTCGTCTGCAATTCAGCATTGACGAGGCCGAGGAACTGCCGCGCCGCGACGTCGGGGTCGTCGATCGCGAGGTAACCGCCATAGGCAAGGCGGGCGAAGCGGGCGGCGATTGCCGGCCAGGTCCGCCCCGGGCCCTGTTCGCGCCATTCGGCGAACAGTTCGGGGTAGCGCTCGCCTTCGGTCTGGATCAGCTTGCGCAGGAATTTTCCGTCGCGGTTGCAGATGCAGTTCTGGTTCAGGCGCACGGCAAAGCCGATCAGATCCGCTTCCAGATCTCTCGGCTGGTCCGGGAACGTGGCGATGGTGGCGAAGATGCCGGCATTGCAGCGCTCGGTGAGATCGCGGACTACGGCGATGAAGAGCTTTTCCTTGTCGCCATGGTGGTTGTAGACGGTCTGGCGCGAGACACCCGCCTCGGCGGCGATCAGGTCGATATTGGCGCCGGCAAAGCCCTCGCGGCAGAACACGGAAGCGGCTGCGTCGACCACCGAGATGCGCTTGGCCTCGTGGCTGCGTGGCGGGAAACTGTCAGGAGAAACATCCGGTCTCATGAAAATCTATATAGAGGTGATTGACGATTTAGACAAGACTGTCTAAATTTGTGGACACGCTATAAGGGGTTCACCTCTGGACAGGCGAACAATTCGCTCTCGGAGAGTCGGAATCCCACGGGATCGAACGTCCTGGGGTCAGACGTCGCCTTGCGGCGGCAACCAGATTCGAAAGAAGCCAACATCATGAGTCCCAAATTCCTCCGCATCGCGGTCGTGCTCGGCCTGTTGTCCGCCATCGGGCCCTTCGCCATCGATATGTATCTGCCCGCATTGCCCTCGATCGGCGCGGATCTCAACGCCGGCACCGCAGCCGTGCAGATGAGCCTTTTGATCTTCTTCCTGTCGATGGGCTTCGGCCAGATCGTCGTCGGGCCGATCTCCGATATGGTCGGACGCAAGCTGCCGCTCTATGGCGGTCTTGCGCTGTTCATGGTCGGCGGCGTCGGTTCGGCATTGGCGCCGACCATCGAATGGCTGATCGCCTTCCGTTTCCTGCAGGGCCTTGGCGCCAGCGCCGGCATGGCCATTCCGCGCGCGATCGTGCGCGACCTGCACACTGGCAACGAAGCCGCCAAGCTGATGTCGTTGCTGATGCTGGTGTTCTCGGTATCGCCGATCCTGGCGCCGCTGACCGGCAGCCAGATCATCGAGAGTTTCGGCTGGCGCGCCGTGTTCTGGACCGTCACGGCCGCAGCGGTGCTGGCAACCATCCTGCTCGCGACCTCGCTCAAGGAGACGCGGCCGGCTGAAGAACGCGCCGGTTCTTCCTTTGGCACCGCCCTTTCAGGCTACCGTTTCCTGATGGGGGACCGCAATTTCCTCGGCCTGGTGGCGATCGCGGGCTTCGGCATTGCGAGCTTCTTCGTCTATCTGTCGAGCTCGTCCTTCATCCTGATCGACCATTACGGCCTGTCGCCTTCGGTCTATAGCGTGTTCTTCTCGATCAATGCCGTCGCCTTCATCGGCATGTCGCAGCTCACCGGCCTGCTTTCCGAGCGTTTCGGGCTCAAGCGGGTGGTGTGGGTGGCGGTGACCGGCTACGCCACGACGATGGTGGCACTGTTCGCTGTCATGGCTTCCGGTGTGGACCGGCTGGATGTGATGGCGGCGCTGCTGTTCGTCGGCTATGGCTTTCTCGGCCTGGTCATTCCGACCACCTCGGTATTGGCCATGGAGGAGCATGGCGAGATCGCGGGCACGGCTTCGGCGCTGATGGGCACGCTGCACTTCGCCATCGGTGCGCTCGCCATGGGTGTCGCGGGCATCTTTTTCGACGGCACGCCGTTGCCGATGGTCGCCGGCATCACGCTCTGCGCGGTGATCTCCTTCACCCTGGCCAAGATCACGCTCGGCCGTTCGCGCGAGGCCGTCGAAGCGCCGGCGGAGTAGGCAATCGCCAATAAATTGAAAGAGGCCGGGAAATTGAAAGAGGCCGGGGCGATCCCGGCCTTTTTCATGCCAATCCCGTTTCGTCCAGCATGAAGCGCAGCCGTGTCTCGACAGGCGCCAGGGGCAGCCGTACCAGTTCATAACCGAGTTCGGCATAGACGCCGACCAGCGCGTGACAGGTACGCTCGGCTTCGTCGAGCGTTTGCTTGCGTTCTTCATCCTGCGTGAAGATTTCGGGCCAAGGCGGGGCAACGAAGACACGAGGGTTGTAGCGGCAACGCTTCGCTGCGATGCCGACGTGATCGGGCACCGGCAGACCGCTGAGGCGGAGATAGCCCAGCGTGTCGGGCACGCCACGATCGAGGAAGACCGGTCCTTCCTGTTCGATCGCGGCTTGGTACGAGCGCATCTCCCAGGACAGCATCAATTCGGCAAACAATGCGCGATCGCTCCACGGCAAAGCGGAGCCGCCAATGGCGGACTGGTCGCGAATGATGCCGCGTCCGGCCTCGACCGAGGTGGCGAACCCTGCACGGCGCAAGGCTTCGATCAGTGTGGTCTTGCCGGAGCCCGGACCGCCGGTCAGCACGAAGAATCGGTCGGAATTGTTTTGCATTTTTTACCCATGTCGAAGGAGGCACGCGGCTCCACTGCGTCGCCTCCCATGGGCCGAACGAAGTCTGGCCGGCGCGAGCGTGCCGTTGCGCGTGATGCCGATGAAAAAGGGGAGAAGTGGAGGTTTCTGTTGCCAGGTACCTCCGAACCCCGCCTAGAAGTGCGAACCCCTAGGGCTTGATTTGAAGCTATCGCACTGCATTAAGCAGCGAGACGTGCTTCCGCATAGTTGTCGTTGGCAACTATAAGTTTAGCCCGATGACGGTGGTACAATGCCGGGCAAAAGTACGATCTTTACACCTTCGTCGATCCTATTTCGCCCCCAGCAAAAGCCGCTCCGTCTTCCAGAGCGGTTTTTGGTGGAGGCGCCGGGTACCGCCCCCGGGTCCGAACGGCTTATTTCATCGCCAGTTTATCGCCATAGTCGGTCAAGCCGACGAAGCGAATATAGGGGTCCATCGCCAGAAATGAAAGACCGCAATGTGCTTTGTCCCTGTGTCAAAATGCGACGCGGCAGGGTTGACTTGGGAACGGTCTCAACCGAAGCTTTGCCGCGGTGAGGAGTTACCGACCGAGCGCACGAGTTGCGGAGCGCGCCACAGCCCTCATCGACCGGATCCGTGGCGCCGACGAGGGGAATTTTGATGGCCGACTATCTTGCAGACGTGAAGAAATACGACGCCGCGGCGAGTGCGGAAATTGTTGAGAAGATCGTCAAGCATCTGGGCATCGCGCTCAGGAACCGCGACTCCTCGCTGGTGTCCTGCACCGATCCCAAAGAACTCGAGCGCGTCCGGGAAAACTGGGTCGGCAAGAAGCTCGGCGTCGCCGATGCGGCGAAGGCAGATGCTGCGATCGAGAAGACCTGCAAGGCGATGGCCGCAGACAACACCAAGAATCGAGTGACTTTTTACTACCTCGTTGCCAAGGACCTGGGAAAGCTCGGTTCGCTCTGAGAATTCCGTGCTCGCGCGGCTGCTGAAGCGCGCCGCTGGTTTGTAACGGGCACGGCTTGTGCTGCCCCTCATCTGGCTGCCGCCATCTTCTCCCCGTATAGAGACGGGGAGAGGAATGCTGTCACCGATGGTTTCGCCAATTGCCGGGGTTGCAAGACGGACACCGAGGCTGCGGCCAGTTTGCTTGGATGTCGGCGCAGACGCCGAAACGGTGATGAGGCAAGCGTCGCCTGCGCCGTTTTGATGTGTTCGGCCGCCTGTCTAGCAGCTATAATGCTCGCACAATCGAATCGAGCCGAACCGATGCGCCAGTATCTCGACCTTCTGCAGCACGTGCTGGATCATGGCGCCGACCGCGGCGACCGCACGGGCACGGGCACGCGCTCCGTGTTCGGCTACCAGATGCGCTTCGATCTGGCGCGCGGCTTTCCCGCCACCACCACCAAGAAGCTGCACCTGAAATCGATCATTCACGAGCTTTTGTGGTTCCTGGCCGGCGAAACCAATATCAAATATCTGACCGACCATGGCGTTTCCATCTGGGACGAATGGGCTGACGAGAATGGCGACCTTGGTCCCGTCTACGGCAAGCAGTGGCGTTCCTGGCCGGACGGCCATGGCGGGTCGATCGATCAGATAAACAATCTTGTGAAAGAGATACGCCGCAATCCTCAATCGCGGCGGCTGATCGTTTCGGCCTGGAATCCGGCCGAGGTGGAGGCGATGGCGTTGCCGCCATGCCATTGCCTGTTCCAGTTCTACGTCTCGGAAGGCCGGCTTTCCTGCCAGCTTTACCAGCGTTCCGGCGACATCTTCCTCGGCGTTCCGTTCAACATCGCCTCCTACGCCCTGCTGACGCTGATGGTGGCGCAGGTGACCGGCCTGAAGCCCGGTGATTTCGTCCATACGCTTGGCGACGCACATCTTTATTCGAACCATTTCGAGCAGGCGCGCGAGCAGCTGCGGCGCACGCCAAGAACGCTGCCGACCATGTGGATCAACCCTGAAGTGAAGGATCTCTTCGCCTTCCGCTTCGAGGATTTCCGGCTGGAAAACTATGTCGCCGACGCGACGATCAAGGCGCCGATCGCGGTCTGAACCGCCGGCGCAACGTTGCCGACCTGATGTCTCGAGGCCGTGGCGATGGTGGTGCCTCGCCGGTACGTCGTTTTGATATCTTTTCGACAAGATCGGTCGACCTTACCCTCAGGCCAGGAGATTTCCGGGGGAGGCGTCCATGCGACTGTCAGCAGCGGTATTTGCGCTCGTCTTTGTCTTCGCTTTCAATGCCCACGCATTTGCCGAGTGCGGGTGTGAATGCATCAACAACAGCATGAAGCCGTTCTGCGACGATCCAGCTGCGAAGCTGCCAAACTGTCCCCGCGCGACTTGCAAGCCCGCTGACGCAGAGGGGAATGACCTTCCCGCAAGCGCCATATCAAGCGAGACGCGGTATGTCTGCAAAGTGCGGATGGTGAAGACGCCGGAAGGCTCGTTTCGACACACACTTATCTGCATTTAGACATTGTCTCGCCTCTCCCAACAGATCACGGCGGCGACAGCTATGTCGCCCAAAAGTGACCGCAGTTTTGGGGGAACGACGCGCTTTAGAAGATTTCAGCCTTGGTTCCGTCGAGGGCAACGGGCGCCGATTTTCTTGTGACGTCTTCGTCTGCCTTTCGCTGTATCCGTGCTGGTCTATCGCAGGTCGCGATGACGCCGCGCATTCAATGGCGACGCTGGGCAAAAAATCTTTCCTTGTTATATTCATCCGGATATATCGGATGGCAGGCTTCGAGCAGGCCGGATGCCAACTCAGGGAGAGCTTCATGACGCGCAACGGTTTTGCAGTGGCGGCGGTCGCCATTGGTGGCTTCGCGGCGGCGTGGACGGCAGCAGTGCCGGCGGCGCGCGCGCAAGACGAGGTCGTGGTGTTTGCGGCCGCCAGCCTCAAGGACGCGCTCGACGCGGTCAACAAGGCCTGCGCGGCTGATGTCGGCGAAGCGGCGACCATCTCCTACGCGGCGAGTTCGGCGCTCGCCAAGCAGATCGAAAGCGGCGCGCCGGCGGACGTCTTCATCTCGGCCGATCTCGACTGGATGAAGTATCTTTCCGACAGGAAGCTGACCAAGCCCGATACCGAAGTGAAGCTGCTCGGCAACCAGATCGTGCTGGTGGCGCCGAAGGATTCGGGCGTTGAAGCCAAGATCGAAAAGGGTTTTGATCTGGCCAGACTGGTCGGCGACGGCAAGCTCGCCATGGGCGACCTCAAGGCTGTGCCGGCTGGCAAATACGGCAAGGCCGCGCTTGAATCGCTCGGCGTCTGGTCCTCGGTCGAGGGCAAGGTGGCGCAGGCCGAGAATGTGCGTGCGGCGCTCAAGCTGGTCTCGACGGGCGAAGCGGCTCTCGGCATCGTCTATGCCACGGACGCGCATGCCGAAAAGGGCGTCAAGGTGGTTGGTGTTTTCCCCGAGGATTCACATCCGCCGATCATCTATCCGGTTGCCCAAACGGCTGATTCGAAGGACAAGGACACGCCTGCCTTCCTGAAGTGCCTGCGGACGGCAAAGGCATCGGATCTATTCAAGGAGCAGGGTTTCACGGTCCTTGCGCCTGTCAACTAGGATAGCCACCTGCGCATGAACTGGCTGCTGGACCTCACTCCCGACGAATGGAATGCGGTCCGGCTGTCCATCAAGGTGGCGACAGTGGCGATGATCGCCAGCCTGCCGCCGGGCATAGCGATAGCGCTGCTCCTGGCGCGCGGCCGATTCTGGGGCAAGACGCTGCTCAACGGGCTGGTGCATCTGCCGCTGATCCTGCCGCCCGTGGTGACCGGCTATCTCCTGCTTCTGACCTTCGGCAAGCGCGGGCCGGCCGGCGCATTCCTGGCCGAGCATTTCGGCATCGTCTTTTCCTTTCGCTGGACGGGTGCGGCTCTTGCCTGCGGCGTCATGGGTTTTCCGCTGATGGTGCGGGCGATCCGATTGTCGATCGAGGCCGTCGACCGCAAGATGGAGGCGGCGGCCGGAACGCTCGGCGCCAGCCCGCCATGGGTGTTCGGCACCATCACCTTGCCGCTGATCCTGCCCGGGCTGATCGCCGGTGCCATCCTCTCCTTCGCCAAGGCGATGGGCGAGTTCGGAGCGACGATCACCTTCGTCTCCAACATCCCGAACGAGACGCAGACGCTGCCGTCGGCAATCTACACGTTCACCCAGGTGCCGGGCGGCGATGCCGGCGCGCTTCGGCTGACGCTGATCTCGATCGTCATCTCGATGGCCGCCCTGGTGGCCTCGGAAGTGTTGGCGCGGCGCGTCGGCCGGCGGATGGACATCGAATGACGGTCCTTGTCGACATCCGCCATCGGCTCGGCGATTTCCCCCTCGACATCCGCTTCGAGAGCGCCGGGCGGCTGACGGCGCTGTTCGGGCCCTCCGGCTCGGGCAAGACGACGCTGATCAATATGATTGCCGGGCTGATCCGGCCCGACCAGGGACGCATCGAGGTCGATGGCCGTGTGCTGGTCGACACGGCCAAGGGCATTTTCGTGCCGAAGCACAGGCGCCGGATCGGCATGGTGTTCCAGGACGCGCGTCTGTTTCCGCATATGAGCGTGGCGAGCAATTTGCGCTATGGCCGCTGGTTCACGCCGGCGGCGGAGCGTTATGCCGAGATCGACGCCGTCGTCGAATTGCTCGGCATCGAGCCGCTGCTGGCGCGGCGGCCGGCAAAGCTCTCGGGCGGCGAGAGGCAGCGCGTCGCGATCGGCCGGGCGCTGCTCGCCAGCCCCCGGCTGTTGCTGATGGACGAGCCGCTGGCCTCGCTCGACGAGGCGCGCAAGGCTGAAATCCTGCCCTATGTCGAGCGCCTGCGCGACGAGACCAAGATCCCGATCGTCTATGTCAGCCATTCGGTCGCCGAGGTGGCACGGTTGGCGAGCGACGTGGTGATGCTGGCGCGAGGCAAGCTTGCCGCCAGCGGCCCGACCACGGCTGTCATGCAAAGGCTGGACCTTCTGCCGGCGGAGGAGCGCGGCGAGGGCGGCGCGGTGCTGGACACCAGCGTACTGCAGCATGACGAGGTTTTCGGCATGACGGTGCTTGGCTCGAACGCCGGCGAGATACGCGTGCCCAAGCTGGCGGCGACGGTGGGCGCACCGGTGCGCATACGCATCCGCGCGCGCGACGTCATGATCGCCACCGAACGGCCGTCTGGTCTCAGCGCGCTCAACATCCTGGCCGGCACGATCGTCGCGATCAGACCGGGCGAGGGGCCGACGGTCGAGATCGGTATCGACTGCAACGGCGCGACCGTGCTGGCACGGGTCACCGAACAGTCGCGGCAGGTTCTGAAGCTGCGGCTCGGCGGACAGGTCTTCGCCGTGATCAAGACGGTGAGTTTCGACCAGGCAAACACCGGGGGCGGGCTCCCCGCGGAGGCGGACGGCTGAGACGGCGAGCGGGTCTCTGCGCTATATCGATTTGGAATAGCGAGGCGGCCAGGGACGCTCTAACATGGCGGGCGTGATCGCGGAGGAAGACAATGCCGTCGCTGAGCTTGCGGATAAATCTCGACCCCGACGGGCGCATCGGGCCGGGCAAGATCGAATTGCTGGAGCAGATCGCCGCCTTCGGTTCGATCTCGGCCGCCGCGCGCGGCATGGAGATGTCCTACAAGCATGCGTGGGACCTGGTCGAGGACATGAACCGGGTGTTCGGCAAGCCGCTGGTGGCCGCGCAGACCGGCGGCCGCAAGGGCGGCGGCGCACAATTGACGGCGGTGGGCCTGGCCGTGGTCAGCCGTTTCCGCGCCATCGAACGCGCGGCGGCTTCGGCCGCCGCGACGCATATGGAGGCGTTGCAGGCGGAGATTGAGGAGGCAGTAGGGCAGTAGGGCAGTAGGGCAGTAGGGCAGACCAACTCGGGCGCGTCGAATTTTTGTGTGCTTTCTTGTGTTCCGGCTCCTGATGTCTCGTTCACTTACTGTCTTACTCCCCTACTCCCCTACCTTCCGCAGCACGTACGTATCCATGATCCAGCCCTTTTCCCCGCGGGCCTGCTCGCGGATTTTTTCGATTTCGGCGCCGACGTCGCCGAGGCGGCCGGAGACGATGATTTCGTCCGGCGTGCCGAGATAAGCGCCCCATTGGATGAAAAGATCCTGGTCGGCGAGCGTGTTGAAGGCGCATTTGCCGTCAAGCATGACGACGGCGCTGCCGGCATTTTGCGGCATGCCTTCTTCCGTCAACCGGCGGCCGGTGGTGATCAGGATGGAATCGCCGATGCGATTCAGCGCTGTCGCGTGGCTGGCGGCGAGCGCCTGAATGGCGGTGATGCCGGGAATAACCTCCAGTTCGAAGGCGACGTTGCCCCTGAGGCGCACGCGCTCCAGGATGCGCAGCGCGCTGTCGTAGAGCGAGGGGTCGCCCCAGATCAGGAAAGCGCCGCAACCATCCTCGGCGATCTCTTCGCGGATCAGGTCTTCATAGATGGCGGCGATTGCCTCGTGCCAGTCATCCACCGTCGAGCGATAGGAAGGCGCCGGTTCGGCCCGCACGGGCACGTCGAATTCCACGCGGCGTGAATTCGGGTTGGTGACGAAGCGGTCGCAGATGTGACGGCGCAGTTCGGCAAGATCGTTCTTCTTCGCACCCTTGTCGGGGATGAACAGCACGTCGGCCCGATTGAGGCCGTCTATGGCCTGCACGGTCATATGGTCGGGATTGCCGGCGCCGATGCCGATGACGAGAAGCTTGCGCATGAAGCGAACTCCTGCCCGATCGCAACCCTTTAGTCCAGACTGGCGTGGCGCGGATGCGGAAGGGCTTTGAAACGCCACGTTGAAACCGCTAGGGTCATCGCGACATTCTCGCCGAGGGGCTTTCATGTTGCGATATGTTCTGACGGCGGTGCTGGCCTTGTCGGCCGCACCCGCGTTCGCCAATGATTCCGTTGCCGAACTCGGCACCGGCGGCCTGGTGCTGTCGCGCAGCGATGCCGTGGCGATGCAGAGCGAGGACCTCTTCATCTCGCCGGAAAAGGTGACCGTGGATTACGTCTTCCACAACAACACCGATAAGGACGTCGACGCGATCGTCGCCTTCCCAATGCCCGACATCTCCGGCGATCCCGAGGAGATGCCGGCGATCCCCGAAAACCAGAGCGACAATTTCCTTGGCTTCGAGGTGACGATCGACGGCGTGGCGGCAAAGCCTGAGCTCGAGCAGAAGGCGTTCGCGCTCGGCATCGACATCGGTGCCGACCTGAAGGCGCAGAACGTGCCTTTCAACCCATTCGGCGAAGCGGCAAAGGCGGCGCTCGGGAAGCTGCCGCAAACGGTGGCGGACGACTGGGTCACCCGCGGCATCATCATCGAGGACACTGTCGATGACAGCGCTGGCGCGAAGCCCAATTATGCACCGTTCTGGCAATTGCGCTCGACCTATTGGTGGCGCTCGACCTTTCCGGCCAACAAGGACGTCCACGTTTCCCACCGCTACAAACCGAGCGTCGGCGGCACCTCGTCGGTCAGCTTCTTCTACGACGGCAAGTTCCAGGGACAGTACGCCGCCTACAAGTCCCGCTACTGCATGGACGACACGTTCGAGAGCGCAGTGCGCAAGGCTGCCAAGAACGACCCCGACGGCTATCCAAAATATTACGAGAGCCGCATCGCCTACATCCTGACCACCGGCGGCAACTGGGCGGCCGGCAGCATCGGCAAGTTCAAGCTGACCGTCGACAAGGGCAATCCCAAAGCCCTGGTCTCGTTCTGCGGCGACAATGTCAGGAAGGTCGGGCCGACGAGTTTCGAGATGACGGCTGAGGACTTCTATCCAGAGCGCGACATCGACATCCTTATCCTCGATCCATCCGACAATGGGAACGGCAACTGATGCACGTGGCAATCTATGTCGCCATCGCCGAGAACGGCGTTATCGGGCGGGACGGGGGGCTGCCCTGGCGGCTTTCCACCGATCTCAAGCGCTTCAAGGCAGACACGATAGGCAAACCTATCATCATGGGACGCAAGACCTATGAAGGCATCGGCCGGCCGCTGCCGGGCAGGCTGAACATCGTTGTCACCCGTGACAAGGCTTGGCGCGCCGACGGGGTGGAGGTGGCGCATACGCTCGAGAACGCGATCCAGCTGGCTGATGTGCGTGGGCGCTGCATGAGCGGGGTGAACGAGGTCTGCGTCATCGGCGGCGGCGAAATCTATGCGCAGGCGCTGCCGCTGGCCGACCGGCTGCACGTCACCCATGTGCTGGCCGCTGTCGACGGCGACGCGCATTTCCCGCCGATCGATCCGAAACGCTGGCGCGAAGTCAGTTCGCAGGAGATCCCAGCCGGCGAAAAGGACAGCCACGCGACGCGCTATACGGTTTACGAGCGACGCCGCGAGAGCCATTGAAAGAAAAAAGGCGTTTAAAGACGACAAAGGGTCGCGACCGGCCCAAAACCGATGATGCCAGCAGAGCATCGCGTTGAAAGCATGCCGTGGCGTCCCTATAGAAGAACAAGACTGGATTTGCGCCGTAATTCCGGCGCTTGAGGGAATTCCAAGCGAAAGGACATTCATGCCCTGGAACGACAAAGGTGGCGGTGGCGGCGGCCCATGGGGCGGCGGCGGCAACAATCAGGGACCCTGGGGGCAGGGACCGAAGGGGCCAAGCGGCCCGCAAGGCTCGCCTCCCGACCTCGAGGACATCATCCGCCGTGGCCAGGACAGGCTGCGGCGTGCGCTGCCCGGCGGTGGCGGCGCCAGTCCGGCCATATTCGGCCTGATCGGCGCGGCGCTGGTCGTGCTATGGGCGTTCCAGGCAGTCTACACCGTGCAGCCCGATGAGGTCGCGGTCGAGCTGCGCTTCGGCAAGCCGAAGGCCGAGCTGTCGCAGCCCGGCCTGCATTTCCACTGGTGGCCGCTCGAAACCGTCGAAACGGCCAAGATTTCCGAGCAGCTCGTCGACATTGGCGGTGGCGCGTCCAGCGGCAACACGTCGGGGCTGATGCTTTCGGGCGACCAGAACATCGTCAACGTGCAGTTCTCGGTCGCCTATCAGGTCTCCGATCCCCGCGCCTATCTGTTCGACGTCTCCGACCCGGATGGCATGCTGCGGCAGGTCGCCGAGAGCGCGATGCGCGAGGCCGTCGGCCGCAGGCCGGCGCAGGACATCTTCCGTGACGACCGCCAGGGCATAGCGGCTTCGGTGCGTGAGATCATCCAGACCACGCTCGACGGCTACAAGGCCGGGCTTCAGGTCAACGCCATCTCGATCGAGGACGCGGCGCCGCCGCGTGAGGTCGCCGACGCCTTCGACGAGGTGCAGCGCGCCGAGCAGGACGAGGATAAGTTCGTCGAGCAGGCCAACCAGTACTCCAACCAGAAGCTCGGCCAGGCACGCGGCGAGGCCGCACAGGTCCGCGAAGACGCGGCCGCCTACAAGAACCGGGTGGTGCAGGAGGCCGAAGGTGAGGCCCAGCGCTTCATCTCCGTCTATGACGAATATGCCAAGGCGCCCGACGTGACGCGCAAGCGGCTTTACCTGGAAACGATGGAGAAGGTGCTGAAGGACTCCGGCAAGGTGATCGTCGAGCAAGGCAACGGGCAGGGGGTCGTCCCCTATCTGCCGCTGCCGGCATTGCAGCAGAAAGCGCCGGCTCCGACCCCGCTTGGCGCGACGACGGGAGGTAACCAGTGATGGCCAACCGTCTCCCCGTCATCGTCGTCATCGCGGCGGTCATCCTGTTCCTGCTCTATTCGTCGGTCTTCGTGGTCAATGCGCGCCAGCAGGCGCTGGTGCTGAGGTTCGGCGAGATCGTCGACGTCAAGACCGAGCCCGGCATCTACTTCAAGGCGCCGTTCTCGTTCTTCGACGCCGACACCGTGCAGTTGATCGAGAATCGGGTGCTGCGCTTCGACCTCGACAACATCCGCGTCCAGGTCTCGGGCGGCAAGTTCTATGAGGTCGATGCCTTCATCGCCTACCGCATCTCGGATCCGCGTGTCTTCCGTGCCGCGGTATCCGGCCAGATCGAGCTCGCCGAAGCGCGGCTGAGGACGCGTCTCGACGCTGCCTTGCGCCGCGTCTACGGTCTGCGCGACTTCGAGGCCGCCCTTTCGGAGGAGCGCGCTGTGATGATGCGCGAAGTGCGCGATCAGCTACGGCCCGACGCCACCTCGCTCGGCCTGCAGATCGAGGATGTCCGCATCCGCCGCACCGACCTCACCGCCGAAGTCTCGCAGCAGACCTTCGATCGCATGAAGGCGGAACGTCTGGCTGAGGCCGAAAGGCTGAGGGCGCGCGGCAATGAGGCGGCGCAGCGCATCAAGGCCCGTGCCGACCGTGAGGTGGTCGAGATCATCGCGGAAGCGCAGAAGGAGTCCGAAATCCTGCGCGGCGAGGGCGAGGCGCAGCGCAGCGCCACCTTCGCGGAGGCCTATCAGCGCGATCCGGCGTTCTTCGACTTCTACCGGTCGATGAACGCCTATGGCACGGCGCTGGACAACACCGGCACGACAATGGTGCTGTCGCCGAATTCGGAGTTCTTCCGTTTCTTCCGCGACCCTGACGGCAAGGAGGCGCCGGCAAGGCCGGCGGCTCCGCAGCCGGCACCACCTGCCGCCCCGGCGACGGCACCCGCGGCTTCGCCCAGCACCGGCCAATAGCGGCCGGTGCAGGATTTCTTCGCGGCAATAGGCCTGGTCCTCGTCATTGAGGGCCTGGTCTATGGCGGCTTTCCCGGTTTCGCCAGGAAACTGGCGGGCGAGGTGCTGTCATTGCCGGAGAATGCATTGCGGATTGCCGGGCTGGTGGCGATTGGCGCCGGCGTCGGTATCGTCTGGCTGGTCCGCGGCGGCTAGGGGTGCAAAAACGCGGGATTTACACTCTGCCAATAGCCAAAGCCGCAAACGTGCCCTATTTCTTGCCATCATGGCGCGACACGGCGTTTCCGTCGAAGCGCTTTTCTCTTTCAGAAGTGCCGGGAGGCTTCTCGATGACATCCAACACCCTTTTGCGCGCGGCTCGACGCACGTTCGTCGCTGGCGCGGCAGCGCTTCTTCTGGGCACCGTGGCCGTTCCGGCCTTCGTGACGCCGACAATGGCCGCCGACGGGCCTGCTTCGGTGGCCGACCTGGCGCAAGGCCTGCTCGGCGCGGTGGTCAACATCTCGACGTCGCAGACGGTGAAGGGCACGGAAGGTCCGGGCGCGGTGCCGATGCCGCAGCTTCCCGAAGGCTCGCCGTTCCAGGATTTCTTCGACGATTTCTTCAAGAACCGCGGCGGTGACAAGGACAATGGCTCGCAGAAAGTGCAGTCGCTCGGCTCCGGTTTCGTCATCGACGCCGAGCAGGGCATCGTCGTCACCAACAACCATGTCATCGCCGATGCCGACGATATCGAGGTCAATTTCTCCGATGGAGTCACGCTGAAGGCGACGCTGGTCGGCACCGACACCAAGACCGATGTCGCGGTGCTCAAGGTCGATCCGAAGGGCCACAAGCTGACGGCGGTGAAGTTCGGCGATTCCACCAAGATGCGCGTCGGCGACTGGGTGATGGCGATCGGCAATCCGTTCGGCCTCGGCGGCACGGTCACGGTCGGCATCGTCTCGGCGCGTAACCGCGACATCAATTCAGGCCCCTATGACGATTTCATCCAGACCGATGCCGCGATCAACCGCGGCAATTCGGGCGGGCCGCTGTTCAACAGCGCCGGCGAGGTCATCGGCATCAACACGGCGATCATTTCGCCGTCCGGCGGCTCGATCGGCATCGGCTTCTCCATCCCCTCGCAGCTCGCATCGGGCGTTGTCGAGCAACTGCGCCAATATGGCGAAACGCGGCGCGGCTGGCTTGGCGTGCGCATCCAGCCGGTGACCGACGACATTGCCGAGAGCCTCGGCATGGCGACCGCCAAGGGTGCGCTGGTCGCCGGCGTCATCAAGGGTGGACCGGTCGACAACGGCACCATCCAGGCCGGCGACGTGATCATCAAGTTCGACGGCAAGGACATCCACGAAATGCGCGACCTGCCGCGTGTGGTCGCGGAGAGCCCGGTCGGCAAGGCGGTCGACGTGCTGATCGTGCGCAAGGGTGTCGAGCAAACGGTGAAGGTAACACTTGGCCGGCTCGAGGACAGCGAGAAGCTCGCCAGCGGCGAAAACGGCAACACCGACCAGGACAAAGGCGACAAGGCGCCGGCGGTTTCGACGGCCTCGGTGCTCGGCATGACCGTCGGCGAATTGAACGACGATACGCGCAAGAAGTTCAGCATCGCCGCCGATGTTTCGGGCGTCGTCATCACCGATGTCGCCAAGGATTCGGCCGCGGCTGAACGCGGCATCCAGCCGGGCGAGGTGATCACCGAAATTGCACAGGAATCGGTTGCCACGCCCAAGGATGTGATGGACCGGATCGGCGCGCTGAAGGAGCAGGGACGCAAGAACGCACTGTTGATGCTGGCGTCCAAGACCGGTGAGCTGAGGTTTGTGACGATCCGGATGGACTGAGGATCGCTAACGATGGTCATATTGTAACATCCCATGGGATGTACTATTTTGACTTGTGAGGCGGATCGTACTGGACACAAACGTTTTGACGGCAGGTTTGCGAAGCAGGAATGGCGCGTCTTTCGCCATCCTGCAGCTGATTGCGGATCGGCAAATTCGCCCATTAGTGACGACAGCGCTGTTTCTTGAATATGAAACCGTGCTGGCCAGACCCGAGCAGGTGGCGGCTCACGGGTTGTCCGCGCCGGATCTGGGCCGTTTGCTGGCCGGCTTTGCATTGCTGGCTGAGCCGGTCGAGCTGCACTTTCTCTGGCGGCCGCAATTGAACGATCCGAAGGATGAGATGGTGCTTGAAGCAGCGATCAACGGCCGGGCCGATGCGTTGGTGACTCACAATCGCCGGGACTTCCTAGCTGCGGCAGGCCGTTTTGATGTACTGCTTGTGAGCCCGGCCGAGTTCTTGGAAGGACTTCGTACATGAGCAAAGCGACTTATCCGCTGAAACTGCCACAGTCGGTTAAGGAAGCAGCCGCGCGCCTCGCGAAGGCCGATGGCGTGTCGCTCAATCAATGGATTGCGTCGGCTGTGGCGCAAAAGGTCGGGGCAATGGAAGCGGCAGCTGACTTCCTGCGTCGTCGTGCCGGCGACGCGTCACCGGGCGATTTCG
Organism: Mesorhizobium sp. B2-2-3; assembly: GCF_006442405.1. Lineage (NCBI taxonomy): Bacteria > Pseudomonadati > Pseudomonadota > Alphaproteobacteria > Hyphomicrobiales > Phyllobacteriaceae > Mesorhizobium > Mesorhizobium sp. B2-2-3. The sequence continues at coordinate 164,579 of NZ_VFWC01000009.1, read as the reverse complement.
CGAAAATGCTGGGGCGGGTCGCAGACAGATCGCCACAGTCCGGCGACGAATTTCCACCTGACAGGCATTGATCAGTGACGATTCTTCCGCCAATCCGCGCTCGTCAGCCTGTAGAACACATGCCTTTTCAGCTCCGGGTGGCTGTCGGGAATGCCGGGGTGGTCGAAGTTGGCCGAGGGATCGGCGGTCATGCCGAGGCGCTTCATGACGGCAGTGGAGCGGCGGTTGTTCTCGACCGCGAAGGAGACGATCTCGCCAAGGCCGAGTTTTTCGAAGCCGTAGGCCAGCCATGCCTCGGCAGCTTCCGTGACATAACCCTTGCCCCAGAATTCGGGCGCCAGCCGCCGGCCGACCTCAACGGTGCCGGCGGGAAGGAACGGCAGATGGTCGGTCCCGGTGATACCGACAAAGCCGATGCATTGACCTGATGCAGCGACCTCGGCGGCGGCAAAGCCATAGCCGTCCCGATCGATGATGGCCCGCAGTTCGTCCATCTTGGCGTCTGCTGCGGCGCGGCCGCGACGGAAGGGGAAGAACTCCATCACGCGTTCATCGGAATTGATGCGATGGAACAGCTCCCGGTCGCGATCCTCCCAGTTGCGCAGGATTAGGCGCTCGGTGCGCATTGGTTTCATTGGACGAACTCTTCCTGCCCGTAGCCTTGCAGATAGAGCAATGCGGTCAGGTCGCCATGGTCGATGCGAACCTTTGCCTGTGCAGCCACCATCGGTTTGGCATGCAGCGCAACACCGGTGCCGGCAAGGCGGATCATGTCGAGATCGTTGGCCCCGTCGCCGACAGCAATGGCATCGGCCGGGGTGAGGCCGAGACGCGCCGTGATCTCGATCAACGCCTCGGCCTTGGCGGCGCGGCCGAGGATCGGCTCGCCGACCAACCCGGCAAAGAGGCCATCCTGTTCGAGCAGGCGGTTGGCGCGGTTTTCATGGAAGCCGAGCATGGCGGCGATGCGTGAGGTGAAGACCTCGAAGCCGCCCGAGACTAGCGCGGTCCAGGCGCCGTTGGCCCGCATCGTCTGCACCAGCGCGCGACCGCCGGAGGCCAATGTCAACCGGTTGGCAACGATCAGATCGACCACGGCCGCATCGAGCCCCTTGAGCAACGCCACGCGCTCGCGCAGGGCGGGCTCGAAGGCGATCTCGCCATTCATCGATCGTGCGGTGATCGCCGCGACGTGCTCCTTGACGCCGATCTCGTCGGCCAGCTCGTCGATGCATTCCTGGTCGATCATGGTCGAATCCATGTCGGCGATGAGGATCTTCTTGCGGCGCGTTGCCGACTGCTGGACGATCACGTCGATCGGCTCGGCGGCCAGCGCTGCGCGCAGATTGGCGGCCGCCTCGTCGGCTTGTGCATTCGCTGGCAGTGCGAGATCGCAGGCAATGTCTTCGGCCATCCAGCGAACAGTGCTTGCGCCCACCGACCGTGAGGCCATATTCGCAAGCGATGGCGACAAGGCACGATCGGCGGGATGAGAAACAAGCGTGGCGATAAGCGGCATCGATAATTCCGGTGCGGATGCGGGCGAAGGCCGCGTGAAGAATGCGATCCTGATAGCCGGGCCGACCGCCAGCGGCAAGTCGGCGCTGGCGCTCGACCTGGCCGAACGTATAGGCGGCGTGATCGTCAACACCGATTCCATGCAAGCCTATTCGGTTCTCGACGTGTTGACTGCCCGGCCGGAGGCGGCGGACCTCGCTCGGGCACCGCATTATCTCTATGGGCATGTCCATCCCGGCACCGCCTACTCGACCGGGGCGTGGCTGCGCGACGTGACGAGGCTGATCGAAGACGGCGCGCTCTCGCGGCGACCGATCTTCGTCGGCGGCACCGGCCTTTACTTTCGCGCCTTGGCCGAGGGCATTTCGGAAATGCCCGACATTCCGCGGCAGGTACGCGACCGTTGGCGCTACGAGTTGAAGGAGCAAGGCGCCGTCAAACTGCATGGCATCCTGCTGCGCGAGGATTCCAGGGCAGCCATGCAGTTGAAGCCAACGGACAGCCAGCGCATCGTGCGGGCGCTCGAAGTGCTCGACGCATCCGGCCGCTCGATCCTGGACTGGCAGGCCGCGCGGGGCCGGCCGCTCATCGACAGACAGACGGCCCGCTTCTTCGTCATCGAGCCGGACCGGGCCGCGCTGGTCGGACGCATCGAAAGGCGTTTCGACCAGATGCTGGCCAAGGGCGCACTGGACGAAGTCAGGCAACTCGCATCGCTTCGTCTCGATCCGCAATTGCCGGCGATGAAGGCGATCGGCGTTCGCGAACTGCAAGCGGCGATGGCCGGACAATCGGGTTTTCCCGAGGCGATTGAGCGCGCCAAGATCGCAACCAGGCAATATGCCAAGCGGCAGACGACCTGGTTTCGGCACCAGCTAGGACCGGAATGGCAAAGATTGCATCCTGGTGACGATATCGAAACCACGATCCAAACGCTTGTTGCTAATGCAACCTAGAAAGCCTTTCCTTCACGGAAAGGTTCTCGTTGTGGTTGTCCAAATTAACCCTCCGTAAGGCCCGCCATGCCATAAGGTCGATGGGCATTTTTCCATCGGGGAGCAGATGCGTTTCCACAAGGCGGAATCGGCGTTTTTCGTCTTTATCTTCGTGATCCTGGCCGCCGGCCTGGTGACGCTGCATGCCTATGGACTGCTGCAATCCTTTGCCACCGAACTGCACACGGCCTCCGGCCTGGACAAGGTCATCTACCTCAACAAGCTGCTTTTCGCGACGGGCGTGCTGCTCGCGACCGCGCTGTTCTTCGGCATCTTCTTCATCTACCCGCTGATCCGCAGGCAGGCGACGGAGGAAGGCAAGCTGCGCGCCATGACCGTGTCACTGAGCGCCCGCTCCGAGACGTTCGAACATGCGGCGCTGACAGATAGCCTGACCGGCATGCAGAACCGGCGCTATTTCGACGACGCGCTGAAGGAATATCTCGACGAGTTCAAGCGCATCGAGAAACCCGTCGGGCTGATGATCCTCGACCTTGATCATTTCAAGCAGGTCAACGATACACATGGCCACGACGTTGGCGACGAGGTACTCAAGGCCGTCGCCAGCTGTCTCAAGGACATGACGCGCTACCATGACGTGGTGGCGCGATTGGGTGGCGAGGAATTCGCCGTGGTCACGCCCAACATGGAGGCGGAATTGTTGTCGAAATTCGCCGAGCGTATCCGCAAGGCGATCGCCAACATGTCGGTTCTTTCGGGCAATGTCCGGCTCAAGATCACCACCAGCGTCGGCCTTGCCGTCTGGGACCGCAAGGAGACGGCGGAAGAATTCTATCGCCGCGCCGACCGCCAGCTCTACGAGGCCAAGAGGCAAGGCCGCAACCGCGTCTGCGCCTGAAATCCCGAAGAAGAATTCATGAGGCCGGTTGCCTGACGCGGCTTTTTCGACTTCCGGTGCTCACGGACTGAATGTCCGCTCCGCTCCGGCTTCTCGAAAACCACGCCATTCAATCCGGCCTCATGAATTCCCTTTCGGGATTTGACCAAGCTGGTTCGATGAAGCCTTTGGAAGCTTGTGTGCGGCTTCCCGGCCGGTCGTCAGAGAGCTTGCAGGCTCAATCGTTCTGGGGGCGCATGCCGAAGGTGGCGGGCTTGAGGCCGTAGCGCATATCGAAATCATCATCCGATTGCACGCGTGCGGCCGGCGGCTTGCGGTAGTCGGGATCGCCAGCCTGGCGGCCAGAATCGACCACTTCGGCAAAGGCCATCGCCTGCTGCTGCGGCTTTGGAACGTTGCGAAGCCGTTCCACGATCGTCACCAAATCGACATCGTCGCCGGTTTTCGACGACATGGCTTGTTCGCGCTTCGCCGTGCCGGGGATCAGTTCAGCCGGCAGTCTCTCGAACTTCAGCCGCATCGTCGTGGCCACGCCTTCGCCGAAGGCGATGGCTTCGCGCTGGCCCATGGACGACAGGAAAGCAAGCGTGGAGGCGGACGAGTCGGCGATGGCCGAGCGGATGATCGCCTGGTCTTGCTCATTGGCGAGCCGCATGGCGAAAAAGGTCGAGCATTGCGACAGGATGGTCGGGTCGAGTTCGCCCGGGCGTTGGGTGACGACGCCGAGATAGCAGCCATACTTGCGGCCTTCCTTGGCAATGCGCGACAGCGCGTGCCTTGTCGGCGCGAAGCCGAGGCGCGCATCGGCCGGCATGTAGCGATGCGCTTCTTCGCACAGCAATAGGAGCTGCAGCTTGCCCTCGCTCCACAGCGCAAGGTCGAACGCCAGGCGCGCCAGCACCGAACAGACGGAATTGACCACTTCGGACGGCATGCCGGCCATTTCGAAACAGGTCACCGGGCGGCCGTTATGCGGCACGCGGAAGATGTTGCCGATGGTCTCGTGGATGGTGTCCTCGATCAGGCGCGAGTTGAACATGAAACGGTAGCGCGGATCGGCTGCCGCCGATTCGATGCGAGTCTTCAGCGATTTGAGCGTCGGGCGCTCGTTCTTGCTTTCAAGCATGCCCATACGCTCGTCAATCTGCTTGAGCAGATCGGCAATGCGGTAGGGCACTGGCGTATCGGCGGTTAGCGCATCGCTGCCGCGCCTGAGATAGGCACCGGAATTGGGGTTGCGATAGAGGTTTTTGGCGAGCGGAATGAGGTCGCGCAGCGCATCGATCTCGTCGGGCACGGTCTCGCGGCCGCGAAACAGAACCTCGGCGAATTCCTCGAGCCGGAACATCCAGAACGGAAGGTCGAGCGTCTTGGAATCGACCTTGACGCAATATTCGGGCAGCGACGCGGCGAATTCATTGTGCGGATCGAGGATCAGGATGCGCAGATCCGGCCGCGCCGCGATCGATTTGCGCAGCAGCAGCGAGACGGCGGTGGACTTGCCGACACCGGTGGTGCCGACAATGGCAAAGTGGCGCGCCAGCGTGTCGTCGATGGCGATGTTGGCGGCGATCGCCTCGTCCTGCGACAGCGAGCCGATGGTGATCGAATGACGCCCGGCCAGATCGTAGACGGCCTGCAGGTCACGGCTGCGGATGCGGTGCGCGATGGCGCCGATATGGGGATAGGTGGTGATGCCGCGGTCGAAGATCGGCTTGGAGCCGGGCTCGGCGCCGTCGCGCACTTCGCCGATCAGCTCGATGCTGACCTCGATGGCGTTCTGGCCCTCGCTGTTCCAGGCGCGATCCGACTTGCCGATCGCATAGACCAGGCCGACGGTGCGCGTGCTGCCGAGATTGACCGAGATCATCTTGCCGACCGTCCACAGGCCGGTCACCGCGCCGTCGACGTCGTCCGCAAAGGCGCTGATGGTGGCGCGCGCACCGTCGCATTGCACGACATTGCCCAGGATGCGCCTGTCGTTCTGTTCGGCGTTGCGGCGCTCCTGCGATGTCGGTTCTCCGACCGAGGCTTCGCGTTCGACATACATGGACAGGCCAATCCCCATTTTCCCTCACGTCGAGCCTACAGGAACTGGGTTAAGGTCGAGTGTGGCCGGATGGTGTAGGGAGGATTAAGAAGCTGGTGAAAATTGTCGCGACAAGGCTCTTTTCCAGCTGTCGGATTTTCGCTATAATAAACGAATGAATGATATAGCGAACGATATCTCCTCCACAATCGGCAGACGGATACACGCCGAGAGGACGATACGGGAATGGTCCCTGGCCGAACTCGCCGAGCGCTCCGGCGTCTCCAAAGCCATGCTGAGCACGATCGAGCGCGGCATGACCAGCCCGACGGCAGCGCTCCTGGTGCGGATCGCCGCCGCCTTCGGCATGACGCTGTCGACCCTTATCGCACGCGCGGAATTGCAGGGCGGCGGCTTGCTGCGGGCGAGCGACCAGCCCGTCTGGCGCGATCCCGACACCGGCTATGTCAGGCGGCATCTTTCGCCGGCCGGCGACATGCCGCTCGAACTGATCAGGGTTCATCTGCCGGCGGGCGCCAAGGTCAGCCTGCCCGCGGCATCCTACGCCTTCATCAAACAGCAGATATGGCTGATCTCCGGACGGCTGGAATTCACCGAGGGCGATCTGGTGCACAGGCTCGAGCCCGGCGACTGTCTGGCGCTCGGCGCGCCGTCGGACTGCACCTTCCATGCACTCGAGGCGGGCGCCGACTATCTCGTCGCGCTGGTCAGGGCCTGACATCATGCCGAGACGTCCAAAGCGCTCCCACAATGGGGGACCGCCGCTCGACGACTACAAGGGGCCGCCATGGGGCAAGGGCGATCCTTATATTTTCCTGGCCTGGCAGGCCGCGCATGCCAAGGCGTGGAAAGCACCGAGCCGCGACGTCATGCTGATGCGCGTGGACAAGGCGGAACGGCTGGGACTTACCTATGAGGAATACACGCTCGAACTCCTCGAACGCGGACGCCACCTTCAGGAAGAGGACACCGAACGCATCGCCGCGATCAAGGCGGCGCGCAAGGGAAAGCGATTCAGCGCTTTCGATTGACGCCAGTTCGACCGTATCGATCCTTCCATCTCAGCCAGGCAGAACGAGCATGCATTCCATCGAGATCAGAATGTTGACGCAGGACGCGCGGACACAGGCGTTGCTTGGCGATCTTCTGGTCGAAACGGTTGCCGCGGGCGGGTCGGTGAGCTTCATGCATCCGCTGGCGCCGGAAACCGCCCGCAGGTTCTGGGACACGTCGCTGACGGCGGCCGCAAGAGGTGAGCGGGTGGTGCTTGGCGCGTGGGAGGCAGACACGCTGGTCGGCACGGTCACGCTGCTGCTCGACTGTCCGCCCAACCAGCCGCACCGGGCCGAGATCGCCAAGCTGATGACGCGCCTCGATCGTCGAGGCAAAGGCGTGGCGACCCGCCTGATGCAAGCGGCCGAGGCCCTTGCGGTGGAGAGGGGCCGCACGCTTCTGGTTCTGGATACGGCGACCGAAGAGGGGGCGTCCGGGCTCTATGAGAGGCTGGGCTTCACGCTGACCGGGGAAATACCGGACTATGCATTGAAGCCCCATGGCGGGCTGACCGGCACGCTCATCTACTGGAAGCGCATCGGCCGGTGAACGTCATGTCGGAGATGGCTCGCCGAGGCGCGACAGCAGCCATTGGCGGAAATCCTGCTCGGCACCGGTCAGTCGCGCGATCGGTGCCTTGGTCAGAAAATGCCCCGATGTGCTCGGGAGCTCGAAATCGGAAAGCCTGGCCAGGGCCTTGCTTTCGAGTGCCGCGTCAATCAGCGGCCGCGAGCCCAGAAGCACGCCCGCGCCGGCTCGCGCAGCCTCCATCGCAGCCACGAAGCTGTCGAAGCGATGCGAGCGCCTGGGGTGACCGGCCAATCCCGCCGCGGCGAACCATTCCGCCCACATCTCGCGCGCACCGGCGACCAGGAGCAGCGGCAGGGATGTCCAGTCGGCATCACTGGCCAAGGCCGGGGCGGCCACCGGCACAAGCCGCTCGGCGGTCAGCCTGTCGGCCAGGCGTCCGGGAAAGGATCCGTTGCCGAAACGGATGTCCAGCGCTGAGCCCGGCAGGTCATAGTCGGTCGGGCGATGGATCGTCACCAGGTGGAGGTGGATGCGCGGCAGCGCCTTGGCAAGGTCGGGCAGCTTCGGAACGAGCACCAGCAAAGAGAAGGAGATCGGCGCCCGCAAGGTAACGGTCTCGACGGCGCGGGGCTCGAACAGTTCCGCCGTGCTGCTGCCGATGGTGGCGAAGGCTGATTGGATGTGGGGCAAGTAGGCGGCACCCTCCGGCAACAGTGCGACGCCCCGCGCCAGCCGTGAGAACAGACGCGTCTTCAGCCGCTCCTCGAGGAGCCGGACATGCTGACTGACGGCCGCCTGGGTCAGGCCGAGTTCGGCGGCCGCCGCCGTAAAATTCGAAAGCCGCGCCGCTGCCTCGAAGCTGCGCAGCCAGTCGAGTGGGGGCAAGGTGGGGATGGTTCTCGCAGGCATTACGATTTTGCAGCCATTGACCGAAAAATGATAATTTCAATTATACCTTTCGCTCGATCAACATGCAATCGAGGCCCCGCTGAGCGGACTGCGGGGCGCAATGGACAGGAACATCTCCATGTTGACCGATGCGCTGATAGGCGACGCAGGAAGAATGATCGAACTGGGCTGGAAGGACGGGACGCGCTGCCGGTTCCATGCCATGTGGCTTCGCGACAACGCACTCGACGACAAGACACGCAGCGCCGGCAACGGCCAGCGACTGATCACCATCCTCGATATTCCAGCCGAGACGCGGATCGGTGCCGCTTCGATCAAGGGCAATGCCGTGGAGATCAGATTCGTGCCCGAGAAGAAGACGGTCAGCTTTCCCGAGGCGTGGCTTCGAGCCAATGCCTATGATCGCGCCGAGGCCCGTCAGTCCGGATGGACGGCCGACGCGGTGCAGCGCTGGACCAAGGCGACGATGCAGAATTCGGTGCCGCGCGCCGGTTATCCTAAGGCAAGCCGCAGCCGCAGTGTGCTGCGGGAATGGCTCTTGGCGGTGAGGGCCTACGGTTTTGCAGTGATGGACGGACTGCCGGCCGAATCCGGCGCTCTGTGCAAGGTCTCCGACCTGTTCGGCTACATCAGGGAGACCAATTACGGGCGCTGGTTCGAAGTGCGCGCCGAGGTCAATCCGAACAATCTGGCCTACACCAATCTCGGCCTCCAGGCGCACACCGACAATCCTTATCGCGACCCGGTGCCGACGCTGCAGATCCTGTCCTGTATCGAGAACACGGTGGAGGGTGGTGAGTCCAGCGTGGTCGACGGGTTCGCCGTGGCGGCCGCCCTGCAGGCCGAGAACCCCGAAGGCTTCCGACTCCTGAGTTCGCATCCGGCGCGTTTCGGATATGCCGGATTGTCTGGCGTGCGGCTGCAGGCGAAGCGGCCTATGATCGAACTCGGGCCGGACGGCGAACTGATCTGCATCCGCTTCAACAACCGCTCGCTGGCGCCGACCGTCGACGTGCCTTTCGCCGAGATGGATGCCTACTACGCCGCCTATCGCCGCTTTGCGGAGTTGATCGAGGATCCGGCCTTCGAAGTAACGTTCAAGCTCGAGCCGGGGCAAGCCTTCATCGTCGACAACACCCGCGTCATGCATGCGCGCAAAGCGTTTTCGGGAACCGGGAAACGCTGGCTGCAGGGCTGCTATGCCGACAAGGACGGCCTGCTGTCGACGTTGGCGGCGATCGAGCACGGTTTCAAGGAGGCGGCGGAATGAACCCACATGATCTGAACGCCGGCAACATCGTCGAATTCATCGCCGATATCTTCGAGCGCCGGGGAGCCGAATCCTATCTCGGCGAGCCGGTGACCATGTCCGAGCATATGCTGCAGGGCGCCTGGCTCGCAGAGCAGGATGGTGCGCCGGAAGAACTGGTGGCAGCAGCCCTGCTGCACGATATCGGCCACTACACCAGCGAGTTCGGTACCTATTCGCCCGATGACGTCGAGGACAAGCACCATGACGAGGCCGGCGGCGAGGTGCTGGCGCCGTTCTTCCCGCCGGTCATCGTCGAATGCGTCAGGCTGCATGTCTCGGCCAAGCGCTATCTCTGCGCCACCGACCCGACCTATTTCGACAAGCTGTCGCCGGCTTCGGTTCATACGCTGTCGTTGCAGGGCGGGCCGATGAGCCCGGACGAGGTGGCCGGGTTCCGCAAGAACCCGTTTCACGAAGAGGCGGTGCGCGTCCGCATCTGGGACGAGGGCGGCAAGGTCGCCGACATGAGGACGCGCACGTTTCGCGACTATGTGCCGTTGCTAGAACGCGTGGTGGCGCGGTTCGCGGCCGACCAGGCGGCGTAGCCGATCGCACCGATCAGGAAAGGGAGGCGCGGTCCAAAACCGCGCCTCCCTCGGTTTTTCGCCACGATCTGGCTTATCCCTTGTGGTGAACCTGCTGCAGCCCATAGACGGGCGTCGCAATGCCTTCCTGCCTGGCCTTCAACTGCAGCGACAGGAACTGCGAATAATGGCGCGACTGGTGCAGGTTACCGCCATGGAACCAGAGCGCCTCCTGCTGCGTCGGCTTCCACATGTTGCGCTGCTCACCTTCCCATGGGCCGGGATCCTTGGTGGTGTTCGAGCCGAGTCCCCAGCATTTGCCGACCTTGTCGGCAACCTCCTTTGAGATCAGCTCCGCCGCCCAGCCATTCATCGAGCCGTATCCGGTGGCGTAGACGATGACGTCCGCCGGCAGTTCGGTGCCATCGCTGAGCAGGACGGAATGTTCTTTGATCTCGGCCACATCGACGCCGCTCTTGAGCTTGATGGCGCCATCGATGATCAGCTGCGAAGCGCCGATATCGATGTAGTAGCCGGAGCCACGCCTGAGATATTTCATGAACAGGCCGGAGCCGTCGTCGCCCCAGTCGAGCATGAACCCCGCCTTTTCCAGGCCCTTGTAGAACGCCGCGTCGCGCTCCTTCATCTTCTCATAAAGCGGAATCTGGAACTCGTGCAGGATCTTGTAGGGCAGGGAGGCGAAGATGAGGTCGGCCTTGGCGGTGGTCATACCGTTCTGCACCGCCTGCTCCGAGTAGAGCGCGCCAAGCCCGATATCCATCAGCGTGTCGGATCTGACGATGTGGGTGGTCGATCGCTGCACCATGGTGACGTCGACGCCGGCTTCCCACAGTGCTGCGCAAATATCGTGCGCGGAATTGTTCGAGCCGATGACGACAACCTTCTTGCCGGCATATTGGTCGGGGCCGGGGTGCTTGGAGGAGTGGTGCTGATCGCCCTTGAAATTCTCCATGCCCTTGAACTTCGGCAGATTGGGACGGCCGGACATGCCGGTGGCCAACACCAGCTGCTTCGGCTTCAGCGTGATGTCCTTGCCGTCGCGGTGGACGACAACTGTCCATTCCTTCTTCTCCTCGTCGTAGGAAGCGCTCTTGGCCTCGGTTGAGGACCAGTAATTCAGCTCCATCACCTTGGTGTACATTTCCAGCCAGTCGCCGATCTTGTCCTTGGGCGAGAAAACCGGCCAGTTCCGGGGAAAATCGATGTAGGGCAAATGGTCATACCAGACCGGGTCGTGCAGGCAGAGCGACTTGTAGCGCTTGCGCCAACTGTCGCCGGCACGTTCATTCTTCTCGATGATGATCGTCGGCACGCCGAGCTGGCGGAGCCGCGCGCCAAGCGCGATGCCGCCCTGGCCGCCGCCGATGATGACCGTATAGGGCTGCGTCTTGAAGCCAAGCTCGGCCGCTTCCTTTTCGCGCTCTTCCTTCCAGGTCGGGCGGTTCTTGCCGGAGCCGTGCTTGGCGCCCATCGGCCGGGCGAAGCCGGCCGGCTCTTCATGCCCTTTCAGCTCGACCATCGTGGTCAGCAGCGTCCAGATCTTGCCGTCCTTCAACCTGATATGGCCGAAGCCGCGCGCCACATCCGTCTCGAAGCTGATCCAGCCGTCGATCACCCCGTTCGCCTCGGTCGCGTCCTCGCCCCTGGCGATGGCGAAATGTGATGGCTTCGTCTTCGACAGCTGGCTTTCCAGCATGTCACGCACCTGATCGCGGCCTTCCATGGTCTTAATATTCCAGGTGAAGGTGACGAGGTCGCGCCAATAACAATCTTCCTGGAAGCATTCGACCGCCTTGTCGACGTCGCCGGCGGCAAGGGCCGCGCCAAATCGTTCGAGAAGGTCGGAAAGCTTCCTGTTCGGGGCCTTGTCGAGCATCAGTTTCCTCCGCGTTTTTGTTGATCGGCCTCGTTGCGAGCTGCCTTTGCCGAGCTTGGGGTCCGGCCTCGGGCAGTATCGCGGCAAACCATGGGCCGCGTCACGTCGCCAAATAGTTCGCTTTGTTTTCAAGGGTTTGACCAGCGACCCGACGTCGAGCCGGGTCTAAATGACGGCGTGCGCGTGCTTCGTGCCATGCACCGGGCAAGCCGGCATGAAAGCGGAATCGACCCCATTGACGAACGGCTGCTTTCACCCTTATGGTTCGCCACCATGAAAAAGGCACTCATTCTCGTAGGAAGGCGCGTGGGCAAGGCGGTGTAACCGCCGGGCGAAAACCTCCCATGCGCAACACACAGGCTCCCTCGGGGGCCTTTTTTATTGCCTTAAACACGACTAAACGACCAGCAAATCGCCAGATGGCGGACAGTACGGGACCAAACCGATGAGCAACGGACAGAGCGAGCGGCGCGAAATGACTGGCGCCGAAATGGTGGTGCAGGCGCTGAAGGACAATGGCGTCAAGCATGTCTTCGGTTATCCGGGCGGCGCGGTTCTCCCGATCTATGACGAGATATTCCAGCAGGACGACGTCGAGCACATCCTGGTGAGGCACGAGCAGGGCGCCGGCCACGCGGCCGAGGGCTATGCGCGCTCGACCGGCAGGGCAGGCGTCATGCTGGTGACATCGGGTCCGGGCGCGACCAACGCGGTGACGCCTTTGCAGGACGCGCTGATGGATTCGATCCCGCTGGTGTGCCTGACCGGGCAGGTGCCGACCTCGCTGATCGGTTCGGACGCTTTCCAGGAGTGCGACACGGTCGGCATCACGCGCCCCTGCACCAAGCACAATTGGCTGGTGAAGGACGTCAACGAACTTGCCGCAACCATCCATGAGGCCTTCCATGTCGCCACCACCGGCCGTCCCGGTCCTGTCGTGGTCGACATCCCGAAGGACGTGCAGTTCGCCAAGGGTTTTTACGTTTCTCCGCAAACCGCGCCACGCACCAGCTATCAGCCGAAGGTGCAGGGTGATCTGGAGAAGATCAAGGCGGCGGTCGAGCTTTTGGCCGGTGCCAGGAAACCGATCATCTACAGCGGCGGCGGCGTCATCAACTCCGGTCCGGAAGCGAGCCATCTGCTGCGCGAACTGGTCGACCTCACCGGTTTCCCGATCACCTCGACGCTGATGGGGCTCGGCGCCTATCCGGCATCTGGCAAGAACTGGCTCGGCATGCTCGGTATGCACGGCACCTACGAAGCCAACATGGCCATGCATGACTGCGACGTGATGGTCTGCATCGGTGCGCGCTTCGACGACCGCATCACCGGCCGGCTCAACGCGTTCTCGCCGAACTCGAAGAAGATCCATATCGACATCGATCCGTCCTCGATCAACAAGAACGTCCACACCGACGTGCCCATTATCGGCGATGTCGGCCGGGTTCTGGAGGATCTCGTGCGGCTGTGGCGGGCAACCGCCAAGGCCGACAAGAAGGCGCTCTATCCCTGGTGGGAGCAGATCGCCAAATGGCGCGCGCGCGATTCGCTCGCGTACAAGATGAACAACGACGTGATCATGCCGCAATATGCCATCCAGCGGCTCTATGCCCTGACCAAGGACATGGACACCTACATCACGACGGAGGTCGGCCAGCACCAGATGTGGGCGGCCCAGCACTACCATTTCGAGAAGCCGAACCGCTGGATGACGTCCGGGGGGCTCGGCACGATGGGTTACGGCCTGCCGGCGGCACTGGGCGTGCAGATCGCGCATCCGAACGCGCTGGTCGTCGATATCGCCGGCGACGCTTCGGTGCAGATGACGATGCAAGAGATGAGTGCCGCGGTGCAGTTCGACGCGCCGATCAAAATCTTCATTCTCAACAACCAGTATATGGGCATGGTGCGGCAATGGCAGCAGCTGCTGCACGGCAACCGGCTGTCGCATTCCTACACCGAAGCCATGCCTGATTTCGTCAAGCTGGCCGAAGCCTATGGCGGCCACGGTATTCGCTGCGACAAGCCGGACGAGCTGGACGATGCCATCAAGGAGATGATCTCGGTCAGAAAGCCGGTGCTGTTCGACTGCCGCGTGGCGACGCTCGCCAACTGCTTCCCGATGATCCCGTCGGGCAAGGCGCACAATGAGATGCTCTTGCCGGACGAGGCGACGGACGAAGCGGTGGCCAACGCCATCGACGCCAAGGGCAGGGAACTGGTTTAGCAGCGGACAGAGGCAGGGCTGTCGCGAGAAGCCGTGCGTAAACAGAGATTAGATCCAAGAGTTTGAAGTCGAGATTCACATCATGAACGCACAGCTACAACCGACCGGCTCCGCCTATTTCATCGCCAAGGAAACGGAAAAGCCCGAGAACCACACGCTTTCCGTGCTGGTCGACAACGAGCCGGGCGTGCTTGCCCGGGTCATCGGCCTGTTTTCCGGGCGCGGCTACAACATCGAGAGCCTGACAGTCTCGGAAACCGAGCATGAGAAACATCTGTCGCGCATCACCATCGTGACGCGCGGCACGCCGCATGTGCTGGAGCAGATCAAGCACCAGCTCGAGCGCATCGTGCCGGTCCACCGCGTCGTCGACCTCACCGTGCGCTCGCAGGAGTTCGGCCAGGAGCGGCCGCTGGAGCGGGAACTGGCGCTGGTCAAGGTCGCCGGCACCGGCGAGGCCCGCGTCGAGGCGCTGCGCCTGGCGGATGCCTTCCGCGCCAGCGTCATCGACGCCAACACCGAGCATTTCATCTTCGAGATCACCGGCAAGGGCTCCAAGCTCGACCAGTTCATCGCCATCATGAAGCCGCTCGGCCTGGTAGAGATCTGCCGCACCGGCGTGGCGGCGATGAACCGTGGCCCGCAGGGGATGTAGCACCGGTAAGTTTCTCCACAGCGTGACGACGGGATCGGCCACCGGCCGAGGGTGGCATTTGTGCGGTCGTTGGAAGAGACAATAATACTGGCTTAAATACTGGCTTATCTGGGAGGATATCATGTCGCTCGACGCATTCCTCGCCTTGCTTGTCTACGCCTTCGTGACCTCGATCACGCCCGGGCCTAACAATCTGATGCTGCTCGCCTCAGGTGTGAATTTCGGCCTGGTGAGGAGCGTGCCGCATATGTTCGGCATCAGCATCGGGTTTCTTGTCTTGCTGCTGGCGGTAGGCCTTGGTCTTGGCGCCGTGCTGACGGCGTTCCCGGCGCTGCACACCGCGCTCAAGATCGCCGGCGCCGCCTATCTGCTCTACCTTGCCTGGAAAATCGCCATGTCACGCTCGCTCAGCGGCAAAGGCGAGACGAAGGCGCGGCCGATGCGTTTCATCGAGGCGGCGGCGTTCCAGTGGGTCAATGCCAAGGCCTGGGTGATGGCGATCACCGCCATGGCCGTCTACTCCAATCCGGAGCATCCGTTCCTGTCGGTGGCGCTGATCTCGGTGGCCTTCACCATCGTCAACCTGCCGAGCGTTTCAGTGTGGGCGGGATTCGGCACGGCGCTGCGCGGTTTCCTGTCCGATCCAGTGCGGCTGAAGTGGTTCAACATCGCCATGGGCGTGTTGCTGGCCGCGACGCTTTGGCCGATGCTGCGGTGAGTTGTCCAGGTTCGCGATCCGCCTTTTGCACGCGATCATGGTGGCCAGCCCATCCATTGTGCAGTGCACATTAAATCTTCGTAATGCCGTGTTTTGGCCCTTTTCCGCCAAAGCCCTGTCCTATCTATTCAGCGAAATCGCGGCAGGGCGTCGTGATTTGAGCTAGAATACGACCACCTGGCTATGGCGTGTCGGACGGAGAGGGTCTTTTGTCGATGCGTGGAAAAGTCATTCTTTCATTGCTTGCGGTCGCCTGCGCAGGCGCGGCCTGGCTCTATCTGTCTCCCGACACGCTGAGCAGGGCCCGGCAGATCATCGGTGCAAAGCAGGTCGCGTCGGACAAGCCGACGCCGGATAGGCAGGATCCGCAGGCAGGGGCCAAGCAGGCGGCCGGCGGCACTGGCGCCCGTTCGGCCTCGATCATCTCGGCCACGGCAACGACGGCCGATTTCCCGGTCCGGCGCTACGCCATCGGCTTCGTCTCCTCTCCCGCCGTGGTCAGCATCAACGCGCGCGTGTCCAGCCAGATCGTGTCGATCGACGTCAAGGACGGGCAGATGGTGAAAACCGGCGATCTCCTGTTTTCGCTGGATGACCGTGCCTTGAAGGCGCAGCTCGCCAAGGATCAGGCGACGCTCGCCAAGGATCAGGCGCTGCTTGCCAGTTCGAATTCCGATCTTCAGCGCGCCAAGGATCTTGTCGCCAAGCAGGCCGGTACGCAGCAGACCTACGACCAGGCCGTTGCCGCGCAGAAGGCGGCGGCAGCGACTGTCGATGCCGACAAGGCGACAATCGATGCAGACAATGTCCAGCTTGGCTTTGCCACGATTACCGCGCCGATTTCCGGCAGGCTTGGCGCGGTCAACGTTGCCGTGGGCGATCTCGTGACCACCAGCAATGGCAGCAGCAGTACCTCGACCCCGCTCGTCACCATCACTCAGATGGATCCCCTGCAGGTGAACTTCAACCTGCCCGAAAGCAACCTTGCGCTGCTGCACAAGGCACTGGCAAAGCCGCAGCAAGGGGCAGTGACCCTGACCCAGGACGGCGACCCGACACCGATTGGCAAGGGCACGCTCGATTTCGTCGACTCCAGCGTCGATACCGCTTCCGGCACCATTGCAACGCGAGCCAGCATACCCAACGCCGATCTGTCGCTGTGGCCGGGCCAATATGTGAATGTCGTGCTCGACGCCGGCATCATGCCGCAGATGACGTCCGTCCCCACGGTCGCGGTGCAGCCCAGCCAGAAGGGACCGTTCGTCTATGTGGTCAAGCCTGACAACACAGTCGAAATGCGGCCGGTGCAAGTGGCGCTGACCGAAGGTCAGAACAGCGCCATCAGCGATGGCCTGAAAAGCGGCGAGAAGGTTGTTATCGAAGGCCAGACGCGACTGAGGAACGGGGCTGCCGTGCACGAAGGCAAGGCATCCGCCGGATCCGGCGACCAGGCAGCACCCAAGGTCGCGCAAGCCGACAAGGCCCGCGAGGCCGCCCAATGATCTCCGAGTTCTGCATTCGCAGGCCTGTCGCCACCCTCCTGATGTCGTTCGCCCTCGTTCTGGGCGGGCTGTTCGCCTACAAGTTCCTCCCGGTGGCCGCGCTGCCCAGTGCCGAATTCCCCGTCGTCAACGTCTCGGCTCAGCTGCCCGGAGCCTCGCCGGAGACGATGGCAACGTCGGTGGCGACGCCGCTGATCAAGCAATTCGCCACCATTGCCGGCATCGACTCGATCTCGACCACCAACTCGCTCGGCCAGACCTCGATTGCCATCCAGTTCGTGCTCAACCGCGACATCGATGCCGCGGCCGCGGACGTGCAGGCAGCGATCGCGCGCACGCAAAGATCGCTGCCGCCCCAGATGACCTCGCCGCCGAGCTACCGCAAGGTCAATCCGGCCGACGCGCCGATCCTTTTGATGTCGCTGGTCAGCGATACGGTTCCGCTGACCGATCTCGATGCTTTCGCCGAAAACGTCATCTCGCCGTCGCTGTCGACCATCGACGGCGTGGCGCAGGTCTCCATCTTCGGCCAGCAGAAATATGCAGTCCGCATTCAGATCGATCCGACCGCGCTTGCCGCGCGCGGCATTTCGATCGACCAGCTGCAGGCGGCGATCGCATCCGCCAACTCCAACACCCCGCTGGGCGTTCTGAAGAACAACAAACAGCAGTTGACGATCACGGCCAATACGCAGCTGACCGACGCCGCCGGATTCTCCAACCTCATCATCGCCACCAAGAACGGTCATCCGGTGCGGCTGGGCGAGGTGACGCGCGTCGTTGATTCGGTGCAGACCACGACGACTGCGAGCTGGTATGACGGCACGCGCGCGATCATCATGGCGGTGCAGCGCCAGCCCGACGCCAACACTGTCGACGTCGTCGACAAGGTCAAGGCGATGCTGCCGTCCTTCCAGGACCAGATGCCGGCCGCCGCCCAGATCAAGCTGCTCAACGATCGTTCGACCTCGATCCGCCAGGCCGTGGACGACGTGCAGTTCACGCTGCTGTTGACCATCGCACTGGTGGTCATGGTGATCTTCGTGTTCCTGCGCCGCGTTACGGCGACCATCATTCCGGCCGTGGCGGTGCCGATCTCGTTGATCGCCACGCTCGGCGCGATGTTCCTGTTCGGCTTTTCCATCGACAACATCTCGCTGATGGGCCTGACGCTCGCGGTCGGCCTCGTCGTCGACGATGCCATCGTGATGCTGGAAAACATCTTCCGCCATATGGAGGAGGATGGGTTGTCGGCGTTCGATGCTTCGCTGAAGGGCGCGCGCGATATCGGCTTCACCATCATCTCGATTTCGATCTCGCTCGTGGCCGTGTTCATCCCGGTGCTTCTGATGGGCGGCGTCATCGGGCGCATCTTCAACGAGTTCGCCGTCGTGGTGACGGTCGCCATCCTGGCGTCAATGTTCGTGTCGCTGACGCTGACGCCGATGCTGTGCTCGCGGCTGCTGTCGGTGACCAAGGCCGACCGCGAGGCGCATGGCGATGGCCACAGGCGCGATTTCATCACCCGCGGCTACGACCGGATCCTGAGCTTCTGTCTGCGGCACACTTTCCTGGTGTTCCTGGTCTTCATAGGCACCGCGGCGGCGTCGGTGTGGCTGATCGAGGTCTCGCCGAAGGGCTTTTTCCCGCAGGAGGATATCGGCCAGATATCGGTGACGACCATTGCGCGCCAGGACATCTCGTTCGACGCCATGGCAAAGCTGCAGGGGCAGGTGGCCAGCGTGTTCTCGCATTCGCCCTATGTCGACCATGTTGCGTGGTCGGCGGGCAGCGGCAACAATGCGCTCAACCAGGGGCAGCTTTTCGTCCAGCTCAAGGGCAAGGACCAGCGGCCCAATATCGAGAAGGTGCTTGCGGATCTGCGCAAGCAATTGGCCGGCGTCGCGGGCATCGAGACCTACATGCAGCCTGTGCAGAATCTGAGGCTGGGTTCGCGCTCGTCTGCCAGCGCCTACCAGCTCGTGGTTCAGGGCCTCGACACCGGCCAGACCGACGTCTGGGCGCAGAAACTGAATGATGCGATGGCGGCCGATCATGCGACTTTCACCGACGTTACCAGCGATTTGCAGAACAATGCGCTGCAGGCGACGCTGGTGGTGGATCGCGACAAGGCGGCCCAGCTCGGCATCGACACCGACACACTGCGCTCGGCGCTTTATGGCGGGTTCGGCACCGACCAGGTTTCGACGATCTTCGGCTCCGCCGACAGCTACGAAGTCATCACCGAGCTCGATCCCAAGATCGAGTGGTCGCCGGAGCGGATGCTGGCCATCCAGATGAGGACGGCGAGCGGCTCCCTGGTTCCGCTTGGCGCCTTCGCCCGGGTCGATCGCACGGCGGGCGCCTTGACGGTCAACCAGCTCGGCCAGCTTCCGGCCGTGACGATCTCCTATAATCTGCCGCAAGGCGTGGCGCTCGGCGACAGCGTGAGCCGCATCGACGCGCTCAAGGAGCAGATCGGCATGCCGGAGACGATCTCGACCAGCTTTGCCGGCACAGCCAAGACCTTCCAGGATTCGCTCGCCAACCAGGGCCTGCTGATCGGCGGCGCGATCCTGACCATCTATATCGTGCTTGGCATTCTCTATGAGAGCTTCATCCATCCGCTCACGATCCTCACAGGCTTGCCATCGGCTGTGCTGGGAGCGGTTGTCGCCTTGCGCTTCGCCGGCATGGACCTGTCCGTCATCGCGGTGATCGGCATCCTGATGCTGATCGGCATCGTCAAGAAGAACGGCATCATGATGGTCGACGTCGCGCTCGAATTGCGACGAGAAGGAATGTCGGCCACCGAGTCCATCCACAAGGCCTGCCTGATGCGGTTCCGGCCGATCATGATGACGACGCTGGCCGCCTTGATGGGCACGTTCCCGATCGCGCTCGGCACGGGCGCCAGCGCGGAGCTGCGCCAGCCGCTGGGCGTCGCCGTTGTCGGCGGTCTGCTCGCCTCGCAGGCGCTGACGCTGTTCGTCACACCGGTAATCTATGTCTACATGGAAAATTTCTCGGGCTGGCTGGTCGGGCTGATGCCGAAGCGCAAGCCCGAATTGCATCTGGTCGAAGCGGGGGATCAGCCTTCGCTGTTCGACGATGATGACGAAATCCGAGGCGAGCCGCAAAAGACGGCCGCGGAGTAGTGTATCCGCGTCGCGCCCACTGGCCCAAGTCGTCATGCTTGCGGCCGGCGGATCCCAGCCGTAGTTTATGACCATGTCCCACGATCATGACCACGACAACGAACTCGATCCGTTTGCCGCCCGCGTGCGCGCGCTGGAAACCATTCTCACCCGCAAGGGATTGATCGATCCGGCCGCGATCGATGTCATCGTCGATACCTACGAGACCAAGATCGGTCCGCGCAACGGCGCGAGGGTGGTGGCCAAGGCCTGGAGCGATCCCGCTTTTGCCGAGTGGCTGAAGCGCGATGCGACGGCGGCGATCGGATCGCTGGGTTACACCGGCCGCCAAGGCGAGCACATGCAGGCGGTGTTCAACACCGAAGAGACTCACAATCTCGTCGTCTGCACGCTGTGCTCCTGCTATCCGTGGTCGGTGCTCGGCCTGCCGCCGGTCTGGTACAAGGCGCCGCCCTATCGCTCGCGCGCGGTCATCGATCCGCGCGGCGTGCTTGAGGAATTCGGGCTGACGCTGCCGGCCTCAACAAAGATACGCGTCTGGGATTCGACGGCGGAGTTGCGCTATCTCGTCGTCCCGATGCGGCCTCAAGGAACCGAAGGCTGGAGCGAGGAGCGCTTGTCCGAATTGGTAAGCCGCGATGCCATGATCGGCACTGCGCTGGCCCAAAAACCGGAAAAAACGGGGGATCCGGCATGAACGGCCCGCAGGATGTCGGCGGACAGATGGGATTCGGGCCGGTGGCGCCGGAACGGGACGAGCCGTATTTCCATACCGACTGGGAGCGGCGGGCGCTCGGCGTGACGCTCACCGCCGGCGCCATGGGCGCCTGGAATATCGATGAGAGCCGGCATGCGCGGGAATCGCTGCATCCGGCCGACTACTATGCCTCCAGCTACTACCAGATATGGATCAAGGCGCTGGAAACCCTGCTCAAGCGCCATGATTTCGTCAGCGAGCGTGATCTCAAGGCAGGCGAGGCGATCGATCCGGCGGCGACGCCCAAAAGAGTGCTGAAGGCCCATGACGTTCCGGCAGTGCTTGCCAAGGGCGCTCCGTGTAACCGGCCGGTCGAAACGGCGCCGCGGTTCAGGGCCGGCGACCGCGTGCGGACCAGGAATTTCAATCCGATCGGCCACACCAGACTGCCGCGCTACGCGCGCGGCAAGCATGGGAGGATCGAAGCGGTGCGCGACGGCTTTGTGTTCCCCGACACCAACGCGCATGGGCAGGGCGAGAACCCGCAATGGGTCTATACGGTGGTTTTCGACGGAGCCGAGATCTGGGGCGACGGGGCCGATCCGACGCTGACCGTGTCCATCGATGCCTGGGAGAGCTATCTTGAACCGGCCTGAGGCGAACGGGCCTGCCGGTCTGCCCGCCGGCCTCGATGCGCCCGTCTTCGCCGAGCCCTGGCAGGCCGAAGCCTTCGCGATGACGGTGGCGCTGCACGACAAGGGCCTGTTTTCGTGGAGCGAGTGGGCGCAGGCACTGTCGGCCGAAGTGAAGAAACCCGGCGCCGCGGCTGACGGCCATGACTATTACGAACATTGGTTGGCGGCGCTGGAAGCGCTGCTGGCGTCGAAAGGATTGGCCGCCAAGCCCGATGTCGATGCGATGGCACGGGCCTGGGAGCGCGCCGCGCACGCCACGCCGCACGGCAAGCCGATCCTGCTGGAGAACGATCCGCACGCCGTCGGGTGATCGCGCGGACATGGCGCCCGTTCCCTTTACGTTCCCGTTCTCGCCTGATAGGCTGAAGCGCAGGGAGTTCGCCACCAGGCCGCGTCGATGGCGGTGGCGCTATCTTGTCTTTCTCTCGCGAATCCGGTCACACGATCAGATGGAATTTTCACCCCAACAGGACGAGGCGCTGCAGGCGGTCGCGCGCTGGCTCAAGGCCGGCAAGCCGCAATTGTTCCGGCTGTTCGGCTATGCCGGCACCGGCAAGACGACGCTGGCGCGCTATTTCGCCGAACATGTCGACGGCCAGGTGCAGTTCGCCGCCTTCACCGGCAAGGCGGCGCAGGTGCTGCGCTCCAAGGGCGCGGTCAATGCCCGCACCATCCATTCGCTGATCTACAGGCCCAAGGGGGAGGAATCGGTCGAAGACGAGGTGACTGGCAAGACGTCGATGTCGCCGACTTTTTCGCTCAACCGGCAGAGCCCGATCTCGCGTGCGAAACTGGTCATCATCGACGAATGCTCGATGGTCGACGAGCAGCTTGGCCGTGACCTCTTGAGCTTTGGCACGCCGATCCTGGTGCTGGGCGATCCCGGCCAGTTGCCGCCGATCTCGGGCGGTGGCTTCTTCACCGACCACGAGCCGGATTTCCTGCTCACCGAAATCCACCGGCAGGCGCGCGACAATCCGATCCTGCGGCTGGCGCTCGACGTGCGCGAGGGGCGCGAATTCATGCGCGGCGACTACGGCACGGCGCAGGTGATCGGCAAGGAAGACGTCAACCAGGACCTAGTGCTGAGGGCGGACCAGGTGCTGGTCGGCACCAACCGCACGCGCCGCCGCTACAACCAGCGCCTGCGCGAGCTCAAGGGGTTCAATGCCGACTATCCGCAGGCCGGCGACAAGCTGGTGTGCCTGCGCAACGACCCGGCCAAGGGCCTGCTCAACGGTTCGCTGTGGAAGGTGATGACCTCGTCGCGCGAGACGGTGAAACCTGGCATCAACCTCCTGGTGTCGCCCGAAGAGGATGATCCGGACCGCGGTGTCGCCAAGATCAAGCTGCTCAAGGCGGCGTTCGAGGATCCCGACGCCGATATCCCGTGGCAGCAGAAGAAGCGGTTCGATGATTTCGACTATGGCTATGCGCTGACCGTGCACAAGGCGCAGGGGTCGCAGTGGAACGAGATCGTGCTGTTCGACGAGAGCTGGGCGTTCAAGGAAACGCGCCAGCGCTGGCTTTACACCGCGATCACCCGGGCGGCCGAACGGTTGACGATCGTCAGGTAGCGGAGCCCAGTTGCCTGGCGTCGAGCCATTGCCAGGCATCGGCCTCGTCTTTGAAGTGCCTGAGTTCGACCGGCGGCGGGGTAGGGAGGAAGTCTCGCGCCTGCGCCGTCCAGTCCGGCTCGCCGATCGCGGCACAACGACCTATATGCTCTGCGGCCTGCACCGCGCCCTGTCGCAGCGTCTCGTCCGATATGTCGCTCCAGTCGACGCCGTCATGATCGATCACGCGCACCAGCACGTCGATTCGCGGGTGAAGCGCGTAAGCCGCTTCGAGCAGGCCGAACAGGTTTTCCGCGTCGGCCGCCGAGACATGGCCGACGATATCGATGGCGAAGAGATCCTCACGGTCCGTATCGATGCGCCGGATTGCCGGCACGGCTTCGAGGAAATTCAAGGGATCGTATCCTTTCACAAACGTCGTCCGATCTTCTGGAACACCGGAAACCCCCTATCTGTTCCCGTCAAAGGCGGTATAGATGCGCCGAAATCGAGCAGGATCCGAAGCCATGCCCGCAAAGCTTTCCGTCAATCTCAACGCCATCGCCATGCTGCGCAACCGGCGCGACCTGCCGTGGCCTGATGTGATCAGGCTTGGCCGCATCGCGCTTGCGGCGGGAGCACATGGGCTGACGGTGCATCCTCGCCCGGACGAGCGCCATACCCGCCGTTCAGACCTGCCTGAGATCAGGGCCTTGATCGACGATGAGTTCCCGCGGGCCGAATTCAACATCGAGGGCCATCCGACCGAGGATTTCCTGGCGCTTGTGGAAAAGCACCAGCCGGAACAGGTGACCCTGGTGCCTGACGATCCCTCCCAGGCAACCTCGGACCATGGCTGGAACTTCATCGCCGATGCAGCGTTCCTGACACCGATCGTGAGACGCCTGAAGAAGGGCGGTTTCCGGGTCTCGTTGTTCTCCGATGCGGATCCTGCCGGCATAAACGCCGCGCGCGATACCGGCGCCGACCGTATCGAGCTTTACACGGGACCTTATGGCAGTTGCCATGCCGATTCCGCCAAGGCGGCCAAGGAGCTGGAAAGACTGGGAAAAACCGCCGATGCGGCCTTTGTCGCGGGCCTTGAGGTCAATGCCGGGCACGATCTGACGGTGAGCAACCTGCCGGCCTTGGCGCGACGCGTTCCGGCATTGGCCGAAGTGTCGATCGGACATGGGTTGACAGCCGACGCGTTGGAGTATGGCATGGCCGGCACGGTGGGCCGCTTTCTCAGGGCTTGCGGGTGGTAATGGTGGCAGCCTCGCGTGCAAAGCATGGCAGCCATAACGCGACGGTACTTGATATTGCATCGCAGCAAGCGTAGAGCACCGCCCGCTTATCGGAGTGTCGTTCATGGCCCTTGCCAACACTGGTAGTGAGGCAGAAACCGTCGAACAATCGAGCCATCCTGAGATCGAGCAGCACAGCACCAAGGTGTTGATGCTCGGCGCGCTCGGCGTTGTTTACGGCGATATCGGCACCAGCCCGATCTACGCGTTCCGCGAGGCGCTGGTGGCGTCGTCGGGCGGCGAAGTGGCCGACCGTGGCGACATTCTTGGCGTTCTCTCGCTGATCATCTGGTCACTGACGATCATCGTCACCATCAAATACATCATGTTCGTGCTGCGCGCCAACAACCGCGGCGAAGGCGGCGTGCTATCGTTGATGGCATTGGCGCGCGGCAGTTTCCCGAAGCGCTCGGCGATCATCCTGGGCATCGGTATCGTCGGCGCCTCGCTGTTTTTCGGCGACGCCGTCATAACCCCGGCAATTTCGGTGCTCTCGGCGGTCGAGGGCATGAATGTCGTCACGCCGACCTTCCAGCCTTATGTCGTGCCGCTGACACTGGTCATCCTGGCGGTTCTGTTTTCGGCGCAGCGCTTCGGCACCGGCGGCGTGGCGCTGATCTTCGGCCCGATCACCGCGGTCTGGTTCCTGGCTATCGGCCTGTCCGGCCTCAACCATATCATCGCCGATCCGGAAATCCTGTGGGCGATCAGCCCGCACTATATTGTCGCCTTCCTGATCAATTCGCCCGATGTCGCCTTCGTCACCATCGGCGCCATCTTCCTTGCGGTCACCGGCGCCGAAGCGCTCTATGCCGATCTGGGCCATTTCGGCCGCAAGCCGATCGTGCTCGCCTGGCTGGCGATCGTGTTCCCTTGCCTGCTGCTCAACTATGCCGGCCAGGGCGCCTTCGTGCTGGCCAAGAACGGCGTGGTCGGACATCCCTTCTTCGAAATGAACGAAGGCTGGACGCTGATCCCGATGGTGGTGCTGGCGACCGCCGCGACGGTCATCGCCAGCCAGGCGGTGATTTCAGGCGCATTCTCGCTGACCAGGCAAGCGGTGCAGCTCAACATGCTGCCACGGCTGGAAATCCTGCACACGTCGGAAAAACAGTCCGGCCAGATCTACATGCCGCGCGTCAACCTGTTGCTGGCGCTGGTGGTGATGATGCTGGTGGTGGGCTTCGGCGAATCCAGCAGGCTGGCTTCGGCATACGGCATCTCGGTGACCGGCAACATGCTGGTGACCACGGTGCTGCTGTTTGTCGTCATGACCCGCATCTGGAAATGGCGGCTGTGGGTGGCTGTCGCGATGACGGCGTTGTTCGGTTTCATCGATGTCGGCTTCTTTGCTTCCAACATCGTCAAGGTGTTCGAAGGCGGCTGGGCCTCGCTGGCGGTGGCCTTCACCATCGTGCTGGCCATGTGGACCTGGGTGCGCGGCAGCCGTTATCTCTTCGACAAGACCCGCCGCAACGAGATCCCGCTCGATTTCCTGGCCGGCAATCTGTTGAAGAAGAAGCCGCAGCTGGTATCCGGCACCGCGGTGTTCCTGACCAGCGATCCGCTCAGCGCGCCGACCGCGCTGATGCACAGTCTGAAGCACTACAAGGTCCTGCACGAGCAGAATGTAATCCTCTCGGTGGTGACCGCGCCGCAGCCGGTGGTGCCCGACAGCGATCGGGTCAAGATGGAGACGGTCAACGAGCTGTTCATGCGGGTGACGCTGACCTTCGGCTATATGGAGCAGCCCAACATCCCGCGCGCGCTGGCGATCTGCCGCAAGCAAGGCTGGAAGTTCGACATCATGACGACGTCCTTCTTCCTGTCCCGGCGCTCGCTGAAAGCCTCGCCCAATTCCGGCATGCCGGTGTGGCAAGACCGGCTGTTCATCGGGCTGGCGCGCACGGCGGCCGACGCCACTGAATATTTCCAGATACCGACCGGCCGTGTGGTAGAGATCGGCACGCAGGTGGCGATCTGACGGTCTCGATCGCCTTGGGCTGACGCTTCGGGGGGCGGGCATGAGCGGCGAATTGGTGCTTGTCACCGGCGGATCTGGCTTTCTCGGCGCTCACTGTATCCTTGAACTGCTGAAGGCGGGCCACCGCGTGCGCACGACCGTGCGCTCGGCCAGGCGGCAAGCCGATGTCCTGGCCATGCTCAAGGCAGGTGGCGTCGAGCCGGGTGACAGGCTCTCCTTTGCAATCGCCGATCTCATGAGCGATGCCGGCTGGCCGCTAGCCGCTGCCGGCTGCGACTATGTCCTGCATGTCGCCTCGCCGTTCCCGCCCGGCGTGCCCAAGCATGAGGACGAGCTGATCGTTCCGGCCCGGGAAGGCGCGTTGCGGGTGCTGCGGGCGGCACGAGAAGCCGGCGTCAGACGCGTCGTGCTGACGTCCTCCTTCGCGGCTGTCGGCTACGGCAAGATGCCGCCCGACGGCCGTCCGTTCACCGAGGAGAGCTGGACCGATCCGATGGGAAGGGTCAGCGCCTATGTGAAGTCGAAGACGCTCGCCGAGCGCGCGGCCTGGGATTTTATTGCCGCCGAGGGGGGCGGGTTGGAGCTTGCTGCCGTCAACCCCGTCGGCATCTTCGGGCCTGTGCTTGGCTCCGACCATTCGACCTCCACCGAATTTGTCCAACGCATGATGAATGGCGCCATGCCGGGGCTGCCGCGCCTGTCCTTCGGCGTCGTCGATGCGCGCGACGTGGCGGACCTGCATGTCCGCGCCATGACCGATCCAGTTGCCAGTGGCGAGCGCTTCCTGGCGGTGGCCGGCGATTTCATGACCGTGCGGGAAATCGCGCAAACCTTGAGAAAGCGGCTCGGCAATGCGGCGAAGCGCGTTTCGACCAGAGAGCTTCCCGATTGGCTGGTGCGCATGGTGGGACTGTTCAATCCGGAAGTCGCGCAGCTCGTGCCTGAGCTGGGCAAGGTCAAGAATGCCACCGATGCCAAGGCGGTGCGCATGCTCGGCTGGAAGCCGCGTTCGCGCGAAGACGCGCTGGCTGCGACCGGAGAGAGCCTTATTCGGCACGGCCTGATCAAAACATCGAAGTAGGGGCGGAAAGTCGAGAACAGACTTCCCGCCGCGTGGATTTCAACCTGCCAGGGCAGCCTTGTTCGCCTCGAGGAATTGTCTCAACGTCCTTGGCGTCCTGCCGGAAAGCATCTCGATCGCGTCCGTCACCATGGCGATGCGGCCGGCACGCGTGTTGACGTCGAAGGAAACGATGACGCCGGCAAAATCCTCGGGAACGCCTGATGCCTTTACCCCTTCGGTCAGGACATCATCCGAAACCTGCACGACATCGAGCGGCTTGCCGGCGACTTCGCTGACGAGGGCGGCGATCTCTGCCGTCGTGTACGCTTGCGGGCCAGTCAGCGTGTAGGTTTTGCTGTCGGTCGTGCCAGAAGCGAGACCGGCGGCGATCGCCGCTGCCATGTCTTCGCGTGCGCCATGGGCGATGCGGCCTTCGCCGGCGGACGTGTACCAGTGCCCCGAGGCGATCGCGTGCGGCAGCGCCATGAACAGGTTCTCCTGGTACCAGCCGTTGCGGAAGATCGTGTAGGGGATGCCGCTCGCCTTGATTGCCTGCTCGGTGCTGTAGTGGTCACCGGCAAACAGGACCGGCGACACCGGTTCCGGGTTGGGCATCGAGGTGTAGAGCAGGTGCAAAACGCCGGCGTTTTTGGCCGCCGCGACTGCATT
Organism: Mesorhizobium sp. B2-2-3; assembly: GCF_006442405.1. Classification (NCBI taxonomy): domain Bacteria; kingdom Pseudomonadati; phylum Pseudomonadota; class Alphaproteobacteria; order Hyphomicrobiales; family Phyllobacteriaceae; genus Mesorhizobium; species Mesorhizobium sp. B2-2-3. The sequence continues at coordinate 136,700 of NZ_VFWC01000009.1, read as the reverse complement.
CTCGTGCTGCTTCAGGCGCTTGCCGCTTTTGAGATCGAGATCGCCGGTCGAAATGATCAGCGCCTTGTCGGCGCCCTTGAATGCGGTTTCCAGCGAAATGGCGTCGTTGAAGTCTGCGGCCCTGACAACGACGCCGCGCACCGCCAAATCTGCCAGGCTTTCGGGATTGCGCGTGGTGGCGATGATCTTTGCAGGCGGAGTTTTATGCGCGTCTAGGAGATAGCGGATGACGCCGCGGCCAAGCTGGCCGGAGGCGCCGGTGACGAGAAGGGTTTCGGTCATCGGAGATCCTGATTTGTGCCGAAGCGGCGGGTGCTCTAGTGGTCTCAGAAAGAGACCAGCACTAAAATAGGAATTGACCTGCCACCGTAAAGGAGGCAGTTTTTCGGGAGGTAGGCACATCCAGGGAACCAGCGATGGACGGCAAGGTCACCAATCTGAAATCGAAGCTGGAGACCTACAAAGCGATGAGCGGGGGCGGTAATTTTGCCGACTGTCCGGTTCGCAATGTCATCCAGGGCGTCAGCGGCAAATGGAGATCGCTGCTGGTGATGGCGCTGGCTGAAAGGCCGTATCGCTTCGGTGAGTTGCGGCGGCTGGTGCCCGACATTTCGCAGCGCATGCTGACCCAGACACTGCATGATTTGCAGCGCGACGGCTATGTGCATCGTGAAGTGTTCCCGACCAAACCACCGAGCGTTGAATACAGCCTGACCGATCTCGGGCGCTCGATGTTCGGCGCCTTTCATCAACTGATCCTATGGGCCGAACTCAACCATGATGCGGTGCGCGAAGCGCGTGCGGATTTTGATGCCGCCCAGGCATAAGCCGCAGGGTGGCGCCGCGACGCCGCGCATTCGCCGCAGTTCCTCGCCTCAATGGTGGCCGGCACGGTGGTCCATCCGTTCAGGCGAACTGGGCTGGCGGAAGCGCGCTGGCCGGATCGTTCTTGCGAATGACCGTCGAAAGATACGATCCCTTCGCCCGCAGGAAGGCATGCAGGCGCAGTGGATAGTCCTGCGCCACGGCATGCTTGACGGACGGGCGTCCACTCAATGCCTGGCGCCAGGCCTGGACGAGCGGTTTGCCGTCCAGAATGCCGAAATCGCCGATCCGGTCGAAGGTATCGATGTAGCGGAAGACAGGGCCGTAGACTGCGTCGACGAGCGAAAAGCGCCCGCCTTCGAACCATGGTCCAGTCCGGCCGGCTTCGCCCGCCAATTCGGTCTCCACACGATCGAACATTTCCGACAGCGTCCGAGACTCGGCAAGGAATCCTGCCTCGGTCGACGCCGAATAGAACCGGCCGACGGCGTTGAGGATGGCTGAGCCATACTCGATCCAGGCACGATGCCGGGCACGGGCATAGGGGTCGGCCGGGTGGAGGGGATTGGCCTCAGTTTCTTCGAGGAATTCGAGGATGACGGCGGATTCGAAGATCACCGTCTCATCGTTCCCCCGCTGCACGCGCAGCAGCGGCACCTTGCCGAGCGGCGAGACCGCCTTGAACCAGTCAGGCTTGTTGGCGAGGTCGATGTCGACGCGCTCGAACGGCACGCCTTTCTCGGTCAGCGAGATCGCCGCACGCTGGACATAGGGGCAAAGGGGATGGCTGACGAGAATGAGGGTGCTGGCATGCTTCATCGGATTTGCCTCTCAATATCGATGCATTCGCATCTATCTAGATGCAAATGCATTGGTCGTCAAGCTTGATGCAATTGCATCTATCTCTTATGATGCCGTCATGATCGAGACAGCCATGCCATCGCCGGAGGCCATCAAGACCTGGGCACGCCTGATGCGGGTATCACGCCAGCTGGTGGAACGTGCCGAAGACGCGTTGAAGGAAGGCGGCCTGCCGCCGCTTGCCTGGTATGACGTGCTGCACGAACTTGCTGAGGCGGGCGAGGGCGGCTTGCGGCCGTTCCAGCTGATCGAACGAACCCTGTTCGCGCAGTATAATATTTCGCGGCTGCTGGCCCGACTTGAAGCCGATGGGTTTGTCGAGAAGCTGCCGGTGGCTGATGACGGCCGCGGCCAAACCGTCCGCATCACGGCCAAGGGACGAGAGACGCGCCGCCGTATGTGGGCCGTCTATGGCAGGTCGATCGCGGAGCTGGTTGGCGACAAGCTCTCGCCGCAAGAACTGAACACGGTATCGGCCTTGCTCGGGCGGTTGCGCGATCCGCCAGCCGGCGACTGAACATACGCGTTGCGCGGCTGCGGGGACACGGGGAAGACATTTCGTCATTTTGGCCTTGCGCCGATCTTCGGATTGCGCAATATGCCGAACCGTAACGTACGGTACTGAGCTCGGGCGATCTACGGCTCTACCATCAAACGGGAACAGAGCGTGTTGCAGGCAAATGCCGATATCGACAACGGCGAAGCGCTGACGGAGCGTCAGAAGGCGGTCCTGGATGCAGCGCTCCGCCTGCTGGTCGAAGAGGGCGACAATCTGACCATGACCGCAGTGGCGCGGCGGGCGAGCTGCTCCAAGGAAACGCTCTACAAATGGTTCGGCGACCGCGACGGACTGCTGACGGCGACGGTGCAATGGCAGGCCTCGAAGGTGCGGGTGACGGCGGTCGACGGCAGGGGGCTCGACCTTGCGTCGTTGGCCGCGAGCCTGGAGCGATTTGCTTCCGACTGGCTGAAGGTCATTTCCAGCGACACTTCGATCGCACTCAACCGGGTGGCGGTCGGCCATGCCGGTTCGGGCAAGGATGATCTTGGCGCGGTGGTGCTGGAGAACGGGCGCTTTGCCCTCGCCAAGCGCCTGAAGCCGGTGCTGGAGGCCGGCCGCCAGGCCGGGCTGCTCGATTTCTCGGACGCCGAGACGGCGTTCCGTACGTTTTTCGGGCTGGTCGCCCGCGACGTGCAGATCCGTCTCTTGCTTGGCGACCGGCTGGAATTGACTGAGGCGGCGATCGGCGGTGATGCCGTCCGCGCGACGCAGCAGTTTCTCGCTCTTTTCGGAGCAAAAACCGGGCCGCAAGGCCTCTGATCTTCAAACGGGAAGGAAGACAAAAATGCGCGTCTATTACGATCGTGATGCCGATCTCAACCTGATCAAGGGCAAGAAGGTCGCCATCATCGGCTATGGCAGCCAGGGCCGGGCGCATGCGCTCAACCTCAAGGATTCCGGCGCCAAGGAGATCGCCATCGGCCTCAAGGCCGGATCGGCGACCGCCAAGAAGGTCGAGGCCGACGGGCTCAAGGTGATGAGCGTGGCCGACGCCGCCAAATGGGCCGACCTGATGATGATGGCGACGCCCGACGAATTGCAGGCCGACATCTACAAAAACGAGATCGCGCCGAACATCCGCGACGGCGCGGCAATCGCCTTCGCGCATGGCCTCAACGTGCATTTCGGCCTGATCGAGCCGAAGTCGACGGTCGACGTCGTCATGATCGCGCCGAAGGGGCCCGGCCATACGGTGCGCGGCGAATACCAGAAGGGCGGCGGCGTGCCGTGCCTGGTCGCCGTCAACCAGGATGCTTCGGGCAATGCGCTCGACCTCGCGCTCTCCTACGCCTGCGGCGTCGGCGGCGGCCGTTCGGGTATCATCGAGACCAATTTCCGCGAGGAATGCGAGACCGATCTGTTCGGCGAGCAGGTCGTGCTGTGCGGCGGCCTGGTGGAGCTGATCCGCGCCGGGTTCGAGACGCTGGTGGAAGCCGGCTATGCGCCCGAAATGGCCTATTTCGAGTGCCTGCACGAGGTCAAGCTGATTGTCGACCTGATCTATGAAGGCGGCATCGCCAACATGAATTACTCGATCTCGAACACCGCCGAATGGGGCGAATATGTCTCGGGGCCGCGCATCATCACCGCCGAGACAAAGGCCGAGATGAAGCGGGTGCTGAAGGATATCCAGACCGGCAAGTTCACCTCGGAGTGGATGCAGGAATACCGTGCCGGCCTGTCGCGTTTCAAGGGCATCCGCCGCAACAACGACAGCCATCAGATCGAGGAAGTCGGCGCCAAGCTGCGCGCGATGATGCCGTGGATCTCCAAGAACAAGCTGGTCGACAAGGCGAAGAACTGAGCGATCCACGCTCCAAAAGAAACGGCGCCGCGCGGCGCCGTTTTTTATTGCAGGATTGTGCGGCCTGGCTCAGCGATAGGGCGAGTAGCACTGCTGGCGTGGGCCGTTATAGGGCTGGAAGGTGTTGTCGTAAGCGCGATACGAGCGGTATCTGTTGTAGCACCACCGGACATGAGCGCTCGACAGCCGGCCGGCGCGATAGTAGCGGCGCGGCGGTGCATCGTAGTAATTGTAGTTGTTGTACATGCTGCCGAGGCCGAGCCCCAAGCCAAGCCCCAGGATCGCGGCTGCGGCGCTGTCATCATAGTAGCGGCCGCGATAATGGTGGCGGCGCCAACGCCAATCATCGCCGCCGTTCCAGTGACGACCGCTCCAGTGACGGCCGCCCCAATCGCCGCGGTTCCAATTGCCGTGGTTCCACCCGCCCGACCGGCGCCATCTCCAGTCGTTGTTGAAGCTCCGGTTGTTGCCGCCGGCCCAGCTGTCACGCACAGGCGTGACCGTCGGCGCCGCGGTGCTGGCTGGGATCGACAGCTCCGGCTGAAGGATTGGTCCGGCAGCGGATGGTGCCGTGATGCCGGAGAAGATACCGAGCGCTATCAGCCCGGATTTGACTGTGGAAGAAAAGAGCGCGTTCATTGCACTTCTCCAAGAGAACAGGCCCCACGCCGACCCTGGGATGGGCCCACTGTGGGTCTTTGCGTCTGAACGGCGGATGAACGGAAAGGTTCCCTCAACCATGGCGCGAGGCGCGCCAGGATCAATCGATTCCAGCTGGTGGTTGCCCGGCCTTGTTTTCTGCCGCGCTTGCGGGCAAAGGTCATGATATGTCGCTGCGTCTTGCAACCTTCAATGTCGAGAACCTGATGAACAGGTTCGATTTCTCCGGATACCGCAACCAGCTCAACGAGGACCGGACGCTGGCTCTCTTCGATATCCAGAGCGAGGCCGAGTACAAGATGCTGGAGCAGGCCCGCGCCATCGCGCAGTCGGACGACATGCGGCAGCTGACGGCGCTGGCCATAGCGGCCACGCGCGCGGATATCATCTGCATGCAGGAGGTCGACAATATCGAAGCCCTCAAGGCGTTCGAATATGGCTATCTTTTCAAGATGGTGGGGCAGGGCTACCGCCAGAAGTACACCGCTGCCGGCAATGATTCGCGCGGCATCGACGTCGCCGTGATGATGCGCAGCGAGACCGCGCAGGGCCAGCCCATCGAATTCGTGCGCATGACCAGCCACGCCTATGTGACCTATGAACAGTTCGGGCTGCACACGCCGGAGCTGGCGGCGCTCGGCAACCAGCCCAATGAACGTATCTTCCGGCGCGACTGCCTGGAAGTGGACATTACCGTTGGCGGTTCGCCGCTGACACTCTATCTCGTGCACTTCAAGTCGATGGGCTCGCCCCGCAACGGGCTCGACGGGCGTGAAGCGACGATGCCGGTCCGCATCGCGGAGGCGCAGGCGGTGCGCCGGATCATCGAGGAGCGCTTCGGGGCGGATCATGCAGCCAACAAGCGCTGGGCGATCTGCGGCGACATGAACGATTACCGCCAGCGCGTGAAGATCGCCGGCGACGAATTCGACGGCTATCGTTTCGAGGTGGTCGACGAGAACCTGTCCTGCATCAACGTGCTGACGGCTGGCGGTTTTTGCGAAAACGTGGTCGAGAGGCGGCCGGAAATGAACCGCTGGACCTTCTACCACACGCGTGGGCCGCAAGAGCGGCATTTGTGCCAGCTCGATTATATCCTGCTGTCCAAGGGACTGGCGGCTAAGAACGCCACCGCCGTCCCGGACATCATCCGCAACGGCCAGCCCTGGCGCACGATCTTCCCCGCCGGCCAGGAAGTGGAGCGCTTTCCGCGCGCCGGCTGGGACCGGCCCAAGGCATCGGACCATTGTCCGGTGGCGATCACGCTGGACATGGCCTGAGCCGTGAGCTTCGACCTGCCGCGCAACGTTATTTTGCCGGTCGACGCCGTCGATGTCCGGCTCGACCCTGGCCCGCATCCTTTTTCGCTGGATAATGCCGAGGCGATCGCCGCGAACTGGCAGCATGAGATCGCGGCCAACCCCGCGCTCTTCGACGGCCCCGTGGTGCTGCTCTCGCGACTGGCCTGGCGCGACAATCGCCTCGTCGGCCGGTGCCACGCGGTCAACTACTCCACGTTCATGCTTTGGCGTAAACGGCGCGAGAATTCCGGCGCCGAGCACGCCTATGCCCATGCCATGCTTGTGGCCGGCGACAATGCGCTGGTGGCGATTCGCATGGCCGCCCACACCGTTACTGCCGGCCGCGTCTATTTCGCCGCCGGTTCATTTGAACCGGCGGATTTTCGCGATGGCCTCGTCGATGTCGATTTCAATATGATCCGCGAGGTGCGGGAAGAAACCGGCCTCGACATTTCAGGCGCCGCACGCGGCCTGCATTACCATGCCCTGTCGACGGAAAGCGGCACGGTGATCTTCCGCCGATACCGGGTTCCCGAGCCCGCCGAGGAGATCGCGCGGCGCATCTCGGCCTTCGTCGCAACCGAGGCCGAACCGGAGATCGTCGGTCCGGTCATCATCCGCCACGCCGCCGACCTGCCGCACGGGCTGATGCCGCACATGAAGCCGCTGATCGAGTGGCATTTTGCGAACGCGGACTAAACCTTACCTTCCGTGCTGATCGCCAATGCCGGCATACGAAGGTCTGAGTGGCTGCCTGCAACCGCAAACATCGGGTGCGTGCGCGGACAATCGTCTCGATCAGGATGTGTTGCCACTGTTTGCAGGCCGCATTCTGCCTTTCGACCTCGACGCGTCGCGCGCCTATGCCGACCTCATGGTAAAGGCGAGAGCCTCAGGCAAGGCGATCGGCAATGCGGATGCCTACATCGCGGCCACGGCCGCAGCAAACGGTCTTACGGTCGCCACCCGCGACACCGGCCCATTCGCGGCCGCCGGATTGAATACGATCAATCCCTGGGAAACAGCGTCGTAGCCGCGCCTTTGCTTTCCAATCGCCTTATTCATGCCGCAGCGCGTCGATCGGGTCGAGCCTGGCGCCGCGCAGCGCCGGGAAGAAGCCGAAGACCATGCCGATCAGCGCGGAAAAGCCGACGGCGAGCAGGATGACTGCCGGGCTCGGCGCGAAGGGAATGGTCAGCGTCGCCGAGGCGAGGCCGGCCAGCGAGAGCCCGATCAGGATGCCGATGATGCCGCCGAGCAGCGACAGCACCGTCGCCTCGACCAGGAACTGGATGAGGATGTGCTTTTCATGCGCGCCGATGGCTAGCCTGATGCCGATCTCGCGGGTGCGCTCGGTGACCGACACCAGCATGATGTTCATGATGCCGATGCCGCCGACCAGCAGGCTGACGCCGGCGACCGCGCCCAGCATGCCGGTCATCGTGGTGGTGGCGCTGGCCATGGCATCGGCGATCTGGGTCATGTCGCGGATCGCGAAATCGCTTTCGCGGTCGGGCGTGAGGCGTCTGGCGTCGCGCAGAATATCCTCGACGCGCGGCTGCAGCTCGCTGGTCGGGGTGCGGTCGTCGGCGGCGACGTAGATGTTGTCGATGTTGCGGTTGCCCGCAATGCGCCGCTGATAGGCATGCAGCGGCATCAACACGACATTGTCCTGGTCCTGGCCGAAGCCGGTATAGCCCTTCGGCTCGAGCAGGCCGATGATCTTGCAGGAGGTGCGGTTGACGCGGATGATTTCGCCCTCCGGGTCGCCGGCACCGAAGAACTGCTGGCGCACCGTCTCGCCGATCAGGCATACGCCGGTGCCCGAGCGGGTCTCGGACTCGCTGAACGAACGGCCTGAGACCAGTTTCCAGTCGCGAGCATCGAGATAGGCACTGTCGGTGCCGGTGACGCCGGAGGTCAGGCTCTCGGTACCGAAGATGACGCGGACCTGCTTCTGCGAGGCCGGCGAAATGGCGCGTGCACCTGTCAGATAGGCAATGAGCGCGGCAAGATCCTTTTCGGTGAGCGGACGGACGACCTGGTCGAGCCCGCCCGGGCCGCCGGGACCGGCCGGGCGGCCGGAGCGCACAACCAGAAGATTGCTGCCGAGCTTGGCGATGTCGTCCTTGACCTTGGCGGTGGTGCCGGCGCCAATGGTGAGCATGGCGATGACCGCGGCGACGCCGATGACGATGCCGAGCAAGGTCAGGAACGAGCGCAGCATGTTGCGGCGGATCGAGCGCAAGGAGAGGCGGACGGTTTCCCAGAGCATTTTCAGGCCACCTCGACGGTCATGGTGTCGGAGGCGACATGGCCGTCGAGGAAGCGCACCGTGCGCTCGGCATATTCGGCGACGTCGGCCTCGTGGGTGACCATGGTGATGGTCAGGCCAAGCTCCTTGTTCAGTTGCGTCAGCAACTCCATGATCTCGTGCGTGCGGGCAGTGTCGAGATTGCCGGTCGGTTCGTCGGCGACGAGCAGCGTCGGCCTCGTGACGATGGCGCGCGCGATCGCCACGCGCTGTTGCTGGCCGCCGGAAAGCTCGGCCGGAGTGTGATGCTCGCGACCGACAAGGCCGACTTGCGCCAGCGCCTGCATGGCAAGATCGCGGCGCTCGCGGCTGGCCACGCCGCGATAGATCAGCGGCAGTTCGACATTTTCCGCCGCCGTGGTGCGCGCCAGCAGATTATAGCCCTGGAAGACGAAGCCGACATAGAGGTTGCGCAGCATGGCGCGGCGGTTGCGGTCGAGCCGGCCAGCATCGACGCCCATGAAGGAATAGGTGCCGGCGGTCGGCGTGTCGAGGCAGCCGATGATGTTCATCGCCGTCGATTTGCCGGAGCCGGACGGGCCCATGATGGCGACGAATTCGCCGCGCCGGATCGCCAGGTCGACGCCGGCCAGCGCGTGCACCTTGGCTTCGCCATGGCCGTAGCTCTTCCAGACCTTGTCGAAGGTGATGAGGGGGGCGCCCATCGCCACGAAGTCAGCTCCGCTGCTGCGAGGCCGTGATGACCTGCGCCCCCTCTGACAGGCCCGAGGTGATCTCGGTCAGCTCGCCGTCGGTCGAGCCGATCCTGACGTTGACCGGATGCGGACGGCCTTTCTCCAGCACGTAGAGCATGCGTGAGCCGTCGGTCGGCGGCGCTGCCGCCTGGCGCTGGCGATTGCCGCCGGGACGTCCCATGCGGCCGGTGAACAGGTCGCTCAGGCTCCAGCCGCGGGCGGCCTGCTGCGCAGGACGATAGCGGAAGGCGGAGGAGGGGACGGTCAGCACGTCCTTAGCCTGCCGGGTGACGACCGAAACAGTGGCGGTCATGCCGGGGCGCAGCAACAGCTCGTCGTTGTCGACCTCGAGCCGCGCATTGTAGGTGACGACGCCGTCGGTGGTGACCGAGGCGTAGGAGATGTCGCGGATCTCGGCGTCGAACGGCCGCTCCGGGAAGGCGTCCACGGTGAAGCGGGCATGCTGGCCCGGCTTCACCGCGCCGATATCGGCTTCGTCGACCGCCGCCACCAGTTCCATGTTCCTGAGATCGGCGGCGATGATGAACAGCACCGGCGCCTGCAAGGAGGAGGCGACCGTCTGGCCGGGGTCGACAGAGCGCGTCAGCACGATGCCGTCGATCGGCGCATAGATGGTGCTGTTGGCAAGGTCGGTCTGCTGCGATTTCAGGTCGGCGTTGGCGATGGCGAGATTGGCCTCGGCGCTATCGAGCGCTGCCTTCGAACGGTCGCGGGTCGCGGTCGCCGCTTCGAGCGACTGGTCGGTGGCCATGCCGCGCTTGGTGAGGGCGGCGGCGCGCACGAGCGCGCTTTCATTCTCGGCCAGCGTCACGGTGGCGTCCGCGACATTGGCGGCGGCCGCCTTGGCGGATGCCTCGGCGCGTTCGATCTGCACCTGCAGCTTGGCGGTGTCGAGCGCGGCCAGCACATCGCCCTTCTTGACCTGCTGGTTCTCGTTGACCGAGACTGAACGAATGATGCCCGAGAGCTGGCTGGAAATGTCGACCTGGGTGAGGGGCTGCAAGGTGCCGGTCGCCGAAACCTCGACAGTGAGGTCGGCCTTGGCGGCGGGCGCCGTCGTATAGTCGATCTTGACCGGCGAGCCGGCATACCACTGGTAGCCGGCAAAAGCCGCGACAAGGACGATCAGCGCCAGCAGCGCATAGAGCCAGCCGCGGCGGCGATTCTTGCGCCGCCCCGTCTGGTCGAGCCCGAGCGCGGTCTCGATGGCGGAATCCGATTCCGTCTTTGGCAGATTGACAATCTGGTCCACGCCGGACCCCCTGAAGCGCAATATGTCCCTATGAGTGCACAGATCAGTGCTAATGGTTCGAATATCAAATTAAATTTCGCTCATGTTGGGATTGAGGCAGAAATTCGGATCAAAGCGGAAGGTTTCCTCCATGAGACGCGATTACTTGCTTTACGATGTGTTTACGACCGATCGGCTGGCCGGCAACCCGCTGGCGGTGGTGTTGGACAGCGGCGGACTGGACACGGCTGCGATGCAGGCTATCGCGCGCGAGTTCAACCTGTCGGAATCGGTGTTCGTGCTGCCGCCGGATAATCCCAAGCACCGCGCCCGTATCCGCATCTTCACGCCCGATTATGAAATGCCTTTCGCCGGCCACCCGACCGTGGGCTCGGCGATCGCGCTGGCCGAACTGGCCGATATCGCGCTCGCTGAAATGGCCGACAATGACGGCGCTGCGAGCATTTTCGTGCTGGAGGAAAACATCGGCCCGGTGCGCTGTGCCGTCAGCAAGCACGATGGCGCCACCTTCGCCGAATTCGACCTGGCGAAGCTGCCGGAGCCGCTGAAGCTCGAAGCCGACCCGGTGGCGATCGGCGCCGCCCTTGGCCTGGCGCCGCACGAGATCGGTTTCGAGAATCACCGCGTCGCGTTCTGGTCAGCCGGCGTGCCCTATGTGACCATACCGGTGGCCAATCTGGAGGCGGCCGGCCGGATCCGGCTCGACAACCAGGCCTGGTCGGAACTGGCGCCCCGCAAGAGCGAATGGGCCTTTGCCAGTCCCTATGTCTATTGCCGAGAGACGGTGAACCACGAGAGCGCCTTCCATGTGCGCATGATCGTGCCCGGCACGCCTTCCTACGAGGACCCGGCGACCGGCTCGGCGGCGGCGGCTTTCGCCGGCGCCGTCATGCATTTCGACGCTCCGACGGATGGCGTTTCGCAGCTGTGGATCGAACAGGGGCTGGAGATGGGGCGGCCCTCGCGTATCCGCCTAGAACTAAGTGTACAGGGCGGAAAACTGGTCTCGGCGCGCATCGGTGGCAACGCGGTCAAGGTGGCGGAAGGCAAGCTGTTCGTCTGACCATCTGCGTCACTTCGGCGATTTGTCGGGAAATGATTCCGGCAGGGCTGGACAGGACCGGCATCGGCGGCTATATGCCCGCCAACGCCGGTTTTTGCCGGCCGAGTGGGTGCGTAGCTCAGTTGGTAGAGCAGCTGACTCTTAATCAGCGGGTCCACAGTTCAATCCTGTGCGCACCCACCAAATTCTTCAAAGACTTGGTGGAAAGACCCTGAATAGGCCGGTTCAATTGCCGCGCTCGTTCATCAGTGTTTGGCTGCCTTCGCAACCCGGCCGCCGTTGGCCAGGTGAGACGCGGGACTTTGCAGCTTGGTCAAAGACTACGATTGGCCGCGCCGAAAAACGCGGCTCAGAAACCTGCCGAACCGAAAAGCCATGCCGTTGTCCGCGCTCCGACCGTCGTCGGCATCAATGGCGGCCTTTCCGCCTGAGAAATCGCTGATGAGCCACCAGAAGAAAACCAGAAAAACAACGAGAATTGCGGTGTCGATCGGGCCGTAAGTTGAATATCCACTGTGCCGAAGCACACCAGCAAGCAGCACGGCGATAGTCATAGCAGCGGCAGCCGGGTGAAGCTTTTTCATCCACCAGATCTATTCGAGAATCGCTACAACCGGAAGATGTTACTTCTCCGACACGCCGGCCTCGGCAAAGCTCGCCATCCTCGCATGGCACTCCAGCGCCGAGCGGACGATGTTGACGGCGAGGCAAGCGCCGGAGCCTTCGCCGAGCCGCATGCCGAGGTCGAGCAGCGGCGGCAGGTCGAGCGCTTCGAGCAGGCCGCGGTGACCCGATTCAGCCGAGACGTGGGCGGCGATCGTATGAGCAAGGCCTGTGGAGTGCAGCTTTGCCAAAGGTGCTGCGGCTGCGGTGCAGACGAAGCCGTCAAGTAGCACCGGTATGCCCATGTGACGGGCGGCAAGCGTGGCGCCGAAGATGGCGGCGAGTTCGCGGCCGCCGAGCGCCATGGCAATCCCCAGTGGATCGGCAAGAACAGCGGCATGGCGCTCCAGGCCCGATTCGATGGCGACCACCTTGCGCTCGAGGCCGGCATCGTCGACGCCGGTGCCGCGTCCGGTCCATTTTTCGGCACCGCCGCCGAACAGCGCCGCCGAGATCGCGGCGGCCGGCGTGGTGTTGCCGATACCCATCTCGCCGAAGCAGACGAGATCGAGATCATCAGTCACCGCATCGTAGCCGGCCGAGACGGCGGCAAGAAATGCCTTGTCGTCCATCGCCGGCGTTTGCGTGAAATCGCCGGTCGGATGGTCAAGATCGAGCGGAATGACATCGAGTTCGGCGCCTGCGATGCGGGCGAGCTGGTTGATGGCCGCACCGCCGCCGGCGAAATTCGCCACCATCTGCACCGTGACTTCCGAAGGATAGGCCGACACGCCTTGGGCGGTAACGCCGTGGTTGCCGGCGAAGACGAAAACTTTCACCCGCTCGAGCCTAGGCATGTCGCGGCCCTGCCAGCGCGCCAGCCACGCGGCGATGGACTCAAGCCGGCCGAGGCTGCCCTGCGGCTTGGTCAACGTGTCCTGGCGGCGAGCGACCGCGCTCGCGGCGGCGTCATCGCCATCAGGCAGGTCGAGGCAAGCAGCGCGCAGTTCATCTAGGGATTTGAAAGCCATGGAAGGAAATTCTCCGAAACAGAGTCAGGAAAGGGCTACGGAAGCGACGAGCAGCACCGCGATTTCGCTCACCTGTTGCATAGCGCCGATCGTGTCGCCGGTCTGGCCACCGATCTGGTTGAGGCAAAGCGCGTGGAAGGCGGCAAACAGCAGTCCGAGCAGGATAAGCGCCGCGATGGCGCCGCCAAGCCCGAGCAGGAGGAGCGGGATGGCGCCGAGCACGGCGCCGGCGAGGGCAATTTCCCGCGAGACGGTGCCGGCGCCGGCCGAGAGGCCATCGTCGCGCGCCGGGGGCAAGAGATGCATGAAGGTGCCGAATACGCCGCGCGAGGCCGCATGGGCGGCCAGGAGCGCGAAGAGAGCTTGTGTGGGATCGACGAATTCCGACAGCGCGCTCCAGCGGATGAGCAGCGACAGCGCCAGCGCCATGGCGCCGTAGGCGCCGATTCGGCTGTCGCGCATGATCTCCAGCTTTCGACCGCGCGTGTTGCCGCCGCCAAAACCGTCGGCGACATCGGACAGCCCGTCCTCGTGCAGGCAGCCGGTGGTGACCGCGGTTGCAACCAGGGCAAGGGCTGCCGCCGACCCGATGGCAAGGCCAAACCGTTCCGCCGTGGCAAAGACGATGGCGCCGATCAGGCCGACGACGAGGCCGGCGACCGGGGCGGCCCAGATCGCGGCGGCAAGGCTGCGGCCGCGAAAGTCGATGACGGGCAAGGGCAGCCTGGTGAAGAAGACCAGGCAGAGGGCAACATCGCTGGGGATTTGCCGGGGCGAAAGGGTGACCTTCGGGAACTTCATGCCTCAGCCCCTTGCGATGGCATGGAAGAAGGTGCCGCTGACTTGGCCGCGCCGGTAGCCCGAGGCGCCGATCGGATTGCCTTGCCCGTCGGCGAGGTCGGCCAGGGGCTCGTCATCGCCGGCCGCCGTCATCTGCGCATAATGGAATTCGTGCCCGCGGATCAGCGCGCCCCGCGGGCCGAGCGGACAGTCGGCGCGCAGCCGCGCTTCGCGATAGCCGAGGTTCATCTTGCGCTTGGCGAAGCTGGTTGAATGGCTGAGCAGGCCGAGCATTTTGTGCGTTTCGCCAGATGCATCTTCCAGAGCTTCGCCAAGCACCATGAAGCCACCGCACTCACCATGGATGGGCTTCGTCCCGGCGAACCTTGCCGTTCCTTTCCGAAAATTCGCAGCGGCGGCGAGACGGCCGGCGTGAAGCTCGGGATAGCCGCCAGGCAGCCAGCAGACGTCGCAGCTGTCGTCAGGCGCCTCGTCCGCGAGCGGCGAGAACGGAACGATCTCCGCGCCGGCCTTGCGCCAGTAGGCCGCGACGTGCGGATAGAGAAAGGTGAAGGCGGCATCCTCGGCAAGTGCGATGCGCTGGCCGGGCGGCTGCAGCGCATCGTCGAAGCTGCCGGGCTCCGGGGCGAGAGGTGTTGCCAGCGCCATGACGGCGTCGAGGTCGAGCGACTTTTCCGCCATGTCGGCCAACCGGTCGAGATGCGCCATCAGGTCATCATATTCACCGGCCTGGACGAGGCCGAGATGGCGCTCGGGCAAGTTGAGCGTGGGATCGCGCAGGATGGCGCCGACGACCGGCAGGCCGATCGCCTCGATGGCGTCGCCGGACAGCCGGCGGTGGCGCTCGCTGCCCAGCCGGTTGAGCACGATGCCCGCCATGCGAACCTCCGGATCATAGGTGGCGAACCCCTTGGCGACGGCCGCCGCCGTGGTCGACTGGCCGGAAACGTCCAGCACCAGCAGCACCGGCAGGCCGTAGAGCCGCGCGAGATCGGCCGCCGAACCGCTGCGGCCCGGCGCGGCCGGAATGCCGTCGAACAGGCCCATGGCGCTTTCGAGGATGACAAAATCGGCGTCGTCGGCGGCATTTACGGCCAGTGCGTTGAGCAGCGACGGCGACATCGCCCAGCTGTCAAGATTGACGCCGGACAGGCCGGTGGCGGCGGTGTGGAAGCCGGGATCGATGTAATCGGGGCCGGACTTGGCGCCGCGTACTTTCAGGCCGCGCCGGGTGAGTGCGCGTAAAATACCGATGGTGACGCTGGTCTTGCCCGAGCCGGAGCGCGGCGCGCCGATGATGATCGCGCGGGCGCTCACGACGCACCCGCCAGCGCCGCGCGCATGGCGACGATGCCGCCGACCACGATCAGCGCCGGCGCGGACAGGCCGGCGGCGGCGGCTTCCTCGGCGATGGTGGCCAGCGTGGCGACGACGATGCGTTCCTGCGGCGTCGTCGCGGCGACGATCACCGCCGCCGGAGTCGATGGCGCCAACCCGCCGTCGAGCAATGCGGCCGATATCACAGGCAAATTGGCCATGCCCATGTAGACAACCACTGGCTGGCCGGTGCGCGCGATCGCGGCCCAGTCGAGATCGTCATCGGTGCCGGCGGCATGCCCGGTCGCCAGGATCACCGCCTTGTTGATGCCGCGCATGGTGGCGGGGATGCCGGTGGCGGCCAGCGCGCTGAGGCCCGAGGTGAGGCCGGGCAGGACGCGGAACGGGATGTTTTCCCGCGCCAGGGCCAGCGCCTCTTCGCCGCCACGGCCGAAAATATAGGGATCGCCGCCCTTCAGCCTGACGACGCGGCGGCCCTGGCGCGCCAGCCGGACCAGAAGGGCGGTTATGTCGTCCTGTTTCATCGAGGGTTTTCCGCCGCGCTTGCCGGCGAAGAAAAGCTCGGCGTTTTCGGCAACCGCGACGACGTCCGAGGAGACCAGCGCGTCATAGACCAGCGCATCCGCGTCACTCAGTGCCGCCAGCACTTCCAGCGTCAGGCAACCGGGATCACCGGGGCCGGCGCCGGCGAGCCATACATGGCCAGGCTCAAGCGTCCGCGGCTTGAAGTTCAGCCGGGCAAGCGCCTGTTGGAGCGCGGCGTTCTCGCCCTTAATCTTGGTGCTGTCGCTCACAATCCGTCCCGTCCGCGAAAACGCCTTTGGTAGTGGGCGTCGTACAATGAACTCTCGCCAAAGCCTTCCGCTGCCAGAGAGCGGCCGACGAAAATGATGGCCGTACGCTCCATCGGGTCGGCGGCCAGTTGCGCCTCGATGGTTTCCAGCGTGCCGGTCAGTACGCGCTCGTCCGGCCAGGAGGCACGGAAGACGACCGCCACCGGGCAATCGCGGCCATAGAGCGGCGTCAGCTCGGCGACGATGCGATCGACGGCGTGGATGGCAAGATGAATGGCAAGCGTGGCGCCGGTGCGGCCGAAGCCGGCCAGCGTTTCGCCAGGCGGCATTTTTGAAGCGCGGCCGGAGACGCGGGTCAGCACGAGGCTCTGGGCGACTTCGGGAATGGTCAGCTCGCGCCGCAGAGCAGCCGCCGCGGCAGCGAAAGAGGGAACGCCCGGCGTCAGCGTGTAGGGAATGCCGTGCCTTTCCAGCCGGCGGATCTGTTCGGCAACCGCGCTCCATACCGACAGGTCACCGGAATGCAGCCGCGCGACATCATGGCCGGCCTTGTGGGCGGCCAGATATTCGGCCTCGATCTCCTCGAGCGACATCGGCGCGGTGTCGATCAGCTTCGTTCCCGGGGCGCAATGCTGCAGCAATACGGGCGCCACGATCGAGCCGGCATGGAGGCAGACCGGGCAGCTTGCCAGCAGCCGCGCGCCGCGCAGGGTAATGAGGTCGGCGGCGCCCGGACCGGCGCCGATGAAATGCACGGTCATGCCGCGTCTCCGCTGATGGCGATGGCGCAGGTGACCGGGCCGAGCACGATGCGTGGTCCCAGCAGCCTGGCGCCTTCGCCGGCGACGGCCAGCGCCGATGCTTCGGAAACCGACGGTGTGCCGGCCAGATCCTGCGAGAGGCTGGAGTTGCTGAGCGCCTTCGTCGACGCTGCTTTAAGCGCTGCCTCATCGACAACGATGACGGGAAGGTTGAGTGTGCGACCTGCGGCAGCGATCGCCTGTTCATCTTTCTTGAGCATGGCGGTGGCGAGCGACGAGAGCGCCGTCATCGCCAGCCCGTGCGCTTCGAGCGCGGTTTCTATCGCGGCAAGCACGTCCTCGACGCTTACACCCTTTCGGCTGCCGATGCCCGCGACCATCATGGCTTGATCCAACTCCATTGGGTAACCGGCATCGCCGGCCGCCAGGCCTGCATCGAACCGACAGGTGCGGCGCGGGATATGGCGATGCGGGTGAGATCGCCCCCGAGTTCGGTATGACGGGCAAGAAGCAGCGTCTCCATTTCCAGCGTCACCGCATTGGCGACAAGGCGGCCGCCGGTGCGCAGCGCCTTGATGGCGGCGGCCAGCACGCCGGCGTCGCTGCCGCCGCCGCCAATGAAAATCGCGTCTGGCGTCTCGAGCCTTGCAAGCGCCTTGGGTGCGCTGCCTTCGACCACGATGAGGCCGGGAACGCCACAGGCAGCAGCGTTGTGGCCGATGCGGGCGGCGCGGATCGGGTCGGCTTCGATGGCAACAGCGCGCATCGAACGGTGGGTGAGCATCCATTCGATGCCGATGGAACCGGAGCCGGCGCCAATATCCCACAGCAGTTCGCCGCGCCTCGGCGCCAGCGCCGACAGCGTGATGGCGCGGATCTCATGCTTGGTGATCTGGCCGTCATGGTCGAACAGATGATCGGCGAGGCCTGATGTCAAAGGCAGGATACGCGCATCCGGACCAGATTGAATTTCGAGCGCCAGCACATTGAGCGGATTGATGGTTTCGAGGTTGAAGGTATCGGCCCGGGCCGTGCGCAGGTTCTCGTTCGGCCCGCCCAATGCCTCCAGGATCGTCAACCGCGAGGCGCCGAAATCAAGCTCGGTGAGCAGGCGGGCGATTGCCGCCGGTGCATCGCCGTCGGATGTCAGCGCCAAGATACGCGCGTTGGGCTGCAACAATGGCCGGATCAGGTCGATGGGGCGGCCATGCAGCGAGACGGTTTCGATGTCCTGCAGCGCCCAGCCAAGGCGAGCGGCCGCCAGCGAAATGGCCGAGGGCGCGGGAATGACATGCATCTCCCGCGGCATGACCTTCCGGGCGAGGGTGACGCCGACGCCGTGGAAAAAGGGATCGCCGGAAGCAAGGACGCAGACGCGCTTGCCGGCGAGCGACAGCACGTCGTGCATCTCGGCATCGAAGGGAACCGGCCATGGGCGCGGATCGCCCTTGGCGAATGATGAGACGAGCGCCAGATGCCGCTTGCCGCCAAAGATGATTTCAGCGTCGGCGATCCGCTGCTTGGCCTCGTCGCCGAGACCGGCTACACCGTCCTCGCCTATGCCGACGATGGTGAGCCATTTTTGGTTGGCGCCGCGTAGACTCTTAGCAGGCATGATGACCTACCGCATTCTGATCCTCGGCGGAACCACCGAAGCCCGGCAACTGGCTGGAAAACTGGCAGCCGGTCGCTCGGTGATGCTGTCGCTGGCGGGCCGCACCGAAAGCCCGGTGACGCAGGGCCTGCCGGTACGCAGTGGAGGGTTTGGTGGCGCCGATGGTCTGGCCGCCTATCTCAAGGAGACAAGCATCGAGCTGCTGATCGACGCCACGCATCCCTACGCGGCGCGAATTTCCGCCAATGCGGCGCAGGCCGCGCGCATGGCCGGGGTGCCGATCGTCGCTCTGCGCCGTCCCGGCTGGGAGCCTGTCGAGGGCGATCGCTGGACGCAGGTCGATACGACAGGCGATGCCGTGCAGGCGCTTGGACCGGCGCCGCGCCGTGTATTCCTGGCTCTCGGCCGGCAGGAGGTCGCGGCTTTCGAAGCCGCGCCCCAGCACCACTATCTCATCCGCAGCGTCGATCCGGTCGAGCCGAAGCTGGCAGTGCCCGATGCCACCTATCTCCTGGCGCGCGGGCCGTTTCGCGAGGCGGAGGAACGCACGCTGCTCCAGCGGCACGGTATCGACATCGTTGTATCCAAGGACAGCGGCGGCGCGGCGACTTATGGCAAGATCGCCGCGGCGCGGGCGCTTGGCCTCGACGTCGTCATGGTGCGCAGGCCTGTGCTGCCGGAGATCCCTTCGGCTGCGACCGTCGATCAGCTTGCCGACATGGTCGATCATCTTGTCGAGCCTGCCGCAGAGCGCGGCGTGTAGACCAGCGCCGGCCTGTTACCGCGCCTGATGATCCGGGTTTCCGGCGAACCGATGATGATGCAGGTTGCCATGTCCGCCTTGTCGGCATCGGCATCCGCCAGCAGGAACACCTCGATGCGCTCATCGGGCCGGCCTGCGGCACGGCCGAATATAACGGGCGTGGTGCCCGGCAGAATGGCCTTCAGACATTCGAAGGCGCGGCCAAGCTGCCAGGGGCGCGCCTTGCTGATGGGATTGTAAAGCGCGATGACGAAGCCGGCGCCGGCGGCCGCCAGCAGGCGCAGTTCGACCAAGTCCCATGGCTTCAGATTGTCGGACAGCGAGATGGCGCAGAAATCATGGCCGAGCGGTGCCCCGATGCGGGCAGCGACAGCGAGCATGGCGGTGACGCCAGGCACGATTGCGAGGTCGATGGCGCGCCATTCGGAGGGGCCGGCTTCGATCGCCTCGCAGACGGCCGCCGCCATGGCGAAGACGCCTGGATCGCCCCCGGAGACGACGGCGACATTGTGACCTTCGGCCGCCTTCGCCAGCGCCTCGTTGGAGCGGGCAAGCTCTTCGCGATTGTCGGAGGCGATGCGGGTCTGGTCCGGGCGCAATTCCAGCCGGTCGAGATAGGGCTTGTAGCCGTAGAAGAAGCTTGCCTCGGCGACGGCGTGGCTCGCCTGCGGCGTCACCTGATCGGCGTTGCCAGGTCCGAGCCCGATGACAGTGAGGCGGCCGCTCATGCGCCACCCGCCGACGCGACAGGGCGTCCGGACCAGCCGGCGACGAGCACAATGGCGAAATAGGGCGCCTTGTCGTCCGGCTTGTCGGTGAGCCGCATCGAGACGCTGCCCGGCATGGTGCCGCGCTCGACATAGATGGCGCGTGTCAGCTTGCCGGTGGCCTCCAGCGCCCGCCGGATTTTGGGCAGGTTGCGGCCGACCTTCATGATGACGGCGGCATCGGTGTCGGCGAGGCGCCGGGTCAGTTCGAACTCGCTCATCGTGCCCGGCAGCACGGTCAGCACGTCGTCGCCCTGAACGATCGGCAGGCCGGTCGCCGACCAGCAGCCCGACATGGCGGTAACGCCGGGAATGACCTCGGTCGGAAAACGATGGGCGAGGCGCACATGCAGATGCATGTAGGAGCCATAGAAGAGCGGATCGCCTTCCGACAGCACGGCGACCATCCTACCGGCATCCAGATGACCGGCAACGGTCTCGGCGGACTCCTCGTAGAAGGCCGATATCTGCGCGCGGTAATCGTCGTGATCCTTGTCGATCTCCGTGGTCACGGGATAGAGCAACGGCAGCTCCAGCATGTCGGGCCGGAAGCGCGTCTCGACGATGGCGCGCGCATTGCTGTTGTTGCCGCGCTTGGCGAAATACGCCACCACATCGGCCTCGGCCAGCGCACGCGCGGCCTTCAGCGTCAACAGTTCCGGGTCGCCGGGACCGGTACCGACGCCGACCAGGCGGCCCCTCGAGCCGGTTTTGGGGAGCGCGTTCACAGGCCGGGCCTCGCGAGAGAATTGAGGGCTGCCGCGGTCATGGCGCTGCCGCCAAGCCTGCCGCGCACGATTGCATAGGGTACGCCGTAGGAATTCTGCGCCAGCGCGTCCTTCGATTCGGCGGCACCGACGAAGCCCACCGGCATGCCGATGATGGCGGCCGGTTTCGGCGCACCGTCGCGCAGCTTCTCCAGAAGATAGAAGAGTGCGGTCGGCGCATTGCCGATGGCCACCACCGAACCGGCGATGCGCTCGCCCCACAGGTCGATCGCGGCGGCAGAACGTGTGTTGCCGATCGTCCTGGCGATTTCATGCGTGCGCGGGTCGCGCAAGGTGCAGATCACCTCGTTGCCGGCAGGCAGGCGGGCGCGGGTGACGCCGTGCGAGACCATTTCGGCGTCGCAGAAGATCGGCGCGCCGGCGGCAAGCGCGGCCCGTGCGGCGGCAACGAAATCGCTGGAGAAGACAAAATCCTTGGCGGCTTCCACTTGGCCGCAGGCGTGGATCATGCGGACCGCGACATCGGCCTCTGCTTCGGAAAAGCGCGCGAGATCAGCCTCGGCGCGGATGATGGCAAAGGAGCGTTCGTAGATCGCCGTGCCGTCGTGGATGTAGTCGTAGGCGACCATTGTCATTCCTGTCGATAAGCCTCTGCGATGCCGGCCGGCCCCAGCCTTGTCAGGCAGGCGGCGGCGGTCTCGCCCTGATAGCGTGCGCTGCGGATTACCGCCGCGACGCGGACGATGCCGCGCGCGGCGTCATAGCCCGGCCTGTAACCGGCAGGAAGGGCCTTTGCCGTCGCGTTCACGACAAGTCCGGCTCCATTTTCGCCGCCGACCACGGTCAGCGCCGCTGGGCCGGGATGCGCGCAGCCCTTGGCGCAGCCCGAAACATGCAAGGTGAAGTCGAGACTATCGGCGTTTTCGGTGGCAATCGCCTCGGCGATGTCGCGCGTGGCGATGCGACCCGAGGCGCAAGCCGGCGCGCCGGGACAAGCAGCGATGCGCGTGCGCGGGTCGGTGGGGGAGGTGACGAAGCCGAGGGTGGCGGCTGTTTGCTGGAGGGAAGGATTGGCGGCTGGTGGCTGGCCGAGGAAGAGCAGGGCGCGGCCCGGGGCGAGGCGGATTTCTGACGTGCCGAGAGTGACGGCGCTTTGAGCGAGGGCGATGAGCCTTTCGGTGGGCATGCTGCCGTAGGGGAGACCGATGCCGAGGGCGCGGCCAGTGTTCAAGTCGAAAACGCCAATCGGCGAGCGAGGGTGCTCTACGGCGCCCCCCTCTGTCCTGCCGGACATCTCCCCCACAAGGGGGGAGATTGGCGGTTCGGGCGCCGGCTCTCCTTCTGCATCCCAGGAAATTGGCAAAGGCGAGCGTGAATGAGCAATCTCCCCCCTTGTGGGGGAGATGTCCGGCAGGACAGAGGGGGGCGCCGTAGAATGCCAACTTGCGAGAGACGCTATTTGCCTCTCCGATAAATCCCGTGTGTGCGCTTCGCGGCCTTTTTCAGCCACCATCCTAAGCGCTGCGACGGCTATGTCTCTAGCGGCATGCGCGTTGACCTTTGCCAACACTTTCGCATTCCGCCCGTCACCGGCAACCGACACCCGCCAGCGGATTCCCGCCTCGGTGCTCACCGCCTTCAGCCGCATGTCGGCCGTCACAGCGTCCATCGCCAGTTGCCCGCCACCGTCGACAACGACCGAAACCTTCGGCCCGAGCCGCTGCGACAGCCCGGCGTCCTCGACCGCTTCCCTGATCCGATCAGCCAGCGGCCGGGGGTCGACGATCTCCTGCGGATCGATGCCGGCCAGTGGTCCGGTCTCCACTGATACGCCAGTGCGGACCACAATGCCCAGCGCGTCGACTTCCTCCGCCAGCAGGGTGGCACTTTGCGTGGTCAGTCCGCGTATTTGCAAGCTGCCGCGCGCTGTCACTTCCATGATGCCGTTGCCGTGCCTCAGGGCGGATTCTGCCAGCCCGATCAGAAGCTTCGGCGACAATCCGCCAGAAGATGGGCCTCCGGCGACCGGGTTGAGCCGCACCAGCAGGCCGTCGCCGGTCTGCATCGGCGCCGAAAGGGCCGGGCAGGCGCCGCGTCGGGAGTAGGCGTTCATGCCGCCAACTCCCGTGCCTCGGCAATCAGTGCCGCGAGGTCGTCGTCGATCGAATTGCGCAAGGGATGCCAGAGGCCCCGCCGTCGCGCCGACAGGAGGCGTTCGGCAATGGCTTTCGCGGCGGCCGGGTTTTCGCGCAGGATGAAGGCGCGGACGTCCGCATCGCCGAGATAGGCATCGTGTACGGCCTCTATAAGCGCGCCCGGTATGGCCTGCGTGGTTTCGGCGAAGCCAACCAGCCGGTCGACCGTTTCGGCGAATTCCGAGGCGCCGCGCGGGCCGTGGCGCATCTGGCCCGCTATGAAGCGGGCGTTGACGGCGCGGGCGCGCACGACGCGCGTCACGGCCTCACTAAGTGAACGCGGCTTCGGCCTCTGCGGATCGGTCGTGTCGAGCACGATGACGTCGGCATTCCTGCCAAGCGCTGCAAGGGCGGCCGAGAAGCCGCCGATGAAAGCGACATCGGCCGAGCCTTCGAGGATGTCGCGGCCGGGATCGTCGCCGGTGTGGACGAGAAGATCGGCTTCGGCGATGCGGTTCTCGAATGCGCCGGGCGCGGCGATCCCCTCACCGCCGGCGCCGCCATAGGAATGCGACGTGGCATCGAGATAGGCGCGGCCGATTTCCTCGCGCGCCGCCCAGTCGCCGCTCGACAGGATTTCCTCGACGCCAGCGCCGTAAGTGCCAGGCGAGGTGCCAAAGATGCGCGGGCTGATCTTGCCCTCGGCGCGGGTCCTTGCGGCGAGCGGATTTTCCGAATCGTCCTCGTCGCGCGCGGCAACGGCGTTGGCAGCGGCATCGATCAGCGCGATCTGGGTCGGGAACATGTCGCGGAACAGGCCCGATATGCGCCAGGTGACGTCGACGCGCGGGCGGCCAAGCGCTGCCGGTGCCAACACCTCGATGCCGGTGACGCGACCTGTGGCGGCATCCCATTGCGGGCGGCAGCCCATCAGCGAAAGCCCCTGCGCGATCTCCTCGCCGCCGGTGCGCAAAGACGCCGAACCCCAAAGGTCGATGATCAGCGAGCGCGGCCAGTCGCCATGCGATTGCATATAGGTGCGCACCACTTCCTCGGCAGCAGCCTTGCCGATGTCGTAAGCCGTCGGCGTCGGCATGGCGCGCGGGTCCGACGTGAACAGGTTGCGGCCGGTGGGCAGAACGTCGGAACGGCCGCGCGCGGGCGCGCCGGACGGGCCCGCCGTGACATGACGGCCGTCGAGCGCGGCAAGAAGGGCGGCTTTTTCGGTTCCGGCGCTTTGCCGGCGCATGGCGTCGGGTTCGTTCTCGGGCGCACGGCCATAGACATGCAGCCCGTCCTTGATGGCGAAATCCTTGAGGTCGCAGAGCCAGGCATCGATGCGGCGCAGGGCCTCGTCCGGCGCGTCGGTGCGGGCAACGCCGGCCTCCGCGGCGAGGCCCGTGGTCTGCGCGGTTTCGACGATCAGACTGGCCAGACGGTCGCGGCGGCGGCGGTCGAGACCGTCAGCCTGGGCGTATTCATCGACCAGCCGTTCGAGCCTGTGCTGGTTCTCGTCCAATCCGGCGCCGGTCAGCGGCGGCGGCAGATGGCCGAGCGTGACGGCGGCGATCCGCCGCTTCGCCTGCGCCGCCTCGCCGGGATTGGAGACGATAAAGGGATAGATGACGGGCAGGGGACCGGTGACGATCTCGGGGAAGCAGCTTTGCGAAAGCGCAACCGTCTTGCCCGGCAGCCATTCCAGCGTGCCATGCGCGCCAACATGGATGAGCGCATGGACGCCGAGCAATTTGCGCAGCCACAGGCCGAAGGCGAGCAACGCATGGCGCGGCGGCAGCGTCGGGTCGTGATAGTCGGCGCGGCGGTCGGCCGAGCGGCCGCGGTCTGGAGCCAGCGCCACGGTGATGTTGCCGAAGGTCGCGGCGCGGAAGGGGAATTTGGCGGCGGGCAGCGCTTGAACACCCCCCTCTGTCCTGCCGGACATCTCCCCCGCAAGGGGGGAGATTGGCAGTTTCGACGCTGGAGCTACTCTTGCAACGTTGGAGATTGGCGAAGACAGTGATGACGGCGTAATCTCCCCCCTTGCGGGGAAGATGTCCGGCAGGACAGAGGGGGGTGCCTCGCGCAAACCTGTCTCGCCTTCGGCTTTGCCCCAAGCTGCTTCTACGGCAGCAATTGCTGCGCCCGGCAATTCCGTTGAGAAGGCAAGGTACTCATCCAACTCCAACCCAGCCTTGCTGCGCTCCAGCGCATCCAGCAACGCACGCGACGTTTGGGGAATTCCCTCAACTACATAGCCCTGTTCCTGGAGGTCGTGCAGCATCGCCAGCACGCTGGATGGCACATCCAACCCGACCGCATAGCCGGTGCGGCCGGGAGCGCTCGGGTAATCGGGGATCAGAATGGCGACCTTGCGCTCGGCGCGCGGCGTTTCCCGAAGCCTGATGAAGGCCGCGACCCGGTCCGCCACCTGTTCGACGCGATCGGGCTCCGGCCGGTTGGCAAAGGCGCGGTGGCCGAGCGCCGGGTCGGTCTCGCTTTCGCCCTTGAACGAAACGGCGCCGGCGAGGATGCGGCCGTCCAGTTCGGGCAGAACGACATGCATGGCGAGGTCGGCGGGGGCCAGCCCGCGCTGGTTCTTCTCCCATACGTCGCGGCGGGTGGTGGCGACGATGACCTGGAAGACGGGAACGCCGGCGCGGTCGAACAGGGTTTCGACGCCGGGTTCGGCGCCGGACGCGAAAGCGGTCGCGGTGATGATGGCGGCGGGCTTGGGCTGGGCAATCGCGGTTTCAACAAAAGCCAGAGATTCCGGGTCTTTCAGGCTGGAGACAAAGATCGGCACCGGCAGCATGCCGCGCTGCCGTAGCGCCTCGAAAAGCGCGTCGATCGGCGCGACATCGGCGGCGAGCAGCATCGAGCGGTAGAAGAGGACGGGAATGGTGCGAGCATTGATGTTGTCAACGTCGAGTCCCATCACACCCCCCTCTGTCCTGCCGGACATCTCCCCCGCAAGGGGGGAGATTGCCCCGTCATCGACGCTCTTGCCCCTTTCAGATGGTGCAAACACATCCTTTTCTGACGCAACAAAAGAGGAGCCGGCCTTGATGACAGCCGATCTCCCCCCTTGCGGAGGAGATGTCCTGCCGGACAGAGGGGGGTGTGAAGGATCGTCAACATTCGATAAGTCCGGCTTCTCCACGACTCCGCGCCCCGGCTCATAAAACCCGGCTTTCGGCACGCTTACCGGCTCGGCAATCTCGCCATCAGACCCCGCCAACCGCGCCAGCCTGCGCACCAGCGCGCTCATATTGGCCGGGCCGCCCTGGCGGAAATAATTGAGCAGCCCGTCCAGTTCCTCGCGCGGCAGCGTCGAGGCTTCGATCAGCCTGATATCCTCGTCGTGGCTTTCACCGGGAAGTAGTGCCAGCTTTATGCCGCGCTCACGGGCAACCACGGCCAACTGGTCGCAGCCGTAGCGCCACCACTCGTAACCGCCGAGAATACGCACCAGAATGACTTTGGCGTGACGGGCGACGCTGTCGATCCAGAGGTCGACGGACATGGGGTGGCGCAGGTCGCGCAGCGCGGCCAGCCGCATCGTGGGCAGCCGATCGGCGTCGCCTTTCCAGGCCGCTGCCAGTCCGGCCAGGTCGCTGTCCGTGAAGGACAGCGCCACCATTTCCGCCGGCGTCTGCCGCAGATCGACCGGCTCGGCGAGATCGTCGAGCGAGGCGGATGTGGTGGTGAGGATGTGCATCGCGGTCGGTGTTGCCTCAGCCGGCGAGGATATGCTCGATCGCCGGGCGGTTCAGCCCCTTGAGGCCGATGACGACCAGGCGCGAGCGGCGGTCGTCGTCAGCCGTCCAGGCGCGGTCATAATAATGATTGACGCGCGGACCGACCGCCTGCAGCAACAGCCGCATCGGCTTGCCGCCGACCTCGACGAAGCCTTTCACCCGCAGCACGTTCTCCTGTTCGGCGGCGGTCGCGACGCGCTTTGCCAGGTCGTCCGGGTTGGCGATCGAGGGGATGTCGACGATGAACGTATCGAAGTCGTCGTGCTCGTGGTCGAAGGCGCCGTCATGATGGGACTTGCGGTTCTCGATGTCGTCCTCGACGGCGAGGCCTAGCCCGAGCAGCACGGACGGATCGACCTTGCCATGAGCCGTCGGCACGACCTTCACGGCGCGGGCGGAGTGTTCGCCAATGATGGCGTTGGCGCGAGCCGAACCTGCGGCATCCATCAGGTCGCTCTTCGACAGGATGATGAGGTCGGCGCAGGCGATCTGGTCCTCGAACACCTCCTCGACGGGGTCGTCGTGGTCCAGTGTCTGGTCCTGCGCGCGTTGCGCCTGCAGGGCGTCCATGTCGTTGGCGACGCGCCCCTCGGCCAATGCCGGACCGTCGACCACGGCGATTACGCCGTCGACTGTCACCCGGCTCTTCACTGTCGGCCACTGGAAGGCCTGGACCAGCGGCTTGGGCAGAGCCAAGCCTGAGGTCTCGATCAGGATGTGGTCGACCTTCGGCGTCAGCGACAGGATCTGGTCGAGCGCCGGGACGAAATCGTCGGCGACGGTGCAGCAGATGCAGCCATTGGCCAGTTCGACGATGTTTTCCTCCGGGCAGGTGTCGATGCCGCAGCCCTTGAGGATCTCGCCGTCGATTCCGATGTCGCCGAATTCGTTGACGATGATGGCGATCCGCTTGCCGCCCGCGTTCTCCAGGAGATGGCGGACCAGCGTGGTCTTGCCGGCACCCAGGAAGCCGGTGACCACGGTACAGGGGACGCGGGAGAGAGTGGCGGCGGAAACTGCGGCGGTCATGATCAGTCCTTCAGCATGTCGAGGGGAGGAATGCGGGCGACGAGGCCGCGCTTGAGGGAATCCGGGCGACCACGCCACGGAATGAGGCCGTTGGTCGAAGCGGCGAAGAGTTTCGCGCCGGTGACGAGATCGGCGCCGCTGGCGATGTTCAGGTCGCCGAAGACATAACTCCAGCAGCCGTCGCGAAGAATCGCGGCACTGAGACGGCGCTTGCAGTTGCCGAGGCATTCGACGGTGCGGACACGGACATTGTCGGCCGTTGCGGCTTGGCGCGTATCTTGAGCCAAAACTTCGCCGGCGCGGGGATGGGCATCGGAACCGGTCTCGTCGCGGCAGGAAGCGCAGATGATGACAGTGACGCCGGCCAAGGCGTCGCTATCGCCAGACAAGTCGCTATCGCCAGACAAAATGTCCGCTGTTTCAGCCGGGAAACTGCTGTCACGTTCCAAATCGGGCTCCTTGCCCGGAAAACCCGCCGGGCGATCGGATTCTTATGTCTCAGACGGCAGGTCTCCTGGCTCGCGGGTCATCGCCTTCGTGCCGCCTTCCCGGGACCGTCCCAGTGGTTTTCGGCCTTGGCTCGTCGCTTACAGTTGCGGGGACAGCCGCGGATTTGAAATCGAGATTTCGCACCGCATTCCCTCTTGGCTCCTCCCTTTGCCGAGAGGAGACCGTCTGGAATGGATTTAGGCTCTTGCAGGCGGCGGTGTCAACGCGCGTCTACGACACGGCAATGTCGGCGAGCGGCTGCCCAAGGTCGCCGGCGGGCGTAACCTCGATCCGTTCGAGGCCGAGCCAGCCCTGCATCTGCGTCAATTCCTGGAAGAGTTGCGCGGCGGTTTCAGGCGGCGCGCCGGGCTCGGCATAGGCCGCGTGGACGCGTAGCACGCTGGCCGGCCGGTCGGCCTTGAGGTCGACGCGCGCCACGATCCTGTCGCCGAGCAGGAACGGCAGGACGTAATAGCCGTATTGCCGTTTTTCGGCAGGGGTGTAGATTTCTATGCGGTAGTGGAAATCGAACAGCCGCTCCGTGCGCGAGCGCTCGAAAACGACCGGATCGAACGGCGCCAGCAAGGCGCGGGCCTCGATTTTTCGTGGAATACGGGCCTCCTTATGGAGGTAAGCCGGTTTGTTCCAGCCCTCGACACGCACCGGCACCAGCTCGCCTGTTTCAACCAGCTCCTCCAGCCGGCCCTTCATGTCGGCCGGCGACAGGCGGAAATAGTCGCGCAGGTCGCTTGCTGTCGCGACGCCATGAGCGCGGGCGGATATCCGCAGCAATTCCCGATGCGCGTCCTCGGCTGACGGCACCGGCAGATCGAGGATCGCCTGCGGCAGCACGCGCTCGGGCAGATCGTAGAAGCGTTCGAAGCCACGGCGGTGCGCGGTGGTGATGCGTCCTGCCCAGAACAGCCATTCGAAGGCATGCTTGGCGTGGCTCCAGCCCCACCAGCCGCCGGACCCTT
Organism: Mesorhizobium sp. B2-2-3; assembly: GCF_006442405.1. Taxonomy (NCBI): domain Bacteria; kingdom Pseudomonadati; phylum Pseudomonadota; class Alphaproteobacteria; order Hyphomicrobiales; family Phyllobacteriaceae; genus Mesorhizobium; species Mesorhizobium sp. B2-2-3. The sequence goes on along the minus strand of NZ_VFWC01000009.1, from coordinate 107,753 downwards.
TCTGGCCTTCGAGCGCGGAGGCGGCGATCGGGCCGCGCTCCGCGACCTCGCGGTAGATCTCTTCGATATAGGCGGCGTGCTCGCGGCCCCATTTGGCGAGACCCAGATACATTTCATCGCCACGCTCCGCGCGCTGCATGCGCCAACGCATCAGGGGATAGGTCTCGACCGGCAGGAAGGAAGCCTCGTGCGCCCAGTATTCGAAAACCGTGCGCTTGCGCGTGACGGCGGCGTTGTCGAGCAAGGCGAACGGGTAGGGACCAAGGCGCGAATAGAGCGGCATGTAGTGAGCGCGCACCACCGCGCTGACGGAATCGATCTGCAGCAGGCCGGTACGCGAGAGCACGCGGGCGAAGTGGCGTCGGTCGGGCGTGCCGGCGGGGCGGGGATCAGTGAACCCTTGGGCGGCGAGCGCGATACGCCGGGCCGTGGCAAGCGAGATCTTTTCCTTCATTCGGATGCGACTCTGATGGCTTGTTGAGCGTCGTTCGGACAGTTGATTCCGGCCATGCTAGCAGGGTTTTGGCGGCAACTCTGTCAGGAGAGAAAAGTGGAGTAAAAAGCGAAGGAAATCAGACAGGAGCGGATCGGACCAGTTTCTTCCCTTATGCCGTCCAGGCCAGTGTTTTGAACAAGGTTTGACTTGCTTCGCCGGAAGCGCTGCGCTAACCCTCGCCGCGTTGCAGCAAAGGCCCCTTAAAACGGTTCAGCGGTTAAACTGTCACGCTTCCGCAATGGGGTCTGGTGCTGTAATCAAAATGGATTGGCGCCAACGGAAAGCCGCAGCATGAACGCACTTCTCAGTTCGTACCTGCCCATCGTCCTGTTTATCGCAGTGGCGGCGGCTGTCGGCGTCGCGCTTATCGTGGCGCCGTTCCTGGTGGCCTACCGCAATCCCGACCCGGAAAAGCTTTCCGCCTACGAATGCGGGTTCAACTCCTTCGATGACGCCCGTATGAAGTTCGACATCCGCTTCTACCTGGTGTCGATCCTGTTCATCATCTTCGACCTGGAAGTGGCCTTCCTGTTTCCGTGGGCGGTGTCGTTCTCGAAGATCGGCATGCTCGGTTTCTGGTCGATGATGGTGTTTTTGGCGGTGCTGACCATCGGCTTTGCCTATGAATGGAAAAAAGGAGCGCTCGAATGGGATTGAGCGACAGTTCCGGCACGCTCGTCGCGCCGAAGCCCAAGGGTCTGATCGATCCCAATACCGGCAGGCCGGTTGGGTCCGATGATCCGTTCTTCCTCGAAATCAACAACGAACTCGCCGACAAGGGCTTTCTCGTCACCTCGACCGAGGCGCTGATCACCTGGGCGCGCAGCGGCTCGCTGATGTTCATGACCTTCGGCCTCGCCTGCTGCGCCGTCGAGATGATCCACACCTCGATGCCGCGCTACGATTCGGAGCGGTTCGGTGTTGCTCCTCGCGCGTCTCCGCGCCAGTCCGACATCATGATCGTTGCCGGCACGCTGACCAACAAGATGGCCCCGGCGCTGCGCAAGGTCTACGACCAGATGCCGGAGCCGCGCTACGTCATCTCGATGGGCTCCTGCGCCAATGGCGGCGGCTATTACCACTATTCCTATTCGGTGGTGCGCGGCTGCGACCGCATCGTGCCGGTCGACATCTATGTGCCCGGCTGTCCGCCGAGCGCCGAAGCGCTGCTCTATGGCATTCTTCTGCTCCAGAAGAAGATCCGCCGCACCGGCACGATCGAACGGTAAATCCATGGCCGCATCCCTGAGCGAACTGTCGACCTATCTCGGCGAAAAATTGATTGGCCGCGTCAATGAAGCAGTGTTCGCCTATGGCGAACTCACCATCCATGTCGAGCCGCGCGATCTGATCGAAGTGGTGACTTTCCTGCGCGACGATCCGCGCTGCCAATTCATCTCGGTCATCGATGTCTGCGGCGCCGATTATCCGTCACGGGCCAAGCGCTTCGACGTCGTCTATCACCTGTTGTCGCCGAGGCAGAACGTGCGTATCCGCATCAAGGTGCAGGCCGACGAGGAGACGATGGTGCCGTCGATCACCGGCGTCTATCCCGGCGCCGACTGGTTCGAGCGCGAGACCTACGATCTCTATGGCGTGCTGTTTTCGGGTCACCCGGATCTGCGGCGCATCCTCACCGATTACGGTTTCGACGGTCACCCGCTGCGCAAGGATTTCCCGCTGACCGGCTTCGTCGAGGTGCGTTACGACGACGAGGCCAAGCGCGTCATCTACGAGCCGGTGGAACTGAAGCAGGAATTCCGCAATTTCGATTTTCTGTCCCCGTGGGAAGGCACCGATTACGTGCTGCCAGGGGATGAGAAGGCAAAGCAGTAATGGCTGAAACCTCCGTCCGCAATTTTAACATCAACTTCGGACCGCAACACCCTGCCGCGCATGGTGTTTTGAGATTGGTTCTGGAGTTGGACGGCGAAGTGGTCGATCGTGTCGATCCGCATATCGGGCTCTTGCATCGCGGCACCGAAAAGCTGATCGAGCACAAAACCTACCTGCAGGCAGTGCCTTATCTCGACCGGCTCGACTATTGCGCGCCGATGAACCAGGAGCATGCCTTCGCACTGGCCGCCGAGCGCCTGCTCGGCATCGAGGTGCCGAAGCGCGGTCAGCTGATCCGCGTGCTCTACTGCGAGATCGGCCGCATCATGTCGCACATCCTCAATGTGACGACGCAGGCGCTGGACGTCGGCGCGCTGACGCCGCCTCTGTGGGGCTTCGTCGAGCGCGAAAAGCTGATGGTGTTCTATGAGCGCGCCTCGGGTTCGCGCATGCATGCCGCCTATTTCCGTCCGGGCGGCGTTCACCAGGACCTGCCGCAGAAGCTGCTCGAGGACATCGGCAAGTGGATCGATCCGTTCCTGAAGTCGATCGACGACCTCGATCAGTTGCTGACCGGCAATCGCATCTTCAAGCAGCGCAATGTCGATATCGGCACGGTTTCGCTGGCCGACGCCTGGGCCTGGGGCTTTTCCGGCGTCATGGTGCGTGGCTCGGGCGCTGCCTGGGACCTGCGCAGATCGCAGCCCTATGAATGCTATTCGGAGCTCGATTTCGATATTCCGATCGGCAAGAACGGCGACTGTTTCGACCGCTACCTCGTGCGCATGGAAGAGATGCGCCAGTCGGCGAAGATCATGCGCCAGTGCATCGATCTCCTGCTCGGCAAGGAAAGCGCCGGGCCGGTGTCGAACCTCGACGGCAAGGTCGTGCCGCCAAAGCGCCAGGCGATGAAGCGCTCGATGGAAGCGCTGATCCACCACTTCAAGCTCTACACCGAGGGCTACCGCGTGCCGGCCGGCGAGGTCTATGCGGCGGTCGAGGCGCCCAAGGGCGAGTTCGGCGTCTATCTGGTCTCCGACGGCACCAACAAGCCTTATCGCTGCAAGCTGCGCGCGCCCGGTTTCGCGCATCTCCAGGCCATGGATTTCCTGTGCCGCGGTCACATGCTGGCCGACGTCACCGCCGTCCTCGGCTCCCTCGACATCGTGTTTGGTGAGGTCGATCGCTAAATGTCAGTCCGTCGTCTCGCAGAAGCCAGCGTCCAGCCAGCATCCTTCGCCTTCAACCGGGCGAACGCGGCCGCGGCCAAGCAATGGATCAAGAAGTACCCGAAGGGCCGGGAACAGTCTGCGATCATTCCACTGCTGATGCTGGCGCAGGAGCAGGAAGGCTGGGTCACCAAGGCGGCGATCGAGACGATTTCGGACATGCTCGGCATGCCGCGCATCCGCGGGCTCGAGGTCGCGACCTTCTACACGCAGTACCAGCTGAATCCTGTCGGCACGCGGGCGCACATCCAGGTTTGCGGCACCACGCCCTGCATGCTGCGCGGCTCGGAAGCGCTGATGGACGTGTGCCGCTCCAAGATCCACCATGACCAGTTCCACACCAACGACAAGGGAACGCTGTCGTGGGAAGAGGTCGAATGCCTCGGCGCCTGCGTCAACGCGCCGATGGTCATGATCTTCAAGGACACGTTCGAAGACCTGACGCCGGAACGGCTGGCCGAAATCATTGATCTCTACGATGCGGGCAAGGGGGCCTCGGTGACGCCGGGGCCGCAGAACGGCCGCACCGGCTCGGAGCCGGCCGCCGGCCTCACGACGCTGAAAAGCGAGAAGGCGATCCTGAAGTCGACCCGTGACAGGGAGGCCAGGGAAGCCGCCAAGGCCGCCAAGGCGGCACCCGACGCGATCATCGCGGCGCCGGTGCCAACGCCGGCCGCCACCCCTGTCGCGCCGTCCAATGCCAGCAAGCCGAAAACCGATGCGGCTGAAACCAGCCCGGCGCTGAAAACGCCGTCGCCGGCCAAGGTCGCGTCGGCAACGGAAAAAGCGGCGAGCGTCGCGGCTCCCCGCCACTCGGCGACAAACGCCAACAAGGCGGCGCCCGAGGTCGAGAAAGTTTTGAAGCCGCGCAGCGGCCCCCTGAACAAGGCTGAGCCGGCTTCCGCGTTCAAGTCGCCGGAAACCAAGCTTCCCGCCAAAGCGGCCAAGCCTTCGTTGGAAGACAAGAACCGGCCGGCCGGCATCGCCAGGCCGGCGCTGGTCGACGATCTCAAGCTGATCTCCGGCGTCGGCCCGAGGACCGAGAGCATCCTGCATTCGCTCGGCATCTTCACCTTCGCCCAGGTTGCGTCTTGGAAGAAGGCCGAACGGGAGTGGGTGGACAGCTATCTCTCCTTCCGCGGCCGCATCGAGCGAGACGACTGGGTCAAGCAGGCCAAGGCGCTCGCCAAGGGCGGCGTCGCCGAATATATCCGCGTCTTCGGCAAGAAGCCGGTCTGAGGGACGAACAATGCTTCAGGACAAAGACCGCATCTTCACCAACATCTACGGCCTCTTCGACAAGTCGCTGGCCGGCGCAATGGCGCGAGGCGCCTGGGACAACACGCCCGGCATCGTCGCCAAGGGGCGCGAGTGGATTGTCAACGAGATGAAGGCGTCGGGCCTGCGCGGCCGCGGCGGCGCCGGTTTCCCGACCGGCCTGAAATGGTCGTTCATGCCCAAGCAGAGCGATGGCCGGCCGAGTTATCTCGTCATCAATGCCGACGAATCCGAGCCCGGTACCTGCAAGGACCGCGACATTCTGCGCAACGATCCGCACACGCTGGTCGAAGGCGCCTTGCTCGCCGGCTTCGCCATGGGCGCGGTCGCGGCCTACATCTATGTGCGCGGCGAGTTCATCCGCGAGCGCGAGGCGCTGCAGCGTGCCATCGACGAGGCCTATGAGGCCAGGCTGATCGGCAAGGGCAACACTTCAGGCTACGATTTCGACGTCTATATGCACCATGGCGCCGGGGCTTATATCTGCGGCGAGGAGACGGCGCTGCTCGAAAGCCTCGAGGGAAAGAAGGGCCAGCCCAGGCTGAAGCCACCATTTCCGGCCAATGTCGGCCTTTATGGCTGCCCGACCACCGTCAACAACGTCGAATCGATCGCGGTGGCGCCGACGATCCTGCGCCGGGGCGCGGCCTGGTTCTCATCCTTCGGCCGGCCCAACAACGTCGGCACCAAGCTGTTCTGCGTCTCCGGCCACGTCAACAATCCGTGCACCGTCGAAGAGGCGATGTCGATCCCGTTCCGCGAGCTGATCGAGACGCATTGCGGCGGCATCCGTGGCGGCTGGGACAATCTTCTGGCGGTCATTCCTGGCGGCGCCTCGGTGCCGCTGGTGCCGGCCGAGCAGATCATCGATACGCCGATGGATTTCGACGCGCTGCGCGACCTCAAATCCGGCCTCGGCACGGCGGCCGTCATCGTCATGGACAAGTCGACCGATGTCGTCAAAGCCATCGCGCGGCTGTCCTACTTCTACAAGCATGAGAGCTGCGGCCAATGCACGCCGTGCCGTGAAGGCACCGGCTGGATGTGGCGGGTGATGGAACGGCTGGTGCGCGGCGAGGCGCAGAAGCGCGAGATCGATATGCTGCTCGACGTGACCAAGCAGGTCGAAGGCCACACGATCTGCGCGCTGGGCGACGCGGCCGCTTGGCCGATCCAGGGCCTGATGCGGCACTTCCGCGGCGAGGTGGAGCGGCGCATCGACGAGTTTTCGCGCAACGCGCACCGGGCCGAGCCGGTGTTGGTGGCGGCGGAATAGAGAAGCATTGAATGGGCGATAGCCCGGAGCGAGAAGAACGGGGCGGGGCGAACGAAGAAACGACCAGGAGAATTCTATGGCGCCGTATTCGACACCCCACCCGTTGATGCCCAATTTGGACCAGATCGAGAAGATGAACCAGGACCTGACCAGGATGATGCCGAAGGAGATGGCCGGCGCCGTCAACCTTCTGGCGCACCCTGTCGCGGGCGCGGCGGCGATGTCGGCCCTGGGGCTTGGGCTCGCCAACCACGCTTTCGGCGTCTGGTTGGGCGCGCTGTCGGGCGCAGCCGAGGCGTCGCAACGCCTCATGCAGCCGCTCATCGAGGATTTCGAGGCGCGCGTCGAACAATTCGAGGATGCGAGCCTTTCATCCACCAGAGCGCGGGCGACGGCCAAGACCCTGATTGCGGAGGCGCAGTCCTTCGCGCAGGAAGTCACCGACATTGCCGCCAGGGAGGCCGCCACCACGGTGCCGGCGGCACAGGCGGGGCGGTCAGCGGACGAGCTTCCGGATGTGCTGCTGCCCGAGGATTTCCGGCAGCCCAAGGCTATTGAGAGACCGGCGAAGCCTTCGGATCTCAAGAAGATATCGGGCATCGGCCCGAAGCTGGAGACGGTGCTCAACGGGCTCGGCATATGGACGTTCCGCCAGATCGCCGACTGGTCGCCCGAAGAGATCGCCTGGGTCGACGACTACCTGTCGTTCAACGGCCGTATCGTGCGCGACGACTGGATTGCCCAGGCGGCCGCGCTCGCGCCTGCCGGCAAGGCCAGGAAATAGGGGGCGGCGATGCAGGTTCACGACCAGCGCGATGTCCTTGATGTGCGCAGCGCCATCCTTATGAATTCGAGTTTCGATGACGTGACCATGTCCAACACGCGGTTGCACAATGTGAACCTGTCGGTGGCGATGATCCTGCGCGCCAACCTGAGTAACGCCAAGGTGGAAGACGCAAACCTTTCGAATGCGCATTTCACCAATGTGAATATGAGCAATGTGAAGATAGAAAACGCGCAGGTCGCCGGCATGATGATCAATGGCATCAGCCTCGGCGACCTGTTCCATGCATATGAGACGGCGAAGACCGCCGGGGGCAATTGATGGCAAAGCTCAAGGTCGACGGGAAAGAAATCACTGTACCCGACCATTACACGCTGCTGCAGGCGGCAGAGGACGCGGGCGCCGAAGTGCCGCGCTTCTGCTTCCACGAGCGGTTGTCGATCGCCGGCAATTGCCGCATGTGCCTGATCGAGGTGAAGGGCGGGCCGCCCAAGCCGCAAGCGTCCTGCGCCATGGGCGTGCGCGACCTGCGTCCCGGTCCGAACGGAGAAGCGCCGGAAATCTTCACCAACACGCCGATGGTCAAGAAGGCCAGGGAAGGCGTGATGGAATTCCTGCTGATCAACCATCCGCTGGATTGCCCGATCTGCGACCAGGGCGGCGAATGCGACCTGCAGGACCAGGCGATGGCCTTCGGCGTTGATTCCTCGCGCTATCACGAGAACAAGCGCGCGGTCGAAGACAAGTATATCGGCCCGCTGGTCAAGACGGTGATGAACCGCTGCATCCACTGCACGCGCTGCGTTCGCTTCACCACCGAGGTTGCCGGCATTTCCGAACTCGGCCTGATCGGCCGCGGCGAGGATGCCGAGATCACCACCTATCTCGAGCAGGCGATGACCTCGGAGCTGCAGGGCAATGTCATCGACCTGTGCCCCGTCGGCGCGCTGACCTCCAAGCCTTTCGCCTTCCAGGCACGGCCGTGGGAACTGACCAAGACCGAATCCATCGACGTCATGGATGCCGTCGGCTCGGCGATCCGCGTCGACAGCCGCGGCCGCGAGGTGATGCGCATCCTGCCGCGCGTCAACGAGGCGGTGAACGAGGAATGGATCTCCGACAAGACCCGGTTCATCTGGGACGGCCTGCGCACGCAGCGCCTCGACCGGCCCTATGTGCGCAAGGACGGTAAGCTGGCCCCGGCGAGCTGGGCCGAGGCCTTCGCGGCAATCAAGGACGCCGTGTCGAAGACTACGCCCGAGAAGATCGGCGCCATAGCAGGCGATCTTGCCGCGGTCGAGGAAATCTACGCGCTGAAGCTCCTGATGGCCGCACTCGGTTCGAAGAACATGGATTGCCGCCAGGACGGCGCCGCGCTCGACCCGTCGCTTGGCCGGGCAAGCTACATTTTCAACCCCACCATCGAAGGCATCGAACAGGCGGACGCGGTGTTGATCATCGGCGCCAATCCGCGCTTCGAAGCCTCGGTGCTCAACGCCCGCATCCGCAAGCGCTGGCGGGTCGGCAATCTGCCGGTCGGCGTCATCGGCGATGTCGGGGATACACGCTATGACTACGAACTGCTGGGCGCAGGACCGGAATCGCTCAAGGATCTGGCTGACGGCGATGGCAAGTTCTTCCAGGTGCTGAAGAAGGCCACGCATCCGCTCATCATCGTCGGCCAGGGCGCGCTGGCACGCCCCGATGGCGGGGCGGTGCTCGGCCAGGCAGCGAAGCTCGCCATGGCCGTGAACGCCGCGCGCGCGGACTGGAACGGCTTTGCCGTGCTGCACAATGCGGCTGGACGCGTCGGCGGCCTCGACCTTGGCTTCGTGCCGAGCGAGGGCGGCAGGAACGTCGCCGGCATGCTGGGCGAGACGGACGTGCTGTTCCTGCTCGGCGCCGACGAGATCGACATGGCAAAGACCGGCGGCGCTTTCGTCGTCTATGTGGGCACCCATGGCGACGCCGGCGCGCACCGCGCCAACGTCATCCTGCCGGGTGCCGCCTATACCGAGAAATCGGGCACTTACGTCAACACGGAAGGGCGCGTGCAGCAGACCAACCGCGCCGGCTTCGCGCCGGGCGACGCGCGCGAGGATTGGGCCATCATCAGGGCATTGTCGGATGTACTGGGCAAGAAGTTGCCGTTCGATTCACTGCCGCAGCTGCGCGCTAAACTCTACGGCGAGTACCCGCATCTTGCCCGCATCGACCAGGTTGCTGCGGGCAATGCCGAGGATATCGCCAATGTGGCGAAGCTTGGCGGACGGCTGAACAAGGGCACGTTCACGTCGCCGGTGCAGGACTTCTACCTGACCAACCCGATTGCGCGGGCCTCTGCCGTGATGGCGGAATGCTCGGCGCTTGCCAAGAGCGGCTTCAAGCAGGCGGCGGAATAAGCATGGACACCTTCTTCTCCTTTTACGTGCTGCCGGCGCTGATCATCGTGTTGAAGTCGGTCGTACTGATCGTCGTGCTTCTCATCGCCGTCGCCTACCTGCTCTATGCAGACCGCAAGATCTGGGCGGCGGTGCAACTGCGCCGCGGCCCGAACGTCGTCGGCCCCTGGGGCACGCTGCAGGCTTTCGCCGACCTGTTGAAGTTCGTCTTCAAGGAGCCGGTGATCCCGTCCGGCGCCAACAAGGGCGTGTTCCTTTTGGCGCCATTGGTATCGGCGGTTCTGGCGATCTCGGCCTGGGCGGTCATTCCGGTCAGCCAGGGCTGGGCCGTCGCCAACGTCAATGTCGGTATCCTCTATGTCTTCGCCATCTCCTCGCTCGAGGTTTATGGCGTGATCATGGGCGGCTGGGCGTCCAATTCGAAATATCCGTTCCTCGGGGCGCTGCGTTCGGCCGCACAAATGGTGTCCTACGAGGTCTCGATCGGCTTCGTCATCGTCACCGTGCTGCTTTGCGTCGGCTCGCTCAACCTGTCCGACATCGTGCTGTCGCAGCAGGATGGGCTGGGCACCAGGCTCGGCCTGCCCAACACCTTCCTCGACTGGCACTGGCTGTCGCTGTTGCCGATGTTCGTCATCTTCTTCATCTCGGCGCTAGCCGAGACGAATCGCCCGCCTTTCGACCTCGTCGAAGCCGAATCGGAACTGGTCGCCGGCCACATGGTCGAATATTCGTCGACGCCGTTCCTGCTGTTCTTCCTCGGCGAATATGTCGCCGTCGTGCTGATGTGCGCGCTGGCCACCATCCTGTTCCTCGGCGGCTGGCTGCCGCCGTTCGACTTCGCGCCCTTCACCTGGGTGCCGGGGGTGATCTGGTTCGTGCTCAAGATCTGCCTGATGTTCTTCATGTTCTCCATGGTGAAGGCGTTCGTGCCGCGTTACCGCTACGACCAACTGATGCGGCTTGGCTGGAAGGTGTTCCTGCCGATCTCGTTGTTCATGGTGGTGCTGACCGCCGCCTTCCTCAAGATCACGGGGTTTGCGTGATGTCCGCTCTGTCCCAGGCCGCCAAATCGCTGCTGCTGAAGGATTTCGTCAGCGCCTTCTTCTTGTCGATGCGCCAGTTCTTCGCGCCGAAGGAGACGATCAATTATCCGCACGAGAAAGGGCCGGTGAGCCCGCGCTTCCGCGGCGAGCATGCCTTGCGCCGTTATCCCAATGGCGAGGAACGCTGCATAGCCTGCAAATTGTGCGAGGCGATCTGTCCGGCGCAGGCCATCACCATCGAGGCCGGCCCGCGCCGCAACGACGGCACGCGCCGTACCGTGCGCTACGACATCGATATGGTGAAGTGCATCTATTGCGGCTTCTGCCAGGAAGCCTGCCCGGTCGACGCCATCGTCGAGGGGCCGAATTTCGAATTCGCGACCGAGACGCGCGAGGAACTCTACTACGACAAGGATAGGCTGCTGGCGAATGGCGACCGGTGGGAGCGCGAACTGGCGCGCAACATCTCGCTGGACGCACCGTACCGCTGATATCGCATGGACAGGGGCGAGGGCCCTTGTCCGGGGATGACCCGAAGCATTTCAGGCAAGGTTATCCCTCAGGACTTCAGAGTTGCCCATGTTTCTTTGCGCCGGGTCTTTCAACCCGGTTGGAACATGGGCTAGGACAACGCGGCTTCGCACCGGAGGCGGAACGAAGCCACAGACAACAAACAGGACGAACGTCCTGTTTGGACAGGAACCGGGGGAACCCCAATGCTGAGTGGACTAGAGGCGGCCTTTTTCTACCTCTTCGCCTTTGTCGCCGTGGCGTCGGCGTTCATGGTCATTTCGTCGCGCAACCCCGTGCATTCGGTGCTGTTCCTGATCCTGACCTTCTTCAACGCCGCCGGCCTGTTCATGCTGACGGGCGCCGAGTTCCTGGCGATGATTCTGCTCGTCGTCTATGTCGGCGCTGTCATGGTGCTGTTCCTGTTCGTCGTCATGATGCTCGACGTCGACTTCGCCGAGATGAAGGAGGGCGCTCTGCAATATGCGCCGATCGGCGCGCTGGTCGGACTGATCCTGGCGGCGGAACTGATCGTGGTGCTCGGCGGCTATACCTTCGCGCCGCAGCTCGCCTCGACGGTATCGAAGCCGATTCCCGATCTCGCGGCGCGCTCGAATACGGCAGCGCTCGGCGACATCCTCTATACGGACTACCTCTACTACTTCCAGATCTCGGGCCTCGTGCTGCTGGTGGCCATGATCGGTGCCATCGTTTTGACGCTGCGCCACAAGGAAGGGGTCAAGCGGCAGTCGATCGCAGCCCAGGTCGCCCGCACGGCGGCGACGGGCATGGAAATCCGCAAGGTCAAGTCGGGCGAAGGAGTCTGAGATGGTCGTCGGCATCGCACATTATCTGACCGTATCGGCGATCCTTTTCACGCTCGGCGTGTTCGGCATCTTCCTGAACCGTAAGAACGTGATCGTCATCCTGATGTCGGTCGAGTTGATCCTGCTTGCGGTCAATATCAATTTCGTCGCCTTTTCGGCGGCTCTCGGCGACCTCGTCGGCCAGGTGTTCGCGCTGTTCGTGCTGACGGTCGCGGCGGCGGAGGCCGCCATCGGACTTGCCATTCTCGTCGTCTTCTTCCGCAACCGCGGCTCGATCGCGGTCGAAGACGTGAACATGATGAAGGGTTGACGGAACCACCATGTACCAGGCCATCGTCTTCCTTCCGCTGCTCGGCTTCCTGATCGTCGGCCTGTTCGGCACGTCGCTCGGCGCCAAGGCGTCCGAATACATCACCTCCGGCTTCCTGGTGATCGCGGCGGTGCTGTCGTGGGTTGCTTTCTTCACCGTCGGCTTCGGCCATGGCGAGGTGTTCACCGTGCCGGTGCTGCGCTGGATCCAGTCCGGCGGACTGGAGGCGTCCTGGGCGCTCAGGATCGACACTCTGACGGTGGTCATGCTGGTGGTGGTCAACACCGTGTCGGCGCTGGTCCATATCTACTCGATCGGCTACATGCACCACGATCCGAACCGGCCGCGTTTCTTTGCCTATCTGTCGCTGTTCACCTTCGCCATGCTGATGCTGGTGACGGCCGACAACCTCGTGCAGATGTTCTTCGGTTGGGAAGGGGTGGGCCTGGCGTCCTACCTGCTGATCGGCTTCTGGTACAAGAAGCCCTCGGCCAACGCCGCGGCCATCAAGGCCTTCGTCGTCAACCGCGTCGGCGATTTCGGCTTCGCGCTCGGCATCTTCGGCGTGTTCGTGCTGTTCGGCTCGGTCAATCTCGGCACCATCTTCGCCAATGCGGCGACGTTCATCCCGGCTGAAGGCGCCCCGCAAGGTGCTGCGGTGCTGACCTTCCTCGGTTATGCGCTGGATAAGCAGGCAGCGATGACGATCGTCTGCCTGCTGCTGTTCATGGGTGCCATGGGCAAGTCGGCGCAGGTGCCGCTGCACACCTGGCTGCCGGACGCCATGGAAGGCCCGACGCCGGTCTCGGCGCTCATCCATGCCGCCACCATGGTGACGGCCGGCGTGTTCATGCTGGCGCGGCTGTCGCCGCTGTTCGAGCTGTCGCATTCGGCGCTGACGGTGGTGACCTTCATCGGCGCCTTCACCGCCTTCTTCGCGGCGACCGTCGGCCTCGTCCAGAACGACATCAAGCGCGTCATCGCCTATTCGACCTGCTCGCAACTTGGCTACATGTTCGTGGCGCTCGGCGTCGGCGCCTATGGTGCGGCGATCTTCCACCTGTTCACGCATGCCTTCTTCAAGGCGCTGCTGTTCCTCGGCTCGGGCTCGGTCATCCATGCGGTTTCCGACGAGCAGGACATGCGCAAGATGGGCGGCCTGAGGACGCTGATCCCGACGACCTACTGGATGATGGTAATCGGCACCCTGGCGCTGACCGGCGTCGGCATTCCGGTCACCGTTATCGGCACCGCCGGGTTCTTCTCCAAGGATGCCATCATCGAGACGGCCTTTGCCGGGCATAATTCCGTGGCGGGCCTCGCCTTCGTGCTGCTGGTGATCGCCGCCGGCTTCACCTCCTTCTATTCCTGGCGGCTGATCTTCATGACCTTCCACGGCAGGCCGCGGGCGAGCCATGAGGTGATGCACCATGTCCATGAATCGCCGCCGGTGATGCTGGTGCCGCTGTTCGTGCTGGCGGCGGGCGCGCTGTTTGCCGGCATCATCTTCCACGGTGCCTTCATTGGCGAAGGCTATGCCGAATTCTGGAAGGCGTCGCTGTTCACACTGCCGGACAATCACATCCTGCACGACATTCACGAACTGCCGCTATGGGTCGAGCTGTCGCCGTTCATCGCCATGCTGATCGGCCTGGCGCTGGCGTGGAAGTTCTACATCCGCTCGCCGGAAATGCCGGTCAATCTGGCCGCCCAGCATCGCGGGCTCTATGCCTTCCTGCTCAACAAATGGTATTTCGACGAGCTCTATGACTTCCTCTTTGTGCGGCCGGCCAAACGCCTCGGTTCCTTCCTGTGGAAGACCGGCGACGGCACCGTCATCGATGGTCTCGGGCCTGACGGCATTTCGGCACGCGTCGTCGATGTCACCAACCGCGTCGTCAAGTTGCAGACCGGCTATCTCTATCACTATGCCTTCGCCATGCTGATCGGCGTTGCCGCATTCGTCACCTGGATGATGCTCTGATGACCGCTTGGCCAATTCTCTCGCTGGTCACCTTCCTGCCGTTGGTTGGTGTGCTGCTCATCCTGTTCATCAACGACGACAGCGAAAACGCACGCCGCAACATCCGCGCCATCGCGCTGCTGACGACGACGTTCACCTTCATCGTCTCGCTGTTCATCTGGACCGGCTTCGACAATTCGCAAGCCGGCTTCCAGTTCGTCGAGAAGGTCGCCTGGCTCGATTCCGGCATCTCCTACCATATGGGCGTCGACGGCATTTCGATGCTGTTCGTCATTCTGACCACATTCCTGATGCCGCTCTGTATCCTGGCGTCGTGGGAAGCGATCGAGAAGCGCGTCAAGGCCTACATGATCGCCTTCCTGCTGCTCGAAACGCTGATGATCGGCGTGTTCTGCGCGCTCGACATCGTGCTGTTCTACGTCTTCTTCGAAGCCGGCCTGATCCCGATGTTCATCATCATCGGCGTCTGGGGCGGCAAGCGCCGCGTCTATGCCTCCTTCAAGTTCTTCCTCTACACGCTCGCCGGCTCGGTGCTGATGCTGCTCGCCATCATGGCGATGTTCTACCAGTCCGGCACGACCGATATCCCGACGCTGTTGACGCACAATTTCCCCGCCAACATGCAGACATGGCTGTGGCTCGCCTTCTTCGCCTCCTTCGCGGTGAAGATGCCGATGTGGCCGGTGCATACCTGGCTGCCGGATGCGCATGTCGAGGCGCCGACAGCCGGTTCGGTGATCCTGGCCGCCATTCTGTTGAAGATGGGCGGATACGGCTTCCTGCGGTTCTCCTTGCCGATGTTCCCGCTGGCCTCCGAGATGTTCGCGCCGCTGGTCTTCGCACTTTCGGTCGTCGCCATCATCTACACCTCGCTGGTGGCGCTGATGCAGGAGGACATGAAGAAGCTGATCGCCTATTCGTCGGTCGCCCATATGGGCTTCGTGACCATGGGCATCTTCGCCATGAACCAGGAAGGCGTGCAGGGCGCGATCTTCCAGATGCTCAGCCACGGCCTGGTCTCGGGCGCGCTGTTCCTGTGCGTCGGCGTCATCTATGACCGCATGCACACGCGTGAGATCGCCGCCTATGGCGGCCTGGTCAACAACATGCCGAAATACGCCACCGTGTTCCTGATCTTCACCATGGCCAATGTCGGCCTGCCGGGCACGTCAGGCTTCGTCGGCGAGTTCCTGACCATGCTCGGCGTGTTCCGGGTCAATACCTGGGTGGCGTTCTTCGCTGCCACCGGCGTCATCCTGTCGGCCGCCTACGCGCTTTGGCTCTACCGCCGGGTGATCTTCGGCGCGCTGACCAAGGACAGCCTCAAGGGCCTGCTCGACCTGTCGACACGCGAGAAGGCGATCATCTATCCGCTGGTTGTGCTGGTCATCTTCTTCGGCGTCTATCCCGCTCCCGTCTTCGACGCGACGGCCCAGTCGGTCAAGTCGCTCGTCACCAATGTCACCGCATCCATCGGCGCCGCGCAGACCGCGGCGGCGAACTGACCCAGGGGTTTTGCGAACCATGACGCCGGACCTTCTCTCCAGCCTGTCGCTCTCGACGCCCGAGCTGATCCTTGCCATCGGCGCGCTCGCGCTGCTGATGGTCGGGGCCTATTCGCGCGCCAACACCGCCAACACCGTGACCGGCCTTGCCGTTGCCGTGCTGGTGATATCGGGCGCCTGGCTGATCTTCTCCACCGGGCAGGGCAGCGCCTACGGCAATGCCTTCATCCAGGATTCCTTTGCCCGCTTCATGAAGCTGCTGGCGCTGGTGGGCTCGGCGGTGACGCTGATCATGTCGATGCGCTTCGCCAGGGCGGAGCGGTTCGACAAGTTCGAATATCCGGTGCTGATCCTTCTGTGCACGCTCGGCATGATGCTGATGATCTCCGCCAACGGCATGATCGGGCTCTATCTCGGCCTCGAGCTTCAGTCGCTGGCGATCTATGTCTTGTGCGCGATCAACCGCGAGAACCTGCGCTCGACCGAGGCGGGCCTGAAGTACTTCGTCCTCGGCGCGCTGTCGTCGGGCATGCTGCTCTATGGCATCAGCCTGGTCTATGGTTATACCGGCAACACCGGGTTCCAGGAGATCGCGACGGCGCTGGGCGGCGGAGAGCGCCAGCTTGGCCTCGTCTTCGGCCTGGTCTTCGTGCTGGCCGGCCTCGCCTTCAAGATCTCGGCGGTGCCGTTCCACATGTGGACGCCCGACGTCTATGAGGGTGCGCCGACACCGGTGACGGCTTTCCTGGCGGCGGCACCCAAAATGGCGGCTATGGCGCTGATCGTGCGCGTCACCATGGGCGCGTTCAAGCCGATCGCTTCCGACTGGCAGCAGATCATCGTCTTCATCTCCATCGCCTCGATGGCGCTCGGCTCTTTCGCGGCGATCGGCCAGACCAACATCAAGCGCCTGATGGCCTACTCCTCGATCGGCCACATGGGCTACGCGCTGGTTGGCCTTGCCGCCAACAGCCAGGCCGGCGTGCGCGGCGTCGCGATCTACATGCTGATCTATCTGGTGATGACGCTCGGCACCTTCGCCTTCATCCTCGCCATGCGGCGCAAGGAAGGCAATGTCGAGCAGATCAGCGACCTGGCAGGCCTGTCCTCGACCAACCCGATCATGGCGACGATCCTGACCATCCTGATGTTCTCGCTGGCCGGCATCCCGCCGCTCGCCGGTTTCTGGGGGAAGTGGTACGTCTTCCTCGCCGCCATCAATGCCAACCTCTACGCGCTGGCGATCATCGGCGTGCTGGCCTCGGTGGTGGGCGCCTATTATTACCTGCGCATCATCAAGATCATGTGGTTCGACGAACCGGTCGGCGGCTTCGTGCCGATGGCCAGTGAATTGCGCCTCGTACTCGGTGTCTCCGGCGCTTTCGTGCTGTTCTATGTGCTGATCGGCGGTCCGATCGGCACCTATGCCGAAGCCGCCGCCAAGACATTCTTCTGACGGGATGGCATTTCGGCTGGCTCCAACCTCGGCGTCGGAAGGATTCCGGCTGGAGGCGCATGACAGCGTCGGCTCCACCAATGCGCTGGCGCTGGATCACGCCCGGGCCGGCGACCCCGGCAGATTGTGGGTCGTTTCCAAGAAACAGGAAAGCGGGCGCGGGCGGCGCGGCCGCGTCTGGGCGACACCCGAGGGCAATCTGGCGGCGACGCTGCTCGTCCTCACCGGGGGCGAGCTTCGCCTCGCCGCGACGCTCGGTTTCGTCGCCGGCCTGGCGCTGGCCGATGCGCTCGACGCCGTGGTGCCGGCGGGCCGGATCGCCATCGGCCTCGACGGCGGCAATGAAGGCAAGAACCGTTTCGAGCTGAAATGGCCGAACGACGTGCTCGCCTCCGGCGCCAAGCTCGCCGGCATCCTGCTGGAATCGGCCATGCTGGACGGCGGCCGTTTCGCGGTGGCGGTCGGCATCGGCGTCAATGTTGTGGCGTACCCTGAGGATTTGCCGTATCCCGCGACGTCGCTTCACGCACTGGGTGCGGCATGCGATGCCGAAACGCTGTTCCTGGCGCTGTCGGATGCCTGGAGCGAGAATGCCCGCCTGTGGGACGACGGGCGGGGACTTGCCGCCGTCAGGCGGCGCTGGCTGGCACGCGCGGCAGGGCTTGGCGGCGAGGTTGCTGTCAGAATTGACGGTAATGTGGTGCGCGGGGTGTTCGAGACCATTGACGAGGACTGCCGTTTCGTGATCCGCGACGATGAGGGCTCGGTTTTGACGATCGCCGCCGGCGATGTGCATTTCGGCGCGGTCGCATCCGCCCGGGTATAGTTTTGTTTTTGCGCAATTCCAGACGGAAAACCGTTACAGACTTTTCCCGGAATTGCTTCAATGGCTTGGCCTGAGGGCCAGGAAGGAAAAAATCATGGCGAAAGCGGAAAACGCCGAACTCGTCTTCGTGCCGCTGGGCGGCGTCGGCGAGATCGGTATGAACTTCGCTCTCTACGGCTATGGTCCGCCGAGCGCGCGCGAATGGATCGTCATCGACGTCGGCGTCACCTTTCCCGACGCGGCGCATCCGGGCGTCGACCTGATCCTGCCCGACACGCGCTTCATCGAAGAGAACATCGCCAATTTGCGCGGTATCGTGATCACCCACGCGCATGAGGACCACTATGGCGCGCTGCTGGATATCTGGCCGAGGCTCAAGGCGCCGGTGTGGATGACGCCGTTCAGCGCCGGGCTGCTGGAAGCCAAGCGCCAGGGCGAGCAGGGCGCGCCGAAGATCCCGCTGACCATCTACCGCGCGGGCGAAAAATTCACTGTCGGTCCGTTCGAAATCGAGGCGATCCCGGTCGCGCATTCGATTCCCGAACCGATGTCGCTGGCCATCACCTCGCCGGCAGGCACCGTCATCCACACCGGCGACTGGAAGATCGACCCGGCGCCGACGATCGGACCCAAGACCGACGAAGCACGGTTCCGCGCCTATGGCGACAAGGGCGTGCTGGCGCTGGTCTGCGATTCGACCAATGCTATGCGCGAAGGCGAATCGCCATCGGAAGTCGCGGTCGGCGAGGGGCTGAAAGGGGTTATCCAGGCCGCCAAGGGCCGCGTCGCCGTCACCACCTTCTCGTCCAATGTCGGCCGTATCGTTTCCATCGCCAAGGCGGCGCGCGATGCCGGCCGTCAGTGCCTGGTGCTCGGCCGGTCGCTGAAGCGCGTCATCGATGTCGCCGGCGAACTCGGCTACATGGACGGTCTGCCTGAGTTCATCGCCGAGGAGGATTTCGGCTTCATTCCGCGCGAAAACCTGGTCGTCATCTGCACCGGCAGCCAGGGCGAGCCGCTGGCGGCGCTTGCCAAGCTCTCGCGCGACGAGATGAAGTCGGTGTCGCTGACGGCCGGCGACACGGTGGTGTTTTCCTCGCGCACCATTCCCGGCAACGAGAAGGCGATCCTCGAAATTAAGAACCGCCTCGTCGATCTCGGCATCAAGATCATCGAGGACGGCGATGCGCTGGTTCATGTCTCCGGCCATCCGCGGCGCAGCGAATTGCGCAAGATGTATGAATGGGTACGGCCGCAGATCGGCGTTCCAGTGCATGGCGAGGCCGCGCATCTGGTGGCGCAGGGCTCGCTGATGTCGACGTCGGGCATCGGCCAGGTGGCGCAGGTGCGCGACGGCGACATGCTGCGGCTTGCTCCCGGCCCTGCCACGATCATCGACCAGGTGCCGTTCGGCCGCATCTACAAGGACGGCAGGTTGATCGGCACCGACCAGGCGATGGGCATTCGCGACCGTCGCAAACTGTCCTTTGCCGGCCATGTCGCGGTCAATGTGGTGCTGGACGAGAAGTATGAGCTCGCCGGCGATCCCGATCTGGTCGCAATCGGCGTCGCCGAGGCCGACGCCAGAGGCGAGACGCTGGAGGACCTGATGATCGATGCGGCAATCGGCGCGGTGGACTCCATCCCCCGTCAGCGCCGAAAAGACCTCGATCTGGTGCAGGAGGCGGTACGCCGTGCCGTACGTGGCGCCGCCAACGAAGCCTGGGGCAAGAAACCGCTGGTGACTGTATTTGTCACGCGGTGACGAATAGGGAATAGGGGAATAAGGCAGTAGGGGAGTAGGGGAGAATGAGCCGTTGCTTTTCTTCTGTCTTGTTTCCCTACTCCCTTACTCCCCTAAAGCGGAGCGCTCTATGCTTGGACGCCTGAACCATGTCGCGCTTGCGGTGCCGGATCTGGCTGCGGCTGTCGCTTGCTATCGCGACACGCTAGGCGCCGAAGTGAGCGAACCACAGGCGCTGCCCGGGCATGGCGTCACCGTGGTGTTCGTCAATGTCGGCAACACCAAGATCGAGTTGCTGGAGCCGCTCGGCGAGGGTTCGCCGATCGCGGCTTTCCTCGAGAAGAACCCGTCGGGCGGCATGCACCATCTCTGCTATGAGGTCGACGATATCCTTACCGCGCGGGACCGGCTCCAGGCGGCCGGCGCCCGGGTTCTGGGCGACGGCAAGCCGAAGACCGGCGCGCATGGCAAGCCTGTGCTGTTCCTGCATCCGAAGGATTTCTTCGGCACGCTGATCGAACTGGAGCAACCATGAGCTGGGTTTCGTTCACCGCACTGTTTTTCGCGACCTGGTGGGTGGTGCTGTTTGCCGTTCTGCCGTTCAGCGTCAGGACGCAGGATGACGATCGTGACGTGACGCTGGGCACGGTGCCTAGCGCGCCGCGCGGACCACATATGCTGCGTGCGGTGATCCGCACCACCGTCGCCACGGCGGTGCTCATGGGCATTTTCTACGGCCTGACGCACGGGCTGGGATATAGCCTCAACGACATCCCGCACATCGTGCCGGAATTCGGCCAGGCCACGGCAAAATAGCAGCATTCAAACCGGCTCTTGCGCTTCGGGCGAGGTCATGCCGCCATTCGGCGCCGGCTCATCTGTTCAGGCTTCAAAAATCATGACGCAGGGTAAGGTGGTTTGGCAACGCATTGCGCTAAGCACGTGATTGCACAAAAAAAATGCAAGGCACAAGGCCTTGCAATTTAAACGCGTCCGATCTGTTTCCGGTTTCCGGCGGCAGCGAGTAACCGCGCCTAGATCGCATCCTCCCAAGACTTTGACCGCGTAGGAGAACAGATTTTTCTCTGCTCTCTCGGTTATCGGGGCACATTAGCCCAACGGAAATGAAAATGTCACGAAGAATTTTGCCTTGAAACGGGCATTCTCGTGCTGCACTGCACAATAGTACGGCAGGCTTTGCTTGGGAAACCACCAGCCGGGCGTTTTATGCAACCGTGGCTCCTTCGATCGTCCAGCATTCGCGGCGCGCGCGAGGGGTGCTCAAAACGTTTTCATTCCGCGCGCCACGCCGTTCGTAAGCTGAATTTCCGATTTCCGGGTCGATGCGTCCGGGTTCCCATTGCGCCATGAAATGGCTATGAAGCCGGGGCAAGCAAGCCTGCGTCGCACCGATTCTGGCGCGGCCTCCTCATTCACGGACCAGTCCATGCGTTTGTCGCGCTATTTCCTGCCCATCCTCAAAGAGAATCCGCGCGAGGCGGAGATCGTCTCGCATCGGCTGATGCTGCGCGCCGGCATGATCCGCCAGCAGGGGCAGGGCAGTTTTTCCTGGCTGCCGCTGGGCAAACGGGTCCTGGACAAGGTCTGCCAGATCATCCGCGAGGAACAGAACCGCGCCGGCGCGCTGGAAATCCTGATGCCGACCATCCAGTCGGCCGACCTTTGGCGCGAAAGCGGCCGCTATAACGACTACGGCAAGGAGATGTTGCGCATCAAGGACCGCCAGGACCGCGACATGCTTTACGGCCCGACCAACGAGGAAATGGTCACCGAGATCTTCCGCGCCTATGTAAAGTCCTACAAGGACTTGCCGCTCAACCTCTACCACATCCAGTGGAAGTTCCGCGACGAGGTGCGGCCGCGCTTCGGCGTCATGCGCAGCCGGGAATTCCTGATGAAGGATGCCTACTCCTTCGATCTCGACTTCGAAGGCGCGAGAGCCGCCTACAACAGGATGTTCGTGTCCTATCTCCGGACCTTCACCCGCATGGGCCTACAGGCGATCCCGATGCGGGCCGACACCGGTCCGATCGGCGGCGATCTCAGCCATGAATTCATCATCCTGGCCGACACCGGCGAGAGCCAGGTGTTCTGCCATCGCGATTATCTGTCGCTCGGCGTGCCCGGAGCCAACACCGATTTCTCCAACGACGCCGAGATATCAGGCATCGTCAAGACCTGGACGACGCCTTACGCCGCGACCGACGAAATGCATGACGAAGCGGCCTGGGCTGAGGTTCCCGACAGCGACAAGGTTTCGGCGCGCGGCATCGAAGTCGGCCATATCTTCCATTTCGGCGAGAAATACTCCAAGCCGATGGGCGCCAAGGTGACCGGGCCCGACGGCAAGGATCATTTCGCTTCCGGCGGTTCCTACGGCATCGGCCCGTCGCGGCTGGTTGCGGCGATCATCGAAGCCAGCCATGACGAGAACGGCATCATCTGGCCGGAAGCGGTGGCGCCGTTCGACATCGGCCTGATCAACATGAAAGCCGGCGATGCCGATTGCGACCGTGTCTGCGATGAACTCAACGCAGCTTTCACTGCCGCCGGCAAGGATGTGCTCTATGACGACACCGACCAGCGGCCGGGCGGCAAGTTCGCCACCGCCGACCTGATCGGCCTGCCCTGGCAGGTGATCGTCGGACCGCGCGGCGTGGCCGCCGGCGAGGTCGAGATCAAGAACCGCAAGACCGGCGAGCGCGTGACGCTGCCGATCGCCGATGCGAAAAAACGCTTCGGTGCCGCCGCATGAGCGAGGCGGCGGCAGCGAGACCGGCAGGCGCCGGACCGTTTTCCATCTTCGAACGCACGGTGGCGTGGCGCTATCTGCGCTCGCGACGCAAGGAGACGGTGATCTCGGTCATCGCCTCGATCTCCTTCCTCGGCATCATGCTGGGGGTGGCGACGCTGATCGTGGTGATGGCCGTCATGAACGGGTTCAGGGCCGAGCTGCTCACCCGCATTCTCGGCGTAAACGGCCATCTGATCGTGCAGCCGCTGGATTCGCCGCTTGAGGACTATGCGCAGGTCGCCGGCCGCATCAACGGCGTGGCCGGCGTCAAATACGCCATTCCGCTGATCGACGGCCAAGTGCTGGCGCAAGGCAATGTCGGCGGCGGCTCCGGCGCGCTGGTGCGCGGTATCAGGGGCGAGGACCTGGGCAAGATCGCCATCGTCGCCAGCAACATCAAGCAGGGCTCGATCGCCGATTTCGACACGGGCGAGGGCGTCGCCATCGGCAAGCGCATGGCGGAGAATCTCGGCCTGGCGCTCGGCGACACGATCACGCTCATCTCGCCGGACGGCGACGTGACGCCGCTCGGCACGACGCCGCGCATGAAGGGCTACAAGATCGCGGCGATCTTCGAAGTCGGCATGTCGGAATATGACGCCTCCATCGTCTACATGCCGTTCTCGGAAGCGCAGCTTTATTTCAACATGGACGGACGGGCGCAGACGATCGAGATCTATGTCGACAATCCCGATGATGTCGACGCGCTGAAGCCGAAGGTGGAAGAAGCGGCGCAGCGACCCATCGACCTCGTCGACTGGCGGCAACGCAACGAGACCTTCTTTTCCGCCCTGCAGGTGGAGCGCAACGTCATGTTCATGATCCTGACGCTGATCGTGCTGGTGGCGGCGCTCAACATCATCTCCGGGTTGGTCATGCTGGTGAAGGACAAGGGGCACGACATCGCCATCCTGCGCACCATGGGCGCCTCGCGCGGCGCCATCCTGCGCATATTCCTGATGACGGGCGCGGCGATCGGCGTCACCGGCACCATCGCCGGCGTGCTGCTCGGCGTGATCATCTGCCTCAACATCGAATCGATCCGCGAGTTCTTCTCCTGGATGACCGGCAAGGTGCTGTTCAATCCGGAGCTCTATTTCCTCAGCCAGTTGCCGGCGAAGATGGATCCGCGCGAGACGACCTATGTCGTCATCATGGCGCTCGGCCTGTCCTTCCTGG
This sequence comes from Mesorhizobium sp. B2-2-3, assembly GCF_006442405.1. Lineage (NCBI taxonomy): Bacteria > Pseudomonadati > Pseudomonadota > Alphaproteobacteria > Hyphomicrobiales > Phyllobacteriaceae > Mesorhizobium > Mesorhizobium sp. B2-2-3. The sequence continues at coordinate 84,250 of NZ_VFWC01000009.1, read as the reverse complement.
CGACGTTGTTTCCGGCATGGCGGGCGGCCCGCCTCGATCCGGTCGAAGCGCTGAGGTACGAATGATGGCGCAGGCCATTATCGAGTTGAAGAGCGTCGAGCGGCACTATGTCCAGGGGCCGCGCAAGCTCACCATTCTGAACGGTGCGGACTTCTCGCTGAAGCGCGGCGAGATGGTGGCGCTGGTGGCGCCGTCCGGCACCGGCAAATCGACGCTGCTGCATACGGCAGGGCTCTTGGAACGGCCCGACGCCGGCGACGTGATTCTCTCCGGCCGGGCCTGCGGCCGGCTATCCGATGACGAGCGCACCTCGATCCGCCGCAACGATGTCGGCTTCGTCTACCAGTTCCACCATCTGCTGCCGGAGTTTTCGGCGCTGGAAAACATCATGATGCCGCAGCTCATCAAAGGTCTGCCGCGCAAGGAGGCGGCCGAGCGCGCGGCGCAGCTGCTCGACTACATGCAGATCGGCAAGCGTGCATCGCACCGGCCGTCCGAACTGTCGGGCGGCGAGCAGCAGCGCGTGGCAATCGCGCGTGCGGTCGCCAATGCGCCGCTGGTGCTGCTGGCGGACGAGCCGACCGGCAATCTCGACCCGGTCACTGCTTCCTATGTGTTCGAGGCGCTGGAGGCATTGGTGCGGCAATCGGGCCTCGCGGCGCTGATCGCCACCCACAATCACCAGCTGGCAGCGCGCATGGACCGGCGCGTCACCCTGGCCGAGGGCAAGGTGGTGCCGCTGTAGAACTCTGATGTCCGCTGCGAGATTGGGTCCAACCTTAACAACGTCCAGCGAGATTTCCGCGGGTTTAGTTTCCCGTCGGGGATACTGATCCCTCCGGGATCAGAACCGCCAATGAGCCTTCAGTGCGATCAGGGTGGAAGAGATCGCGATCATCACCAGGATGAGCAGCCAGGTTACAAAGCTGCGCGAGAGGCGCCACCGGTGGCCTTGCCTCATGCGCTTTCGCCAGCGATCAGCTTGATTGGCGCCTTGGTGTTGCCTCACGTCCATCACTCGGCAGTCTTAGCTTACCCACTATTGTCTCGACTGACGTTGAGTGCAAGCAGGCGCTCATCCCATACGCTAACTGACGATAGCGTCGCCGACATCTTCCTGACCTGTTGATAGGTCCCGCGCCGTCAACCTTTTCTTAACCCTGCCGGTTTGATCGCTCGAAAATTCCGGCAGCGGACGGATTCCGCTCGTTGACTTTGAAACAAAATTAGAACAAATTGCGAACATATCAACAACAGGAGAGAGTTATGACCGATCTGGTTCAGGATGTCATCTCGCTGGTTTGCATGAGCACCTTCCTCATTTCCATGGCGATCTGGATCGGAGCCATGTGAGGTGACAGTGTCTGCCGTCGCTGTTCCGGCGGACGAAAGTCCGCTTTGCCGTTAAGCCTTTCTTGCCGCCCATGGCGCTAGGGTGTCGCTCCTGAAAGCAGGAGCGCCGCGTGTCGCCCATCGTCGCCGCCTTCCTCGTGGCCAGCAATCTAGGGCTGATTTTTCTCCTGATGAGCGTGCCGCTTGGTTTGCGCACAATCAGGCTCAGCCGCACGGTCGCGGCCGACCGGCAGCGTCTGTGGCAGGCGCTGTGGCCGCTCGGGAGCAATGCCGGCTGGTCCGGCGAAATCCTCTCGGCGGAGATGCTGGGCGAGGGAGTGGTCCGCACCAGAATGTCCTGGGAGGGCCGGGACGGCCTGCCGATCGAACGCAAGGCCCTGCTCGAGAATGTCGTGCATGGCAGGTGCTTTTCGATGCGCGTCATCGAGGACACGGCGCTCGATCCGTCTTTCTGGGCGCATTATCGGGAAACCGCGCAGTTGGTCTCGATTGGCGAGGCCACCCGGGTTACGCTCACCCAGACCGACCGTTACCGCGGCGTGGCCTTCCTGGCGTTCCGCTATTTCGCCATGCGCCGCGAACTCGCCAAGCTGGATGGCTGGGCCAGGACAGGGCGGTATCGCAAGGGCGGCTGGTTCGAACATCCGCTGAGTCAGCTCGGCTTCGCCGCTCTCTCGGCATTCATCCTGTGGCCGTTCTTCGGGCTTCACCGCGGCGGGCTTGCTCTGGCCGCGATCCTGACTTCCGTTGTCGCCCTGCACGAGCTCGGCCACATGGCGGCATTCCGCCTGATGGGCCACCGCAGGGCGCGCATGATCTTCATCCCGCTGCTCGGCGGCCTCGCCATTGGCGGCCGGCCCTATGACAGCCGTTTCGAAGTTGCGTTCGTGGCGCTGATGGGCGCCGGGTTCTCTGCTTTCCTGGTGCCGTTGGCGATGATGGGCAGCACGTTTGCAAGCGCGGAAGGGCACTGGCTTGCCGCGACATTGCTGGCGACACTGGCGGGCTGTGCTGCCCTGTTCAACATCGCCAATCTGGTGCCGGTGTGGAAATTCGATGGCGGCCAGGTGCTGCGCCAGATCTGCCCGGGGCCGGTCGCGCTGGCGCTGGCCTCCTTCTTCCTGCTCTCGGCGTTCCTGGCGCTTGGCTGGCGGGCCGGCTTTTCCATCGGCTTTCTGCTCGCGGCCGGCGCGGTCTTTGCAATCCTCAGCCTTCTGACAGCGGGCAGCGGGGTGAGGCCGCGCCACGAACTGAAGCCGATCCGCACGGCCGACCGTTTCGTCATCGCCGGCGCGCTGCTGGCGGTGTTCGTCATCCACGGTTATGGAGTGCTCTGGGCGTCGGCACGGCTGATCTGAGCTGTCCGGGAAGCGTTCAGCCGGCCTCGCGGGCTGTTTCCAAGGGCAAGGCCGTAGCCGGGCCGAAGACATCCTCGAACGCTGATTTCAGCGCCAGATCGAGATCGGCCATCGTCACCGGCAGCCCGAGATCGACAAGGCTGGTGACGCCGTGGTCCTGCACGCCGCACGGCACGATACCACTGAAATGGCCGAGGTCCGGCTCGACATTGATGGCGATGCCGTGAAAACTCACCCAGCGCCTGAGCCGAATACCTATTGCCGCGATCTTGTCCTCCGCGGCAGAGCCGTCCGGCAGGGCAGGGCGATCGGGCCGCACCACCCAGACGCCGACGCGATCCTCACGGCGCTCGCCATTGACGTTGAAGGCGGCGAGCGTGCCGATGATCCACTGTTCGAGGGCGGCGACGAAGGCGCGCACATCCTCGCGGCGGCGTTTCAGGTCGAGCATGACGTAGGCGACGCGCTGGCCCGGCCCATGATAGGTGTATTCGCCGCCGCGGCCGGCCGAAAACACCGGGAACCGGTTGGCGTCGATCAGGTCCTCGCTGCGCGCACTGGTGCCGGCGGTATAGAGCGGCGGATGCTCGACCAGCCAGACCATCTCGCCGGCGGCCCCGCTGCGGATCGCTTCGGCGCGCGCCTCCATGAAGGCAAGCGCCTCGGGATAGGCGGTGAGGCCGGGCTCGATCGCCCATTCGACGGGCGCCGAACCGGGCAAAGGCAGGAACGACGTGGCGATCTGGCTGCGTTCTGGCATGGGGTGTCCCTTGTTGTACTCCATATGGCGATATCGGGCCGAAACGTCCAGTTCGCGGCGCATTTTGGCGCTTTGATCCGTTATGGCAATTCCCAGCGATTAAATGCTCGGGGCGCACTTGTTTCGCCGGAAACGATTTGCTACACGCCGCGAGCCGGTCGGTTCCGGCTCCTACCACGTGCGGTCGTGGCGGAATTGGTAGACGCGCAGCGTTGAGGTCGCTGTGGGGCAACCCGTGGAAGTTCGAGTCTTCTCGACCGCACCATTCTCTCTCCCCAGAATCTGATTTGTAGCGGCACCTCCAGCCCTACGGGCACCGCGCATTTCGTTTGATATTCCCGCGCGTTACGCCAGTTTCTTTTTGGGCGTCGGATTTTCCCGAAACCGGTTTCCACTTTCGGGTCCGATGTTCTAGACCTGAGACGCACCTTTTCCAGGATTGCAATGGCGGGAGGCGCTGGTGGAAGGCCAGGACGAACGGACGACCGGCGCTGGGGGCGCTGACGAACACCGCGCCGACATCTACGGTGAGGACGGCGCTGTCCTTTCGTCCTTTCTCGCCCAGATCGGCGCGGCGATCGCCGACCGCGATACGCTCACGCTCAAGCGTGAGGTCGACGACCTGCACCAGTCTGAAATGGGCGACCTGATCGAGGCGCTGCATCCCGACCAGCGGCGCGCCCTTGTCGAGCTTTTGGGGGCCGACTTCGATTTTTCCGCGCTGACCGAGGTCGACGAGGCGATCCGCATGGACATCGTCGACAATCTGCCCAACGCGCAGATTGCCCAGGCGGTGCAGGAACTCGATTCCGACGACGCTGTCTACATCCTCGAGGACCTCGAACCGGAGGACCAGGACGAGATCCTGTCGCAGCTGCCGTTTACCGAGCGCATCAGGCTACGTCGCTCGCTCGACTACCCCGAGGAGACCGCCGGGCGGCGCATGCAGACGGAGTTCGTCGCGGTGCCGCCGTTCTGGACGGTCGGCCAGACCATCGACTACATGCGCGAGGACAAGAACCTTCCCGACCGCTTCAGCCAGATCTTCGTCATCGACCCGAGCTTCAAGCTGCTTGGCGCCATAGACCTCGACCAGATCCTGCGCACCAAGCGCTCGGTCAAGGTCGAGGAGGTCATGCATGAGACGCGGCACGCCATTCCGGCCACGATGGACCAGGAAGAGGCCGCGCGGGAGTTCGAGCAATATGACCTTCTGTCGGCCGCCGTCGTCGACGAGAACGAGCGGCTGGTCGGCGTGCTGACCATCGACGACGTCGTCGACGTCATCCAGCAGGAAGCCGAGGAAGATCTCCTGCGCATGGGCGGCGTCGGCGACGAAGAGCTTTCCGACAGCATCTTTTCGACCTCGCGTTCGCGTGTTCCATGGCTGCTTGTCAATCTCCTGACCGCCTTCCTCGCGGCATCGGTGATCGGTCTGTTCGACCACACGATCGAGCGCATCGTGGCGCTCGCCGTGCTGATGCCGATCGTGGCCGGGATGGGCGGCAATGCCGGTTCGCAGACCATGACCGTCACCGTGCGGGCGCTGGCGACAAGGGATCTCGACATCTACAATGCCGGCCGCATCATTCGCCGCGAGATAGGCGTGGGCTTCATCAACGGCATGGTTTTCGCCATATTGATCGGCATCGTAGCCGCCGTCTGGTTCCGCGATGCCAATCTGGGCGGCATCATCGCCGCGGCCATGATCATCAACATGTTCGTTGCGGCCCTTGCCGGCATCCTGATCCCGCTGCTGCTCGACCGCTTCAAGGTCGATCCCGCGGTCGCTTCGGCGGTCTTTGTCACCACGGTCACCGACGTCGTTGGTTTCTTCGCTTTTCTGGGCCTTGCCACGTGGTGGTTCGGCGTCCATTGATCCGGCTCAATTGACTTTTACGTAAATGCCGTGCGAGGCTCGGCGACAGGCAGACTGCGGCCGATTCCGGCAGGTCTGCGGCGGACGGAGAGCAGCAGTCGCCAATCTCCGGCTATGGGGCGAGAATGCGGGAATATTATTCGATCACCGAGCTGACGCGCGAATTCGACGTGTCGACGCGGACGCTGCGGTTCTACGAGGACGAGGGACTGGTGCAGCCGGTGCGGCGGGGCCGCACGCGGCTGTTTCGTCCATCCGACCGACACCTGATCCGGCAGATCATGCGCGGAAAACGGCTCGGCTTCTCGATCAACGAGATCCGCGAAATCATCCAGATGTACAAGGAACCGCCCGGCGAGGTCGGCCAGCTCAAGCTGATGATCAAGCGCATCGAGGAAAAGCGCGAGGATCTGAGGCAAAAGCGCCGCGACCTCGAGGAGACATTGGCCGAACTCGACCAGGCCGAGGAATCCTGCGTTGAGCGGCTGGTCGAGCTCGGGGTTAATACGTAGCGGCCTTCCAGGCAGGACAATCGCTTTAGAGTCGGCGCCGCCCCTCATCGCCCTGCCGGGCACTTCTCCCCGTATAGTGACGGGGAGAAGGGGGCTGACCGTGATCTCGGTCTCTTTCCTGCAACGCTGGTGGCTGGCGAAACCGCTGATGACAGCGCCCCTCTCCCCGTCACTATACGGGGAGAGGATGCCGGCAGGCAGGTGAGGGGCGGCGCCGACATCGACAAATTGTTGGTCTCCGCCACAAATCGGAAACCGTTATCTTCCCGATATGGCTCTGGCAGCCGGCGTTCAGATGCTCAAATCCAGCGCCGCACTCTTTTGGCATAGTCGCGGTATTTTTTGCCGAACTTTGCCGACAGCATCTTTTCTTCCTTTTCCACCGCGACCTTCTGCGTGACGAAGGCGGCGACGAAGGCGAGCGGCAGGAACCAGACGATCCCGGAGATGAAGGCAACGCCGATCAACAGCAGCGTGTTGGCGAGGTACATCGGATTGCGGGTGATGCCGAAAGGACCCGTGGTGACCAAATGGTCCGGCACGGCGTTGGGGTTGAGCGTGGTCTTGGCCCGCGTCATGGTGCGGATGGCGGTGAACCAGAGTGCGGCGACGCCGAACAGCGCCACCCAGCCGGCCGCGTAGAGGAGGTCGCCCAGGAGGTCGCCGATCCAGGGCAGGGGAAAAAGCAAGCCGAGCGCGATGCTGATGGCGATGGCGGCGATGTAGATCAGCGGCGGCCACGGTATCAGCCCAGGTTTGGGCGGGGTCTCGGTCATTCGACACCTTCCTCCGTCATCTTGCTGTCGGTCTGGGCCGTGCAGGTGCCGGCGAGATCCGCCAGATGCGCTCTCCATTCGGCGGTCTGGTCGTTCTTGTAGAGCCGATCAAGCGTTGCCTCGCCCTCCAGCGTGTCCAGCATGCACCCACAATAGCTCGAACAGAACTTGCTGTCGCGCTGCTGCTCGCACGAGATCTGGCAGGTCTTGAGAAAGTTCACCTGCGGGGTTTCGACCTTGGCCGGCATTGCTTGCGAGAACAACCAGACACTGCCGATCAGCAGCGGCTGGTGAATGAGGTAGAAGGCCAGGCTGTGCCGGCCGATGAAGCCCAGCGGGTTGGACCAGCGCCCGGGCGCCACATCTGCCAGGCGCGCCAAGGCGCCGAAGCCGGAGGCAAGCTTGGTCGCTCCGAGGCCCACAAGCACCGCACCGAACCACGGGAACAGCGGGACATAGTCGTTGGAGTGTGGGTTGACCGCGGAAAGCCCGACCCACCACAGCCAGGGGTGATCGAACGATTCCAGCCGAAAATAGAAGGGAATGGCGATGACCGCCGCGGCGATCGGCAGTGTGAGCAGCGCCGGCAGGCGCAGGAATGCCAGCCCGAGCAGGCTCGCCAGCGCGATCTGGTGCAGGATGCCGAAGAAGATCCACCCGTCCGGCGTGGCGATACGGGTGGCGACCGAAATGGCGATCGCCGCTCCGGCGACCATGGCGAAGCGTCTCCAGAAGCCGTTCCAGCGGATCTCTTTGCCATGGGCGAGATACAGGCTGACGCCGACCAGGAACAGGAAGGTCGAGGCGATGCAGCGAGCATAGAACTTCCACCAGCCGAAGGCGGTCAGGCCGGGATCGGTGTAGCCGAAGAATTCCAGGTCCCAGGTGAAATGGTAGCTCGCCATGGCGATCAGCGCGATGCCGCGCAGCATGTCGATGGCGACGATGCGCTTGGTCCTCGGCAACTCCGCTGTGGGCATGGTCGGCGTCTGGATGCTCATGGTCTCGCGATCTGATTCAGCCCCGCACGAGGACTATCACGGTTACGCCGGACAAAAGAAGGCCGTGAGCTTCGATACAGACAGTCAGCCGGCGCTGCATGAGGCACCCCTTTAGGCCAGCACCGGAAAGCCTTTGACCGGCTTCGTTTTTATCCGGGGCACGTCGGTTTCCTGTTACCGGTCGCGAACTGATGGCCGCAGATTGGCTGCTGATTCTGCTTTGGGGAAGCAATGTCCACGCATGTGCGCCATCCGATCTGGCTACCGGCCCTCAAGGCCGCGGATGCCCGCACCTTCGCCTCGCTCTACGCGGTCGAATCCTTCGCTCGCGCCACGGTGTCGAGCGTCATCCCGATCCAGGCCTACGAGATTCTCCACAACGAGCAGATCGTCTCGATCCTCTACACCATAGTGGCGATGCTCGGCCTGTCGGTGACCCTGTTCATGCCGATGCTGATCCAGCGCTTCGCGCGGCGCTGGGTCTACACGGCGGGCGCCTGCCTGCTGGCGATCGGCTCGTTGTTCTTCGTCACGCATACGCTCGCAGGGCAATTGGCCGGCATGCTGTGCCGTGTCATGGGCGCCAGTGCGCTGTCGATCACGCTCAACCTCTACATCATGGACCACATCCGCAAGACCGATTTCATGCAGGCCGAATCGCTGCGCATGGCGTGGTCGATGTTTGCCTGGACGGGTGGGCCGACGCTCGGCATCTTTCTCTACACGCGCTTCGGCATCTATGCCGCGCATGGCGCGGTCGCCGTATTCGCCTTGGCCCTGCTGGCGTTGTTCTGGACCTACCGGCTCGGCGACAATCCCTCGATCCGGCCGGGCAAGACGCGCCCGGTCAACCCGCTGGCCAATATCGGCCGCTTCGTCGCGCAGCCGAGGCTGAGGCTGGCCTGGCTGATCGCCTTCGGCCGCTCCTGCTTCTGGACGACATTTTTCGTCTATGGTCCGCTGTTCATGGTCATCACCGGTGAGGGCGAACTTGCCGGCGGCATTCTGGTTTCGGCAGGCAACGCGCTTTTGTTCATGGCGATTTTCTGGGGCAAGGCCGGCAAGCGCTTCGGCGGCCGCAGGACCATGACTTTTGCCTATTTCGCCATGTCGGTGGTGCTGCTGGCGGCGGGTGCCGTCGGCGAAAGCGCGCCGCTCGTCACCGGCGCCTTCCTGCTGTGCGGCGCCTTCTTCACCATCGCGCTCGACGCGCTGGGCTCGACCGCCTTCATGCGCTCGGTCCGCTCTTATGAGCGGGCGCAGATGGCTGCGGTCTACCGCACTTATCTCGACTTTTCCGAACTGACGCCGCCGCTGGTCTACTCGGTGGTGCTGGCCTTTTTCGGACTGGGCTCGGTTTTCGTCACGCTCGGCCTGCTTGCGGCGGTCTGCGGTTATGTCACCTGGCGGTATCTGCCGAAGTCGCTGTGAAGCTTACGGCACAAGCGCAGCATGTCGTTCGCGTACCCAATCGTGGAAGCGGTGGAGGTCGTACTCCTCCGGCATCAGCACGCCGGCCTTATGGCGCATGGAGCGCAGCCCTTTCTGGTTGACCTCGCAGATCGCGGCATCCTCCTCCAGCACCTGGGTGCCGAATCCGACGATGTTGTCGATGTCGGTGGCGGCGAGCGCGTCGGGCGCGAACAGCCATTCGGCGGTCAATTCGGTCTGCTCGGGGCCAAGCGGCACCAGCCGTACGGACCTGACATAGTCGACGTGGCCGACGATGAACATCGAGGGCAGGCTGGTGGCGTAGGTCTGGCCGGCGGCGTGCTCGGCCGGCGTCAGGCCCGAAAAGACCGGCCCATGCGCCTGGCCGTCACGTGACCATGTTTCGGCACCCGCCCGCAGCCCGCCGGAAAATTCCGGCGCGTCATTGTCGGCATGGCGGGTCCATTCGGGGTCGTCATGCCGGCCCATCAGGCCCCGGCCGTAGATCGGCACCAGCCGCGACAGGTCCTTGTGGACGCCGGGGCAATGCAGGCACTCGTTGAAGTTTTCCCAGAAGATTTTCCAGTTGGAGTTCATCATTTTGCGCAGCACATGGCCCGATACCAGCGATTCCAGCGGCCAGTTACCGAGATCGCCGGAGGCCGGGTCGAAGGATGATTGCGCCGAGCCGGCGGCATCTTCCGCGAGATTGACGAAGACGAAGCCGCGCCAGACCGACAGCGCGACGCGATAGAGCGGATGGTCCGCCTTGTCGAAACCTTCGGGCAGCGTTTTCGACGGCACGCGCACGAGATCGCCGCGCAGCGAATAGGACCATGCGTGGTAGGGGCAGGTGATCAGCCGCGCCTTCAGCCGGCCCTCGCGTTCCTGGTAAAGCTGCGAGCCGCGATGCCGGCAGGTGTTGTGGAAGGCGCGCAGTTCGCCGGTATCGTCACGCAGCACGACGATCTCCTGGGTGCCGACACGGAAGGTGTGGAAAGCCAGCGGTTGGGCGAGATCAGCTTCACGGCAGACGAGCAGCCAGTTCCTGTACCAGATGGCGTCGAGGTCGCGCTGGTAGGCCGCCGCATCCCAATAGGCCGAGGACGGCAATGTCGGCTCGGCCCGGGTGAGGCCGTTATAGGGGGCGTGCTGGCTCTGGACGGGCTGCATGGCTGGCCTCCTGTGAGGATGGCAGCCGACACCCGGCCACGGAAATTGTCAATTGCAGCGGAGCAAGCGGCCGGACGGCGCTAAAGCGCTTGTCGCCGTCGGAATTTGGTTTGCCGGATGCGGCGATTTTCCCTATAGTCACCTTCGTCGTCGGTTCCGATTGGAGCCAAGAGGGAATGCGGTGCGGGCAGATTTGTTGCCCAATGCCGTGGCTGCCCCCGCAACTGTGTGCGGTAGTCCTCTCCATATGCCACTGAAGATTTTCTTCGGGAAGGTGGGGAAGGGCGCTGATCCGCGAGCCAGGAGACCTGCCGGCGACAGGAAACTGACTTCGATGCCCTCGGGTGGAGGGTGAAAGGACAAGACATGAATACCGCTTCCGTCTCCCTCGGCGCCTCCATCTCCTCGCAGTCGCGCCTCCTGCAGCTCGCGCTCGCGGCGCTGCTCGGCGTTTTCGTCGTAGGCTTTGTCGGTTTCTCGCATATCGACGCGGTCCACAATGCCGCGCACGACTATCGCCACTCGATGGCGTTTCCCTGCCACTGATAGGGATTTGACATCATGAACCTGTTTCGCAACGTCGTGTTCATCGCGGCGATCGCAGGGCTCGTGGCCGGTGTCGTTCTCGCCTGCATGCAGGCCTATGCCACCGTGCCGTTGATCCTGAAGGCGGAAGTCTACGAACAGGCCGGCGGCGGCCACCACCACGACCATACCGCACCGGCCCCGACCGACAACAACGCCATGAACTCTGCCGCCCCGGCGGGCAATGCCATGAGCTCCGCCGCGCCGGCAGCCGCTGAAGCTGTTCCGGCTGAAGAGGAAGGCTGGGCGCCGGCCGACGGCTTCGAGCGCTTCGCCTTCAGCGTGCTTGCCAACATCGTCACCGGCATCGGCTTCGCGCTGGTCCTGGTCGCGGTTTCGGAATTCGCCGGCGGCATCGGCAACTGGCGCCAGGGCGTGTTCTGGGGACTGGCCGGCTTTGCCGTGTTCACGCTGGCGCCGGGCCTCGGCCTGCCGCCGGAACTGCCGGCCATGCCTGCCGCCGAGCTTCTGCCACGCCAGATCTGGTGGACGGCGACGGTGGCGGCGACGGCGATCGGCCTTGCCCTGATCGCCTTCCGCAAATCACTGCCGCTGGCGATTCTGGGCGTGGTGTTGATCGTCGCGCCGCATATTGTCGGCGCGCCGCAGCCGGACAGTTTCGAGACGCCGATTCCGGAAGGCCTGCATCATCAATTCGTGGTGGCGGTGACCGTAACCAACCTGGTGTTCTGGCTCGTGCTCGGCGCTGCCGTCGGCGTGGTGCGTGGACGCTTCACCGGCAGCGCGACGAGCCTGCGCGACAGCTTTGCCTGATCGCGGAAGACTGACCTTCATCATCGGCGGTGCGCGCTCCGGCAAGAGCGCGCACGCCGAAACGCTGATGACGGCCTTGCCTTCGCCATGGACCTACATCGCCACGGCGCAAGCCTATGACGACGAGATGCAGCAGCGCATCGCGTTGCACCGGTCGCGGCGCGGCGAGGGCTGGACGACCATCGATGCACCGCTTGGCCTTGTCGGTGCACTCGAGGCCCTACCGGAGGACCAGCCGGTCCTTGTCGACTGCCTGACGCTCTGGCTGACCAATCACATGCTGGCCGATCATGATGTAGAGGCCGAATGTCGGCGGCTGGCTGACATGCTGTCGCGGCCGCGCGGACCCTGGTTCGTGGTATCCAACGAGGTCGGGCAAGGCATCGTGCCCGACAATGCGCTGGGGCGCCGGTTCCGCGACGCCGCCGGCCGGCTCAACCAGCAGGTCGCGGCGATTGCCGAGAGCGTGCTTTTGATGGTGGCGGGGCTGCCGCTCAAGGTGAAGTGACATGACCGACATCGACGAAAAGGACGAAGAGCGCCACCGCGCCAAGATGGCCAAGCGCAAGGCGGTCCAAGACGCCGAGGTGGCGAGCAAGACGGTCGAAAAGGGGCTGCTGATCGTCAACACCGGCCCGGGCAAAGGCAAGACCACGGCTGCCTTTGGCCTGGCGCTGCGGATGCTGGGCTACGGCAAGCGCGTCGGCGTCGTCCAGTTCATCAAGGGCAAATGGCATACGGGTGAGAAGGAGGCCTTCGCCGCCTTCGGCGACCGCGTCGTCTGGCACGCGATGGGCGAGGGGTTCACCTGGGAGACGCAGGATCTGAAGCGCGACATCGCGGCGGCCGAGGCCGCCTGGGCCAAGGCGCTGGAGCTGATGGCCGATCCGTCGATCAGTCTCGTCGTGCTCGACGAACTCAACATCGCGCTGCGCTACGAGTATCTCGATCTGGACAAGGTGGTTGCCGCGCTGAAAGCGCGCCGCGAGGGCCTGCATGTCGTCGTCACCGGCCGCAACGCCAAGCCGGCGCTGGTCGAGGCGGCCGACCTGGTGACCGAGATGGGGCTGACCAAGCACCATTTCGCGGCGGGCGTGAAGGCGCAGCAGGGGGTGGAGTTTTGAGAGCTGTTGTCCCCTTTTGTGGATGAGCATTCAAGTCTGGTCGCCAAACGCTTCCAGCAGGGCTCACTTCCTTTCCCTCCGGAGGGAGGAAAGGTGGCGCTGCGAAGCAGCGACGGATTGGGGGAAGGCGGTGATCGAACGCGCGGTCCGCAGACAGGCAGGCGCAACCCGGCGGGTGCGAGAACCGCGACTGCCGAGCTCGTCGACCCCCACTCCGTCTCGGCTTCGCCGAGCCACCTCTCCCCCGATCGACGGGGGAGAGGAAAGGCGCGAACCTGTTGCAGCCCGGCTCCCTTCCTCCCCTTCGGGAGAGAACTCACGGGGGGTGAGATCATGCCAGAATGACGATCGCCGAAACCACGCCGAACAGCGCGATCAACAGGCAGTCGGCGACACGATAAAGTTTCAGCGCCCGCCTTATGTCGATGCTGTCGGCTTCGCGCCGGCCGCCTTCGCCCATGAACGCGTCGTCGACCGTTACGCCGCCATAGCTGCGCGGCCCGGCGAGGGCCAGGCCGAGCCCGCCCGCCATCGCCGCCTCCGGCCAGCCGGCATTGGGCGAGCGGTGCTTTTTCGCGTCGCGCCGCACCGCCTGCCATGCGGCTTTCGCGTCGGCGCCTTTCACCAGGAAAGCCGCCAACGTGATGAGCAACGCCGTCAGCCTCGACGCCGGCAGGTTGATCCAATCGTCGAAGCGTGCGGCTGCCCTGCCGAACGTTTCGTGGCGCGGCGTGCGATGGCCGATCATCGAATCGGCGGTGTTGGCGGCCTTGTAGGCGGCGCCGCCGGCGAGGCCGCCGACGCCCGTCCAGAAGGCGGGGGCAACGATGCCGTCGGAAAAATTCTCGGCCAGGCTCTCGATCGCCGCGCGGCAGACGCCGGCCCTGTCGAGGGTTTCGGGATCGCGGCCGACGATGCGCGAGACGGCGGCGCGGCCCATGTCGAGGCCGCCCGAGTCGAGCGCATCGGCGACGGCCTCGACATGCTCATAAAGGCTCCGCTGCGACAGGAACGATGTTGCCAGAAGGGCGGTGATGAACAGTCCCAGGGGAATGAACCAGAGCAGGATCTGCACGCACAGGCCAATTAGCGCCGGCACCAGCACGATGACCAGAAGCGCCTGGACACCACGTTGGCGACGCAGTGCGTCGGGATCAGTGGCGCGGTTGAGCCTGCGATCGAGAAAGGATATCAGCCTGCCAAACCACGTCACGGGATGGCCGATGGCGCGAAACAGCCAGTCGGGGTAGCCCAGCGCGGATTCGATGGCCAATGACAGGAAAGCGATCAGGACTGACATGAAGCTTCTTGAAGGAGCGGTGGACCATGGTGGAAGTCTCGGCCGGGCAAGGGCGCTTTTCCCCAACGCCCCCCAGCCTTTCGTCGACCTCTCGACCGGAATCAATCCGCACTCCTACCCGCTTTTCGAGCTGCCCGCCACCTCGCTGTCGCGATTGCCGGAAGCGGGGCGGGCGCGTGAGCTGACGGCGATCGCAGCCAGTAGCTATGGTGCGCCCTCGCCAGCCAATGTCGTCGCTGCGCCCGGTACGCAGATCCTGCTGCCGCGCGTGGCATCGCTGGTCGCGCCGGGCAGGGCGCTCGTTCTAGGGCCGACCTATGCCGAACATGCCCGCGCGGCGGCGATCGCGGGGCACGAGGTGACCGAAGTCAGCGATTTCGCTGATCTGGCGAATGCCGACCTTGCCGTCGTGGTCAACCCGAACAACCCGGATGGGCGCATCGTCGAGCGCGACCGGCTGCTGGCGCTGGCCGCCGGTTTGCGCGCCAAGGGCGGGCTGCTGGTCGTCGACGAGGCGTTCATGGATGTCGGCCCGCGCGAACACAGCCTTGCCGGCGATGTCGGCCAGGGCGGCATCGTCGTGCTGCGCTCTTTCGGCAAGTTTTTCGGGCTGGCCGGTTTGCGGCTTGGATTTGCGCTTGCCGATGCGCCGACGGCCCAGCGGCTGGAAACGCAATTCGGACCTTGGGCTGTCGCCGGCCCGGCGCTGGAATATGGCATTCGCGCACTTGCCGATATCGGCTGGCAGGACGCGATGCGCGCGTCGCTGGCGGAGGCATCGGCTCGGCTCGACGGACTGTTCGGTCGTTTCGGCGTGCCTGTCGCGGGCGGCACCACATTGTTCCGCTATTTCAGCCTGCCGGATGCCGCCGGCTTGTTTTCTGTGCTTGGCGAGCGCGGCATCCTGCTTCGCCATTTCACCGACCGCCCGCACGTCCTGCGGGCAGGCCTGCCGGGGAACGAGGAGGAGTGGCTGCGGCTCGAATCCGCCCTTGCCGAATGGGCGGCGCGGCGCGAGGATCGAGCGAAAGGTGTCGAACCATGATTCATGTCTGCTCGCTGGCAAAGGTCGAGGAAACGGTGGCGAGGACCGGCGCCGAGCGGCTGCTGTCGCTGTTGGCCGCCGGCACCGATGTGCTCCGCCCGGCCTCGATCATGAGGGAAAACCATCTGCACCTGGTCATGCACGACATCGCGGCGGCGCAGGATGGCATGACCATGCCGGGCGAGGAGCATGTGCGCAATCTGCTCGATTTCGCGCGCCGCTGGGACCGCGCAAGGCCGATGGTCGTTCACTGCTATGCCGGCATCAGCCGCTCGACAGCCTCCGCCTATATCATCGCTGCCGCGCTGGCGCCGAAACGCGACGAGGCCGAGCTGGCCCGGACGTTGCGGAGGTTGTCGCCTTCGGCGACGCCCAATCCGCGGCTGATCGCGGTGGCCGACGCGCTGCTTGGTCGAGGCGGCCGCATGATCGCGGCAATCGAAGCGATCGGGCGCGGCGCCGATGCCTTTGAAGGCAACCCGTTCGAACTGAGGATCGACGGCTAGAGGCTACTTCAGCCAATCGGCGAGCTTCGCCTTGCGTACGTCCCTAAGCAGGCTGACGAAACCATCAGCCTGGTATTCCGCTGTCAGCCGACCTTTTTCAGCCGTGGCAATGCTGGCGTCGCCGACCACGCCGTTCGGGTTGAGATCGCTGGCGATCCAGGCGAAGGCGTGGGTGCCGGTGTGCCGCAGCAGCGCGAATTCCTTCTCGGCCTTGGCGACATTGGACACGAAATTGTCGGCCCTGGCCATGTCGACGAGATCCGGCCGGAAATGCAGCATCAGCGAGGTCTCGACGTCGCCGCCATGGATGCCGTGGCGGTCCTCGAGTTCGGTGTACATGCCGGCCGGGCGGCCGAAGCGTTGCCAACTGGTCTTCACCGCCAGCATCTTTTCGCGCACCCGCAATTCGCGCGTGACGATGCCCATGATCTCCTCGTTGCCGCCATGCGAGTTGACGACGACCAGCTTGCGCACGCCTGCCCGCGCAATCGACACGCCAAGCTCGGTCCAGGCGTCCGCCAGCGTCGTTGCCGGCAAAGTAAGCGTGCCCGGCGCGTGAAGATGCTCGTTCGATTTGCCCACCGCCTGGACCGGAAGGATGCGGATGTCGAGATCGTCGGGCAGGCGGGCGATCACCGTGTCGAGCATGCCGTTCATGATCGAGGTGTCGGTCGAGACAGGCAGATGCGGTCCATGCTGCTCGATCGCCGCCACCGGCAGTACGGCGATCGTCGCTTCGGGATCGATCGAGGCATATTCGGTGGTCCGATAGTCACCCCACCACACACGTCTTTTTGCTACGGTCATGTCATGCCTCTTCGATGAACGGTGAGACCTAGCGCGAGATACACGGCGTGTCGATCACCCGGCCGCGATGGCCTCGACCTCGACCTTGAATTCAGGCCGGGCAAATCCGCTGACGATCATCAGGGTCGAGGCCGGCGCGGGGTTCGAAAAAAGCCGGTCGCGAACATCCATATAGGGTCTCAGATGCGCGCGGTCGGTGACATAGGCGTTGATGCGAACGATATCGCCGAGCCCCAGCCCCGCCTCGCCGAGGATCGCGGCGATGTTCTTGAAGCAAAGCTCGGCCTGGGCGCCGGCGTCTTCGGGGATCTGGTCGTCCGCCGTGATCGCGACCTGGCCTGAACACAACACCAGCCGCTTGCCCGGGGGCACTTCGACGCCGTGACTGTAGCGGGCAAAAGGCGGCTTGATCGACTTCGGGGTGAGGAACTTGAACATGGCAATCTCCTGGATACCGCCAGCCTAAGACTGGATTCATCACAGCTTCAAGATGGCGGTGCATGTCGCCGGTGCGATTGTGGACAGGCGTTTAAAAAATAGGCACGATGCCTCCGGTGCAGCACGACCTTTCCGGCGTTCGCAGATGGCTGTGGTGCAGGCGGGCGGGTCCCGGCGCGAGACGCCGGTGGCATGTGTCTTGCTTCTTGAATCTCTGGTGTCGAGCCTGGCGCGTGGCGCGCCGGAGCAAACAAAGGGTGGTGGTGTCGATGTACGGAAAACTGAAGATGTCGGTAGCGGCGGTGGCCGTGCTTGCAGCGAGCACGCTTGGTGCCGCGGCAAATGAAAAAGTCACCTTCGGCACCAACTGGCTGGCCGAGCCGGAACATGGCGGCTACTACCAGGCCGTGGCCGACGGCACCTATGCCGCCTGCGGCCTCGACGTCACCATCATGCAGGGTGGCCCGCAGGTCAGCGGCCGGCCGATGCTCCTGGCCGGCAAGATCGATTTCTACATGGGCGGCAACCTGCTGTCGGCCTTCGACGCCGTCCAGCAAGGCATTCCGATGCGCGTGGTGGCGGCGGACTTCCAGAAGGATCCGCAGGTCATCATGTCCCATCCCGGCGAGGGGCTGGACAAATGGGAGGACCTGAAGAACGCCGAGCAGTACATTCTGGGTGACGAGGGCGCGCAGACCTTCTTCCAGTGGATGATCATCGAGCTCGGCTTCGACGCGGCCAAGCGCGTGCCCTACACCTACAACACTGCTCCCTTCCTCGCCAACAAGAAGTCGATCCAGCAAGGCTATGTCACGTCCGAGCCGTTCGCGGTCAAAAAGGAAGGCGGCTTCGTGCCCAACCAGTTCCTGCTCGCCGACTATGGCTGGGACACCTATTCGACGACGATCGAGGTGATGCAGGACACGATCGACAAGAAGCCGGAGGTGGTCCAGTGCTTCGTCGATGGCTCGGCCAAGGGCTGGTACAAATATCTCTACGGCGACAACAAGGCCGCCAACGACATGATCAAGAAAGACAATCCTGACATGACGGATGAGCAGATCGCTTTCTCAATCGAGCAGATGAAGAAGTTCGGCCTAGCCGATTCCGGCGACACCGAGAAGCTCGGCATCGGCGCCATGAACGAGGCGCGGATCAAGAGTTTTTACGACAAGATGGTCAAGGCCAAGGTCACGCCCGCCGGCATCGACATCACGAAAGCCTACACGCTGGCCTTCGTCAACAAGGGCGTCGGGCTCGAGCTGAAGAAATAGGCCGTCCCGGCATGATGCAGGAAAAGGTGGCGCAAGCGCCAGTGAAGACTTCGGTCTCCTTGTTGGCGCTGCGGGGCGTCGGCAAGGTCTTTTCCAATGGCGTGACGGCGCTCGCCGACGTCGACCTGGCGATCCGGGAAGGGGATTTCCTCAGCCTGCTCGGGCCGTCCGGCTGCGGCAAGTCGACGGCGCTGCGGCTGATCGCCGGCCTGTCAACGCCGACCTCCGGCATGCTCGACTGGCGTGCGGGCGGTTCGCTCGACCGCTCGAACATCGGCTTCGTGTTCCAGGAGCCGACATTGCTGCCCTGGGCCAGTGTCTTCGACAATGTCTGGCTGCCGCTCAGGCTGAAGGGCGTCAGCCGCGCCAAGGCGGCACCGGTGGTGACCGAGATGCTGGCAAGGGTTCATCTCACCGGCTTCGAGAACGCCGTGCCGCGCGAACTGTCGGGAGGCATGAAGATGCGCGTCTCGATCGCACGGGCCCTGGTGACCAAACCGCGCGTGCTTTTGATGGATGAGCCGTTCGCGGCCCTCGACGAAATCACTCGCTTCAAGCTCAACAACGATCTGCTGGAGTTGTGGCAGGACGAGCGCTTCACCGTCGTCTTCGTCACGCATAGCGTCTTCGAAAGCGTGTTTTTGTCCAACAGGGTTGTCGTGATGGCGGCGCGGCCAGGCAGGATCTTCGACGAGCTTGCCATTGACGCGGCCTATCCGCGCGACGAGGCCTTTCGCACCTCACCCGATTATGCGGCGCTGTGCCGGCAGACGTCCGACGTGCTGGTCAAGGCCATCAACTCAATTGCAGGCTCGCATCATGACGACCCTTGACGGTGCATTGAAACTCGACCCCGAGGAAGCACGCCGCGCGCGCCAGGAGCGGCTCGAGCGGATCGGCCGCTGGGTTCTGCCGCTGGCGATCATGATCCTGGCGATCTGGCTGTGGGACCGTATCTGCGTGTGGAATGAAATTCCGCAATACATCCTGCCGCGTCCCGGTGTGGTGCTGGCAACGCTCTACAACGACGCCGGCCTGCTGTTCTCCGCACTGCTGGTCACCTTGCGCATCACCTTCCTCAGTCTGCTCCTTGCCGTCATCGGCGGCGTCGGGCTGGCGGTGCTGTTCGCGCAGTCGAAATGGGTGGAGATGTCGTTCTTTCCCTTCGCCATCGTGCTGCAGGTGACGCCGATCGTGGCCATCTTCCCGCTGATCAACATCTATGTCGACAACCAGACGACCAAGCTTCTGCTCTGCGCCTGGATCGTCGCCTTCTTTCCGATCCTCTCCAACACCACCCTCGGCCTGAACTCGGTCGACCGCAATCTGCGCGACCTGTTCAAGCTCAACGGCGCAACGCGCTGGCAGCAATTGCGCTATCTCAGGCTGCCGGCGGCGATGCCGTATTTTCTCGGCGGGCTGAAGATCGCCGGCGGCCTGTCGCTGATCGGCGCGGTGGTGGCCGAGTTCGTCGCCGGCGCCACCGGCCAGTCTTCGGGCCTCGCCTCGCGCATCATCGAGGCCGGCTACCGGCTGAACGCGCCCAGGCTGTTCGCGGCGCTGTTCCTGATCTCGCTGACCGGCATCCTGATCTTCCTCGTGCTGTCGCTGATTTCGCATCTCATCTTACGGCGCTGGCACGAGAGCGCGCTGAAGCAGGAGCGGTAGCGCCTTGATTCCGAACACAGGTTCATACCGGCTCGCCAACGCACGCGTTCATCGGTCCGTCACGCCTGGCCTTGCCGCGCCCTTCGACGGCGACGGTTTCGCACTTGCCGACATCGCGGTGGGCGACGGCAAGATTTCCAGCATTGCTGTTCCTGGCAGATCGAACGCACCTGCCGATGCGATCGACCTCGGCGGGCGGATTCTGCTGCCGTGCTTCATCGATTGTCACACCCATATCGACAAGGGCCATATCTGGCCGCGAAAACCCAATCCTGACGGCACTTTCATCGGGGCGCTGAATGCCACAGGTGCCGACCGCACTGACCGCTGGAGTGCCGAGGACGTGGCGCGGCGCATGGATTTCTCGCTGCGCTGCGCCTACGCGCATGGCACCAAAGCACTGCGCACGCATCTGGACAGTGTCCCGCCGCAGGAGGAAATCTCCTGGCCGGTGTTCGAGACGATGCGCGAGAGGTGGCGCGGCCGCATCGAGTTGCAGGGCGCCTGCCTGATTGGCGTCGAGGGCGTGCGCGACAAGAATTGGTTCGACAGGCTGGCCAAAAGGGTGGCCGCCGCCAAGGGCGTGCTTGGCGTCGTCACCTACATGGTGCCGGATCTGGAAGAACTGCTCGACCATGTCTTCTCCCAAGCCGTCAAGCATGGCCTCGATCTCGATTTCCATGCCGACGAGACCGACGACGTCGCGGCGATCTCGCTGAAGAAGATCGCCGAGGCGTCGCTGTGGAGCGGCTTCGAGGGCAAGATCCTCGTCGGCCACTGCTGTTCGCTGGCGCGCCAGCCGGACCTCGAGGTGCTGGACACGCTGGACAAGGTGGCGAAAGCCGGGCTGGCGATCGTCTCGCTGCCGATGTGCAATCTCTATCTGCAGGACCGGCGGCGCGATCAAACCACGCCCCGCTGGCGTGGGGTGACGCTGCTGCACGAGATGAAGGCGAGGGGCATTCCGGTCGCGGTCGCTTCCGACAACACGCGCGATCCCTTCTATGCCTATGGCGATCTCGACATGCTGGAGGTCTACGGCATGGCGACGCGCATCCTGCATTTCGATCATCCGGTCGCCGATTGGCCGCGGGCCGTCACGGCAACGCCGGCTCACGTGATGCGGCTCGATGGTTTCGGCACGCTTGCCGCCGGCGGCGATGCCGACTTCATTGTCTTCAAGGGCCGCAGCTGGACGGAATTGCTGTCTCGGCCCGAATCGGATCGCATCGTGGTGCGCGCCGGGCGAGCGATCGACCGGCAATTGCCCGACTATGCCGAACTCGACGAGCTGATGGTGGACTGATGGATATCGCCGCGCTGAAACGCGATCTCGACGGGATAAAACTCGACGACAATCCGGCCATCGTCCAGCAGAAAAGCCGCGATTTCTACTGGTACAGCCCGGTGCTGAAGCAGCAGCTCGATCACGTCACCGGCGACCTGGTCGTGACACCCAAGAACGAGGCCGAGCTGATCCGCGTGCTTGCCGCCTGCCACCGGCATGGCGTGCCGGTGACGCCGCGCGGCAGCGGCACAGGCAATTACGGCCAGGCGATGCCGCTCTCGGGCGGCGTGGTGCTCAACCTTGCCGAGATGAACGAGATCAAGTCGATCGCGCCGGGGCGCGTGGTGACCGGGCCGGGCGCGGTGCTGGCCGACATCGACAAGGCAACGCGGGCGCATTCAGGGCAGGAACTGCGGCTCTCACCCTCGACCTACAACACCGCCTCGATCGGCGGCTTCATCGCCGGCGGTTCGGGCGGCGTCGGTTCGATCAATTTCGGCGGCTTGCGTGATTTCGGCAATGTGCTGCGCCTGCGCGTGGTAACCATGGAGGCCGAGCCGAGGGCGCTCGAACTCACCGGCGAGGATCTGCACAAGGTGACGCATGCATACGGCACCAACGGCATCATCATGGAAGTCGAAATGCCGCTGACCGCGGCATATGAGTGGATCGACATCATTGTCGGCTTCGACGCCTTCATGAATGCGGCGCGCTACGGCAACGCGCTGGCCTGCCAGGACGGCATCCTGACCAAGCTGATCACGCCGATCGCGGCACCGGTGCCGCAGCTCTATTTCAAACGGCACCAGAAATTCCTGAAGGATGGGCAGAGCATCTGCGTCGTCATGGTGGCGCGGCATGGGCTGGACGCCTTTCTCGCTTTCACGCGGCGGGCTGGAGGCGAGGTGGTGTTCAATGCCGCGACGGCGACGCCGGAGGAGAAAAAGGGCCTGCCGCCGGCCTATGAGCTGGCCTGGAACCACACGACGCTCAGGGCGCTGCGGATCGACCCCGACATCACCTATCTGCAGTCGCTCTATCCCTTTCCCAACCAGCTGGCGCTGGTCGAGAAAATGGACGCGATGTTTCCAGGCGAAGTGTTCTCGCATCTGGAGTTCGTGCGGCTGGATGGCAACATCACCTGCTTCGGCCTGCCGCTGGTCAAGTTCACCACCGAGGCGCGGCTCGACGAGATCATCCGCTTGCATGAGGAGAATGGCTGCCCGATCTTCAACCCGCATCGTTACACGCTGGAAGAGGGCGGCATGAAGCAGACCGATGCGGTGCAACTCGCCTTCAAGCGCGAGACCGATCCGCAAGGACTGCTCAATCCCGGCAAGATGATCGCCTGGGAAAACCCGGATTATGATTACCGTTCGGGACGAACTTTTCTGTTCAAGGGGCTGCAGAGGACGGGATGAGGAGAGGTTCGCGCTTGAACACCCCCCTCTGGCCTGCCGGCCCGGGCCCTTCGCTGTCGCTTCGGGCGTTCGTCGCTCGGAAAGCCAAGAAATTGGCTTCCCGTCCGCTGCGCGGACCACTCCTCACCCCCCGCATGGGGGGAGATCGGCAGCTTAAGCGCTGCCGCCAACCTGCCGCGCTGACAATTGGCGAAAGCAAGGAGATAGTCCGATCTCCCCCCTTGCGGGGGAGATGCCCGGCAGGGCAGAGGGGGGTGCCTCGCGCTGACCCAGGCAATGCTTCGCCATGAACATCCTCGTCGTCCACGCCCATCCGGTCGAAACCAGCTTCAATGCCGGCCTGCACCGGACGATCGTCGAGCGACTGACGGCTGCCGGCCATGCGATTGACGACTGCGACCTCTATGCAGAGGATTTCGATCCGCGGCTCTCTCGCCAGGAGCGGCTGGACTACCACAATCCGCGCGGCTCCGCCGACCCTGCGGCGCCGTATGTCGAACGCCTGCTGCGCGCCGATGCGCTGGTGCTTTCCTATCCGGTCTGGAACTACGGCTTTCCGGCAATTCTGAAAGGGTTCTTCGACCGCGTCTTCCTGCCCGGCGTGTCGTTCAAGCTGGTCGACGGCAAGGCGCAGCCGTCGCTGCACAACATCAGGAAGATCGCGGCGGTCACCACCTATGGCGGCAGCCGGTTCCGCGCCATGCTGATGGGTGACCCGCCGCGCAAACTGATCAAGCGCATGCTGCGCGCCACGGTCAAGCCGGGCGCTTCGGTTTCCTATCTGGCGCATTATTCGATGAACATTTCGAGCGACGAGACGCGCAAGGCGTTCTTGGCCAAGGTCACGGCCAGCATGGACAGATTCTGATGCGCGCGCTGGTGGTTTATTGCCATCCGGTGCCGGAGAGTTTTTGCGCCGCTATCCGCGACACCGCCGTGGAGGTGCTGACGCGAAAGGGCTGGGAGGTGCGGCTGCTCGACCTCTATGCCGAGAAGTTCGATCCGGTGATGAGCTGCGAGGAACGGCGTTTCTACAACAACCAGGCGCCGCAGGACCTTGCGCTGAAGCCGCATTTCGAGCTGCTCAACTGGGCCGAGGCAATCCTCTTCGTCTATCCGACCTGGTGGTACGGGCTGCCGGCGATGCTGAAGGGTTGGCTCGACCGGGTGTGGGCGACGGACGTCGCCTTCAAGCTGCCGGCCGGCAAGGGGCGGATCAAGTCGCTGATGCGGCATGTGACTAAGGTCGGCGTCATCACCACCTGCGGCGCGCCGACATGGTGGAGCGTCGTCGTCGGCCAGCCCGGGCGCAAGACCTTGCTGCGCGGCATGCGCGCGCTGTGCGCCACGCGCTGCCGGACTTTCTTCATGGCGCACTATCTGATGGACGCCTCGACGCCGAAGACGAGAGCCGCGTTTCTGGCGAAGGTGCGGGCGAAGCTGGAGCGGTTTTGAGGGGGCGTTTTTCCCTTCTCCCACAAGGGGAGAAGGGAAAACCGCGCTACATCTTCACCCGTTCCGCCTTCGGATCATACATCGGCTTCAGCGATGCCTCCGCCGCAAACCGCTCGCCGGCGATCTCGATCTCATAGGACGAGGCCAGCACATCCGCCTCGGTCTCGCCCTGGCAGGGCACATAGCCCAGCCCGATCGCGCCGCCGAGATGGTGGCCGTAATTGCCTGAGGTGATCGGACCGACGATCTTGCCGTCGCGCAGGATCGCCTCGTTGTGGAAGAGAAGCGGCTGCGGGTCCTTCAGCCGGAACTGGATCAGCCGGCGGCTCAACCCGGCTTCCTTCTTCTTCAACACCGCGTCGCGGCCGATGAAATCGCCCTTGGCCGTCTTCACCGCGAAGCCGAGGCCGGCTTCCAGCACATTGTCCTCGTCGGTGATGTCGTGACCGAAATGGCGGAAAGCCTTTTCGATGCGGCAGGAATCGAGCGCATGCAGCCCGCACAGCTTGAGGCCGACATCGGCGCCGGCCGCGTCGATCGCCTCGAAGACGTGGGCCGCCTGGTCGGTCGAGACATAGAGCTCCCAGCCGAGTTCGCCGACATAGGTGACACGGTGGGCGCGGGCGAGGCCCATGCCGATCTCGATCTCCTGGAACGTGCCGAACGGATTGTTCTCGTCGGAGAAGTCGTTGGGGCTGACCTTCTGGATCAGCTTTCGCGCATCCGGGCCCATCAGGCAGAGAACGCTTTCGGCTGCGGTTACATCGGTGATGACGACGAACTCATCTGTCACGTGCTTGCGCAGCCAGGCAAGGTCGCGCTGCAGCGTGGCGCCGGGCACGACGAGGAAATAGGCGGTGTCCGACAGGCGCGACACCGTGAGATCGCTCTCGATGCCGCCGCGCCGGTTGAGCATCTGCGTATAGACGATCTTGCCCGGCGCCACGTCTATGTTGTTGGCGCAGAGTTTTTGCAGGAAGGCGCAGGCGTCGCGGCCTTCGACGCGGATCTTGCCGAACGAGGTCATGTCGAACAGGCCGACCTTGTTGCGGACGGCGAGGTGCTCCTCGCGCTGGTTGTCGAACCAGTTCTGCCGCTTCCAGGAATAGCGGTACTCGCGCTCCTGTCCCTCGCGCGCGAACCAGTTGGCGCGCTCCCAGCCGGCGACCTCGCCGAACACGGCGCCGCGCGCCTTCAGATGCTCATGCAGGGCTGAACGGCGCACGCCGCGCGACGTCGCCATCTGGCGATAGGGGAAATGGTCGGCATAGAGCAGGCCGAGCGTTTCGGAGACGCGCTCCTTGAGGTAACGGCGGTTCTTCTGGAAAGGCTGGGCGCGGCGGATGTCGACTTCCCACAGGTCGAACGGTGCCTCGCCGTCGTTGATCCACTGTGCCAGCGCCATGCCGGCGCCGCCTGACGAGACGATGCCGATCGAATTGTAGCCAGTCGCCATCCAGTAGCCACGCAGTTCCGGCGCCTCGCCGAGATAGTAGCGGTCGTCGGGCGTAAAACTTTCGGGGCCGTTGAAGAAAGTATGGATGCCGGCGGTGGCCAGCATCGGCATGCGGTTGACGCCCATTTCCAGGATCGGCTCGAAATGGTCCATGTCCTCGGGCAACTGGTCGAAGCAGAAATCCTCACGGATGCCATCCATGCCCCACGGCTTGGCCACTGGCTCGAAGGCGCCGAGCATCATCTTGCCGGCATCTTCCTTGTAATAGGCGCACTCGTCGGGCACGCGCAGCACCGGCAGGCGGCTCAGCCCCGGGATCGGCTCGGTAACGAGGTAAAAATGCTCGCAGGCGTGCAGCGGGATGGTGACGCCGTTCTGGGCGCCCAGTTCGCGCGCCCACATGCCGGCGCAGTTGACGACGATGTCGGTCTCGATCGTGCCTTGCTCTTCACCCTGCGCCCAGGACACGCCGGTGACGCGGCCTGCCTTGGTGTGGACCTTGGTGACCTTCACATTTTCAACGATGGTGGCGCCGCGTTGGCGCGCGCCCTTCGCTAGCGCCATGGCGATGTTGGCGGGGTCGCACTGGCCATCAAGCGGCAGATGCACGGCGCCGACGACGTCGGACACGTTGAGATGCGGGTACATCTCCTTGACTTCCCTGGGCGAAATCTCGCGCACGTCGACATCGAAGGCGAGGGCGAGTGACGCCTGACGGTAGATCTCGTGCTTGCGCTCCTCGGTCAGCGCGACGGTGATCGAGCCGACTTGGCGCATGCCGGTGCCGACCTCGGTCTCGGCTTCCAGCTTGACGTAGAGGTCGGCCGAATATTTCGCCAGCCGCGTCATGTTCTGCGAGCCGCGCAACTGGCCGATCAGGCCGGCGGCATGCCATGTCGTGCCCGAGGTCAGCTGCTTGCGCTCCAGAAGGACGATGTCGGTCCAGCCGAGCTTGGCCAGGTGATAGGCGACCGAGCAGCCCGAAACGCCGCCGCCGATGATGACGGCCCTTGCCTTGGCGGGAATGGTTCTGGGGGAAGGGGTGTTCATGCGGCCTCGCGGCGGTAGCTGGAGACAAAGCGGCGCAGCCGGAGCGCTGCTTCCCGCAAGACGGGTTCCGGCTGGCACAGGCTGACGCGGATATGTCCGGCCGCGGCCTCGCCGAAGCTGGAGCCGGGCATGACGCCGACCTTCTCCTTGTCGAGGAAGGCGAAAGCGAATTTCTCGTCGTCGGATTCGACGGCCGATATGTCGAGCATGACATACATGCCGCCTTCGGAGCCGCGCACGCCGACATCGTTCATGCCGCGCACGGCGTCGAGCAGGACGGCGCGTCGCGCCGCATAGCGTTCGGCAATTTCCTTCACGCCATAACCCTTCTCCAGCGCCTGGGTGCAGGCGATCGAGATGAAGGCCGGCAGGCCGTAGGTCGTCACCAGATTGAGGTTGGTCAGCAGCGAGATCATCTCGCTGGGGCCGGTCAGCCAGCCCATGCGCCAGCCGGTCATGCCGTGGCTCTTGGACATGGAATTGATGACCAGCGTGCGCTCGGCCATGCCGGGCAGGGAACGCGGCGAGATGTGCTCGCCACCGCCGAGCGTCCAGTAGACTTCGTCGGACAGCAGCCACAAATCGTGCTTGCGGCAGACCTCGGCCAGCTGTTCCAACCGTTCGCGCGAATAGACGGCTCCGGTCGGGTTGTTCGGCGTGTTGATCAGGATGGCGCGCGTGTTCGGCCGAAGTGCCGCGCGGATCATGTCGGCGCGGGGCTGAAAACCGTCCTCGGCCGGCGTCTCGACAACCGTGAAGGTCGCGCCCGCGGCGCTGAAGGTGTTGGGGTAGGTCGCGTAGTATGGCGCGACCACGATCGCGTGGTCGCCCGGATCGAGCACGGCCTGCACGGCGGCGTAGAGCGCCGCCTGGCCGCCCGGCGTGGCGATGACCTGGTCCGGGGTCGTCCCGACGCCCGTGCAGGCGACCGAGGCCGCCGCCATCGCCTTGCGCAGGCGCGGCAGGCCGGGCAAAGGGGTATAGTGGTGATTGCTGCCGCGAACCGCGGTCACGCAGGCCTCGATCGTTTCGGAAGGTGTGTCGAAATCGTGATCGCCGACAGACAGCATGATGATGTCCTCGCCGGCTTCCTTGCGGGCCCATGCGGCGAAGTGGACTTCCCAGCCATCCTTGCCCGACGGCACGATGCCTGAAATGCGCGATGATGGTTTTGGCATCAGGCTCTCAACCTTTCGTTCTTCGGATCCCACAAGGGCTCATCGTTCTGCACGACCGCCTTGAAACGGTCGCCGAAGATCTCGATCTCCACGGCGGTGCCGGGCTCCGCCAGATCGGCACGCAGCATGCCGAGCGCGATCGACTTGCCGACGCGATGGCCCCAGCCGCCCGACGTCGTCTCGCCGACGATCTGGCCGTCATGCCACAGCGTCGACATGTAGGGGGCGTCGCAATCGCCGGGGTTTTCGACCACCAGCGTGACGAAGCGCTTCTTGACGCCCTGCTGCTTCTCGTTCTGGAGCGCCGCCTTGCCGCGGAACTCGGGCTTGTCCCATTTGACGAACCGCTCGAGCCCGCCTTGCAGGATCGAGTAGTCGGTCGAGAGGTCGCCTTTCCAGGTGCGATAGCCCTTTTCAAGCCGCAACGAATCCAGCGCGTACATGCCGAATGGTTTCAGGCCGTGCGGCTGTCCCGCCGCGCAGATGGTGTCGAAAACGGCGGCGGTGTCGTCGACCCTGGTGTGGATTTCCCAGCCGAGTTCGCCGGCGAAGGAGACGCGGACCAGCTTCGCCCAGCGCCCGGCGATCTTGGTTTCCTGATGCGTGAGCCAGGGCAAGGTCAGGTCGGCCTCACAGACGGCGGCGAGGATTTCCCGCGACTTGGGTCCGGCCAGGGTTTGGGTGGAGAATTCCTCGGTCCGGTCGATCAGCTTGAAAGTCGCATCGACGGGCATGTGCGATTTCAGCCATTCGAAATCATGCCATTGCGCCACCGCCGCGGTGATCAGCGTCATGGATTCCTCGCCGTGGCGCACCACCGACATTTCGGTGACGATGCGGCCCTTGTCGTCGGAGAAATAGACGAGACCGATGCGGCCGGGCTTCGGCACGAGGCCGGTCACTTGCCGGCTAAGCCATTCGGCGGCGCCCGGACCTTCGAGGTTGAAGCGCGAAAAACCCGGCAGGTCGAGGATGCCGGCGGCGTCGCGGACGGCCAGGCATTCCTCGCGCACGCGGTGCTGCCACGGCCCGTCGCGACGGAAGGTGAGCGTTGCTTCCTCCGAGACGTCGTCGCCATCCTGCGCATACCAGGTGGCGCGCTCCCAGCCATTATAGGCGTCGAAGCGCGCGCCGAACGCCTTCATGCGATCATGGATCGGCGACAATTTCCTGTCGCGTCCCGCCGGCCAGGCATGGCGCGGAAACTGGATGACGTATTCGTTGCCGTAGATCTCCATGCCTTTGGCAACGCAGTAATCCGGAGCCGAAGCGAAGGACGTGAAGCGGCGCGGGTCGCAAGACCACATGTCCCATTCGGTCTGGCCTTGCGTGACCCATTCGGCCAACACCTTGCCTGCACCGCCGCCTTGCGCGATGCCGAAGGTGAAGACGCAGGCCTCGAACGCATTGGGGACGCCCGGCATCGGCCCGATCAGCGGATTGCCGTCCGGCGCATAGGGGATCGGGCCGTTGATGACCTTGGACAGGCCGGCGGTACCCAGGATCGGCACGCGGGCGACGGCGTCTGCCAGATAGTGTTCCAGCCGGTCGAGATCGTCGGGGAAAAGCTGGAAGGAAAAATCCTCCGGCATCGGGTCGTTGTGACCAGCCCAATGCGCGCGGCAATTGCGCTCATAGGGACCGAGATTCATGCCGTTCTTTTCCTGGCGCAGATAATAGGAGGTATCGACGTCGCGCAGCAGCGGCAACTTTCTGCCCTGTTCCTTCGACCATGCCGCGAGTTCGGGGATCTCCTCGAACAGGATATACTGATGGCTCATCACCATCATCGGCACCTCGCGGCCGAACATTTTTCCAACTTCGGCGGCACGGTAGCCGGCGGCGTTGACGACGATCTCGCAGCGGATCTCGCCTTGCGGCGTCACGACCACCCATTCGTCCTTGTCGCGGCGCACGCCTTTCACCGGGCAGAAGCGTATGATCCGGGCACCCATGTCGCGCGCGCCCTTGGCCAGCGCCTGGGTCAGCTGCGCCGGGTCTATGTCGCCGTCGCTCGGGTCGTAGAGGGCGCCTTTCAGCTCATGCGTCTCGATGAAGGGATAGCGGCACTTGATCTCGTCCGTGCCGACAATCTCGATGTCCATGCCCTGGTAGCGGCCCATGCCCTTGGCGCGCTGGAACTCCTGCATGCGCTCTTGCGTGTGGGCAAGCCGCAGGGAGCCGGTGACATGGTAGTTCATGGGATAGTCGACGGCCTCGGCCAGCCCGCGATAGAGCTCGGTCGAATAGCGCTGCATGTTCATCAGCGACCAGGACGAGGAGAAGGTCGGCACGTTACCGGCGGCATGCCAGGTCGAGCCGGAGGTGAGTTCATTCTTTTCCAGGAGAACGCAGTCGGTCCAGCCCGCCTTGGCGAGATGGTAGAGCGAGGAGGCGCCGACGACACCGCCTCCGATGATCACCACGCGTGCCGTGCTCGGCAAACCGGCCATGTTCTTCTCCAACCCTTGGTCCAATTTCATTCAATAAACTGGCGGCGAAACCACCCAGATGACGACCGCCGGCTCCATTCCCGGATTGCGCCAGCGGAATGGCTTGCCCTCGAAGCGAAAGGAATCGCCTTCGCCGAGCCGATGCCATGTCCCCGATATTTCGATGTCGAACGTCCCCGACACGACATATCCAGCCTCTTCGGTCGGCCGACGCGCCTCGCTCTTGAGCTCAGCGCCCGGCGCGAAGACGGAACGCAGCATCTCGAAGCTACCGCCGAGATCGGGCGACAGAAGCTCCTCCATGAGGCCGGATTCGCTTGTGCCAAGGGTGCGGCGGCTGCCGGCCCGCACGACCGCGCCGCGCTCGCTTTCGACAGGCACGTCGTGGCCGAAGAACAGGCTGACCGGCACGCCGAACAGTTCGCCGAAAGCCCGGAGATCACTGAGCGACGGTGTCGACAGGCCGCGTTCGACCTGGCTGACCCAGCCGACCGACCGGCCGAGTTTCAGGGCGATCTCGGCGAGCGTCAACCCTCGCGCCTTGCGCAGCGCCCTGATGTCGCTGGCCAGCAATCGCTCGTAATTTCCCTGCAATGCTTTCGCTGTAGTTGGAGGCAAATCGCGCTCTCGTGAAAAAATCCCATCAAATTTCATGAGATGCCGAAGCGGTGAAAAAATCAAGCGGATTTTCACGGGTGCACAAGATTTGCTTGCGCGATTTTGGCGGTTCATGCAAAGGCTCGGCCGCGAGCGGCGAGTGGGGACGTCCGATCGGGACACAGGGTAAGGACGGCCCATGCTTGGAAAGAAGGCTCGAATCACGGTTGATGCCGAGATCGTCGACGACGCGATCGTATCGCGCCGGTCGGTGCGCGCTTTTCTGCCCGACATGGTCGACGACAACACGATCCGCGACATACTGGCGGTCGCGGCACGCGCCCCTTCCGGCACCAATATGCAGCCATGGCGGGTCTATGTCACCAAGGGTGACACCAAGCAGCGGATATCGGATGCCATCCTGAATTCCGGCATCCGTGCTGAAAAGGCCGATTGGGACGAATATCGCTATTATCCCACGCAGTTCTTCGAACCCTACCTGACCCGCCGCCGCGCCAACGGTTTCGGGCTCTACGGCGCGCTCGGCATCGGTCGCCGCGAGGTCGACAAGATGCGTGCCCAGCACGACCGCAACTTCGTCTTCTTCGACGCGCCGGTCGGCATGATCTTCACCATCGACCGCCGGCTTAACCAGGGTTCCTGGATCGACTACGGCATGTTCCTGCAGAACATCATGGTTGCCGCGCGGGGCAGGGGCTTGCACACCTGTCCGCAGGCGGCGTTCGCGCCCTATCACCGGCAGATCAGGCCGGTGCTCGGCATTCCCGACGAGGAGATCGTCGTCTGCGGCATGGCGCTCGGTTATGAAGATACGTCGAAGCCCGAAAACGCCTTCCGAACCGACCGCGTGCCGCTGGAGGAATGGGTGACGTTCAGCGAGTAGGCCGCTGCTGCGCTGCGACATCCGCTATTCCGTGTTCATCTGGGCGCCATGGCCGCTGACATGGGCGCCATCCTGCGGCGTCAGCTTGAGATAGGCTGATAGCGCGCACAGCGTGATGACACCCTCGATCACGAACAGTATCCGGAAGTCATTGGCGACGGCCGGGCCGCCGCCGGCCAGAAACGATAGTGCCGCGGCGGCCAGGCCGACGCTGATCGCCACCGCCAGTTGCCACAATATGTAATAGAGCGCGCTGAAGCGGGCGAGCTGATCGGGCGCGATGTCGGAATAGGCAAGGTTGCCGGTCGACGCCCATTGCGCGGAACGGA
The DNA here is from genome assembly GCF_006442405.1 of Mesorhizobium sp. B2-2-3. Lineage (NCBI taxonomy): Bacteria > Pseudomonadati > Pseudomonadota > Alphaproteobacteria > Hyphomicrobiales > Phyllobacteriaceae > Mesorhizobium > Mesorhizobium sp. B2-2-3. Next base: position 52,355 of record NZ_VFWC01000009.1, on the reverse strand, counting down.
AGACGCCGAAGATGAAGATGTAGGCAAGCACGATCCACACCGGTGTGGTCGCCTGCATCAGGGCAAAGCCCGCAACCATGGCCGCGACGACGGGCGTGTTGAAAACCAGCACGCGGCGGAAACCGAAGCGGTTGAGCAGGCGAGGCATGAAGACACGCATGACCACCGACCCGACCGCGGCGACGAAGGTCAGCGATCCCGCCTGTACCGCGCTCATGCCGAAGCCGAGCTGGAACATCAGCGGCAGCAGGAAGACGACGGAGCTGAGGCCGATCGTGTCCAGACCGCCGCCGGTGAGGAAGGAGATGCGGAAGGTGCGGATGCGCAGGAGCTTGAGGTCGAGCAAGGGATTGCGCACGCGCAGGCAATAGAACGAGGCGACCGTCAGGATGACCAGCGCCAGGGCAAGCTCGGCCGCGATCACGCCGGCGGCCGCATCTTTCGCCGCCAGCGAATCCATGCCGAAGACAAGCAGGACCATGCCGCTGCCGACCAGCAGGAAGCCCGGGAAATCGAACGGTGTGCGCACGGGTTTGGTCACCGTCGGAAACAGCGAGGCGGCAAGGACAGCCGCGGCCAGCGCGAAGGGCACGTTGATGAAGAAGATCCAGCGCCAGGAAATGTAAGTGGTCAGCGCGCCGCCGACGAGCGGACCGACGAGCGGGCCGGACTGGCCGGCCAGCGAGATATACATGTTGATCTTCAGCGTCCGGCTTCGAGGGAAGGTCGACAGGATGACGACCTGACCGAGCGTGCCCATCAGCGCGCCGCCGAAGCCCTGCAGCGCGCGGGCGCCGACCAGCGTCCAGATGTTGTCGGACAGGCCGCACAGCGCCGACGAGGCGGCGAATACCAGCAGCGCAAAGCAGTAGACGTTGCGCAGGCCGAAGCGGTCGGCAGCCCAACCGCCGAGCGGCATCGAGATGATCAGGCTGGCGACGTAGACCGTGATCAGCAGGCCAAGCTGGCTCGGTGGACGGCCAAGGCTTTCGCTGATGCCGGGCAGCGCCGTCACCACGACATTCTGGTCGAGACTGGTCATGAACACGCCGCAGGCGACCGTCAGCGGCAGCAGGAGCAGGGCTCTGGCTGGCACATCGGCGCGATCGGTGACGCCGGCGGATATTTCTGCGGTCATGGAGATATTCGAACCAAACGGATGCGCGGATTCTGGAGACGGGTTTTGTTACCCTTCGGACCGGCTTGACGGCCATGTCATGCCAGTATGACGGCCGCCGGCGCATTGCTGTAGCGTCAGAGCCGGCCGGCCTTGATGCCAGAATTCGTCGACCCCGAGCCTACTGGACCTCGTAGCCGACTTCCTCGCTGGCGTGACACAGCGCCTTCCAGAAGGAGCGCGCGAACGAGCGAAAGACGTAGATGTCGAACTGGTCGCCGCCGGTGCGCTGGACCTGGGCGAAGACATCGTGATGGGTGGTCGAGCGGCCGGCGCCGAGCGGGAAGGCCGGCAGCGCGAAATCGATGGCGAAGAACTTCGCCAGCACCCATTCGGCCTTCGGACCGGCGATGCGGATCGCGGTGCGGCCATGCGAAAGATCGGTCACCGTGCCGATGGCGGGGGTCACCACGCCCGCGAAAGCCGCGGCCAGCCCCTCGGCTTCGTCGGCTACGGTGAACTTTCCCGGTGCGAAACCGAATGCCGATTTGGCGCCATTGGTGGCGCCACCGCCGGCACCGTCGGGCAACGCAAGCCCGGTGACGGCGCGGATGCCTGATATCAGTTTCTTCTCTTCGCCCGGCCAGGCGGCGAGCTGCACGATCGAACCCGGTCTCGTCTCGGTCAGGATGACCTCGACACCATGTTCGAAATTGCCGTGCGAGCCGACATGGAATTCCGGTTCCAGCGGTGAAAGGCGCTCAACCATGCATGCGGCTCCCGTCCGGATCGTAGAAGTGGTTGGAAACGATCTCGACCGGTCCGAACCGGTTGCGCAGCGGATCGGAGACATGGGCGCGCGAGCCGTGCCTGGCCTTGCCGCCTTTGATCAGCGCCAGCGCGATGTGCTTGCCGAGCGCCGGCGAATAGCAGCAGGCCGTGATGTGGCCGATGGAGCCGTGCGGGTTGGACTCGTCAAGCTCCTCGACGATATGCGCGCCGCCGTTGAGCGGCCTGTTGTCGAGCGAGACCAGGCCGACAAGTTCCAGCCGGTCGGGCGAGATGAGGCCCTCGCGGTCCATCATCGCCGAGCCGATAAACGGCTTCTTCTTCGACAGCATCCAGTCGAGATGCAGGTCGCGCGCCGTGGTGCGGCCGTCGATCTCGGCGCCCGTCACATGGCCTTTCTCGATGCGCATGGTGCCCAGTGCTTCCAGTCCGTAGGTTACCAGTCCGAACGGCTTGCCGGCCTCGATAAGCGCTTCCCAGACATGCGTGCCATGGTCGGCGCCGCAATAGACCTCGAACGCCATTTCGCCGGAAAAGGACAGCCGGCAGATCATCACCGGCACACCAGCGATCTGGCCATGCACGATGCCCATGAACGGCAGCGCCGCATTGTCGACAGCGGTGCCGACGACGCAGCCGGCCAGGATCTGCCTGGCTTTCGGCCCGCCGATCGCGGCACCCGCCCACTGGTCGGTCACGGAGGTGACATGAACCTTGAGCTCCGGCCAGACCACATCGAGGAAATATTCCAGATGCTGCATAACCTTGCCGGCATTGGCCGTGGTGGTGGTCATCAGGAAATCCTGTTCGCCGAGCCGCCATGTGGTACCGTCGTCGAAGGCCAGCCCGTCCTCGCGCAGCATCAGCCCGTAGCGCGCTTTGCCGACGGCCAGCGTGGAAAACATGTTGGTGTAGACACGGTCGAGGAATTCGGCCGCGTCCGGACCTTGCACCGCGATCTTGCCCAGCGTCGAGACATCGACGATGCCGGCGCTTTCGCGCGTCGCCCTGGCCTCGCGCACATAGGCCTGCTCGACCGTTTCGCCGGCAAGGCCGTAGATCATCGGCCGGTACCACAGGCCGGCGGAATACATGGTTGCGCCATTGGCGACATGCCAGTCATGCATCGGCGTCAGCCGTTCGGGCTTGAGGTCGCCGAAGCGCTCCGCCGCCAGTGATCCGATCGAAACCGGTGCAAAAGGCGCCCGGAAGCGCGTCGTGCCGACTTCCGGGATCGGCTTGCCCAGCGCCTCGGCCATGATGGCCAGGCCGGGGACGTTGGAATTCTTGCCCTGGTCGGTCGCCATGCCGAGCGTGGTGTAGCGTTTCAGATGCTCGACCGAGACGAAGCCTTCGCGGTGCGCCAGCCGCACGTCCTCCGACGTCACGTCGTGCTGGAAGTCGACGAAGCTCTTGCCGCTGGCCCTGATCTCGAACACCGGCGCCGGATCGGGATCGCAAGCTACGGCTTCGACCGGGGGCAGTGCGGCCGGCGTGGCTTGCGCGCCTGCCGCGGCAAGGCCCGCGGCGCGGCCCTCGATCATTGCTTCGGCCGTGGAAAAGCTGCCGGTGAAGGCGCCGGCGCCAATCCAGTTCTGCGTCGGCTTCGGCGGCAGGAAGGCTTGTCGGGCGGCATTCCACTGCGCCTTGGCGCCGGCCTGGCTGGCCAGATGGATGGTTGGCGACCAGCCGCCCGACATCAAGAGGCAGTCGGCATGGATGCTGCGAGAATCGCCGGTGAACGTGCCGTTGGTCATGTCGAAGCGCTGCAGCTTGACGCCGGAGAGCGCCTTGCCGCCCTCAGTGGCGATCACGGCATGGCCGGGAAAGATCTCGGCTTCGGTCTCCTCGGCCAGCTTGCGCATTTCGCCCGAAAGCTCGGAGCGGACATCGACAATCGCGGCAATCCTTGCGCCGGCCTTCTTCAGCGCCAGGGCGCAGCGATAGGCGCTGTCATTGTTGGTGAACAGCGCGACCGTCTGCCCCGCCAGCACGCCGAATTCGTTGGCGTAGCGCTCCGCGGCATGCGCCAGCATCACGCCCGGGCGGTCATTGCCCGGAAATACGAGCGGCCGTTCGAAAGCGCCGGTGGCCAAGACCACCGATCGGGCGCGGATCGCCCAATAGCGATGGCGCGGTTCGCCCTTGCCGGGTGTCTCCTTGTGATCGGTGACGCGCTCAAGGGCGGCAAGCGTATTGCTGTCGTAGTAGCCCCAGACCGTGGTGCGCGGCAGAAGCCGGACGTTGTCGTAACCCTCGAGCTGGGCCACGGTTCGCCTGGCCCAGTCGGCCGCCGGCAGGTCATCGATCGTCTCGTTCGACCAGTTGGCCGAGCCGCCGAAACGTGGATCGAGTTCGCTAAGCATGACGCGCGCGCCCTGGTCAGCAGCGGCCTTGGCGGCCGTCAGCCCGGCAGGGCCGGAGCCGACCACCAGCACGTCGCAAAAGGCGTTCATGCGCTCATAGCGCGCCGGGTCGGCGGCGGAACCGGCCCGGCCGAGGCCGGCGGCGCGGCGGATGAAATGCTCGCAGAACATCCAGAAGCGCGTGCCCTTCAGCGGACCGATCACCGGACCCATGAAGGTCTTGTAGTAGAAGCCGGCCGACAGGAGCTTGCCGCCGAGCTGGTTGACGGCGCTGACGTCCCAGGCCAGAGACGGAAAACGGTTCTGGCTGACGGCGACCAGCCCGTCATGAAGCTCGACCATGGTCGCCGCGACGTTGGGCTCGCGGACCTCGCCCTTCAGCACCGTCACCAGCGCGTTCGGCTCTTCCACGCCTGCTGTCAGGAGGCCGCGCGGGCGGTGGTATTTGAACGAGCGCCCGTAAAGCGTGACGCCGTTGGCCAGCAGTGCCGAAGCCAGCGTATCGCCGGCATGGCCGGTGTAGGACGCGCCATCAAAGGTGAAGCGGATGGTCTTCAGCCGGTCGATGCGGCCGCCGGTCTCGGTCCGGCGCGGGCTCACGATCTGCCCTCCGCCTTGCGACGCGCGACCGGGCCGTGGTCGCCGCGTGCGAAGGCGACGCTGGAAATCTCATGCGTCAGCGTGTTGCGCACGACCCTGAGATGCGCGCGGCAGCCGCCGGAATGCTGCCAGATCTCGTTGTGGTCTCCGGCCGGGTTCAGCCGGTCATAGACATAGGCGTTCCAGGCTTCGAAGTTCTGCGAGGCGGGGTCGGGACGCTCGCGGTTGCCGTCACCCTGGTAGGTGAACTCGATGACGTCGCGCGGGCCGCAATAGGGACAAGTGATCAACATCGGATATTCCTGGTGCAGCCTTGCTCGGTGAAGCCTTGCTTGGAGAGATATTGTTCAGTGCAGTCTGGGATTGGCGCCCTGGCCTTTGTCGTCGATCACCAGGCCGCGATGGAAGCGGTCGAGCGTGAAGGGGGCGTTGAGGTCATGCGGCTCGTCCTTGGCGATGGTCCAGGCAAAGCACCAGCCGGAGGCGGGCGTCGCCTTGAAGCCGCCATAGCACCAGCCGCAGTTGAGATACATGCCGGGCAGGGGCCCGGTGGTGATGATGGGCGAGCCGTCCATCGACATGTCGCAGACGCCGCCCCAGGAGCGCAGCATGCGCACGCGGGCAAGCCCCGGGAACAGCGCCAGCATCTCGCTCATCACCTCGTCGACGATGGGCAGGTTGCCGCGCTGGGCGTAGCTGTTGTAGCCGTCGATGTCGCCGCCGTAGACGAGGCCGCCCTTGTCCGATTGCGACATGTAGAAATGGCCCATGCCGAACGTGACGACCGTATCGATGAAGGGCTTCAGCGATTCGGTGACGAAGGCCTGCAGCACATGGCTCTCGATCGGCATCGTCTCGATGCCGGCAAGCTGCATCACCCGGCCGGTGCTGCCGGCCACCGCGACCGCCACCTTCTTGGCGCGGATGTCGCCGCGTGATGTGGTGACGCCGGTGATGCGGTCGCCGTCGCGCAGGAAGCCGGTGACCTCGCAATTCTCGATGATGTCGACGCCGCGCCGGTCGGCGCCGCGCGCATAGCCCCAGGCCACGGCGTCGTGGCGGGCGGTGCCGGCGCGCCGCTGCATCAGGCCGCCGACCACGGGGAAGCGCGCATCACTGGAAATATCGAGCGCGGGGATCAGGCGCTTGATTTGCGCCGGCGTCATCAGTTCGGCGTCGACACCGAGATGGCGCATGGCGTTGCCGCGCCGTGCATAGTCGTCGAACTGGGCCGGCGTGTGCGCCAGGTTCAGGCAGCCGCGCTGCGAGAACATGACGTTGTAGTTGAGATCGTGCGACAGGTTCTCCCACAGCTTCATCGAATGCTCGTAGAAGCGGGTGTTGGCGGGCAGCAGATAGTTGGAGCGCACGGCGGTGGTGTTGCGGCCGACATTGCCGGAGCCGAGCCAGCCTTTTTCCAGCACCGCGACATTGGTGATGCCGTGTTCCTTGGCGAGATAATAGGCGGTCGACAACCCGTGCCCGCCGCCCCCGATGATGATGACGTCGTAGGATGCCTTCGGGTCCGGCTTGCGCCAGGCCGGCTTCCAGTCCTTGTTTCCCTTGAGCGCGTTCGCGAGCAGCGAAAGGGCCGAGTACTCTGCCATGGATATGATGTCCGTTTCGGGCGATGCGGCAGACTATAGAGCAGGCCGCACGCGCAAAGCCAATATTGCGCCATCGCCTTTCGACTGGCCGACGCTCCGGCCACCGCCAGATCAGCGCAGGTGCGGTCGGATCAGGGCAAACGAATCCGGGTTAACGGGTTCCTTCGACGGTACGCTGTTGATGGAGCATTGAATGGAAAACCCGCCTGTGCGGCGGGTCGTTGGCGCAACTCAGCACCATGACCGAATATCTACCATAGCTGCCTTCACCCAGTCAAGAAAAAATTCCTATCATAAAAAGTGCCGGCGCGCGGGATTGGCCGCCATCGGGCCCCTTGTTGCCCCGAGTTCGGAGCCCTGGCGGTCGGATACGACGGCTTGCCCCATGATATGGCCGTCTTTATCAAGGACAGGCAAATTCAATTGCCATTGCCGCCTTGAGTCGCCAACAAATCATGTTTTTCAAATTGCTTCGTCTCGTCTTGATGTTCGCGCTTGTCCTTGCGGCGCCGCTTTCGTTCGATGCGTCGGCGCAAGGGCTTGGCCAGGCGCCTGCCGGACTGGTCGCCGACCAGCAGAAAATCCTTCAGGACCTGACGACCAAGACCGACAATTTCGACAAGAAGATTCAGCAGGACGGTGATGACGATGCCACTCTCGTCGATATCCGCCTGCAACTCGAGGAACTGTCGCGGCAATCGCTGAACAGCGCGCTGGCCTTCCGCACCCGCCTTAGCGAGATCAACAGCCGGCTCGAGCAGCTTGGCCCGGCACCCGCCGCAGGCCAGCCGCCGGAACCCGACATCGTCAGCACCGAGCGCCAGGCGCTGGTCTCCGAAAAGGCCGAGATCAACGCGGTCATCGCGCAGGCGCAGACGCTGTCGATCCGCATCAGCGGGATGATCGACAAGATCGGCAACATGCGCAGCGCGCTTTTCCGCAATCTCCTGACCAAGCGCTATGTGCTGTCGGATGCGCTGAGCCCACAGGTCTTTTCCGACGCCCGCGACGAGTTCGGCAATTTCTACAAGGCGGTCTCGTCCTGGCTGAGCTTCGCCTTCAGGTTCAAGTTCCAGGCCATTCTGGCGGCTACCTTCGTGGCGCTCGGGCTGGCCCTGGTGCTTCTGGTCGGCGGCAGGCGGTTGTTTGGACGGGTGTTCGAAGCCGATCCGTCCAATGAGGACCCGTCCTATCTCAGCCGCCTCTCGGTGGCTTTCTGGTCGACATTGCTGCCGACGCTGGCGGTCGGCGCCTTTCTTGGGTCGACGATTTTCTTTTTCAACTATTACAACGTTTTGCGCGGCGACATTGGCCTTTTCCTCAACGCGCTGGCGACGGTCATCGGGGTGGTGTTCTGCGTCAATCGGCTGGCCAATGCGGCGCTCGAGCCGAGGCTGCCGAACTGGCGCCTGATCCCGGTCGAATCCGGCCCGGCGCGCTGGCTGGTGCGCCTGACTACCGCCATGGCCGTGGTCATCAGCGTCAACACCTTCCTGTCCGTCATCAACGACAAGATGGGATCGCCGCTGTCGCTGACGATCGCGCGCAGTTTCGTGGCCACCATCGTCGTCGGCATCATCCTGATCCTGATGGCGATGCTGCGGCCGTTCAAGGCCCGTGACGGCAGCTGGCGGCCTTGGCCGGCATGGCTGCGCTACCTGGCGCTGGCTCTGGGGCTCTTCACCATCATAGCCGCCTTGCTTGGCTATATCGGCCTTGCGCTGTTCGTGTCGCTGCAGGTGGTGGTCACCGGCACGGCGCTCGTCACCGCTTATATCGGCTTCCTGTCGGCACAGGCGATCGGCGACGAGGGCGCCTTCGCCAATACGTCGGTCGGGCGCTGGCTGTCGGCCAATTCCAGCTACGAGGACACCGCGCTCGACCAGCTCGGCCTTGTGGTCAGCGTGGCCATCAACGTGATGATCGTGCTGGTCTTCCTGCCGCTGATCCTGTTGATGTGGGGCTTCCAACCGGGCGACATCCAGGCCTGGGCGTACAAACTGGCGACCGGGATTAATATCGGTTCGGTGACGATTTCGGTCACCGGCATCCTGTCGGGCATCGTCGTCTTCATCATCGGCTATTTCCTGACGCGCTGGTTCCAGGGCTGGCTCGACGGTTCGGTGATGGCGCGCGGCAAGGTCGACACGGGGGTGCGCAACTCGATCCGGCTGGCCGTCGGCTATGCCGGCGTGGCACTTGCGGCACTGATCGGCATCTCGGCGGCGGGCATCGACCTGTCCAGCCTGGCGCTGGTCGCCGGCGCGCTTTCCCTCGGCATCGGCTTTGGCCTGCAGAACGTGGTGTCGAACTTCGTCTCGGGCCTGATCCTGCTGGCCGAGCGGCCGTTCAAGGTCGGCGACTGGATCGTCGCCGGCGACATCAGCGGCACCGTCAAGAAGATCAGCGTGCGCGCCACCGAGATCGAGACCTTCCAGCGGCAGTCGGTGATCCTGCCCAATTCGAACCTGATCAACAACGCCGTCGGCAACTGGACGCACCGCAACAAGCTCGGCCGCATCGACATCAAGGTCGGCGTCGCCTATGGCAGCGACGTCAAGCAGGTGCACGCCGTTCTGCTCGAGATCGCCCGCGGTCATCCGCTGGTGCTGAAGAACCCCGAACCCTTCGTGCTGTTTTCCAATTTCGGGCCTGCCGCGCTGGAATTCGAGATCCGCCTGTTCCTGGCGGATGTGATGAACGGCAACATCGTGCAGAACGATATCCGCTTCACCGTGCTGGAGACGTTCAGCGACCAGCATATCGAGATACCCTCGACGCCACGCGCGGTCGTCGAGCCCAAGCATGCGAAGGCCTGGCCGACCGACGACGACAAGATCGAGGCCGATTTCGCCGAGCAGGAACGAGCAAAGGCGGAAGCCGCGGCCGAGGCCAAACGTCTAGCCAGATCGGGACGCAAGGCGAAGAAACCTGATCCGGATTAGATCGGCGATCGGAAGGTTTCAGGCCGTCGAAACCAATTGCGGCATGAATGCGGCATTCAGTTGCGGTTCAGCTTCCATCTCATATAAGCTCCCATGCAAAGGCGAGAATGCCTTGCGAAATGCAACAGAGGCGGTGGGAACACCGATATTGCACATGTGGAAGTCTCTCGTCGCTGCCGTCGCCTTGCTCGCCGTGAGCGGGTCGGCCCATTCCGCCAGCGCGGTCAACAAGGACGCCGAGACCCGCACGCTGATCGTGACGGAAGGCGGCAGCAAGACCGACCTGGCGCTGGCCGCCGGCGAAACCGTGGAATTCTGCCCGAATGGCTGCTTCGTCACCTTGCCCAATGGCGATCTCGAAGCCCTGACCGGCTCGGAAACGGTCGAGATCTCGGGCGGCATCGCCCGCATCAAGTAATTTTTGTCCACATCTCTTGAGAGGCCGGACATTTGCCCGGCCTTTTATTGTTTCCGGTAGCGGTTGTTTAACAATGACACGGGAAATACCGCGGTGACAGCCGCCCACAACCCGGCGTTTTAACGTTCGTTACGCCGTCTCCCCGCTATACGTCTTGTGAAGACGCCGACAAACGGCGCGACGGGTTCGAGGCAGGGCAGGACGACATGGACGCGCGGTCCGACGGAAACGCAATACCGCTTGCGGTCGATCTCGACGGCACGCTGATCGCGACCGACCTGCTATGGGAAGGACTGTTCATCCTTCTCAAGAAGAACCCGCTCTATATTTTCCTCGTGCCTTTCTGGGCTGCGGCCGGGCCGGCCCGGCTGAAGCAAGCCATCGCCCAGCGCGTCGATATCGATCCCGCGTCGCTGCCTTACCGCGCGCCATTGCTCGACCGCATCCGGGCCGAGCATGCCGAAGGCCGCAAGATCGTGCTGGCGACAGGCACGCCGCGCAAATTCGCCGACGCCATCGCTCGCCACCTCGGTGTCTTCGACCGGGTGCTGGCGACGGACGGGGTCGACAATCTGACTTCCGGCAAGAAGCGTGCCTCGCTTATTGCGGCCTATGGCGATGGCGGCTTCGATTATGCCGGCAACAGCCGCCATGATCTCAAGGTTTTCGATGCGGCACGCAGCGCGATCGTGGTGGCGCCGGACCGCCACGCCGCGCGCTGGCAGGCGGCGCATGGCGCCGAAACCATGTCGGCGCCGAAACCGACATTGCGGACCATCGTCAAAATGCTGCGCGTGCATCAGTGGCTGAAGAATTCGCTGATCGCGGTGCCGATGGTGCTGTCGCACGAATATTTCAACACCGGCATGATCTGGGAGTGCGTGCTGGCGTTCATCTCGTTCAGCGCGGTGGCGTCGGCCATCTATATCCTCAACGATTTCTTCGACCTGGCGCTTGACCGCAAGCATGCCACCAAGCGTCACAGGCCATTCGCCAGCGGCGCGCTCTCCATCCCGTTCGGGATCGGCGCGATCGCGGTGCTGCTGGCGATCGGCATCGGCACAGGACTGTTTCTGGCGCCCGAATTCCTCGCCGTGCTCGGCGGCTACATGGCTGTCACCACGGCTTACTCGCTGTCATTCAAGCGCATGCTGCTGGTCGACGTGCTGACGCTGGCCGGCCTCTACACGATCCGCGTTCTGGCGGGCGCGGCCGCGACCGGCGTCGAGGTTTCGTTCTGGCTGCTCGCCTTCTCGATCTTCTTCTTCCTGTCGCTGGCGCTGGTGAAGCGCTTCGTCGAATTGCGCACCACGGCCATTCCACCCGGCGAGCGCATTGCCGGGCGCGGATATCGCACCGAGGACCAGGAGATCGTCGCCCAGGCCGGCATGGCTTCGGCCTTCTCCTCGGCACTGGTGCTGGCGCTCTACATGGATAGTGTTGCAGTGCGTGAGCTCTACCCGCATCCCTGGCTGATCTGGCCGCTGCCGCCGATCGTGCTTTATCTCACCATGCGGGTCTGGATCCTGGCGCGTCGCGATGAGATGCATGACGATCCGGTCGTGTTCATCATCCGCGACTGGCGCAGCCAGATCGTGGTGCTGATCGGCGCCGTGCTGCTGGTGATCGGGGGCTGGTAGACATGGCCGGCGAGCGCTTCGACAGCTTCGGGCGCGCGACGCCGCCCGCGCCCCACGCCATCGGCGTCGATGATGCTATCGTGCTGCTGAAGGGCGGCCAGGCCAGGCACGCCTCGCTGCTTGCCTATGGCAATGGCAGATCCTACGGCGATTCCTGCCAGAACGAGGCCGGCGCGGTCGTCGACATGCGGCCGTTGAACCGCATCCGCGCCTTCAATGCCGAGATCGGCCTTCTCGAAGCGGATGCGGGCGTGCTTCTGTCCGACATCATTGCCCACGCCGCGCCCTACGGCTTCTTCCCGGCAGTCGTTCCGGGCACGCAGTTCGTCACGCTCGGCGGCGCCATTGCCAACGACGTCCACGGCAAGAACCATCACCGGCGCGGCACGTTCGGCTGCCATGTCGAAAGTTTCACGCTGCTGCGGTCCAATGGAAGGACCTACCGCTGCTCCGCGACAGACAATCCGCGGTTGTTCCGGGCGACGATCGGCGGCATGGGGCTGACAGGCCTGATCCTGTCGGCCTCGATCCGGTTGATGCGGGTGCATTCCCTCGACATCATCGAGAAGGTGACGCCGTTTCGCGACCTGGGCGAATTTTTCGAGCTGGCCGAGGCGGCGGACCAGGCCAATGAATATGCGGTCGCCTGGATCGATCAGCTCGCCGGCGGCAGGCGCAGCGGGCGCGGCCTGCTGTTCACGGGCAATCACGCCGAGCATGGCTCGCATACCGCCGCGCGCGCCGGCGGCAATTTCGCGGTGCCGTTCCAGCCGCCGTTCAATGTGCTCAGCCGACCGTTCCTGAGCGCCTTCAATGCGGCCTACCGATGGAGGAAGGGCCGCTCTGCCGCGCCGCGCCAGGTCGGTTACCAGGGCTTCTTCTTCCCGCTGGACGGCGTGCGCGATTGGAACCGGCTTTACGGTCCGAACGGGCTGTTCCAGCACCAGAGCGTTGTGCCGGAAGAAGCCGCGCGTGAAGCGGTGCCGATGCTGCTCGCGGCTGCCAGGCGGGCCGGGCAGAGCTCGTTCCTCACTGTTCTGAAACGCTTCGGCGGCGTCCGATCCCCGGCGCTGCTCTCCTTCCCGCGACCTGGCTACACGCTGACGCTGGATTTCCCCAACAGGGGAGCCGCGACCCTGGCGTTGCTGGACGAACTCGACCGCATCGCCATCGGAGCCGGCGGGGCAGTCAACCCCTACAAGGATGCGCGTATGAGCGCCGCGACCTTCGCCGCGTCCTTTCCGGAGTGGTCACGGCTGGAGGCGCAGCGCGACCCGGCCTTCATGTCCGGCTTCTGGGCGCGCACAGCCAAAAACATCGACCTGCGAAGACGGGGTGCCGAGGCCGCCGAATAGATAAAATTGAAATGGATCGTGGTTAGCGATCGGTTAACGAGAAGATTTACTCAAAACGTCCTTGTGAGTTCACGAAATCTTTTCGGGTTTGTAATAGAAAGCGTCACGGGTGGGTGAGCGGACATGAAATATATCGTCTTCATTCTCTTTACGGTCATGACCAATGCGGCCGCGCAGCTGATGCTGAAGCAAGGCATGATGTCGCTTGGGCCGATCTCGTTCGAAGGCGCCAACCCGCTTATCAAGCTGTTGCAGATCGTCTTCAGCCCCTGGGTGTTCCTCGGCCTGTGCACCTTCGTCATTTCCATGGCCTCGCATCTCTACGTGCTGTCCAAGGTCGAGCTTTCCTTTGCCTATCCCTTCCTTAGCCTCGCCTATGTCGCCGTCGCGGTCTTCGCCTATTTCGTCTTCCGCGAGGACCTCAATGGCTGGCGCATCGCGGGTATCGCCTGCATTTGCGTGGGCACGGTGCTGATCGCCCAAAGCGGCCGAGACCTGGGTGACCACGGGCATGACGAGCAGACCGTTTCCATCACCTCCGACAAGATCGGCACCAGCGAGATCGTTCGATGAGACATGTGATTTTCGGCGGCGACGGCTTTGTCGGTCGCCACCTTGCCCCGAAGCTCGTGGCGGATGGCGAGGAGGTTGTCGTCGCCGACATCGTCAAGAGCGACCTGGCGCATTATCGCAACGCCGGCTTCATCCATTGCAACGTGACCGATCCAGCATCGGTGGCGGCGGTTGGGCTAAAGGCCGACGACATGATCTACAATCTGTCGGCAAAGATGCTGTCGCCGATCCAGGTGCGCGCCAAGCGGCACGATTTCTTCTTTCCGGTCAATTTCCATGGCACCGAGCATATCATGCAGGCGATGGACAAGGCCGGTGCGCCCCGGCTCGTGCATTACACGACCGACATGATCTACGGCCATACGGTCACCTTTCCGATGACCGAGGAGCATCCGGTCGCGCCGCTCGGCGAATATGGCTGGTCGAAGCAGAAGACGGAGGAATTGGCCGCCGAATGGCGCAAGCGCGGCATGTCGATCTCGCTGTTTCGCCCGCGCCTGATCATCGGGCCCGGCCGCCTCGGCATCCTTGAAAAACTGTTCAAGCTGATCGACTGGAGCCTTCCGGTGCCGATGATCGGCTCGGGCCGGAATCCTTACCAGTTCATCTCGGTGTTCGACTGCGCCGAGGCCGCGCGGGCGGCCTGGAAAGCGGGCGTACCAAACGAGGCCTATAATCTGGGTTCGCTCAACCCGCCGCCGGTCAGGAAATTGCTCGGCGACCTGATCAGGCATGCCGGTTCGAAATCGGTCCTGATTCCGACGCCGGGCTGGGCCGTGAAGCGCACGCTGGACCTGCTCGATCTCATGAACCTGCCGATCATGGATCCGGAGCAATATCTGATCGCCGACGAGGAGTGCGTGCTCGACGTCTCCAAAGCGGGACGCCAGCTCGGCTGGGTGCCGCAACATCGCGACGAGGACATGCTGATCGCCGCCTACAGCGAATACCGCGCCAGGAAGGCCGGCCACGCCGTCGCCACCAAACATGTGCCCGCCGAATAGCAGCCCGCCAACAGTTTCATTTGCGCACGATCCCCGATCCTGCGCGCGGACAGGAGATTGAAATGACCGTCATGGCCAAGCCCGATCAGGCGAGCGCGCGCACCATGGTCAGCGCGCCGGCGCTGTCGCCAGCCACCATCGCCAAGCCTGACCTGATCAGCGTCGAGCAGGCCAAGGCGATGGACGTCGCTGCGATGACGGACCTGTTCAAGGCGCATCTCAACCCGGGCCAGCTGCATTTCATGAAGCTGCTCGGCTTCCACAAGGTCAAGATCGAGCGCGCCGAGGGCATGTTCTACATCGACCAGAACGGCCGCAAGATCCTGGATTTCTTCGGCGGCTTCGGTTCGCTGGCCTTCGGCCACAACCATCCGCGCATCCTCGAAGCGCGGAAAAAATTCCAGGAGGAGAAGCGCCAGGAGATCGCCATCGCCTTCATGTCGCAATATGCGGCCGCGTTGGCCCACAACATCGCCAAATGTTCGCCCGGCGATCTCGACATGGTGTTTCTGGGCTCGTCCGGCTCGGAAGCGATGGAAGCGGCGGTAAAACTCGCCGAGCGTGCCGCCGGTCCGAAGCGGCCCAAAATCGTCTATGCCGAGAATTCCTTCCACGGCAAGACCAAGGGTGTGCTGGCGATCACCGACGGCCAGCTCTACCGCGCCGATTTCAAGGTGGCCGACAATGCGGTCCGGATTCCGTTCGCCGACATCGAAGCGGTCGAGCGCGCATTCCGCTCCGATCCCGAGATCGGCGTCATCGTGCTGGAAACCATCCAGGGCGGCGGCGGCATCATCCAGGCGCCCGCGGAATATTGGCAGAAGCTGCGCGCATTGTGCGATCAGTACGGTGTGCTGTGGGTGGCCGACGAAGTGCAGTGCGGCTATGGCCGCTCCGGCCGCTTCTATGCTTTCGAACATTATGGCGTCGTTCCCGACGTGACGGCGCTCGCCAAGTCGCTCGGCGGCGGCAAGGCGGCGGTCGGCGCGATGGTCGCCAGGCGCGAGATCTATATGAAGGCCTACGGCACGCCGAAGACGGCGATGATCCATGCCATGGCGACTTTCGGCGGCATGGGCGAGGCCTGCGTCACCTCGATCGAAGCGCTCAACGTTCTCTATGACGAGGGCCTGATCGACAATGCCGCCGCTACCGGCGAGTACCTTTTGCAGCGCCTCCAGGCACTGAAGGACAAATACCCCAAGATCATCAAGGACGTCCGCGGCAAGGGGCTCATGATCGGGCTCGAGTTCCATGATTTCTCGCAGACATTGCCGACCGTGTTGCGGCCGGTGGTCAGCGTGCTTGACGACAAGCTGAAGGGTTCGCTGTCGGGCTTCATCGGCGCGCTGCTGCTGCGTGACTATGACGTGCTCGTCGCCTTCACCGAGTACAACCGCAACGTCATCCGGCTCGAGCCGCCGCTGATCTGCCAGCGCGAGCATGTCGACCGGTTCGTCGATGCTTTCGACAGCCTTTTGTCGCGCGGCATTGTGGGAATCGTGAAGGATTTCGTCAAAAGCCAGGTTCGTTGAGCCCCACGACGATGCTGACCAAGTCGCCCACTCCGCAAAACCCGCTCGACCGGCTCACAGCGGCCGGCCTGGCGTGGGGCGAGGGGACCTATGCGCGGCTGGCGGCACCCATCGGCGCGGCGGCTTTCGCGCTCTACATCCTTTTGACGGCGCTGACGGCCTGGGTGATGCCCGATTCTAATTGGGACATGCTTCCCTATCTCGCCATATCAGAGGAAGGCACATACCCCGATGCGCAGGCGCTGCATGATTATGCCTACAACGCCGTCAAGGCCGGGATCTCGGCAGGTGACTACAAGACGCTAACCGATGATGGCGGCGGCTTCCGCAGCCACATGGCGGAGAATGCCGCCGACTTCCATTCGCTGCTCGGCATGTACCGGATCAAGTTCCTCTACGCCGAGATCCTGTCGACGCTGAGCGCGGCGATGTCGCCGGTCGAAGCGATGCGGCTGGTGCAGGTGGCCTCGGTGCTGCTGTTCGGCGCGATCACGCTGCTCTGGCTGCGCTCGGAAAAGGCCTTGGCGCTGGCGCCGGTGATCGGCGCGGTGTTGATCATGGCCGATTTCGGCGATGCGGCGCGCGCCTCGACGCCGGATCTGCTGACTTCGGCGCTGCTGCTCGGCGGGCTTTACGCCTATGTCAGGGGCCGCGAGGCGGCGACGGCGATCCTGCTCTTCCTCGCCTTCATGGTGCGGCCGGACAATATTGTCTTTCTTGCCGTTTTCGCCGTTCTGCTCATCGCCTTCCGGCAGCAGGCATGGGGTGCGCTGGTCGGTTTTGCGGCGTCCTTCGTCGCCTATTTCGCCATCTCGCACTGGGCGCATCATCCTGGCTGGTGGCCGCATCTGTGGTTCTCCAGCGTCGAGCAGCACTACAACATGGACGGGTTCGAGCCGCCGTTCTCCGTCGTTGCCTATCTCAAGGCATTTGCCGCATCGCTGCTGCGCGCCGTCAACCTGAACAGCTGGGTCGGCGTCTCGGTGCTGGCGCTGGCCGGCTGGTACGCGGTCGGCCGTGCCGGCTTCCGGCTCGACCGACGCGCCGGCATTCTGTTCGCGGCGCTCGTGCTCGGCGCGCTGGCTAAATTCACCGTCTTCCCGATCCACGACACGCGCATCTATTTCCCGCATCTGGTTCCGCCATTCCTGTTGCTGGCCACCCCTTTCATGGCGCTGTGGGCGACAGTCGGCCGTGACCAGCACCGCGCCGTCTTGCATGTCATTCCCGGAGACACGCCATGAGTTCGCTGTCCAGCCTGACGCGCATCGCGCTGTCGCTTGGCCTTCCGGCCGGTTTGCTCGACCGGGGGCCGTCGCTGCGCGGCACGAAATTCCTGGCCGGGGCGGCATTGAAAGCGCGCCTCGGCGGGACAAGGCGGCCCTTCCAGATGGTCAATGTCGGCGCCTGCGACGGCGCGCTGTTCGACGACGTCACGCCCTGGCTGCATCGCATTCCAGGCGCCCGTGCCCTGCTGGTCGAGCCGATCCCCTATAACCAGAAGCGCCTGCGCGCCAACTATCCCGATACCAACCGGTTCATCATCGAGCCGGTTGCCGTCACGAAAACAAGGGGGACGATCACCGTCCACACCTTCGATGCCGCCGCGCTCGAGGCCGGCACGCTGCCGATCGAGTTCATCGGCTGCTCCTCGGTTACCGACACCAACCTGATGTCGGGCAAGAATGCCTGGGGCGAGGATGACGTGAATTTCAACAAATTCGCGCCCTATCTCAGGGACATCGAAGTGCCGTCCGAGACCTTGCAGACATTGCTCGACCGCAACGGCATCAGCCATATCGACGCCTTCCTCGTCGATTGCGAGGGCGCAGACTGGATGGTCTTCGAGCAACTCGATCTCCAACGCTACCGTCCGGGCATGATCAAGGTCGAGGTCGGCGCACTGCCCGCTCCGGAGATCGGCCAGGTCGTGGTCAAGCTCAAGACCGCCGGCTACCAGGTCGGTTTCCAGGCCGAGGACATCTGGGCCTTCGCCTGACGGCAGCGATTTTCCTGATCCAAATCGGGTCGCGACGCATTCGCGGCGTGTCGCAAACAGGCGGTAGCGCGCTCATCGTCGTCTGCATATTGTGCGCCGATCAGACGGGCGCCGACGCCGCCCGCAACAGCATCTGGAGTCGCGGGCAATGGCAGAGTTTCCGAACAAGGCGAAGGTCGTCATCATCGGCCTGGGTGGCATTGTCGGCGCGTCGATCGCCCATCACCTGATCGAACGCGGCTGGGACGACATTGTCGGTATCGACAAATCAGGCATCCCGACCGACATCGGCTCGACGGCGCACGCTTCCGACTTCTGCTACACCACCAGCCACGATTTCCTGTCCTGCTGGACGACGCTCTACTCCATCGATTTCTACGAGAAGATGGGCCACTACGCGCGCATCGGCGGTCTCGAAGTCGCGCGCGTCGGCGATGACGGCCGCATGGACGAAATCAAGCGCAAGATCGCTTCGGCCAAGGCTTTTGGCACGCGCGCCCGGCTGATCGAACCCGCCGAGATCAAGGAGAAATTCCCGCTCATCGAAGAGGCAATGGTGCAGGGCGGCCTGTGGGATCCCGACGCCGGCCTGGTCATCCCGCGCTCGCAGACGGTCGCCGGCAAGCTCGTCGACCAGGCGGAAGCCTCGGGCAAGCTCAAATCCTTCGCCAACACGCCGGCTCGGTCGCTCGTTGTCAAGGACGGCCGCATCAGCGCCGTGGTGACCGACCGCGGCACCATCGAGGCCGACTACGTCATCGTCTGCGCCGGCATCTGGGGGCGGCTGATCGCCGAGATGGTGGGCGAGGACCTGCCCGTCATGCCGATCGACCATCCGCTCACCTTCTTCGGGCCCTACAACGAGTTCGCCGGCACGGGCAAGGAGATCGGCTGGCCGCTGCTGCGCGACCAGGGCAATTCGGCCTATATGCGCGACACCGGCGACCCCAAGACCGCCGAGGGCGGGCAGATCGAATGGGGTTATTACGAAGAGACCAATCCGCGCCTTTGCCATCCGCGCGACCTGCTCGAGAAGGACCAGGCCCGGCTTTCGCCTTCGCAGCGCGATCTCGACATGGAGCAGATCCTGGCGCCGCTGGAGCGCGCCATGGAACTGACGCCGATCCTGGGCGAGCTCGGCTACAACGAAAGCCATTCCTTCAACGGCCTGCTGCAGGTGACGGCGGATGGCGGCCCGTCGATGGGCGAGAGCCAGAAGGTGAGGGGGCTGTGGTATGCCGTTGCCATCTGGGTCAAGGACGGCCCGGGCATGGGCAAGCTCATCGCCGACTGGATGACGGACGGCCGCACCTCGATCGACCATCACGCCATCGACTATGCGCGTTTCTATCCGCACCAGACCAAGGAGCAGTTCATCTGGGATCGCTGCACCGAGACGGCGATGAAGGTCTACAATCCCGCCGTGCATCCGCGCGAGCCCTTCTCCAAGGGCCGCAACATAAGGCGCTCGCCCTTCTGGGAGCGCGAGAAGGAACTCGGCGGCTATTTCATGGAACTGGGCGGCTGGGAGCGCGCGCACGGCTATGCCGCCAACGAGCATCTTCTGGAGAAATACGCCAACCGGGTACCGGTGCGCGAGAACGAATGGGACAACCGCCATTTCTGGCGCGTCTCCAATGCCGAGCATCTGGCGATGAGCGAAGACTGCGGCATCGTCAACCTGTCGCACTTCTCGATGTACGACATCGAGGGACCCGACCACGTCGCGCTGCTGGAGTGGCTGTGCGCGGCCAAGATCGGCGGCGACAACAATATCGGCAAGGGCATCTACACCCACTTCCTCGACGAGGAAGGCATGGTGCGCGCCGACTTCACGGTCATCCGCATGGCCGACCGCTGCCGTTTGATCGATGGCGCGGACGCCGGCCCGCGCGACTTCCAGTACATGCGCCGCACCGCGCAGGATAAAGGTTTCGATGTCACCATCACCGATGTGACGGAAAAATACGTCACCATCGGCATCTGGGGCCCGAACGCGCGAGCAACCCTGCAAAAGGTGGTCGAGAATCCCGAGGGCCTTGCGCTGGAGAATTTCCCGTTCGCCGCGATCAAGCCGATCCGGATCGCCGGCAAGGACGTCACCGCCTTCCGCATCTCCTATGTCGGCGAACAGGGATGGGAACTGCACATGCGCTACGAGGACGGCCTGGCCGTCTGGGACGCGCTGCGCTCGACCGGCATCATGCCGTTCGGCGTCGAGACCTATGCCAATACGCGGCGCATGGAAAAGAGCCTGCGTTTGCAGAATGCCGATCTGCTCACCGAGTACAACCTGCTCGAGGCCGATCTTGCCCGCCCGAAAGTCAAGGAGAACGACTTCTGCGGCAAGGCCAAGCACCTGGAATACCGCGCCCGCGAGCACCAGCCGGCGATGCTGTGCACGCTGGTGATGACCGAAAACACCGATTCCAAGGGTGTGGCGCGTTATCCGGTGGGCACGATGCCGGTGCTGGACCCCGAGACCGGCGAGACGCTGGTCGACGAACTCGGCCGCCGTTCCTTCACCACGTCGGTCGCCTACGGCCCGACCATCGGCAAGAACATCGCGCTCGCCTATCTGCCATGGGCCTATGCCCAAGAGGGCCGCAAGCTGAAGGTGGAGTATTTCGGCGAGACCTATCCGGTCGAGGTCGCCGGGGTCGGCTACAAGCCGCTCTACGATCCGGAGAATTTGAAGCCGAGAAGCTAGGCAACCTCCCAGCAGGGCTCGTGAGCAAATTTTGATAAGCCCGGCGGCTATGGTCGGGCTTTTCTCTTTTTCGGCTGGCGATTCTGGCTTACCCTGCGGCATGTCTGCTTTTGCTCGCGCAAGACATCTGCTTTCAGGCGCCGCCGCCCTGGCGCTGATGCTGTGGCTGGCCCCGGTGTCGCTCGCGGACGAACCCGTCGACGTCGAACTGGTGCTGGCGGTCGACGTCTCGCTGTCCATGTCGGCGGACGAGCTCGAGATCCAGCGTCGCGGCTACGCTGCTGCATTGACGCACGATCATGTGCTGCAAGCCATCGCCGCCGGCGCTTATGGCAGGATCGCCGTTACTTATGTCGAATGGGCTGGCACCAACTCGCAGCACGTCATCGTGCCGTGGACGGTGATCTCCACTCGCGCCGACGCCGAGCAGGTGGTGGCGCGGCTGTCCGCCCAGCCTCCCAACAGCGCGCGGCGCACGTCTATCTCCGGCGCGCTGGAATTCGGCGCGGACCTTTTCGCAGAAAGTGGCTTTCAAGGGACGAAGCGGGTCATCGATATTTCCGGCGACGGCCCCAACAACCAGGGCGCGCCGGTCGATATCATCCGCGACGAGGTGGTCAAGCAAGGCATCGTCATAAACGGCTTGCCGCTGATGACCCGCGGCGGTTTCACCAGCGCCTACGATGTCAACGATCTCGACCGCTATTACAGCGACTGCGTCATCGGCGGTCCCGGAGCCTTCATGGTTCCGGTCAACGACTGGACGCAGTTTCCCGAAGCTATCCGCCGCAAGCTTGTGCTTGAGCTCGCCGGCCCGGCCTCGCCGCGGTCGGTTGACCAGGCCAATCGTCCGCCGGTGGTGCTGGCGCAGGCCGAACAGGCCAGCGATTGCCTGGTCGGCGAAAAGATGTGGCGCAACCGCAATTGGATGCTCGATAGCCGCTGAGAAATTCCAGAAAAAGCGCATAGCGCCTTCCCGGTACGCGCGTAACGCTTTCCCTTTGGAATTGATTGAAAAAAATAGTTAAAGCGGTTCGGCGTTTCCGTGAAATGCCGAACTGTTCCAGGCTTGCCAGTCCGGCAGAAGCAGTGGCAAACTGACCTTGCCGCGCCATCCGGCGGGCGGGGTGACGCGGTCAAACCGAGGAAACACCAGATGAGACGTCTAGCTATCCTGACTGCGGTCGCGTCCATGCTTTACGCCGACGGCGCCAGCGCCCAATACGACGATCAGGCCGCCTGCATCATGTTCGAAAATGGCAATTTTCGCGGACGGTCGATCGCGCTCGGGGCCGACGATTCGGTCAATTTTCGCGGCCGCGAGTTCTGGAACGACCGCGTGTCGTCGGTGATCGTTCGCCGAGGCTGCACTCTCGTTGCCTATGAGGATTCGCGCAGGGGAGGCCGATCGATCGAGATCAGGCGCAGGGTCCGCGATTTCGGCGGTAGCGACTGGAACGACCGAATCTCGTCCGCGGAGTGCTACTGCGACCAGTATTGACGAGAAGGTCCTCGGCCTTGCCGTTTTGTGGCGGCAAGGCGAACCTTCGTCGCCGACGATGTGGGCAAACACGGCCCTGTTCATTGACAGCCGGGCGGCGTCCGTGAACATTCCCCCAGAGAAAACAAAGGGGAACTGACATGAACAGGACCATTATCCTTACGCTGGCGCTTGCCGCCGGCTTGTCCGCGCCGGCGATGGCCGCCACATCGGTCACTATCGGCATCAGCGGCTGGACCGGCTTCGCGCCGCTAACGCTCGCCAAACAGGCGGGGCTCTTCGAGAAGCACGGCCTCGACGTGACCTTGAAGAAAGTGCCGCAGGCCAGCCGGCCGCTCGCCATCGCCAGCGGCGACCTGCAATGCGCCGCCACCACGGTCGAGACGTGGCAGGTGTGGAACGCCAGCGGCGTGACCACCAAGCAGATCTTCCAGCTCGACAAATCCTACGGCGCCGACGGCATCGTGGTGCGCAACGACATCAAGACCGTCGCCGACCTCAAGGGCAAGACTGTCGCGTCCTCGGCGCCAGGCACCTCGCCCTATTTCCTGCTGGCCTGGGTGCTGAACAAGAACGGCATGTCGACAAAGGATGTCACGGTCGTCAATCTCGAGCCGGACGCGGCGGCGCAGGCCTTCCTTGCCGGCCAGAACGACGCGGCCGTCACCTATGAGCCGTTCATCTCGGCGGTGCGCGACAAGGCCGACCAGGGCCACATATTGGCGACCACGCTCGACTACCCGATGGTGCTCGACACGGTCGGCTGCACGCCCGAATTCCTCAAAGCCAATCCGGACGCCGCCAAGGCGCTTGCCGACAGCTATTTCGACGCGCTCGACCTGATCAAGAAGGACCCGCAGAAATCCTACGGCATCATGGGCGCGGACGTGAAACAGTCGGCCAAGGAGTTCGAGGATTCGGCGAAGTACCTGAAATGGGCCGACCGGGCGGAGAACAAGCAGTTCTTCACCAAGGAGTTCCAGGATTTCTCCAAGACCGCCGGCGAGCTTCTGCTGCAGATGGGGCTGATCAAGGAAGCGCCTGACGTCTCCACGCTGGCCGATACCAGCGCCGTGGCGAACTGAGCGGCCGCTGTCTTGCGGCGGCGCCCCGCGCCGCCGTTTCGCTTCCACAAGGACCGTTGTAAATGCCGCGCCCCCTGCATCCGATCTCGCCGGGCACGCGAACCGTGCTCGGCATTTCCTTCTTCGTGCTGTTCGTCGTTTTCTGGGCGTGGATCACGCTTGGCGGCCACGTCAACCGCATCTTTCTCGCCGATCCGCTATCGATGCTGCGGGATGGCTGGCGGCTGCTGGTCGAAGACCGGTTCTGGCTCGACATACTGATCACCATCTGGCGCGTCTTCGGCGGCTTCGTGCTGGCATCGGCCGTCGCCGTGCCGCTGGGCATAGCGATGGGCGCGTGGAAACCTGTCGAGGCGTTCCTGGAGCCGTTCGTCTCCTTCGCCCGCTACCTGCCGGCCTCGGCCTTCATTCCGCTGCTTATCCTTTGGGCCGGCATAGGCGAACTGGAGAAGCTGCTGGTCATCTTCGTCGGCTCCGTGTTCCAGATCATCCTGATCATCGCGGTAAAGGTCGGCTCCACGCGCCGCGATCTCGTCGAGGCGGCCTACACGCTCGGCTCCACCGACAACGGCATCGTCAAGCGTGTAATCATGCCCGCCAATGCGCCCGAGATCGCCGAGACGCTGCGGCTGGTGCTCGGCTGGGCTTGGACCTATGTCATCGTCGCTGAACTGATCGGCTCGTCGTCGGGCATCGGCTACATGATCATCAACAGCCAGTCGCGACTGGCAACCGGCCAGATCATCTTCGGCATCATCGTCATCGGGCTGATCGGGCTGTTGTCCGATCTTGCCTTCAAGGCGCTTAATCGCTGGCTCTTCCCATGGAGCCTGGCATGAGCAAGCTTCTCATCGAGGGCGTCTCGCGCACGTTCGCCGGCGTGCGCGGCGGCTCACCGGTCCAGGCGCTGATGCCTGTCGACCTGGCGGTCGCGGCCAATGATTTCATCACCATCCTGGGACCTTCGGGATGCGGGAAGTCGACGCTCTTGCGCATCGTCGCCGGGCTGGAGGCGCCGAGCGAAGGGCGCGTGCTGCTCGACGGCAAAGCGGTGACCCGGCCGGGGCCGGATCGCGGCATGGTCTTCCAGTCCTATACGCTGTTCCCATGGCTGACGGTCGCCGAAAACATCGCCTTCGGCCTGCGCGAACGCGGCATGGCCGAGCGGGAGAGGGGCGAAATCGTCGCCTCCTATATCGACCTCGTCGGGCTGAAGGGCTTCGAGAACCACTGGCCGAAGCAACTTTCCGGCGGCATGCAGCAGCGCACGGCGATCGCCAGGGCGCTGGCCAACGACCCCGCGATCCTTTTGCTGGACGAGCCGTTCGGCGCGCTCGACAACCAGACGCGCGGGCTGATGCAGGAACTGCTGCTCGGCATCTGGGAACGGCGCAAGAAGACGGTGCTGTTCGTCACTCACGACATCGAGGAGGCGATCTTCATGGCATCGCGCGTGGTGGTGATGACGGCCAGGCCCGGCCGGATCAAGTCGGACGTCGCCATCGACCTGCCGCACCCGCGCCACTACACGCTGAAGACCAGTCCGGAATTCTCCGTGTTGAAGGCGCGGCTGACCGAGGACATACGTGTCGAGGCGATGCGGTCGGCAGAGGCGCTCTGAGGCGCGCCTCTATGCCGCCAGCAGCTGCTTGCGGTCGACGCGTTCCTGCTGCGGCGAGCGGGCGTAGAGCTCGCGGTAGCATTTCGAGAAATGCGAGGCCGAAACGAAGCCGCAGGCGACCGCCACCTCGACCACCGGCATCGAGGACTGGATCAAGAGATGCCTTGCACGGTCGAGGCGGATTTCGAGATAATAGCGGGCCGGCGAGCGTCCCATCTCGGTGCGGAACAGCCGCTCGATCTGGCGACGCGACAGGTCGACATGGTCGGCGATCTCGATCAGCGACAGCGGCTCCGACAGATTGCCTTCCATCAGTTCGATGATGGTCAGCACTTTCGAGTTCTGTACGCCGAGCCGGGCGCGCAGCGGCAGGCGCTGGCGGTCGGTGGGGCTGCGCACACGGTCGGTCAGCACCTGTTCGCAGACGCGGTTGACGAGATTCTCGTCGAAATCGTCGCCGATCAGCTTCAGCATCATGTCGAGCGCGGCGGTGCCGCCGGCGCAGGTGTAGATGTTCTGGTCGATCTCGAACAGGTCGGCAAAGACATTGGCCTTCGGGAATGCCTCGGAGAAGCCCGGCAGGTTCTCCCAATGGATGGCGCAGCGCTTGTTGGACAACAGGCCGGCAGCGGCCAGAACATGCGCTCCGGTGCACAGGCCGCCGACGGAGACGCCGCGATTGTATTCCTCGCGCAGCCAGGCAAAGGCGGACTTGTTCTGGTAGCGCTCGACATTGGTGCCGCTACAGACGATGGCCATGTTGGGGCGATCCGGCCCTCCCATCTTCCTGCGCTCCTCCTCCAGCGAGGTGTTGACCGCGCATTCGACACCGTTCGAAGCGCGCACCGGCTTGCCGTCGATGCTGGCGAGGCGCCATCGATAGGCCTCGTAGCCGAGCATGCGATTGGCCGAGCGCAGCGGGTCGAGCGCCGTCGCAAACGCGATCATGGTGAAGTCGGGAATGAGAAAAAATACAAACGATCGCTTGATCGGATGCTTAACGGCGTTCACGGGAACCTCACGCAGCCATGGCGCGAACAGAATGTCGCGAATAGCATAGCGACAACAGGAAAAACCATCCTTGTCAATCGGCTAAGGAGCTTTAGCAAGATTTAATTTGCGACATGGGTCGCAAATGGGCAATCGTGTTGCGATGCCGCGCAGCCGCGGCGCCGTTCGTGATGGAAGCGCCGTCAGGGTGTGCAAACAAACGCCGCCTCGGCGGAACCGGGCGGCGTCATCTATTCAGGCAGCGCGAGGGAGCGCTGCCTGCGGGATCGGTTCAGGCGACGAAACCGAGGCGTGCGGCAGCCATGGCGCCGGTCTGGCCGGGCATGGTGTTGGCGAGGCGCTGGCGCTCGAGGGCCGTGGTCAGGTTCATTTCGCGGCGAGGGAAAAGGCGGGCAAAAAGCTTCATGTTCATCTCCAATCGGTTGCTCAGACGGGTCGCCTTCGCTTGATGGAGTGGGGCAGCTCGTTTGCTGGCGTGGATATAGGCTTGTGTAAGTAAAAACTAAATCGCAAAAGCGAAGCACTTGATATGAAAAGCGACACGCAAGGCGGGAGCCTTTGTAGGCACTCCCGGATTTTTCGTTAGCTTACAAAGCGTTAGCTCAAAACCCAGCCGCTATGCGGCTTGTTCATATGCGCCATGCAGCGGCAGCATGGCTCCAAAATTCATGTGAACGCAAATAAAACGGCAAAACAGGTCGGTAAAACAAGAAGACCTGCCCGGCGGTTTGCGCGGCAGGCCTTCAATGCATGATACACACGGTTTACTTTGCTCCAGCCCAGGATCCGACGCCGGCGCGTATGCCGGCCTTCGTGTCGGCCGCTTCAGGCCAGCCAATATCCTTCTGCAGCTCGATCGGCAGGGAGCGGATGGCGCGTTCGGTCTGGTAGCGGGCGCGGGCCGCGCTGAATTCGGTCGCAAATCGACCGATGGATGACAGGATAGACATTTCGATCTCCTCATGTCGGGGCGGAAGTGCCCGGCAATGCCTTACGTCAGGTCTGTATCAGCTTCATTGCATGTCGAAGGCAGGTCTGTGTCGTGATCGTTTCGCGGCTGCCTTGGCAGCATCCTGCTTCGATGGAGTTGACTATGCGCCCGAACTGATGTTCAATCAAACGAAATGGAATGATAGTTTGCATCAGAAAAATTGAAGGTCGATCGTCATGAACGCCCCACTCAATCATCCGCTGCCGCTGCTGGACCTCGACGTGCTGCGCACTTTCGTGGCGATCGCCGAAACCGGCAGCTTCACCACCGCGGCCAATGCCGTCTTCCGTACGCCCTCGGCGGTCTCCATGCAGATCAAGAAGCTGGAAGATATTCTGGGCCGCTCGGTGTTCGCGCGCGATGCGCGCTCGGTGACGCTGACCACCGACGGGGAAATGCTGCTGGGCTATGCCCGTCGTCTGCTGTCGATCAATCGCGAGGCGGTGTCCAAGTTCATCATTCCCGATATTGTCGGCGTGGTGCGGCTGGGTTCGCCGGACGATTATGGCGAGCGCGTGCTGCCGCATGTGCTGAAGCGTTTTGCGCAGTCGCATCCATCGATCGCCGTCGACGTCACCATCGACCAGAGCAGCAATCTGCGCCGGCGCATGGATGACCGGGCGCTCGACATCACGCTGCTCACCAATTCCTACAAGACCAGCGCGCTCGGCGCCGAGGTGCTGTTGACGGAGCCGATCGTCTGGGCCGGCGCCAAGGGCGGCTGCGCGCATCTGCGCGAACCCTTGCCGGTGTCGCTGTGGGAAGAGGGCTGCGCCTGGCGGGCAGGGGCGCTCGAAGCGCTGAGCCGCGAGGGCCGCAACTACCGCATCGCGTATATGAGCGCGCATACGGCCGGCCAGCGCGCCGCCATCATGTCAGATCTCGCCGTGGCGCCGCTGCCGAAGTCTTTCCTCGGCAACGACATGGTCGAGCTCTGCCCCAAGGACGGCATGCCCGATATCGGCACCTATAACCTCGCCATGGTGGTAGCGCCGGACGCCAGCGCGCCGGTCAAGGCGGTGGCCGACCACATCCGGGCGACGTTCGAAGTCTTCCGGGAAACCGGCAAGTTCTGATCAACCGGGGTGCTCTGACTGGAGGCTCTGCCCCGAAGCCTCGGTGGACGGCGCTTCGAAGCTTGCGCCGGCGCCTTCAACAAGGGGCGAGGGGTTCTCGGTCAGAAACGCCACGATCCGTTCGCGCGCGCGGCGCGATTCCGGCATGTCGATCAGCGGCCAGACGTGGAACATGCCTTCCTCGTGCACGAGCTCTACCTCGACGCCAGCGGCCCGTGCTTTTTGTGCGAAGATCAGATTGTCGGGCGTGAGAAGATCGCGAGAGCCCGCCAGGAGCAATGTCCTGGGCAGCACCGAGAGGTCGCCATAGACGGGGCTGATATGCCAGTCCGTCGGGTCTATTCCGGCACTGTAGAGCCGGATAGCCTCCCGTCCGCCCGCGATCCCCAGCCAGGGATCGTTCCGCTCCGCCTCGAACACCTCGGGGTTTGCAAGCGAGACGTCGAGCCCGGGTGAGATCAGCACATGGCGCGACGGCAAGGGCAGGCCTTCTTCGGCAGCCATCATGGTGAGCACCACGGCCATGTTGCCGCCGGCGGAATCGCCCATGAAGATGATGTCTTCCGCCTCCGTCTCGCCGAGCATCCGGCGATAGACGTCGCCGACCATGCCGAACATGGCGTGGAAGTCATGCTCGGGCGCGATGGGATAGATGGGCACCGTAAAGGCATAGCCCAGCCGGTCGGCCATGTCGGCGATCAGGTGCCAATGATAGGGCGTGATTTCAAAGACATAGGCGCCGCCGTGCAGATAGAGAACCCGCTTGCGCTCGCCGGCCCTGGGGGCGATCTCGTAGACGGGAAAGCCGTCGACGGTGCGCGTCTCGATGTTGAAGCGCTGCTGCACTGACACCGGAGGGTGATGGTCCTCTGTCCGGCGCGCCGCAGCGATCCAGCGCTGCAGGTTTTCCGGGCTGGAAAACGCCTTCTTGCGACTGTGCCTGAGCACGAAGGATACGACGTGGCTTTTCAAACTTGGCATGCGGATACACGAACTTCGGCGGCAGCCGACTAAGAGAAGTCCCCTTCATATTTGAAGATCGTGCCCTGGTCGAAGATGTCAAGATTTACGCTGTGTGCACACGTCGCTGTGATGGGCGCCGCATTTCTCGCGGGAGGGATCAGCGCTGCGGCAGAAGGGCTGCCCGCAGGCGGTTGCTGGTGACGGCCGGAGCCCCTCGCGGGCTCCGGCGCGTGCCGAGCAGTTTGCACTTTTCGGCGAAGGTCATCAGCGCGTAAAGCCCAAAAGCAGGGCGGAAAGCGCCGCCTGCGGGTCGCTGGGCGGCGAGGCCGGCCAGCCGATGTCTTTCTGGACATGCGCCGGCAGGCTGTTCAGGGCGCGGACGGCCTTGTTCCTGGCATGGGCCTGCCTGATGGTCGCACCGTAGCGGCCGAGATTTTCGAACATCGACATTTTCATCTCCCTTGAAGAACGGCGGCGGCCGAGGATTATCTTCGGCCGCCGTTCGATACCGGGTAAATGCGCCTGCCATGTATCGGTCGGATTTCACGAAAACGGTGATTTGGTTTCCGGACAGGCCGATCCGGAAACATTTGCATACAAATGAAATTGCAGGGCCGTGCCGGTGGAAGGTGGGCGTCAGACGACGCCCATCATTCTTCTCGCACGCCCATGCTATTCCCGGCCACGTCGCGCGGCGTGGCCTTCGCGCGAACGCCGGCGCGGGGTGGCGTCGCCGGCGATGCCGTCTTCGCTCACCGTCTTGCGCGGCGGCAGCTTCACCGCCGCCGACAGTTTCGGGAACGGATCGACCTTGTTCGGCAACGCCATCGCATAGACGAAGTGCTCCTGGAATTTGGGCTCCAGTGCGGTCTCGATCTTCTCGATCTGGCTCACCGTCTCCTCGATCTCGCGACGATAGCCGCGATTGAGCAGCGCCATGCGCGCGCCCGCGCCGGCGGCGTTGCCGACGGCCGAGACCTTGTCGAGGTCGCAATCGGGGATCAGGCCCAGCACCATGGCGTATTTTGGATCGATGAAGGAGCCGAAGGCGCCGGCGAAGTGGATGCGGTCGACATGCTCGGTGTTCTGCTTTTCCATCAACAGCTTGGTGCCGGCATAGAGCGCCGCCTTGGCGAGCTGGATGGCGCGCACATCGGTCTGGGTGATGGTGATCTTCGGCTCGCCTTCCTTCAGCACGTAGGAGAAGGTGCGGCCGTTGGCGACGATACGCGGCGAGCGCATGCTGAGCGATCCGTCGACGACGCCGTCTTCCGAAATGATGCCGGCCAGATACATCTCCGCAACGATCTCGATGATGCCGGAGCCGCAAATGCCGGTGACGCCGGTCGCCTGCACGCTGTCGAGGAAACCCGGCTCGTCGGACCACAGTTCAGAGCCGATGACGCGGTATTTCGGCTCGAGCGTGTCGGGATCGATGCGCACGCGCTCGATGGCGCCGGGCGCGGCGCGCTGGCCGCCGGAGATTTCGGCGCCTTCGAAGGCCGGACCGGTGGGCGAGGAAGCAGCCACGACCCGGGCACGATTGCCGAGCACGATCTCGGCGTTGGTGCCGACGTCGACGATCAGCATCATCTCGTCCTGGCGATGCGGGCCCTCCGACAGCGTCACCGCCGCCGCGTCGGCGCCGACATGGCCGGCGATGCAGGGCAGCATGTAGAGGCGTGCGCCCGGGTTGAGCTTGAGGCCGATATCCGAGGCCTTGATGCGCACCGCGCCCGAGACGGCGAGCGCGAAGGGGGCGCCGCCGAGTTCGGTCGGATCGATGCCGAGGAACAGATGGTGCATGATCGGATTGCCGACGAAGACGGAATCCAGGATGTCGTTGCGCTGGACACTGCCTTCCGCGCAGACCTTGTCGACAAGACCGGAGATCGCCTCGCGCACGGCGACCGTCATGCCTTCGCGGCCATCCGGGTTCATCATCACATAGGAAACGCGGCTCATCAGATCCTCGCCGAAGCGGATCTGCGGGTTCGACGTGCCTGACGAAGCGGCGACGCGGCCCGACAGCAGCGACACCAGATGCATGGCGATGGTGGTCGAGCCGATATCGCAGGCCAGCCCATAGGCCTCGTTCTTGAGGCCGGGCCACAAAGCGATGACGCGCGCGATATCGCTGTCGGCATCCTTGTGGATGGCGGCGGTCGCGGTCCAGTTGCCCTTGCGCAAGATGCCCTGCACCTGCGGCAGCAAATAGAAATCGAATTCGAGGTTCTTGAAGTTCCAGTCCTTCATCAGCGCGATCTTGAGCCGGTCGAGATCGCCTGAAGGATTGTGCATGTCGGGTTCTTCGATTTCGACATAGCACATGCGGATCGCCGTATCGCGCGCGATCACCCTGGTGTCGGCATCCTTGCGGATGGTCTGTGCGTTGATGACCGTGTCCTGCGGCACGTCGATGACAAGGTCGCCGAGGATCTGCGCCGAGCAGGAGAGGCGGCGCCGTTCCGGCAGGCCGCGCACGCGCTCATAGCGCTCTTCCTTGGGCCCCTTGGGCGAGATGTGGTCGTTGGAGGAGACGATCTTGTGCTTGGCGAAATTGCCTTCCTGCACCTCGATCTGGCAGCGCCCGCAAGTGGCGCGCCCGCCGCACACGCTCTCGACATAGACGCCGAGCTGGCGTGCGGCATCGAGCACCGGCGTGCCGACCGGAAACCGCCCGCGTTTGCCCGACGGCATGAACAGCACGAGCGGATCGGTGATGTTGGTATGCGAATTCACGATTGCGCGCTTATCCCCTTGCCATGCGGGCTTCACGACCGCCACGACGGCGACCGCCATTGCCGCCGCCTTCGCCTGGTGCATTGACCGCCGTCGGAGCGGCGACCGCTTGGCCGCCTTCGG
This sequence comes from Mesorhizobium sp. B2-2-3, assembly GCF_006442405.1. Taxonomy (NCBI): domain Bacteria; kingdom Pseudomonadati; phylum Pseudomonadota; class Alphaproteobacteria; order Hyphomicrobiales; family Phyllobacteriaceae; genus Mesorhizobium; species Mesorhizobium sp. B2-2-3. Next base: position 20,584 of record NZ_VFWC01000009.1, on the reverse strand, counting down.
CCGGCTTGTAATCCTTATAGGTGCGAATCCAGTTGGTGCAATTCTCGTCGGTGCCGTTCAGAACGTTGGCGCCGCGCACGGCTTCCATTTCCTGCGGACGCACCGGGTTCATGATGGCCGATGTCATGCCGGCGCCGATCACCATCGGGATGAAGGCGGCGTTGATGCCGTGGCGGTGCGGCAGGCCGAAGGAGATGTTGGACAGGCCGCAGGTGGTGTTGACCTTCAGTTCCTCGCGCAGGCGCCGCAGCAGGGCGAACACCTGGCGGCCGGCATCGCCGAGCGCGCCGATCGGCATGACCAGCGGGTCGACGACGACGTCATGCGCCGGAATGCCGAAATCGGCGCAGCGCTGCACGATCTTCTTGGCGACGGCGAAGCGCACATCCGGATCCATCGAAATGCCGGTCTCGTCATTGGAGATGGCGACGACCGGCACGTTGTATTTCTTGATCAGCGGCAGGATGGCTTCGAGTTTTTCCTCCTCGCCGGTGACGGAGTTGACCAGCGGACGGCCCTTGGCGACCTTGAGCGCCGCCTCGATCGCGGCGGTGACCGAGGAGTCGATCGACAGCGGCAGGTCGACCAGGCCCTGGACGATCTCCAGCGTCTGTACCAGCAATGCCGGCTCGGTCGCGTTGGGGTCGACGGCGGTGACGCCGGCATTGACGTCGAGCATGGTGGCACCGCAAGCGGCCTGTTCCAGCGCGTCCTTGATGACGGTTTCGAAATTGCCGGCGATCATCTCGGCGGCGAGCTTCTTGCGGCCAGTCGGGTTGATGCGCTCGCCAATCACGCAGAAGGGCTGGTCGAAGCCGATGATGATTTCTCGTGTCGCCGAGGCAACGATGGTCCGGGTCATGAAATCTCTCCGTCGTGATATAAAGAGTTCTTTATATCGTTATCTCTTGCCGATCAAGCGAATGGTGGTTCTCCGCGCAAGTCAATGCGCGGTCTTCACCATGTCCACCTGGGTTTCGGTAACATCGTCGTGCAGGATATGGTCGAGCCGGTCGGCGACCATCTGGTCGTCGCGGCGGATTTCGCGCTTCCACGGCTGGCGGCCCTTCAGCACGCCCGATTCATCGACGATCTCGGCGACATACTCCTCCTGGCGGTAGGCCATCACATGGACGCCTGAAACGCCTGGGATTTCCTTCACCTCGTTGATGATGTCGATGCAGAGCTGCTTGCCTTCCTTCTTCTGGTCCTGGGCGCCTTCCAGCCGCTTGATGACGGTATCGGGAATATGGATTCCCGGCACGTTGGAGCGGATCCATTTGGCGGTCTTGGCCGAGGCGAGCGGTCCGACACCGCACAGGACGAACACTTTCTCCGTGTGGCCGAGATCGCGTGCCTTTTGCATGAAGGTCTTGAACATCGGTACGTCGAAACAATACTGCGTTTGGACGAACTGAGCGCCGGCGGCGATCTTCTTGCCGAGATGGATCGGGCGGAAGTCGAAGGGTGGTGCGAACGGATTGACGGCCGCGCCGAGGAACAACTGCGGCGGCGTGGTGAGCTTGCGGCCGGACAGGAACTTGCCGTTGTCGCGCATGATGCGGATGGTTTCGAGCAGCGACATGGAATCGAGGTCGAACACCGGCTTGGCGCCGGGCTGATCGCCGGCCTGCACGCCGTCGCCTGTCAGGCACAGCATGTTGGCGACGCCCATGGCAGCCCCGCCCAGCACGTCGCCCTGGATGGCGATGCGGTTCTTGTCCCGGCAGGCGATCTGCATGATCGGTGCGTAGCCCATGCGGGTCAGGAGCGCGCAGATGCCGACCGACGACATATGACAGTTGGCGCCCGACGCATCGACCGCATTGATGGCATCGACCCAGCCGTCGAAGATCTTCGCCCTGTTGTAGACGTCTTCGGGATCGGCGCTGTCGGGCGGGTTGAGCTCGGTGGTGACCGCGAATTCACCGCGTCGCAGGACGCGTTCGAGCCGGCCGCGCGAGGTGTGGCCGGGCAAGGGGTCGAGCGGCAGATGGATGCCGGCCGGGTTCTCGTCACGCTGGCGGGCGATCATGCGGCCGCTCCGGTCTTCGCATCGGCCGCGGCTTCACGGGCGGCTGCCGCCTGCGCGGTGACGCGCAGCCAGGCGGACGTTTCGCGCAGCGACTGGTCGACCGGCTTCTGCACGGCGAGAATCCTGTCGCCGTGCTCCATGTTGCGCGCCCCCTCCCAGGCCTTGACCCAGACGCAAGGCATGTCGGGCTCCACCTCGCAATTGCCGTTGGCGCGCACGCCGCCACAGGGGCCGTTGCGCAGCTGTTTTGGGCAGTTCATCGGGCACGACATGCCGGTCGAGGACAGGATGCACTGGCCGCACATACGGCAGTCGAACATGAAGCCCTTGACGCGCTTTTCGACAAACTTCACCGGGGCCTCGACACGGCTGTAACCGATACCTTTCCACAAGGGATGCAGCAGAAGGAACATGTCGGCGAAGCGGGCATAGAACCATTCGAGCAGGCGCGAGTGCCGGACCGACCACAATCTCACCGCGAAGGAGCGCTGCACGCGGCGCTGTGGCGACACGTCGGCCGGCTTGTAGTCGGATTTCGGTGCCGCCTTCTTGACCAGGGTCGCCTGGGTGATCGGCTGGAGAGCCGGGCTCTCCTTGGCGGGAATGGTTTCAGACATTTTCTTTGCCGCCCGCCTTGACCAGAGCGACCAGCCGCTCGCGGTCATATTTCGCGTCGATGTCCTGGAATGCCTTCTCGACCTCGGCTTCGAGGTCGTCGCCGACCGGAACCGGATCGGCCTTGCGCCATTCGGCCAGATAGTCGTCGGTGCCGCCGGCGCCGGTGCGCATGGCGCACATGTCGATCGCCTCGGTGAAGCGCAACGGCAGTTCGCGCTTGGCGTTCTGGCGGCCTTTCCTGACGATGACCTGGGCAGGGATGTCGCGCCAGTAGACGACGATCAGATCGGCCATGAATTCTCACTCCTCGATCTGCGAGCATTGCCGCATGCGCAATTGGGTCGCTTGTTATGGGACGACGCGCGCGCATTCAAAAGCGACGCATTTGGATGTCGTAAAATGAAAGGCGCGTTTATTCGTTCCGGCTTGCGCGTCGGCAGGCTCGAGACGCTGGGATAGCCCTGCCTTCGGCACGCGGCGCCGGACGCGGAATGCGCTACCAGATGCCGGTTCTGAACCCTGTCCAGAGATAATACCAGATCGTCGGATGGTACCACTGCTTCGATGGCAGGCCCGGATCGAACGTCGTCAGTTTTCCGGCCAGAGCATCGCTGACCGCCTCGACGCAGATGTCGCGCGAAAACGCCGTTTGGCGCAGCGCATAGCTTGAGATCGTGTCGCCTGGTTTCGGCTGGCCGTATGCCTGTTTCAGCACGCCGCCCGTGTCCACGCCGGCATCGACCAGATGCACCGTGGTGCCGAAATTCGCGGAATCGCCTGATGCCAAAGCCCAGTAGCCGCCGTTCATGCCGCGATATTTCGGCGTGATGCCTGCGTGATAGTTGAGCACCGGGCAAGGCATCCTGGCCAACACGTCCTTCGACAGGAGTCGGCAGCCGTTAAGCAGGACGACGCCTGGCTGGATTCTCTGGATCGCCGCGAGACACTCCGGCCCATTGGCCGAGGCAACATGGATGATCTCCTGGCCCGGCCGCGGCTCGGTATCGAGCTTCTCCTGCGCAATCAACCGGGCGGCATGGCTGGCGTAGAGCCGCTTGCCCAGCCTGCTCAGCACCATCGTGCCGAACTGGCCGATGGCCTGCAGCCAGCCCTGGCGACGGGCACGGCCAAGCAGCAATCGCTTTTTGGATTCAGGGACTTCCAGGATCACGATGACTGGGCCGACACGATCGGCAATGGCGTTGACCATTGCCCATACGTGCTGGCCGCCTCCGGTGACAACCACGATCGGTCTCGGATTGGTTTCCGGTACTGCCATTGATCTTGCCACCCCCGGGACCAACTGCCACGGCCGGAGCTTAGACGAGGCGGGTTAATCCTTGGTATGCCGGAGTCGTCAGGAAGGCTCCGCTCAGCGCTTGAACTCCATGATGTCGAGCTTCGATTCGTAATAGGGAGCGGGGAACTCGATGCGCCATTCCCCGGCGCTATTGCGGAAGGCGTAGCCGACCTGGTCGGTCCGGGGGCCGCTGCCATAGGGTTTTGCCTGATCGTTGTTGACGGAACCGGAGCCGAGATAGATCGCACGCTTTTCGCTGTCGTCGAAGAAGCGGCCCTTGGTGCGCTGCGAGCCGGTGAGCTTTTCCAGCCGCCAGCCGGAGCCGTCGTCGGTCACCCTGCATTTGAACCAGCCATAGATAACGAGCGGGCTCAGCCCGCCCACCTTGATGGTGCGGCATTGCCACTTGCCGGTGAGGTCCTTGTCGGAGAAGGCAACCAGCGGCTTGGCAAGCAAGGCGTCGAGTTGCCTGACCTCGCCAGGATTGCCCGCCTTCGCCTCGGCAAGAGCCGCCTTGCGCGTCTCGCCATATTTGTCCAGCCGCGCCTTGTCGGCGGCGGTGATCAGCTTCTGCACCTCGCCGTCAGCAAGCGCGGGCAAGGTGCAGCAGAGAAGGCCGGCAACGGCAAGCATCAGGCGAAGGGTCATCGGCATTCCTCGTCGGTGTCCGGCAGCCGACCACTGGACGGCGCCTTTGCATGGGTTGCGCGCAATTTACCCATTCGCGGCAGGCTGTCATCCGTGCTTAACAACGAAACCACGCCGCGATCCAAATTAAGGCAATTGGCCTGGGAACAGATCAAGGCCATTCTCCAGTAGAAGGCGGCGATCCGTCCTGTCTTCGCCTTCGGAAAGGGCGATAATCGCCAATCGCCGCGCAAGAGGGCCGCAGCCCAGCCAGCGTCAGACGTCAGACGTCAGCCGCGGCCTTGGCCAGCCCAGCCGTCAGATCGCCATAGCCTGTCGCGCGCCGCTCATAGACGAGGCCAAGCAGTTTCGCGGCCTTTTCCGCGACCTTGTCGAGCTCCGGATCGTCGGTCTGGGCCAGGTAGATCAGCTTCTCGTAATTGCCGAAATAGTCCTTGATCAGCTCCGGATGCCTGTCGAGGCCGAGCGGCTTCATGAAGAAGGCATCGAATTGGCGGCAGAGGAAATCGGTCATGTAGAAGGACATCATGTCGTCGTCGGCGACCTTCGCATAGGCATCCATGCCCTGGTAGAAGGCGAAGCAATGCGGACCGGCCATGCGTTCGACGCCATGCTTCTCGCAGACCCGATCGAGCAGGCCGCCGGTGCCGCAATCGGCGTAACCGACGAAGATGTTGCTGTAGCCTTCCGCCTTGGCCTTTTCGATGGCCTTGTCCATCGCCGGCGCGATGCGGTCCGGATAGAAATGAAACTCGGCCGGGAGGCATGTCAATTCGAGGTGATCGAGCCCGAGCTGTTCCTTGACGGCCAACACCTCGCGCGCAATCATCCCGCAGGCGATGATGAGCAGCTTGTCCGCTTGATTCTGCTTGGGTCTGGGCATCTTCATGAAACCAGCCGAGCCGGCTTTCGTTGCTGTGGGGCGATCTACCGAGAGAGGGATAAACCGTCGATGAAACTGTTACGCATTGCGCCAATCGCAATCCTGGCTTGTGCCCTGGCCCTTTCGGCCTGTGCCAACACCGTCCGCGGCGTCGGCAGGGATATCAAGTCTACCGCGAAGGCCGTTGACGATACCGTCAAAAAACCCTGACCGCCGCTCCCAACATCTGGGAACAAAAAAGCCGCGCTGCAAGGCGCGGCTTCGTTTGTTGAGCGTCCGCCTTGCCCTTGTATCAGGCGGAAGCGCGCACATTGTGTTTGCGCTTCATGTAGTCCTTGGCGGTCTCGACCGCCACAGCGGCGTCGCGGCAATAGGCGTCGGCGCCGACCGCCTTGCCGAATTCCTCGTTCAGCGGCGCGCCGCCGACCAGGACGACGTAGTCGTCGCGGATGCCTTTTTCCTTCATAGTGTCGATGACGACCTTCATGTAAGGCATGGTCGTGGTCAGCAGCGCCGACATGCCGATAATGTCCGGCTGGTGCTGCTCGATGGCATCGAGATATTTCTCGACCGCATTGTTGATGCCAAGGTCGATGACGTCGAAGCCGGCGCCTTCCATCATCATGCCGACGAGGTTCTTGCCGATATCATGGATGTCGCCCTTGACGGTGCCGATCACCATCTTGCCCTGCTTGGGCGCGCCGGTGGCGGCGAGCAGCGGGCGCAGGATGAACATGCCGGCCTTCATCGCATTGGCCGACAGCAACACTTCGGGGACGAACAGGATGCCGTCGCGAAAATCCTCGCCGACGATGCGCATGCCTTCGACCAGCGCTTCCGTGAGCACCTTGTAGGGTGCCCAGCCGCGCTCGAGCAGGATGCGCGTGCCTTCCTCGATCTCTTCCTTCAGACCGTCATAGAGATCGTCGTGCATCTGCTGCACCAACTCGTCGTCGGAAAGCTCGGAGAGGATAATCTCGTCGTCGGACATTGTTTCTCAGGCTCCTTGCTGCCGGGAACGACCATGGCAGCTTAAAATCAACGCGCCAATACCTAACCCGCAAGGGGCGGGTATCCATAGCTGATTTGCGACTTCCCGCAAAAGGAAAGCGACTGAAAAATCTATCGGTTTTCTTGTCGATTTTGCGACAGGCGTTGGCGCGGACGGGCCGTTTCGAATAGGGTGCATGGCTACGATCCGCCGGAAGCCGCGTTCGGCGGCCACAACGGTTCCGGGCCGGGCGCTAGTCAAGCCGGTCCAAATTCAGGGAAGAACGATCATGAGCGAACACGCGGCAGTGGACCAGGAAGCGTCAAACGCGCGACGTGGACGCGGCGCCAGCGGCGGGGCGGCGGCACGGCGGGCGGCGCGTTCGGGCGGCGGTCCCGGCACCCAGCTCACCTACATCAAGCGCAAGATCAACGTCTATGAAGTGCTGGACGAGGAAGGCCTGGCGCTGATCGAGAAGAACACCGACACGGTGCTGGAAGAAATCGGCATCATCTTCCGCGACGATGCGGAGGCGTTGCAGCTGTGGAAAGAGGCGGGCGCCGACGTCAAGGGCGAACGCGTGCATTTCCCGAAGGGGCTCTGCCGTTCGCTCTTGAAGACCGCGCCCCCCATCTACACCCAGCATGCCCGCAATTCCGAACGCTCGGTGCAGATCGGCGGCAATGCCACCGTCTTCGCCCCGGTCTACGGACCGCCCTTCGTGCGCGACCTCGACGGCGTCAGGCGTTACGCGACGATCGAGGATTTCCAGAATTTCGTGAAGCTCGCCTACATGGCGCCTTCGATCCACCATTCGGGCGGCACCGTGTGCGAGCCGGTCGACGTACCGGTCAACAAGCGCCATCTCGACATGATCTACGCGCACATCAAATATTCCGACAAGCCGTTCATGGGTTCGGTCACCGCGCCGGAACGTGCTGAGGACACGGTCGCCATGGCCAAGCTGGTGTTCGGCAACGACTTCGTCGAAAACAACACGGTCCTGACCAGCCTGATCAACGCCAACTCGCCGATGGTGTTCGACGAGACCATGCTTGGCGCGCTGAAGGTCTATGCGCGCCACAACCAGGCCTGCATCGTCACGCCGTTCATCCTCGCCGGCGCGATGAGCCCGGTGACGGTGGCCGGCACGCTGACCCAGGTGCTTGCCGAGGTGCTTGCCGGCGCTTCGTTCACGCAGCTGATCCGGCCCGGCGCGCCGGTGCTGTTCGGCACCTTCGCCTCGTCGATCTCGATGCAGTCGGGCGCGCCGACCTTCGGCACGCCGGAGCCGTCGCTGGTGTCGTACGGCGCCGCACAGCTCGCACGGCGCCTCGGCCTGCCGTTCCGCACCGGCGGTTCGCTCTGCGCTTCCAAAATCCCGGATGCGCAAGCAGCCTATGAAAGTGCCAACACGCTGAACTCGACCATTCTGGCCGGCACCAATTTCGTCCTCCATTCGGCCGGCTGGCTCGAGGGCGGGCTGGCGTCCTGCTACGAAAAATTCATGATGGACATCGACCAGCTCGGCATGACGCAAAAATTCTCCGAAGGCGTCGACCTGTCGGAAAACGGCCAGGCGATGGACGCCATCCGCCAAGTCGGGCCGGGCAGCCACTATCTCGGCTGCGACCACACGCAGGCGAATTTCCAGACTGCCTTCTATCGCTCCAACATCGCCGACAACAATTCATACGAGCAGTGGCTGGCCGAAGGCGAGAAGACCGCGCCGCAGCGCGCCAACGAACTCGCCCGCCGCTGGCTGGAATCTTATGAGGCGCCGCATCTCGATCCGGCGATCGACGAAGCGCTGAAGGACTTCATCGCCAAGAAGAAGGGGTCGATGCCCGACGCCTTCACGTGAAAGGAGCCCGAGTCAGGCGGGGCTAAAGTCGCCAACATCATCCACAAGGAAGTCTGGCGGAGCGCCTTCTCCGATCCGGTCAAGAAGGGATGATTCCTTCGCGCGGCAGGATGGAGGAGATTGCGGCCGCGCTTGGCGCCGACGGCCTCATCCTGCGTGGCGGCTTCACCTTTGGGGACGGCGAGGCGGCGCCTTGTGGCCGCTCCGGTGCACCAACCAGGTCGGCGCTGCTGGTGGGACAGGCGGGGGCAGCACCCTGGCCGCATTTTCTGCGCTGGCGTGAAAAGCAGCCGCGAGCAATCGCCAATCCGCTCGACACCTGGTCCCGGCAGGTCATAGGCGCGGTCGCGGAAGAATTCGGCGCACGCGCCGTGTCGCCGTCCGACAAGCCCTATCTGCCGTTCCAGCGATGGGCGATGCGGGCCGAGGGCCTGAAGCCGTCACCGCTCGGGATCCTCATGCATCCGCGATATGGGCTTTGGCATGCCTATCGCGGCGCGCTGCTGTTCGAGGACGAGATCGCGCTCCCGGAGGCTCGCGAGGCGGTCCATCTTTGCGACACCTGTGTCGACAAACCGTGCCTGAAATCCTGTCCGGTCGATGCCTATTCCATCCAAGGCTTCGCCTACCAGGCCTGCCTGGCGCATGTGCGCGGGCCGAGTGGCGGGCCCTGTTGTGACGGCGGCTGCCTTGACCGCAACGCCTGTCCCTATGGCACAGCCTATCGCTACCCCTCAGAGGTGCAGGCCTTCCACATGGCAGCGTTCGCGGGCCGGTAAGCTCGTCGCGCTGCCGCACGAAATGTTGACTGCCAAAATCAGGCAATAGCTTGCCCTGTCGGCGTGCCCGGATATGTATCGCCCAGCAACCGAACGGAGCTGGCGATGGCGAAACAGGACCTTCAGATCAAGACCAGGGACGGTATGGCGAGGGCGGGGCTGTTCCGCCCGGCCAACGCTTCCCCGCCCAAGGCCGGCATCATCCTCTATATGGATGCCTTCGGCCCGCGCCCCGCGCTCGACGGCATGGCCGGGCGGCTGGCGGACGAGGGCTATCCGGTGCTGGTGCCCGATCTCTTCTATCGCAACGCGCCCTACGGTCCGTTCGATGCCAAAACCGCGTTCGTCGAGGAAAGAACCAAGGTGCCGCTGATGGCGCTGATCAGCGCCACGACGCAGGAGATGACGATTGCCGACAGCGGCGCCTTCCTCGACGCACTCGCTGCCGAAGGCGTCACCGGGCCGATCGGCGTTGTCGGCTATTGCATGGGCGGCGCGCGGGCGCTGAACGCAGCCGCCTCCTATCCGGATCGCATCAGGGCGGCGGCCAGTTTCCACGGCGGCAATCTCGCCAGCGACGCGGCCGACAGTCCGCACCGCAAGGCGGGGTCGGTCAAGGCACGCGTCCATGTCGGCATGGCCGGCGTCGACAGGAGTTTTCCGCCCGAACAATCAGCGCGGCTGGCCGAGGCGTTCAGGGCGGCGGAAGTCGATTACGTGCTGGAGAATTATGTCGGCATGGCGCATGGCTGGTGCGTGCCGGACCACAGCGTCTACAACGAAGATGGCGCCGAGCGGCATTGGAACCGGTTGATCACCCTGTTTTCCGAGACGCTCGGGTAAAGCCAATCTTCGAGAGGTCGGCGCCGCCCCTCATCCGCCCTTCGGGCACCTTCTCCCGTAGAACGGGGAGAAGGAAGAGGTACCAGTAAAAAAATCTTTCCCTCACCCCAAGGATTGGCCATTAGCCTTCGTCCAACAGGCAAATGATGGCGATGATGCTGGATGAGAGCGAAGCCTCCGACGCCGAACTGATCGGGCGGGCGAAGGGCGGAGACAGGGGAGCTTTCGGCGCGTTGCTCGAAAGGCACTATGACTTCGTCTATCGCGCCGCCTACCGCTGGTGCGGTCGGAAGGCGGACGCCGAAGACATCGCCCAGGAAGTCTGCGTCCGGCTCGGCAAGGCGATCCGCGACTATCGCGGCGGCAGCGCCTTCACCACGTGGCTCTATGCCATGACGCTGAACGCCGCGCGCGACATGATGCGCAAGAGCGCCCGCGAGACGGTCAAGACCGAAGCCTATGGCGTTCATGCGCTGATTTCGGGCGAGGCTCCGGCCGAGAACGAGGATCTTGCCGAGGCGCTGTGGGCCGCGGTGCGGCGACTGCCGGACAAGCAGCGCGACGCCGTGCTGCTGGTCTATGGCGAGGGCTTGAGCCACGCGGCCGCCGCCGAGGCGATGGCGATCTCGGAGACGACTGTTTCCTGGCACATCCATGAAGCGAAGAAACGGCTGAAGACGCTCATGCGTTCAGCCGGGGAAGTGTGACCATGGTCGACGAGAACGAACTCAAGAGGCTGCGCGACATAGTGATCCCGGCTCCCGGCGAGAGCGCGAAGGCGCGCGCCTTCGAGGCCGCCATGCGCGCCTATGATGAGGAAAATATTTCCGCTGTCAGCCAAGGATCGGTCGGCGGTCTTCGTCTCACAGAGCGAGCACGAAAGCTCTGGAGCGAAATCATGCAAAAGAAACTCATTGCCACGCCGGCTATTGCCGGGCTCGTCGCCCTGCCGATCGCCGGATACGCCACTTTCCATATGCTGAGGGAACAGCCGTCCACTTTCGGCGGCGGCGAAAAGATCACCGAGACGCTGGCCGACAAGCCCGCCACGGTGAAGCCGCTGGCTAAACAGGCCACGGGCGATCAGGCGATCGACAAACCGCTCGCAACGAGCGCGCCTGAGAAAGACAAGAAGACCGACGCGGAAAGCCGCGACGAAACGGAGGCCTTGGCGGCGCCGAGCAGATCCGAATCGGCCGTTGCTGGAGGCCTGGCGCCGCAGAATGCGCAGGAACAGGTTGCGCCGGCGGAACCTGCGCCACCTGCGCCAACGGGCGAGTTCGCCCTGGATAGCACTGCCGCGCCCAGCACGTCGCGAGCCGCACGCATGTCCAAAATGATAGCACCGCAGCAGCCCGCCATGGCGCCGGCGGACCAGATCGCACCACAGGAGGAAAACCGCGATCGCGTCCAGGATTTTAAGACCAATCCGGTACATTCGGCACTCGAGGACCCGGTCTCGACCTTTTCGATCGACGTCGACACCGCCTCCTATTCCTTCGTGCGCCGTTCGCTGAAGGAGGGCTTCCTGCCGCAGGCCGACACGGTGCGGGTCGAGGAGATGATCAACTACTTCCCCTATGACTGGAAGGGGCCGGATGCGGCGTCGACGCCGTTCAATTCGACCGTCAGCGTCATGCCGACGCCGTGGAACGCGCACAGCAAGCTGATGCATGTCGCCATCAAGGGTTTCGACGTCAAGCCGGCCGAGCAGCCCAAGGCCAATCTGGTGTTCCTGATCGACGTCTCGGGCTCGATGGACGAACCGGATAAATTGCCGCTGCTCAAGTCGGCATTCCGGCTGCTGGTCAGCAAGCTGAAGGCCGACGACACCATCTCGATCGTCACCTATGCCGGCGATGCCGGCACGGTGCTGATGCCGACGAAGGTTGCCGAGAAGGACAAGATCCTCAATGCCATCGACAAGTTGCAGCCGGGCGGCTCGACGGCCGGCGAGGCCGGCATCAAGGAGGCCTACAAACTGGCCGAGCAGTCCTTCATCAAGGACGGCATCAACCGCGTGATGCTCGCCACCGACGGCGACTTCAATGTCGGCCAGAGCGACGACGACGATCTCAAGCGCCTTATCGAACAAGAGCGCAAGAGCGGCGTCTTCCTGTCGGTGTTCGGTTTCGGCCGCGGCAATCTGAACGACCAGATGATGCAGACCATCGCGCAGAACGGCAACGGCACCGCCGCCTATATCGACACGCTGGCCGAGGCGGAAAAGGTGCTGGTCGAGGATGCCTCCTCGACGCTGTTCCCCATCGCCAAGGACGTGAAGATCCAGGTCGAGTTCAATCCGCAGAAGGTCTCGGAGTACAGGCTGATCGGCTATGAGACCCGCGCCTTGAACCGCGAGGATTTCAACAATGACCGCGTCGATGCCGGCGAGATCGGTTCGGGCCATTCGGTCACCGCGATCTACGAGATCACGCCCAAGGGCAGCGGCGGCGAACAGATCGAACCGCTTCGCTATGGCCAGGCCGCGGTGAACAATGGTGGCGTCGCCAATGCGGACGAATACGCCTTCGTCAAGATACGCTACAAGCTGCCCAACGAGGACCTCTCGAAGCTGATCACCACGCCGGTGACGTCGGCCAACGAGGTTGCGTCTTTCGACCAGGCCACCACCGACCAGCGTTTCTCCGTCGCGGTCGCGGCCTTCGGCCAGAAACTGCGCGACGAGGATGCGACGGCGAAGTTCGGCTATGACAGGATCATGGAGATCGCCACTGCCGCCCGGGGGGCCGACCCGTTTGGGTACAGGTCCGAGTTCCTCTCGCTTGTGCGCCTTGCCTCGGCGCTGGGCGGCAATCGGTAGTGATGACGGCCGGTTTCTTTCAGATGAGATCGTTCTGACGTGAGAAACCGAACCACGGGCGGGTGAGGCAGGCCGGCGAGGGGACATTCCTGCCGGCCTTTTCTTGCGGAATTTGCGATCCGTTAAATTGCGCGGCATTTCCGGTACCGGATCGCAATTTCCTCTTGTTACGCCGGATAGGTGTGTGGGGCTGAGGGAGCCGGAATTGCAGATCAGGACTACCGCCAACTCGACACCGCCGGCACGGGACGCTTCGGCGGCCGCCCAATCAGCCGAATCCAGGCGCATCGGCGACGATGTCGCGCAGGCGCGCCACACCGCCATGTCGGCTCTGACCAACGACCGTTTCCGCATTATGCTGGAGCAGATCACCGATCCGGTTTCATCCGGAGCGCTGATGACGATGCGCGGCGACAATGTCGTCGATCTCAAATCGGCGCAGTCGAGCTACGCCGACAACAGCGAGTGATCTAACCCGACCAAGTCAGGCCCGGCTGCGGCGACGCTCGCGGCGGGCCTCGCTGGTCTCGGCGGTGTTCGCCGTGGCCACCTTGTTGCGCATCGGACCGATGCGCTCGACGATCGTCTCGACGGTCGGACGATCCGCCTTGCTGTGGGCGTCGAGCGCCTTGCGCATGGCGGCCAGGTGCTGGAACGAGGTGCCGCAGCAGCCGCCGATGATTTTCGCGCCGCCGTCGACCGCAAGGCGCACATAGTCGGCCATCAATTCGGGCGTGCCGGAATAGTGGATTTCGGTGCCGCGGAATTCGGGAATGCCGCAATTGCCCTTGACGATCACCGTCGCCTCCGGCTTCGCCTGTGTCATGTCGAGCAGCGAGGCGAGGATGTCGGAAGCGCCGACGCCGCAATTGGCGCCGACGCAGAGCGGTGCTTGCGACAAGCCGTCGGCGACGCCGTGTATGTCCTTGGGCAGCAGGCCCATCATGGTGCGGCCGGCGGTGTCGAAGGAACCGGTATAGGTGTAGGGCAGGCCGACGCGGATCGCCGCCTGGGCGGCGGCACGGATCTCGTCGGGCGCCGACATGGTCTCGATCCAGGCGACCTCGGCGCCGCCTTCCTTGAGGCCTTCGATCTGCTCGGCGAAGGCGTCGACCGCCTCGTCATAGGTCATGGCGCCAAGCGGCACCAGCAACTCACCGGTCGGACCAACCGAGCCGGCGACGATCACCTTGCGGCCGGCCTTGTCGGCAACGGCGCGGGCGATCTCGGCGGCGCGCTTGTTCAGGGCGTGCACGCGGTCCTGGGCATGATGCAGCTTCAGCCGGTGACGGGTGCCGCCGAAGGAATTGGTCAGGATGATGTCGGCGCCGGCGTCGACGAAATTCTGGTGCAGGCTGGTGATGGTGTCGGGCGCGGTCTCGTTCAGCAACTCAGGCGCCTCGCCAGCCTCGAGACCCATTGCGAACAAATTGGTGCCCGTGGCGCCGTCAGCCAAAAGCACGCCTTTTTGCGCCAGCAGCGCGTCGATCGGGTTGGTCGTCGTCATCGGATTGGCTTTCATGTTCTGAATTCGGATAAGGATATAAAGAAGTCTTTATGTCCAGTCAATGAAATAGCGACGGCGGAGTCGCAGTTGAAGGGCGCGGTTACGGGTGCCGCTGTCATGCGGAACCTGATGGAAACGACAGGCCAGCCAGATTGCGCGCGAAGCTTGCTGCCTCATGCGGGTTGACGTCGGCGGCCCGGATCAGATTGTCGAAATGCCGGGTCAAGGCCTGGACCGGCTGGGTGGCATTCAGCACGACGTACATGTCGCCGACATAGATGGCGGCGCGGTAAGGTCCGAAAATGGTGAGCGGGATCGAATAGCGCATGCGGCCGTCGTAGAGAAACAGCCGGAAAGTCGGATAGAGATCGTCAAGCAGCGTCGCCATATGGGCGAGTTGCTGCCGACGGTCGGCCTCCGGAAAGCGGTCCCAGACGCCGAGGCCGCGTGCAAAAATCTCCAGCGTGTGACGCGGCATGCAGACTTCCATGTCGGTCTCCGGGCGCCGGTTGTATTCGATGCGGTATTGGGTCTCGCTGGCCTGTGCGAGCCTGCTCCTGTTGGTGATGTTTGCCTCATAGTCGACCAGCGCGTGGGTCCGCAGAAGATCGGGGATGCCGGCCGGCACATAGCGGATCTTGGTGCCCGCGGCCTCGGCGAACCATCTGGCCAGAAGCGTGCGGTCGAAACCGTCGGGGGCTTCCTCGATCTCCAGGCTTTCGCGGATTTCACCGGTGACGCCCTCGTCCTGGCTGAGGCCGAGCAGCCAATCCAGCGACACTTTGAACTCGGCCGCGATGTTGAGCAGCGTTTCGGCCCGCGGCAAGCGCGTCGACGCGCCCGACATCAGCTGCGACAGCGCCGACCGATCGATGCCGACGGCGGTGGCGAAGGCGGACTGGTTGAGGTCGGACCTTGTCAGGAGCAACTTGAGACGCTCCCGAAAGATTGCTGACAGATCTCGTTTGTCCATCTTCCAAGTCTCCGAATCATGAGGAAAAATTTTCGCCGAGACGTCCTGACGAGGCGCTCCAGGCGTAAATGAATCCCTAGGCCTGTTTACAATCTGTAACATGTGCGGTTGAAAATGCGCAATCGCAACATTTTGTACACTTTGTCTCGTTGAGTGGAATCGTTTCTCCTGACACTATGCTGTCAGGAGCCACTGGGGTTCCGGCGACTGAGGGGCAGTGGTCGATAGCATGACTGGCAAGAGCATCAGGCGACGCAATACACCGGCCATCGAGTGGCCAACCGTAGCCCTCGCTTTCTTCTGTTACGGAGCATGGCTCGCCACCGGCCTTCTGCTCTGGCCGTCCTATCCGATCTTCGCGCTCGCTCTCCTCGGTTTCATCCTGGCACTTCAGTCGTCGATCATGCACGAAGTGCTGCACGGCCATCCGACGCGCGATGCCCTGATCAACGAGGCTTTCGTCTTCCTGCCGATCGGTCTGGTCTGGCCGTTCCGCCGCTTCAAGACGCTTCATCTGCGCCATCATGCCGACGAGCGCCTGACCGATCCGCTCGACGATCCGGAGAGCTATTACCAGGCGCTGTGGCAGCATGACGACCTGCCGCCGACGATGAAATTCCTGCTCAAGGTCAACAACACCATGGCCGGCCGGTTCTTTCTCGGTCCCTGGCTGTCCTGCATCGGCTTCTTCATCGACGACGCCAAACATATGATGGCCGGCGACAAGGCCATCCGCAAAGCCTGGCTGCTGCATGCGATCGGCCTCGCCGTCGTGGCGCCGATCGTGCAGTTCGGCTTCGGCATTCCGCTTTGGCTCTATATTCTCCCGGTGTGGCTCGGCCAGTCGCTGATCGCGATCCGCACCTTTGCCGAGCATCAATGGTCCGAGCATCCCGAAGGCCGCACGGTGATCATCGAGCGCTCGCCGCTGTCGTTCCTGTTCCTCAACAACAATTTGCACTTCGTCCACCACAAGACACCAACGGTGGCCTGGTACAGACTGCCCCAGCTGTTTCGTGAACGTCGCGAGGAATGGCTGCGGATGAACAATGGCTATGCCTATCCCAACTATTTCGCGCTGATCAGGTCCTATGCTTTCAAGGCCAAGGAGCCGATCGTGCATCCGGTGTTGCGGCGCCAGCCGGAGCCGGGCAGGGCGTTCAAGCCGCGCGTCAGGGCGCGCAGCATCAGCGGGCTCGGCACCGCGCCAGTCCCGGCCGAGCCGCCCAAGGAATGAAGCCCGCGACACGACGGACGGTGTCGGCTAACTCAAATCCGACGCCGCGTTTTTGTGAACCTCTCTCCAGATTTAATGGTCAGATCCCGGCATGAGCGAATTCGTTGCAGCGCTGCCGATGTATGACTGGCCGGAAGTGCGCCGCGAGGTCGACGCCCAATGGGCACTGCTGCGCGATGCCTTCCGTCAAGGGGGGATAATCGATGCGCCGGAGACCGTCATTCGCCGCAACGGCGATCTGCCGCCGGTGCCGGGTGGCATTCATAGTGGCACCGGCGTTCTGATCGCGCCCGACCCCGCGACACTGCCGCCGGACGCGCTCGATTTTCACCAGCTCTGGCTGCATCCCGCACTGCTGTTCGCGCAGACTTGCTGGGGGCCGATGGAGCTTGGCCTGGCCGGCCATGTGCAGGTTGTCGGCCAGCCGAGCTATGACGTCTACGAAGGCGGCCAGGGCGAGCTTTATTCGAGCGCGCTGGTGATGCGGGCGGACGGCAAGGCGTCGGTGCCTGCGCCTGGCAATGGCAGGCCCGTCATCCCGCTCGATCTGATCCGGGGCAAGCGCTTCACCTTCAACAGCCTCGATTCAATGTCCGGTATCATCGCGCCGACGCGAGACCTGGAGGCGCTGGGCGAAAGCCTTGATGTGTTTTCCTCGCGCAGCGAAAGCGGCGGACATCGCGCTTCGATCGTCGCCGTGGCCGAGGGCAGGGCCGATGTCGCGGCGATCGACTGCGAGAGCTGGGCGCTGGCGCAGCGCTTCGAGCCGGCCGCCCGGCAGGTGAAGGTCGTCGGCTGGACAGGCCTGCGCAAGGGCCTGCCCTTCATCACCGCGAAAACGACGCCGGAAAAAACGGTTGCCGCGATGCGGGAGGCCCTTGCCGGCTTAGCCGAGCAGCCTCGCATCCAGCGGATAGGTTGAAAGCTTTTCGTTGCCGGTGCCGGTGACCAGGATCTGTTCCTCGATCTTGACGCCCTCGCGCCCGCCGAGCCTGCCGATATAGCTCTCCACGCACAGCACCATGCCTGGCTCGATCACGCCGTCGGGCGTGTCCGATGTCCAGTCGTCGGCATGCGGCAAGGTCGGGTATTCGTCAGCCAGCCCGACGCCATGGTAGAGCACACCATAGCGGATCGGGAAACAGTCGCCGGGCGGCACCGCCGAGCGGTCGACAAGGTCGCGGAAGGCGGTGCCCGGCTGTATCAATTCGGTATTGTGCGCGATCTGGTCGGCGGCGATGCGGAAAAGATCGCGCTGTTCGTCGGTTGGCTTCACATCCCCGCACAGCCAGGTGCGCGACAGGTCGGCGCAGAAGCCGTAGGGGCCGATCAGGTCGGTATCGAAGGCGACGAGATCGCCCGCCTCGATGAGGCGCGAGGAGCATTCCTGGAACCAGGGGTTGGTGCGCGGGCCGGATGCCAACAGCCGCGTCTCGATCCATTCGCCGCCGCGGGCAATGTTGCCGCGGTGCAGTTCGGCCCATAATTCATTCTCAGTGATGCCGGGCTTCAGCGCCTGTTCCATCTCGCCCATTGCCGCCTCGCAGGCGAGGATGGCGCGGCGCATGGCAAGGATCTCGTCCGGGGATTTGACCAGCCGGGCGTTCTCCATCACCGCTTCGCCATTGCCGATGGAAATGCCGCGGCGCGCAAGTTCCTCGACGCCTTCCGGATTGATGTGGTCGACCGCGATGCGGCTGTTGCCGCCGCCATGTTCCCGCACCAGATCGGCGATCCCGCCCGCCCAGCGGCGGACCTTCTGCTCGGTGAGTTCGCCGCTGTACAGATACATCCACGAGACGGCGGGGCGAACCTCGTCGACGACGCCGGAATGGTCCGACAGATGTTCGCAGGAGAAATAGTCGAACAGCACCACCGGCCCTTCGGTGGCGACGAAACAATGCCGTGTCGGGTTGTGCGCCACCCAAAGCTGCATGTTCGTGGAATCGGTCGCATAGCGGATGTTGATGGGATCGTAGAGCAGCGCGCCGGCGTAGCCCCGGCGCCTCAGCTCGGTGCGGATGCGTTCCAGCCGGTATTTGCGCATTTCGGCCAAGTCGGGGGCGGCAATGCCTGCCGCCGCCCATTCCGCTTCGGCTGTCGCGCCGTAGCCCAGCACATGCTGGTTGAGATCAGCCGCCTTCTGGCGGGAGGCCTCGCGCAGCGCCTCGATCGAGCCCGGCACAAACGGCATGATCTTGCGGTGGCGGCCGAAGCTCCCCTTTGGCGCCGCGCTGTCCATGGCGAAACCTCAGCTCCGCATCTTCTCGCCGCTCGGGTCGAACGGCGCCTCGACATTGATGCGGGCCGGACGGCGATGGCCGAGGATTTCGATCTCGAACAGGCCGGCACTTTCATCCTCGGCCAGCGCCGCCGGCACGTAGCCCTGCGCCATCGACTTCTGGATATAGTGGGCATAGCCGCCGGAGGTAACCCAACCGACCACGCGCCAGTCGCCGTCGACGATGCCGCGCACGGCGGATGCGCCTTGTGCCGCCTTGGAGCCCCGCACTTCCTTGCCGGCCGCATCGAAGCGCGGCGCGCCAAAGCCATGCGGCTTTTCCACCGTACCGTAGTCCTTGCCGACCTTGGCCCAGATCGGCTCGTCACCCATCACGTCGGCGTCGGCCGCCTCGACGATAAAGGACACGCGGCGCAGCTTCGGTCCTTCGGCCCGTTCCCTGGCGGCCGCGTCGCGGCCGATGAAGTCGTTCTTCTCCAGCTTGATGAAGCGGTCCATCGAGCCTTCGAACGGTCCGTAGATCGGCCGCAATTCGCGGAACCAGGTCGGGAAGTTCTTTTCCAGGCGCATCGAGAGCAGGGCGCGCATGCCGAAATCGACCAGCCCGAATTCTTCGCCTGCGTCCTTGATCGCCTTGTAAACCAGGCGCTGATAGGCCGGTGCCATCCAGATCTCGTAACCGAGGTCGCCGGTATAGGTAATGCGGTTGACCATGCAGGGCGCGCCGCCGACCGCCATTTCGCGGAAGTCCATGAAGCGGAAGGCCTTGGTCGAGATATCGACATCGACCAGCCTCTGCAGGAGGTCCCGCGACTTCGGTCCGGCAATCGACAGGCCGACCAGCGTCTGGTCGAAGCGGTGGATGCGCACCTCTGACGTCCTTGGGCCATCCTTCGGCAGGTGCTTTTCGAACCAGCGCATGTGATATTTCTGCGCGGCCGACGAGCCCCAGATCATGAAGCGGTCTTCCGCGGCCTTGGCGATGGTGAAGTCGCCGATCAGCTTGCCGAATTCGTTGATCATCGGGGTCAGCACGATGCGGCCGGCCTTCGGCATGCGGTTGGTCATCAGCCGGTTGAGGAAATCCTCCGCCCCCGGTCCGGAGACTTCGTATTTGGCGAAGTTGGCGATTTCGGTGACGCCGACGCGCTCGCGCGTGGCGCGCACTTCCTCGCCGATCGGCCCAAAATCGTTGGAGCGGTGGAAGGACACGATATCCTTGGGCTCCTTGCCCTTCGGCGCGAACCATAGCGGGGTCTCAAGGCCCCAGGAGTCGCCCATGACGGCGTTGTTGGCGAGCATGGTGTCGTAGAGCGGCGTCGTCTGCGCCGGGCGTGCTGCCGGCAGTTCCTCATTGGGGAAGCGGATCGAGAAGCGGCGCGAATAGTTCTCGCGCACCTTGGCGTTGGTGTAGCGCAGGCTCGCCCATTCGCCGAAGCGGGCGACGTCCATGCCCCAGACGTCGAAGCCGGGATCGCCATGCACCATCCAGTTGGACAGCGCCAGGCCGACACCGCCGCCCTGGCTGAAGCCGGCCATGACGGCGCAGGCGCACCAGAAGTTGGTCAGGCCCTGCACCGGGCCGACGAGCGGATTGCCATCCAATGCGAAAGTGAAGGGACCGTTGATGATCTGCTTGATGCCGGCCTTCTCGATGCCGGGGAAATGCTTGAAGCCGACCTCCAGCGACGGCGCGATGCGGTCGAGGTCGGGTTGCAACAGCTCGTGGCCGAAATCCCAGGGCGTGTTGACCGGCGACCATGGCTTGCACGCCTTTTCGTAAGTGCCGAGCAGGATGCCGTTGCGCTCCTGGCGGGTGTAGATCTCGCCCTTGAAATCC
>NZ_VFWC01000008.1:0-329584 GCF_006442405.1 Mesorhizobium sp. B2-2-3 | reverse complement strand
GTTGGGTGGGGGGTGAGGGGGGAGGCTGCCAGGACGTATGGTGTATAGAATGGCCGCTTCGCGCCTCATTTCGGCCGTTCAGACCGTCTCAGCGAACTGCTAGTAGCGGCTGTTACGCGGAACGTTCATGCAGACTACTTTTGAGGTGGGAAGCGGATCAGCCGTGGCTGGCAATACCGAGACATTCACCCGTTGCGATTTTTGATCTAAGCGCTACGATAGCATCGGGGGCTCGCACAGCATTGGTAGATTTTCCATCGTTCAGCACGCTTGAGGTCAGAAACTACCGGCTCTTCCCTGGAAGCGACGGGACAAACGGCATTAGCTTTTCCTTCAAATCGGGCATCTCGGTGTTTGCCGGCGTCAATGGTCTCGGCAAAACTACCCTCATCAACATCTTGTTTCGTCTTGTTGTCGGGCCCTTTGATCTTCCGAAGATTGAAAACGCGGCAAGGTTTGGTTCGACGGCACGGGTAAAAGAAATTCCATGGCCGGCCCGAAGAGATTACTTCTCACGCCGGGTGGCCGATAAAGCAAAAGATGCCACCGCGCGCCTAGAATTTGAAATCGGGGACGACGCCTACTCAGTTACCCGTTCGCTGGCAGACTGCCGTCTGCTAGCCGCCTCCAAGAATGGAACAGCTATCGCCGTCGGCGACGCGAATGAAGATCGGTACAAGGTTTCAGTCGTGGCGTCCGCGGGGTTGGGAAGCTTTATCGATTTCCTGACGGCTGTTAAATTTCTGACGTTCTTCAATGAAGAACGCCGTGACATTCTGTGGGATGATCAAGCCCAGAGGCAGTTCTTTCGTATCCTCTTCACTTCACCAGAGACTTCAGCCGCGTGGGTGAAGTTAGAAGCAGAAATCGGTAGTGCCGACAGCGCAGCGCGAAATGCCTCGACGTTTGCCAGTCGACTTGAGAACGAAGTCAGGCAGCTAGAAAGCCTACTCACAAACAATGTGGGCGTCACGGCCCAATTAGCTGCTGCCCAAGCGCTTCTAGATGCAGAGTTGCTCCGCCAGAAGGAGCTGGAGGAAACTGCCTTCGAAAGGCGATCCAGTGTGGCCAAGCTTGCCCGGCAGGTTGAGCGGTCTAAGTTGCGGGAAGACGACGCGCGCCGAGAGTTGGAAGAGCTGCGATATTCGGCGCTCGGTCGCCTCTTCCCCAAACTGGACGAAACTGCGCAATACGTCCTCACGCACCTGTTTGCAAATGGCGATTGCCTTGCGTGCGGAGCGGATGCCAAAGCAGAGATCGCACGGCTCGAACATGCCATTCATGTTGGAACCTGCGCGATATGTGGGGCACCGCCAGATAGGCAAGCCCGCCCTCAACAATCCGACCAAGTGGTTCCAGTACACCAAATCGAGCAAAAGAAACTTGATAAGGCACGTGCAGCACTCGACACAGCCAAAGTCGAACGAGAAGCGTCCGAGATTGCGGAAGCCAATGCGCGCGCGGACCTCATCGCGGTGAACGGTGAACTAGATGCCCTTGCTAAAAGCATTGATCAGCGGCGGCTCGAAAATGCAACGCTCCGGACAAGGCTGCCACCTGATCCACAACAGATCGCCGACAAGAAAAAGAACTTAGAGGGTGCGAGGAGTTATCAGCACGATCAAGAGCAGGAACGCGCAGAAGCGGAGCGAAGATACCAAATACTGCTGACGCAGACCGAGGAACAGTTCAGGCAGGCCGCAGTAGCCGTCTCACCAAAGTTTCAGGTACTGGCGACCGCCTTTCTTGAGGAAACCTGCGCCTTGAGCTTCAGGCTCGTCGAGGATCGCCCGAGTCAGAGTGGCGCGAGGTTCATGTATCCATCTCTCAAGTTCGAGATGTCTGCCGCGGCATTTGAAACGCCCCAGTTTCGAGAACGGCCAGATGATGTCTCCGAGAGCCAAAGAGAATTTGTAGACCTCGCCTTCCGGATGGCGCTGATCGAAGCCGCCTCTGAACGACAATCTGCGACGCTCGTAATCGAAACGCCCGAAGCCAGCTTGGATGCGATCTTTATGCGGAAGGCGGGCACTATGCTTCGACAATTTGCCAGTCAAGGGCGCAAGATCGTTGTCACGTCTAATCTCACCAGTTCGGTGATGTTGCCGTCACTGCTCGGCGACCAAACGGACGACGATCATGAGATCGAAGAGCGGTGGAGCCGAGTGCTCAACCTACTGAAAATCGCTGCCCCAAATGCCGCCGTTCGCCATTTTGAGGGCGAATATCACACATTCTTAGACAAGGGTGTCAGGGGATTAGGCGCGTGAACGACACGACAGTAGCCAAGCACCGCATTCGACTTCTTCAGTTGCTAGAGGCGTCGGAGCGGGCTGCACTTGCCCCAATCGGCACTGACAAGTTGCATTCCTTTGCCTATCTCTCGGATGTACTTAGCCAAGTTTGGGGGCTAGCGCCCTTTGATAACCGAATACTGAAGACAGGACGCTCCCCTTTCTACCCAGATCTCCAACGAGAGTTGGACGCCTTGGTAGCTATGGGATTAGTTGAAGTCACGAACCTGAGCTATCGACGATTACCTGATCAGTCGCTTGCGTTTTATGCCAGGTATGCGCTCAACTTTCACTCGGCCCATTGTAATGGGCTTCGTACAGCCCTCGCAACGGACCCCGATGCCCTACTAACGCAGAGCTATTTGGACGAATTGGCGCAGGCTCTCGCGTCGCTTCGTGATGAGGACATATCCGGGGCGGCGACCGAAGACGCTACCTATCATGACCCCAAAGTGGAAAGAGGGGATGTGATTTACTTTAACGATCCTAGGAGTTTGCGAACTACGTTGGCTACTGAAGCCTTTCGTGAGGTCTTCCCGGAAGTGGAGCTATCTCCGTCGCAACGCCTCTACATGTACGCGCATTATCTGGGGCAGAAAGTTCATGCCGCTGGATAAGAGTTTCGTGGACGGCCTACTCGAAGACGTAGCTTTTCGAGCGGGGGCAGCACAGGGTCTAATGCGATCCGCAGATGCCCCGGACAAGCAATCAGAGTTCTTTGAGAACGTTCGAAATACCCTGCTGAGATCCTTGGAAATCGACGTAGAGGAGGTTTGGGCTCCGGCGCTGTTTGTGCTGGCGGAGACGCCTCGCGTCACCGCCGGCAAGTATGGGCAGCCTACAAAATTGCAAGACCTGGATCTCCAATCGCCGCAGCAATGGTCTGGGAAGCTAGTCTTTGCAGCGCAGCACGGCTCAAACGGCTGGGCTGTGCCGATTCCAGAAGGCTCAGTGGCCGGCGCGGTAAATGCGCTCATTTCCGGAGGCGATGGCCATCATCCCGCAGTGACCTTTTACCCCGAGAAGCGAGTTCTTGGCTGTTCAGCGACAGGAGTGGGTTCAGAAGAGAAGACGCTTCGACTTTCATTGCCCAAAGCGTCGAGGCAGGTAACGCTGAACGATCTTCGTGAGGTCATGGAACTCGTTCGGCAAGAGGGCCTGTTGATCCCTGACATCTGCCCACCTCAAGTATGGCAGAAGCCCAACGGTTACGTTCCGGGACCCGAGACAGAGAGAGTTCTTCAGTGGTGCTTGGCAGCTGAAATGCGCGGTTACTTCCGACCGATCCTCATTCAACGCGAACAGGCAGTAAACGTTGGGCGGATCGACATCCTGTTTACCGATCCCACCGCTCAGCCAAACGCGAGACACCCTGCCGTCGTTGAGGTTAAGGTACTCAGGAGTTTCGGCTCCACGGAATTACCCATCTCACCTTCAACCAATCTCTACTCCCTGGTAAAGGGTATGGGGCAGGCGAAAGCATATCGAAGGGTCAAGAAGGCGAAGCTTGGTGCTCTTGCGGTCTTTGACCTGCGTAAGATTAAAACCGACCTTCTCGCTTCGGCCTTCGTTCAGAAGGCTGCGGATCGCTTCTATGATGAGCAGATGGAAACGATCATGCTGCCTATGTACGGCGTGGTCGAACACGCGCAGGCCGAAATGGCAGCTAACTAGACTTTTTCAGAGCGATCAGCGTTTCCGGAAGCTCCGGCCGACCGCCTTGTTGCGGAGATGCGCGCATCGAACGGAACGGATTAGAATAGAGCACGTCAAGACCGATGGTCGGACCCAGTTCACAAAGAATTTGAGCAACTGGAATGTCGATCCCCGCGTATCGGCTGTCACCCACCACCATGTAAATTCGGCCAGAGGTTGCGAGCAGGTTGTGGAGCGCGGTCATGATTGCGACCATGTCGTCAAAGTACGCCGAGACCATTTCTGGAATATCTCGGTTCCAAAGTTGTTTTCTGTTGGACGTGAGTCGGGCCACAATGTCGGCAAGAGTGGTATTGCTGACGCTCGAGGTCATGTCTCGCTTGATTTGGACATGGCTTCGTATAGTGGATTCTCGCAATGATCTGTTCGCTTCGGGCGTTGTCAAGTATCCGAGCACCCAGAGCTCGAGATTGTACACGTCGGTGTAGTCAAACGAATTTGGGTAAGGGGGGGAAAACACTGCCAGTTGAGCTTCGGCACACTCGCCAAGGCGCACGCGAGCATCGCCCCGTAGTACACGATAATCCCGTTGCATTCTATTTTCAAACCGCTTGAGATCAAAAAGAGCGGAGACGACTTTCTCCGAGAAAAGGCCATCAACTGACGCCGCACTTGCGCTCTTATTCACGCCCCCGCGCCGGTACCGCCGGCCCTTGCCGCTGACCACCACATTGCTAACCTGAAGCAATATGCCAGCGAGCAGAACCTTAAATAGGCGTTGGGCTTCCGAGTTCTCGAGGTTCGAAATGGCCGCCACATATGCATGCAGCCTTTGGGCGACTTCCCGGCTGAAGATGTAGCGTCCTGCTCTGCCCGGCTCAACAAACGTGTCGGGCATACCGGGTAACGGAGTTTGGACTGGCTTGGCCTCTGCGACGTCGGAGCAGATTTGTCCGAATGCATGCGAGACGGCATCAAGGTCGTACCGAGCAATCTTCGTTTCAATAAGATCAGAAAGGTAGGGATTTACTTCGATCGTGGTCGGCATGACGCCGAGAAACTGTGCGGCGAGCGCGCTCGTTCCAGATCCTCCGAAGGGGTCGACCAAGTGGCGAACGGGTTCACCCCTAGCAGCTGAGGTCTCGCTTACTGCCATTTCGATCAGTTCGGGCGCAAATGCCTCTTTGAATGTGCGCCAACCTTGAAAGGGTAAGTTTGAGGAGCCATGATTGGTCCCTATTACCTTCACAAGCCGGCCATTTGTCCAGCTCTGGAACGTAGTGAAATGCGAGTTCAACGATCAGCCTCTGCCCAATTTTTCCCACGCCGAGGGTATCGACACTTCGTAAACATTAAAGTGCGTCGAGGCCAGAGGGTGAATGAGCCTTCGCTGACCGCGTCGCTGGACAGCAGTTGTTCGTCAGATCAACTTTGAAATACCAACACTGCTGCTAATCGTTGAACGCTCAAAGCAGGAAACGTGCAGCTTATGGCCCTTCGTGGCAATTGGCACGCTCGAATACCTAACGTCCGCTAACGACCGGCCACTCTCCGAGACCTGACAGTCGGCTACCGGCCCAAAGGCTGATATTAATCTTCACCTCCAGCGCATCTTCCGCCTCATCCTCCTCGCCCAGAACCTCCCCGTGCACCGCCAGCGGCCGCCCGATCCAGATCGGGTCGACCAGATGGTCGCGTTTGGGGTTGGTCGTGTTGGGGTGGATGAGGATGCTCAGACCGTTGTGGTTCAGCATCAGCCAGGGCACCAGCGTGGCGAAAATTTCGATGGCGAAGGAGATTTGGTACATGGCCTGCTGATGCGGGCCGACCGGCTCGTCGCGCCAGTTGCCCAGGCGCACGCGGAAGCGCTCGCCGATGCGCAGGCGCAGCCATTCGGCGTGGCGCCGCTGCGCCTCTCCGTCATAGTAGATGTGGGCGTGATAGCTGGCGATCTCGGCGAGCGGCCTGGGCTGTCCGGCCGGTGTTGAACTGGCTTTGCCCATCCCGATGCTCCCCTCCGCCTGGTGTCCAGCGAAACTCTAGCCGAAGCACGGAGTTGTTGTCTGTAGCGGTGATCGGCCAGGGCGTTTCCAGCAGGCGATGACATGGCCCGGCTCGACCCCTTGGCCACGGGTCCGCCGTATGGCGGTGAATGCTCAGGCCGTGCGAGTTGCCGGACCAGACTGCGGATCGCTTGTAGCGCCTACAACGCGACGCCGCATTCAGATGCCTGTTTTGGGATCAACGTCGTTGTGGCCGACGCGCGACGCGTCCTGTCCATCCAACGTTCAAATGAAGAGAGCAATCACCAGCGTTGGTCCCACTTAGCTTCGTGGGCATTGCGTGATGCCGCTCGGTGCGCTTCTATCCGTGGCGCGCCATCGGGGGGTAATCATTTGTCTGCCAGGAACCAAACGTCGACCGGCCACGAGGCGAGCGAGGCCGGTTGGCTCGACCTTCATTTCGAATCGTCGCGCCCCGAATATGAGGCGGCCTTGCTCGATGCCGGCATCCGCCCGGGCTGGCGCGTGCTCGATGCCGGTTGCGGCAGCGGCGGCTTCCTGCCGCTCATCGCGAGCGCCGTCGGCCCCTCCGGCTTCATCGCCGCGCTTGACCTCGCGCCCGAAAACATCGCCCGGGTCGAGGCGCTCGCGGGCACGCTGTCCGAGGCACCGGAAATCGCCACGCATGTCGGCAGCATCCTGTCGCTGCCGTTCGCGGACGCATCGTTCGATTGTGTCTGGTCCGGCAATGTCATGCAGTATCTGACGCCGGCCGAGTTCGAGCTTGCCGTCGGCGAGGCCAGGCGCGTTTTGAAGCCGGGCGGCATCTTCGCGGTCAAGGACTTCGATTCGACCATCCTGCAGATCCTGCCGATGGACCGGGCGCTGCTGGCGCGCTTCATGGCGGCCAGGCTGCAGGGGTTTCGCGACCGGAGCGTGCTCGGCACCGATTGCGGTTCGACGCTTCCGGCGCGCCTGCGCCAGGCGGGCCTGGAGGTCGTCAGCCGCAAGGGCTGGCTGGTCGAGCGCTGGGCGCCCGCGCCTCGCTTCACGCGCGACTATGTTCGCGACCTGCTGGCCTATTTTGCAAGCGTCGCGCCGAGCTATGCCCTGCCTGATGCCGACCAGGCCTACTGGCAGGACCTGAAGCAGCGGCCGGATCGCCTGCTCGACGATCCGGACTTCTGCTACCGCGAGTTCTTCGTCATGGCGGTTTGCCAGACATAGCGCTCCGCCGCGACGGCCGAAGCCGCGGCGCTGCGCAAGGCCCCAGGCAAACCCGGTTCCGAGAACGAGACTGAGCCAAGCCGCATTCGCCAGCTCTCCGCTCAAATGGCCGGCTTTCGAGCGAATTTCTTCGCGAACCGTTAATTCGGCCGTGCTGTTAATAAGCATCTGCTAATGAACTGGTTCGCGCGGGGGTACGCAATGACCAAGAATCTCGGCAATGCACGCTACGTGCCGCCAAAGGAGCAGCAAGGCTCGGTGCTCGGCAAGGTCGCGCCGGCCTTGTTCCCACTGGCCGTTGTGGCGCTGGGCTATGTGATCGGCAGGCAGTTCTTCGGCCTTTAGACACAGCCATCAAGCGCCGGTTTCGGCTGTGGCTTCGGGCCTTGCTTCGGCGCGGATGCGGTCGCTTGCCACGAGCACGACCGGGCAGGGGACGGCGGCCAGCACCGCCATGGCGGTGTCGCCAAAGAACAGTTCCTCGCCCGGCCGCTGCGTGACGCCCATCACCACCATCGCCGCCCCCTTGGCCACTTCCCTGGCGATCGCCTTGTCGGGGGTGGCGCGGGCGCGGATGGCGGTGTCGACGGCGACGCCGTAGCGGTCGGCGAGGTCGACGACGTCCTTGAGCACCGCCTCCTCGCGGCGGTGCGAAACGGTGCCTTGCCGGGCGCCTTTGCGCGCCTGCGAGACATAGAGCACCTTGACCCGCGCCCGGTGCGGCCTTGCCAGCGCCAGGGCGAAATCGGCTGCGCGGCGCGACACTTCCGTGCCGTTGACGGGAACGAGGATGGTGGTTCCGGCGCGCAGCACCGGCATCTTGCCCCCGGCGCCGGCACCGTTCAGCACCAGGCAGAGCGGACCGTCGAAGCCGCTGGTCATGTCGTTGAGCGCCTCGGTGAAAGATCCCTTCTCGGTCAGCATGGCCTCGAGCCCGACCAGCAGCAGGCCGTAGCCCTTGCGCGCCTCCTCGGCGATCGTCCGTGCGGTCGCCTCGCGTTCGCTGCGGGCGGTCAGATGCACCTTCTCGACCGGCGTGTCCTCGGCCTTGCGAACCGCCCTGGCGCTCCTGGCGGCACCCTTCTTGACCTCCTTCAGGGCGCGCTCCGGGCCCTTGTCGCGGGCCGGGCCGGCAAGCCTGCCGTCCTTGAGGTGGAGAAGCGTGGTCGGCATGCCGCTGCCGCCGCCGACCAGGCCGGCGAGATAGGCGGTGAACTTGCCGACCGGGCTGTCGTCGACCAGCAGCAGCAGCCGCTCCAGCTTGGAGACGAAGCCGCGCTCGTCGAGCAGCTCGCGGTCGACGCGCTGCTTCTCGGCGTCTTCGACGGGCAGCCGGCCGAGCGCCCAGCGCAGCATGGGCGGCATGGCGAGCGTGGTGATGACAGCCATGGTCACGATCATGGTGAACAGATTGTGGGACAGGATGTTCATCGACAGGCCGATCGAGGCGACGATGACCTCGGTCGAGCCGCGCGCGTTCATGGCGCTGCCGACGGCGGTCGCCTCCTTCAGCGTCATGCCGGCGAAGCGGCCGCCGATGAAGGCGCCGCCGAACTTGCCGATGCTGGCGATGAGCACCAGCGCCAGCGTCAGCAGCGCCAGCGTCGGGTCGGCGAGTACGGTGAGGTCGGCCGAAAGCCCGGCCATGCCGAAGAAGATCGGCATGAAGAGCGCGGTGATGACGCCGCGCAGCTGGCTCTCGATGTGGCTGGACAGGATCGGGGATTCGCCGACCAGTATGCCGGCGACGAAGGCGCCGAGCACGGTGTGGACGCCGATCAGGTTGGTGATCAGGGCCATAACGCCCATGATGATCAGGATGACCGATATGACGGCGTATTCGCTGCGGAAGGAGTCGTTGCACCAGCGGATCAGCGTGAACACCAGCCGGCGCCCGATGGTGAAGGAGAACACCATGAACAGCGCCACTTCGGCCACCGTTACCACCAGCGGCACGATTTGGAGGCTGCCATTGGTGGCGATGCCGAAGGTGACGGCGATGATCAGCCAGCCGATCGTATCCTCGATGATGGCCGAGGAGATGATGACCTGGCCGAGATTGCGGCGCATGAAGTTCATCTCGCGCACCACCATGGCGACGATCTTGACCGAGGAGATCGACAGGGCCGTGCCAAGGAAAAGCCCGGCGACGATGCGCTCGCCGGGGTCGGGCAGCAGCGTGTCGGGCAGGAACTGCGCCAGCGCGAAACCGCAGGCAAAGGGCACGACGACGCCGGTGACCGAGATCGAAAAACACGCCGCGCCCACCCGGCGCACCAGGCGCAGGTCCGTCTCCATGCCGGTGAGCAGCAGGAGCAGCAGGACGCCGAGCTGGGAGACCGCCTCGATCATGCTCTTCTGCGCGGGGTCGCTCGAGAAGATCAGCTGCTGCGCGCCGGGCCAGAGCCAGCCGAACAGCGAAGGCCCCAGCAGGATGCCGCCGATCAGCTGGCCCATGATCGCCGGCTGGCCGTAGCGCTGGAAGATTTCGCCGAGGCCACGACCGACCAGAAGCAGAAGCATGATCTCGGCGACGAAAACGCCCTCCGCCGAGCCGCCCATGCCCGCGGCGTGGCTGCTTGCCTGGGCGGCCCAGGCCGGGCCTGCTAAGGCAAGGACGGCGGAAGGGATGAGAATGGCAGGAAGAAATCTCGTTTGCGGCCAGTGCCTAGTCATCCAACTCCTCAACGCGGATCAAGTCCGCTGCGCATAAACGTGCAATGCCGCGCAAGGTTGCGGCAGGTCGGGCCAATCTGTTCGGGCCAATCTGTTGGGGTAAGTGCCGACGTAAAAGACAGCCCTCTTCTCCCCGTCTCTATACGGGGAGAAGGTGCCGGCAGGCGGATGAGGGGCAGCGCCGACATGGGAGAAATACAGGATCCAGATGCTATTTGCCGAAAGCTTGGCGCCGCCCCTCATTGTCCTGCCGGACATTTCTCCCCGTATAGTGACGGGGAGAAAGGCCCATACCGGCTGGACGCCGCCCGCGGATTGCTTCGCCAATCGTCGCTGGCCGCGATCGGCGATCTAGCCCGACTTCTTGGCGCGCTCCGGCAAAGCACCCTCAGGCGGCGGCTCCGGGCCGAAGACGCTGCGGCCGCCGAGCAGATGCGACTGGTCGAACTCGCCGGCGACGATCTCCTTCAGGCTCGGGCCGGTGACGTAGCGCTCCAGTCGCCGCGCCTGGCCGTCGAGCCGCTGCAAGGCGGCAAGCTCCTCCTCGCGGCCGAGCTTGGCCTTGGCGACCGCCGACTTCATGACGGCGATGGTCTCGTCATAGACCTTCAGCGGCACCGGAAAGGGGTGCCGGTCCTTGCCGCCATGCGCCAGCGAGAAGCGCGCCGGGTCGGAAAAGCGGCACGGGGCGCCATGCACCACCTCCGCCACCATCGCCAGCGCCCGCACGGTGCGGGCGCCGACGCCCGGAACCAGCAGCAATTCGGGAAAGTCCGTCGGGCCGCTCTCGATGGCGGCGGAGATGTTGCCGTGCAGCCGGCGCATGACGATGTCGCTTTCGCGCACGTCATGGTGCGCCGGCATGACCAGATTGGGCAGCATTGGTTGTGCACTGTCGCGCTTTGCTTCAGTCGCCGCAGGTTCGATGGCGGCGAATTCGTGCACGATCCGGTCGGGACCGAGCTGGCGCAGAAGATCGAGCTGGCCGCTGCGCGAGGCCTCGGCGCGATGGTCGGTGAGGTTGACGATCTCGCCCTGCCGCTCGCCCTCGATGGCCGCGTGCGGCTGGTCGACGAAACTCTTCAACCCTTCCGACAGCCAGTGGTAACGGCGCGCCTGCCTTCTGTCGCCGTTCATGCCTTGCTGGACGACCACCCAGCGGCTGTCGTCGGTGACGATGAAACCATGCAGATAGAGGTCGAAACCGTCCTGAACGGCCGCGCTGTCGACCTTGGCGACCAGGCGGCTGGCGGTGGCAAGGGCCGCGCCGTCGAAGCCGATGCGTTCGCCGATCATCTCCAGCTCATGCGGCGTCTTGCGCGAATGGGCGCCGCGGCCGCCGCAGACATGGATGCCGAGCTCGCCCGACAGCGGCGTCAGCCCGCGCTTCAGCGCGCCGATGACGCTGGTGGTGATGCCGGACGAATGCCAGTCCATGCCCATCACCGCACCGAAGGACTGGAACCAGAAGGGATGCGCCAGCCGGCGCAGCAGCTCGTCGCGGCCATAATGGTGGACGATCGCCTGGCACAGCACCGCGCCGAGCCGCGTCATGCGGTCGCCCAGCCATTTCGGGACCCGTCCGCCATGCAGCGGCAGGTCGGCGCTGCCGCTTCGCTGCGTCACTTGTTTCGATGCTCCGTGGCCGGCCGCCCGAGGACCGGATCTGTCCCTCTAGATGGCATCCATGCGGCTATTTTCCAAGCCGGCACGCAGGCGCTCATTCGCGGTTTGATTCAGGATGGCGCCTCACCCGGTTGTTCGCAAAGCGTTTTTGTCCATCGCGGACTAGACATGCACGTCTCCGAAGGAGAGTTCGCCGTTGTCGTCGGGCGTCAGTAAGGCGACGGCCAGCAGGCCGGCAAAGAGGATGGCGACCAGCGTGACGATGACCAGGCCGGGCACGGGACCCAGGGCGGCGGCGCTGACGGCCTCGCGCAATGTGCCGACGAAACCCACCGGCGCGGCCCGATCGAGCAGGCTCGGCGTCGACAGTTTGAGGATCCAGGCGAGCAGCAGGATCAGCATCATATGGATGTAGTTGCGGCGCAAACGGCGCGCCAGCGCCACCCGCTGCGAGACCAGGAATTTCGGCGTGCGCAGGCTTTCGCCAACGATCAGCAGCCAGTCCGAGGCGAAGTCCGGCTGCGGCGAGAATATCTGCGCGAAATAGTGGCGCTCGAACTGGCGCACGCGGGCGCGGTAGACATCGAAGAAGCGGTAGCGCCGCGCCTCGATCCACAGCAACAGCAGCACCAGCAGCATGGCGAACAACAGCACGCCGTGGTGGGCACTGGCCGTCGACAGCGACACCGACAGCATCGCGGCCACGACGGTGATCGCCCAATTGCTGGTCCTGTCGATACGGTCGCGCCATCCCGCCATGCGCGCAATCTCGGCGCGATGGAAATGCGACATCACGGTGACCATTTCGCTGGGCGAAAGCGTCCTGCCGATGGGCGTTGCCGGCGCATCGTTCATAGTTCCCTCCCAACCCAATGAAACGCGTCGAACGCGATCTCGTTCCGCCGGCGGCGGATGGCGCCGACCCAGGCGGACTTTCGGCCACTTCTGTCGCGACGGCGGTGCGCCGAGGCTTTTCAAACGCTTGGGCAGGTCCGCTCAGCTTCTGAGTCAGCGTCCGAGTGGCCCTGGCTCTTGAGAATCCCTTTGCCTTGGGCAACATGGCGGCAAGGCTGGAGTACGAAGATGAACAGTCCGATATCCGCCGCACGTTCACAGTCCACGTCGCGAACCGCGGCGATGGCGCTGACGGAGGCGCTGGTCGCCCGCACCTTGCGCGCGGTCGAGGATGCCGGGCCGACGCCGGGCATGGTCTACATGACCGATGCCGACTATGCGCGTTTCAGCGACGAAATCCTGGCCGATGCGCCGGCCGGGCCGCTGAAACTGTTCGCCTATGGCTCGCTGCTGTGGAAGCCGGCGGGCGAGGTAAGGGGAGGTGAGCGCGCGGTGGCGACCGGCTGGCACCGCTCCTTCTGCTTCACCGTGCAGCGGTTTCGCGGCACGATCGAGCAGCCCGGCCTGATGATGGCGCTCGACCGTGGTGGCCAATGCCAGGGCATGGTGTTCGAGATCGCGGAGCCGGTTGCCGACAATCTCGAGGCGCTGCTGCGCCGCGAGATGACCATCCTGCCCGCCGTCAACGTGCCGCGCTGGCTGCGGGTCAGGACCGAGGGCGGCATGTGCCGCGCGCTCGGCTTCGTCGTCGATCCCGCCAATGCGCGCTATGTCGGCAGGCTGGACAAACGGGCGATCGCGGCGACGCTGGCCCGGGCCGCCGGCCATTGGGGCTCGGGCGCGCAATATCTGTTCGAGACCATCCGCCACCTCGACGCCTGCGGCATTCGCGATCGCAACCTTTGGCAGTTGCAGGCATTGGTGGCCGAGGAGATCAACCGCGTCCACGCCACGGTTTAGCGATCGGCGTTCCCAGCGCAGCGCGACCCGAAAGTTTCCGGACGCTTTCCCGCCCCTCCAAATCTTCCGCTTGACGAATACATATCCCGACAGTTATACGTTAATCAATAGCCAACGGGTTATCGATTAAATGCCGGATGCTCATGATGCGCTCTTCAGGACGCTCGCCGACCCGACACGGCGCGCCATCTTCGAACGGCTGTGCCGCCAGGGAGAGCAGACGGTGGGAGCGCTGACGATCCAGTCGGGGGTCTCGCAGCCGGCCGTGTCGAAGCATCTGAGCGTGCTGAAGCAGGCCGGGCTGGTGCGCGACCGCCATGAAGGCCGCCAGACGCATTACAGCGCGCAGCTCGGCGCGCTGGCGCCGCTGATGGACTGGACGCGTGAGATGGCCGGGTTCTGGGAAAGCCGGTTCGACGATCTCGAGGATCTGCTCAAAAGGATGGACCAGTGAACGACAGTGCCGCCGAGACCCGCACTGTCGTCGTCGAGCGGCAGATTTCGCATCCGCCGGAAAAACTCTGGCGCGCACTGACGCAACCGCATCTGATTGAGGAGTGGCTGATGAAGAACGATTTAAATCCGGTCGTGGGCCATCGCTTCAACCTCAGCACCGCCTGGGGCGGCGTGCTGGATTGCGAGGTGCTTGCCGTCGAGCCGCACAAGACGCTGTCCTACACCTGGAACCTCGCGCACCAGGACCCGGCCTTCGATCTCAGGAGCGTGGTGACCTTCACGCTCACCCCGACGCCTGCCGGGACCCATCTGCGCATGGAGCAGTCCGGTTTCCGGCCCGAGCAGAGGCGGGCCTATGGCGGCGCCAAGATGGGATGGCCGAAATTCCTGGAGAAGCTGGAAGAGCTCCTGGCACGGACGGACTGAAGTCCGCCGGCCGGGGTTCATGGCAAGGCTGTTCGAAGGCGGCCGCCGCAACAAAACCTATGGAGGACATGCGATGAAGATCAAATTGACCCGCGTCTATGTGGACGACCAGGAGAAGGCGCTTGCCTTCTACACCGACGTGCTGGGCTTCACCAAGAAGGCCGATTTCAGCAACGGGCCGTTTCGCTGGCTGACCGTGGCTTCGCCGGACGAGCCTGAGGGAACCGAGCTGCAGCTTGCGCTGAACGACAACCCCGCGGCCAAGGCCTACCAGCAGGCCTTGTTCAAGCAGGGCCAGCCGGCGCTGATGCTCTTCACCGACGACATCAAGGCCGATCACGAGCGCATCAAGGCGCGGGGCGCGGCCTTCGCCATGGCGCCGACCGAAGTGACCGGCTCGACCATAGCGCAGCTCAACGACAGCTGCGGCAACCTCATCCAGATCACGCAGCTGGCGCGCTGGTAAGCGGCGTTTCGTTCATTTTCCAGGAGGAGATAGCATGGATTGGAACAAATGGGTCCGGCAAACGCATCGCTGGCTGTCGATCATTTTCACGGGGACCGTCCTCGCCAACTTCGTCGCCATGGGCTTGGGGCAGCCGCCCGCCTGGGTGGTCTATTCGCCGCTGCTGCCGCTGTTCCTGCTGCTGTTCAGCGGCCTCTACATGTTCGTGCTGCCATACGCCGCCAAGCGGCTTGACGGGCGGCAGCGCGCGAGCCAGTAAGGACGGGATGGATGGCGAAGAGGCAGGGGCAATCAGCCAAAGGCGCCGCCAGGCCTGCAACCGCCGGTCCGGTCCTGCTTTCTGGCGGCAATCCGCAGATCGCCAAGGGCGAAGGCAACGCGCCCGTCCAGGCCTATATCGCGGCCATGCCGGGCTGGAAGAGCGAGGCCGGCGGCGGCCTCGACGCGCTCATCGAGCGTGCCGTGCCTGATGTGCGCAAGGCCGTCAAATGGAACTCGCCCTTCTATGGCGTGGAAGGCGAGGGCTGGTTCCTCAGCTTTCATTGCTTCACGAAATACATAAAGGTAGCCTTCTTCCGCGGCATGTCGCTGGACCCGGTGCCGCCTGGCCAGTCCAAAAGCAAGGACACGCGTTACCTTGACATTCATGAGGACGACCAGTTCGACGAGGCCCAGTTCACCGAGTGGGTGAAACAGGCGAGCCGATTGCCCGGCGAACGAATGTGAGATTTGTACGCCGGGCCCGGATTTGCCGCCCGCGACAGAGCGCCTATGATCGGGCGGACGGGGCGGTGACCGCCCCCAAGCCTGAAGGAGAACGGACATGACGAAGAGCGGGTCGCCAGAAGGCAGGTCTCCTTCGCAGCTCATAGACGGCAGGATCGAGGAACTCGGCGACTGGCGGGGCGAGATGCTGAGCCGGCTGCGCGGCCTGATCCGGCAGGCCGACCCCGAGATCGTCGAGGAGTGGAAATGGCGCGGGGTCCCGGTGTGGGAGCATGCCGGAATGATCTGCACCGGCGAGACCTACAAGAACGTCGTCAAGCTGACCTTCGCCAAGGGTGCGGCGCTGCCCGATCCGTCGCGCCTGTTCAACTCCAGCCTGGAAGGAAACACCAGGCGCGCCATCGATTTCCAAGAGGGCGAGGAGGTCGACGAGGAAGCGTTCAAGGCGCTTATCCACGCCGCCGCCGCTCTGAACAAGTCAAAGGCCCGGCGATAGGCTCCGTGTGACTGGCACCGAAGACGCGGCGGGCAGAACGAAACCTGTCGCGCTCCTTCGCGCCCTTCTGGCCTCATCCGTCCCTCAGCCACACCAGCATCTCGCCGGGCTCGCGGTTGTCCCAGGCGAAATAGGGGATGGCGGTCAGCCGCGTCTGTCTGGCAGCGGGCGGGTCGGTGCGGTAAAGCCCGTTTTGCCAGCCCTCATCGGTGTCGGCCAGCGCTGTGGTCGAAAGCGCCACCACGCCGCCCAGCAGGTCCGGCTCGTCATGCGCCTCGATGCTTGCGGTGCGCGGCAATGCGATGCGGTGCAGGCTGCCGTCATTGTCGGTCGCCTCGACGCAGTAGATCAGCGGGCCGCGCGACAGCGCGACGCGGCCGGCGTCCTGGCGCACCTGCGGGTTGGCGTAGAGCCGTTCGATCGGCATTTCGAGATCGAGGCGGACGCTATCGCCCTTCTTCCATGTGCGCCGGATCGCCGCGTAGCCATCGCTGGTGACGTCCTCGAGCTTCACCGTCTCGCCATTGACCTTGAGCGCCGCGCCGGCGCTCCATGCCGGCACGCGCAGATGCAGGGTGAACGCGACCGGCGCCTGCGGCTCGATGGTGATGGCGACCGCGCCGTCCCAGGGGTAGCGGCTCGCCTGCGTCAGTGCCACCGGCACGCCCGCTATGTCGAAACGAGCGGTGGAATCGCCATAGAGATGGACGGCAAGCGCGTCGTCCGCCAGGCTGTAGAAATAGCTGCCGATGGAGGCCACCATGCGCCCGATATTGGGCGGGCAGCACGGGCAGCGGTGCCATTTCCATCTGTTGTGCCGGCCCCGGCTTTCCAGCGGGTTTTCGTAGAAGAACAGCGAGCCGTCGAGCGACAGGCCCGAGATCGAGCCGTTGTAGAGCGCCCGCTCCATGATATCGGCGTAGCGGGCGTTCGGCCCCATGCCGAGCATGCGGCTGGCCCAGAACACCAGGCCGACGGCGGCACAGGTCTCGGCGTAGGCGCTCTCATTGGGCAGGTCGAAATCGCTGGTAAAGCCCTCATTGTGCGCCGACGGCCCGAGCCCGCCGGTGATGTAGAGGTTCTTGCTGGTGAGATCGTCCCACAGCCGGTCGAGCGCCACCCGCAAGCTGTCGTCGCCATATTCGGTGGCGATGTCGGCCATGCCGGAATAGAGATACATCGCCCTGACCGCATGACCGACGACCTTGTCCTGCTCGCGCACCGGAATGTGCGACTGGCTGTATTCATAGGTCTTGAAATGATAGGCCTTGGGATCGGTGCCGCGGGCGCGCGCCTCCTCGTCGAAATAATGCGGTTGCTGGCCGCGCTGGTCGATGAAGTATTTCGCCAGCTCCATGTATCTGTTCTCGCCAGTCACCCGCGCGAGCTTCACTAGCGCCAGCTCGATCTCCTCATGGCCGCAATAGCCTTTCTTCTTGCCCGGCTCGGGCCCGAGCACCGAGGCGATATGGTCGGCATAGCGGCACATGACGTCGAGCAGCTTGCGCTTGCCGGTCGCCTGGTAATAGGCGACGGCGCCCTCGATCAGGTGGCCGGCGCAATAGAGCTCGTGGCAATCGCGCAGATTGGTCCAGCGCAGGCCGGGCTGGATGCGCTGGTACCAGCTTGAGAGATAGCCGTCCGGCTGCTGCAGCTTTTCGTAGAGGTCGATGACGGCGTCGATCTTCTTCTCCAGCTCCGGGTTCTTGGCGCGGTAGAGCGAATAGGCCGCCGTCTCGATCGTCTTGCCCCAGTCGGAGTCCCAGAACATCTGCGTCGTCACCGTCGAGCCGGTGAAGCCGGGGGAGGCCGCCTCGTCGGGCGAAGGGGAATGGAACGGGATGACGACGCCGGGCGAGGGCCGGTCCGGATCGATCTGCTCCAGCATGCCCGCCTCGACGCAGCGGTCGTAGAGGATATCGGCGGTGCGCGCGGCGACGGCGTCGGCACGGTCGCCCCAGAAGCCGTGCACGTCGACCTGGGGCACCGGTAGCGGCCGGAAGGCGAGTTTGGGCCTGGAGGCGCTGGCAGGCCTGGCGGAAGACGATGCGGTCATGAACTTACTCCATTCGATCGATCACTTGACGGCCCCGGCCATCAGGCCGCGGATGTAGAAGCGCTGCAAAGCCAGGAACAGGATCAGGCACGGCACCATCATCACGGTGACGCCCGCCTGCACCGCGCCCCAGTCGATGGCGCCGAAGCGGCCGGACTGGAGTGCGGTCATCATCACCGGCAGCGTGAACTTGGACTGGTCGGTCATCAGCACCAAAGCGGCGAGGAACTCGTTCCAGGCGCCGAGAAAGGCGAACAGCGCGATGGTGACGACGCCCGGCCAGACCAGCGGCAGCATCACCTTCAACAGCATGGTGGGGTTTCCGGCGCCGTCCATGCGCGCGGCCTCCTCGATCTCGCGCGGCACCGCGTCGAAGGCGTTGCGCATCATGAAGATCGAGAACGGCAATTGCAGCGTCACATAGACGCCGACCAGCCCGGTCAGCGTGTTGTGCAGGCCAAGCTTGGTGAGCACCAGGAAGATCGGCGTCAGGATCGACTGGAATGGAATCATGATCGTCGACAGGATGAGGACGAAGAACAGGTCCTTGAGAGGAAATCGGAAGCGCGAGAAACCGTAGCCGGCGAGCACGGAGACAACGACGGAGACCAGCACCGTCATGACAGAGACGTAGATGCTGTTCTGCGCCGAGACCCAGAGCCCGTCGCCGAACGTGTTGAGCGTGGCGTAGTTTTCCAGCGAGAAGCCTGTCGTCGGCCAGGGCGGCAACGGCGGCTGGCGCGCCTCCTGCGCCGGCTTGAAGGCCGACAGCGCGGCCCACACGATCGGCGCCACGAACAGCACCGAGGCGATGATGCCGGTGGAGTGTCTGACGACGCTGGCGGCGAGTTTGCCTTGAGCGGACATTGCCTGCGCCATCAGTCGACGCCCTCGGGCTTCCTCAGCAGCCAGAGCTGCACGAGGCTGAGCGCCACAAGGATCACCAGCAGGACCATGGAGAGCGCCGCGCCATAGCCGAGCTTGAAC
Source organism: Mesorhizobium sp. B2-2-3 (assembly GCF_006442405.1). Lineage (NCBI taxonomy): Bacteria > Pseudomonadati > Pseudomonadota > Alphaproteobacteria > Hyphomicrobiales > Phyllobacteriaceae > Mesorhizobium > Mesorhizobium sp. B2-2-3. The sequence continues at coordinate 310,674 of NZ_VFWC01000008.1, read as the reverse complement.
GACACGAAGGACTGGTTGAAAATCCAGTACACCGCCGTCAGCGTCTGGTTGCGCGGGCCGCCGCGCAGGATGATGTAGAACTGGTCGAAGGCGAGGACCGAGCCGGCCACCGACAGGATCAGCGCCAGCGCCAGCGTGCGGCGCATCAGCGGCAAGGTGATGGCCCGGAACCTCGCGAACGGGCCGGCGCCGTCGATGACGGCGGCCTCCTGCAAATCCTGCGGGATCGATTGCAGGCCGGTCATCAGGATGATCATGGTGAAGCCGGCGACCTTCCACACCACCATGGCGATGATCGACCAGAAGGCCGGCTGGAAGGTGGCCAGAAGGTTGAATTTCCTGTCGATCAGGCCGAGGTTGTAGGCGGCCGGGCTGAACAGGCCGGAATCGACGTTGAGCAGCCATGACCAGAGCAGGCTCGCCGAGGCGAAACCGACCACCGCCGGCATGAAGAAGGCGGTGCGATAGAGATTGGTCAGCGGGCGCGGCCGCTCGATGAAGATGGCCAGCGGGAAGGCGACGGCGAAGATCGCGATGGTGACGATCACAGTGTAGTAGCCGGTGAATTTCAGTGCGTTCCAGAACCTGGTGTCGCGCAGGATCGCGGCATAGTTGTCGAGGCCGATGAAGGAGTGCCCGCCCATCAGCGGCCAGTTGTGCAGCGACATCCACGCCGTCATGCCGAGCGGGATGACGAAGAACACCATGACCAGCGCCACGGCCGGCGCGACGTAGATGAGACCGATCCATTGCCGTCGCCCGGCGCCGACGAGTTTTCGGGCGCGGGGCGGGGCGGTGGTTGCTGTGATGGTGGTCATGGCTGGCCCGCTTTTCCTTCTCCCCTTGTGGGGTGAGCGGCCGGTTCGCCGGAGGCGAATTCATCGTGCCAGTGGCACGATGAAAGGCCGGCGAACACCGGGACGCTGCGAAGCAGCGGGGACCCGGCAGAGTGGATCGGCCACCACCCGGCCCTTCGCAGGCTCAGGGCGTTCGAAGCTCGAAAAGCCAAGCAGTTGGCTTTTCGTCCGCTGCGCGGACCGCTCCTCACCCCACAAGGGGAGAAGGGGAGGCGAAGTGCGCTAGGTCCCAAGCTGTCGATGCTAGTGAGTCTTCTCAACGCGATAGCCCTGTATCTGAACCAAACAATATCCGGCCACCCGCTCAGGGAGACAGGCGGGCGGCCGGCAGGCGCCTATTTCTGCGGCGCCTGGTCGATGATCGACTGCATAGTCTCCTGCGCATTGGCGATGGCGCCGTCGACGTCGTCGCCGAAGAACACCTCGTTGACCATCTGCGTCCACGGGCCGTTGGCGGAGTTGATCAGGTCGTTGAAGACCACCGAATAGGGCGTCTTGCCCTTGGCCATGGCCTCGGCTGCGACCTGGTAGCGCGGGTCGAGGTCCTTCAGCGCGTCCTTGGCGATGTCGCCGCGCACCGGCAGGCTGCCATATTTGGCCAGGATCGTCTGGCCCTCCAGCGAATAGGCGAAGTCGAGGAACTCCTTCACCACATCGATCTTCTTGGTGCCCTTGGTGACGACGAAATTGTCGCCGCCGGCAAAGGACGACCAGCCGCCATCCTTGCCCGGCAGGAAGGTGATGCCGTAGTCGATGTCGGGATACTGGGTGTTGAGCGCGCCGATGGCGAAGGCGCCCGAAGGCGAGATGCCGATGTTGCCGCCGGCGAAGGCGGCGAAGAAATTGGCGCCGGTGTCGGTCTGGGCGCCTTCCGGCACCAGGCCCTTCTTGACCATCGAGCGGTAGAGATCGATGGCGCCACGCAGCTGCGGGCTGTCCAGCGTCGCCTTGGAGCCGTCCTGTGAGAGAATATCGCCGCCCGAGGCCCAGACCAGCGGCGTGAAGGTGAAGATGTTGCAGCCGCCGCAATTGCCGGAGAAGTAGAAGCCCTTGATGTTGCCGCCGAGCGCATTGACTTTTTCGGCGTCGGCTTCGATCTCGGCCCAATTGGCCGGGCCCTTTTCGGGGTCGAGGCCGGCCTGCTTGAACAGCTTCTTGTTCCAGATCAGCACCGAGGCGTCGGCGGAGAAGGGCAGGCCGTAGATGCGGTCCTTGTACGTGCCGGTCTTCACATGAGCCGGCGACAGGCTGGCGAAATAGGGGAGCGACTTGGCCCAGTCGGTGATGTCCTCCAACTGACCGGCGGCAGCAAAGGAGGGCGTGTAGATCAGGTCGAGCGACAGCGCGTCGGGCGCCGTGCCGCCGGCGGCGGCAGCACCGTATTTCGGAATGATCTCGGCGTTGGGGATGATGTCGAGCTTGATCTGGTTGGTGTGGCCCTTGTTGTAGGCATCGACGATGCGCGGCATGAAGTTCGAGCCGTCGGCGCGCACCCAGATGTTGGCGGTCTCGGCGGCGGCAAATTGCAGCCCGCAGCCGAATACGGCGGCCGTCAAGGCCAGCCTGGCAATCAAAGTCCTCATATTCTCCTCCTCCACGTTTTGGCCGCGATGCGCGGCTTGCCGCCGATTGCGGCGTTTGGTTCTTCAGCCGTCCGGCAGGCGGCCGCAGGACTGACGCACCACCAGCCGGCACGGCAGTTTCCGGATGCCTGGCGCGGCGGGCTTGCCGCCGACCAGGGAAAGCAAGGTCAGCCCCGCTTCGCGGCCGAGCGCAGCCAGGTTCATGTCGACCGAGGTCAGCGGCGGGCGCGTCGCTTCGGCCACGATCTCCCAATTGTCGAAACCGATGACGCCGACATCGCCGGGCACGTCGAGACCGCGCTCGCGCAAGGCATCGATGACGCCGCGCGCGATCTGGTCGTTGCCGCAGAAGACGGCGTCCGGCCTTTCGCTTGCGCCGTCGGCCGCGCCGTCGAACAGCCTCGCCACGGCTTCGTGTCCCCAGGCCTCCGACCACGAGCCGAGCAGCGGCTCGGTGCCCGACAGGCCGTTCTCGGTCAGAACATCGCGATAGGCCTGCGCCCTGGCGTGCACCACGGCAAAGCTCGCCGGTCCCGAGACATGGGCGATGCGCCTGCGGCCGAGCCGACAGAAATGCTCCACTGCCAGCCGCGCGCCGCCGGCGTCGTCGGAGACGAAGGCGACGGCGTCGGGATCGGGCTGGGTGAAGGCATAGATCACCGGAATGCGCAGATTGGACAGGTCGACCGGCAGATGACGGTCGATGCGCTTGCCGGTGGCGATGATGCCGTCGACGCGCTTGTCGAGCATGGCCTCGACATGGAGCTGGCCGAGACGCGGATCCTCCTCGACATTGCACAGGAACACCGAGACGCCGGCGTCGACCAGCGCGTCGGAAATGCCCGACATCAGCGGCAGCGAGAAGCGGCCATAGGTATCGTTGGTGAGCAGGCCGACGGTGAAGGAGCGTCGCCGCAGCAGGCTCTGCGCCAGGCTGTTGGGCCGGAAGCCGAGGCGCTGCGCGGTCTCGCGAATGCGCTCGCGGGTCTCGGCGGTCATGCGGCCCTGATCGTTGAGCGCCTTCGAGGCGGTGGCGACGCTGACGCCAGCCTCGGCCGCTACGTCACGCAAGGTGACGGGCTTGGGAAAGGCTGGCTGATCGTCCAATGCCATTGCGGCGAAAATCCCGATTGGGAAAAGGTTTTCTCTTACAGGCCGGAATGAGACCCGGCCGATGGCCGAGTCCGATCGGAAATGTTTGAAAAAACCTTTTCTCAACCCAAACTAGGCCAGATCCAGAGGCTGTTCAAGAGGAAAAGTGGCTGGTCCTCCGGTGGCGCGAAGTGGCCGCCGGAGGGCGGGCTCACGGGCTCGGCGCCCGGCGAGTTCATCAGGCGAATTCCTGATCGGCAGCCGTCAGTGCTGCCCACGGCGCGAGCCGGCCAAAGCAGCAATCGGCGACATGTCTACAAACGACTCTTCGGTCTTAACGCTTGCGCAAATATTATCGGTTAGTTCGCTAGTCATGGCCTCGTGGCGGAGCGGCTACGCTGGAGACGGCAAATCTCTGAAGCCTCGGTTCGATCCCGAGGCGAGGCCTCCAAAAAATCATATGACGTAGAGCCTGCGTCGGACCGTCAAGGGCGATGGGTCTTGCCAGCTTGCATTTGCGGCCTGGGCCGGACAGGTCCTCGTCTTCGTTGTGACGCTGACGTGCCGGCAAGAAGACTGCTACCCAGCCGACTTGCGCGCTTTCAGCATCTGACGATCGGGGTCACGTGGCATGCGGCCGGCGTTAAAGCAGCCTATTTGCATTTGGCATGCAGGGCACTCGCCAAAAGAGTGCTATGGAAGGGCAAGAGCTTGCCCGCTCCGACTTTCCCCGACATTCGAGGCCATTTTCGTGCGTGAACCGTCGCTGTTGCCCGTCTTTGGAAAATTTGGCGCCAAGGGACCCCGTGTCGTCGCGGTGGAACCGGTCCCGTCGGCAGGTATCGCCCCGCGGCTGCGGGAGGCTCTGGCCGCCCATGGCGGCATGGTGCTGAAACTGTCGGTCGTCGCCTGGACGATATCGGTCCTGAGCATGGTCTTCTTCATGTTGCAGGGCTGAGGCAAATGGCCAACCGCTACGCACTGCGCATGGACTTGCCCCAAAGCTGGGCCATCATCGACGTCTTCACCGGCCAGCCCGTCGTCGTCAGGCAAAGGGCGATGGTCGGCATGAGCCCGCGCGACGCCAATGCCATGGTCGGTCAGATGAATGTCCGGGACGTCAAGCGCCGGGAGAAGGCGGAGCGTAAATCCTGATCCAGCGCCGTCCGCCTGTCGTCTCAGCGGAAGTCGTCGGCCGTCAGCACATACATGCTCTTGCGCGTGCGGTCATAGGCCTTTGACGCTACATCGCGGATAACACTGCTCTCGGTGTCGAAGGTGGCGAGATACCCGGCTTCATTGGCTGCCGTCGCCGGCTGCATCCTCGTCATGGCATCGGCGGCGACCGAGAAGGAAATCTGGAACATGCCGTCATAGCCGACGAAACGGATGCGCTTGCCGGCCTCGTCGTAGCTGCGGCTGCGGTTGGGGAAGGTCAGGCTCATGATTTTGCCTCCGTCGTTTTCTTCACCGCGCGTTTCTTCTTCGGCGTCGGGTTCAGGGCCTCGGCCACGCGGTCGGCTTCTTCCTTGGCCAGCCGCAATTGCCTCAGCCTTGCCGTCTTGATCTCCCTGGCCCTCGCTTCGGACATATATTCGGCTGTTGCCTTGTTGCGCTCCGCCGTCTTCTTCTGCTTGTCGACAAAGCGCGCTTCAGCTTTTTCCATGATCGTCTGGTTGCCGTCGGCCATCGAGGAAATCTCCCTTGCGTCTGAAATCGTGAAAATGAACTTGTCCGATAAATAGGCACTCTGCCGGAAAATTCAAATTTTTGAAATATTTGCTCGTCTTCCGACCCGATGAAACCGGGTGCCGAAATAATACTATGGTTATTCAATATCCGCTCGGAATAAATTTTGGCACTCCTATCTATCGAGTGCCAAAGAGCCTATAGAAGGGGGCGGCCGCCTATGCCGGCCCCAGAAAGAAGTTCTCATGAAATTTCGGCCACTCCACGACCGCGTCGTCATCCGGCGCGCCGAAGGCGATATCAAATCCAAGGGCGGCATCATCATTCCCGACAATGCCAAGGAAAAGCCGCAGGAAGGCGAAGTGATCGCGGTTGGTCCCGGCGCCCGCGACGAAAACGGCGCACTTGTTCCGCTCGACGTCAAGGCCGGCGACTTGATCCTGTTCGGCAAATGGTCGGGCACGGAGGTCAAGATCGACGGCGAGGATCTTCTGATCATGAAGGAAGCCGACATCATGGGCGTTATCGAAAAGAGCGTCGAAGCCAAGAAGGCCGCCTGACTGAAGCGCCGCGCCTCTGCGCGGTGACGGCTCCACTCCAAATGCGAACTGGATAAAATCATGTCTGCCAAGGAAATCAAATTCTCCACCGATGCGCGCGACCGTATGCTGCGCGGCGTCGAGATCCTCACCAATGCGGTCAAGGTCACGCTCGGCCCCAAGGGCCGCAACGTCATCATCGACAAGGCCTATGGGGCGCCGCGCATCACCAAGGACGGCGTCACCGTCGCCAAGGAAATCGAGCTTGCCGACAAGTTCGAGAACATGGGCGCGCAGATGGTGCGCGAAGTGGCCTCGAAGACCAACGACCTCGCCGGCGACGGCACCACCACTGCCACGGTGCTGGCCGCCTCGATCCTGCGCGAAGGCGCCAAGCTGGTGGCCGCCGGCATGAACCCGATGGACCTCAAGCGCGGCATCGACCAGGCCGTCGCGGCCGTCGTCGTGGAAATCAAGGCGAAGGCCAAGAAGGTCAAATCGTCGGCCGAGATCGCGCAGGTCGGCACAATCGCCGCCAATGGCGATGCCAGCGTCGGCGAGATGATCGCCAAGGCGATGGACAAGGTCGGAAATGACGGCGTCATCACCGTCGAGGAAGCCAAGACCGCGAACACCGAACTCGACGTCGTCGAAGGCATGCAGTTCGACCGCGGCTATCTCTCGCCTTATTTCGTCACCAATGCCGACAAGATGCGCGCGGAGCTGGAAGACCCCTATATTCTCATCCACGAGAAGAAGCTCGGCAATCTGCAGGCAATGCTGCCGATCCTCGAAGCGGTGGTGCAGAGCGGCAGGCCGCTGCTGATCATCTCCGAGGACGTCGAAGGCGAGGCTCTGGCGACGCTGGTCGTCAACAAGCTGCGCGGCGGCCTCAAGGTCGCGGCCGTCAAGGCGCCGGGCTTCGGCGACCGCCGCAAGGCGATGCTGGAAGACATCGCGGTGCTCACATCCGGCCAGATGATCTCCGAGGATCTCGGCATCAAGCTGGAGAACGTCACCATCGAGATGCTCGGTCGCGCCAAGCGCGTGCTGATCGAAAAGGACACCACCACGATCATCGACGGCGCCGGCACCAAGGCGACCATCCAGGCGCGCGTCGCCCAGATCAAGGGCCAGATCGAGGAAACCACCTCCGACTATGACAAGGAGAAGCTGCAGGAGCGGCTGGCCAAGCTCTCCGGCGGCGTTGCCGTCATCCGCGTCGGCGGCGCCACCGAGTCGGAAGTCAAGGAAAAGAAGGATCGCATCGACGACGCGCTGAACGCCACGCGCGCGGCGGTCGAGGAAGGCATCGTGCCAGGCGGCGGCGTGGCTCTGCTGCGTGCCAGGACGGCGCTTGCCGGCCTGGGCGGCGCCAACGCCGATGTCACCGCCGGCATCTCGATCGTGCTCAGGGCACTCGAAGCGCCGCTCCGCCAGATCGCCGAGAATTCGGGCGTTGAAGGCTCTGTTGTCGTCGGCAAGCTCTCCGACAGCAAGGACCACAACCAGGGTTTCGATGCCCAGAACGAGGCGTATGTCGACATGATCAAGGCGGGCATCGTCGATCCGGCGAAAGTGGTGCGCACCGCGTTGCAAGATGCCGGCTCGATCGCCGCGCTTTTGATCACCGCCGAAGCGATGATCTCGGACATTCCGGCCAAGGATGCCGCGCCTGCGGGCAGCGGTGGCGGCATGGGCGGCTACTAGGATTCGACCGGCTCGCGAAGATGGTTTCATAAAAGCCGTCTTTCAGGCCTGATCCGTATCTCGCCGAACCGGCCTTTGCCGCAGGCGAGACGACTATCGCCGGGGGATTCTCCCCCGGCGCGCAGGCCTCTGGCCCAGGAGATCGATCCATGATCGTGTTCGTGCAGAAGCCACAGACGGTCGTCACGACCGAAACGACAGAGGAAAGCCGCTTCGACCGCATCCGCAGGATTGCCGCCGACAAGCACAAGAAATCCGAGCCCGACCCGGCAACACCACAAAACGGCGAACCCAAGCGTCCGATGTAATAGCGGCGCCGCCGCCGCTACATTCCGCTCAACCTCAGCACCACATCGCGCGTCAGCGGCGCGAGTTCGACGGAATTGGTCGAGCCGGGCTCAAGCCAGATGATCTCCTCGATCTCGGCGGCGGCTATCGGCTGGCTGTCGATGGAGAGCGCGAACAATTCCGCCTCGACCGTGCTGTCCGGCTCGTTGGCGGCCTTGGCCGAGAACAGGCCGAGCCGGGAGGTGGTGGCGGGGTCGATCGCCAATCCGAGTTCCTCGCGCAGTTCGCGCATCAGGGTGTCGAGCGGCGCCTCGCACGGCTCGATCTTGCCGCCGGGCTGCATGAAGGCGCTGGTGCCGCGCTTGCGCACCAGAAGCAGCCGGCCCGACGCATCCGCGATGACGCCGGCGGCGGCCCTTATCTTGCGGCTTTCGTGGCGGGTAGGATTCACGGTAGACTGTTCCGGCGGTCGTTCGGTGCAGAGCCTGCGGAAACGGAACCGCGATTCTCAGTTCGGAGACAAGCCATGTTCGCAGCCAAGGCCATCGACACTTCGGACAAGGCCGCGTTCTACCGCGATCTTGCCGCGCAACTGAAGGCGCTGCTCGAGGGCGAGGGCGACTCGATCGCCAATGCCGCCAACACCGCGGCGCTGATCTTCCAGATGGTGCCCGATCTCAACTGGGCGGGCTTCTATTTCCTGGCCTCGGACGAGGAATTGGTGCTGGGTCCGTTCCAGGGCAAGCCGGCCTGCGTGCGCATCGCCGTCGGCAAGGGCGTATGCGGCACGGCGGTCGACCTCGGCACTTCGATGCTGATCAAGGACGTGCACGATTTCCCCGGCCACATCGCCTGCGACGCCGATTCGCGTTCGGAACTGGTCGTGCTTCTCGAAGACGATGAAGGCGTCTTCGGCGTGCTCGATCTCGACAGCCCGCTGCCCGGCCGCTTCGACAAGGCGGACCAGGCCGGCATCGAAACACTGGCCGCGATCTACGTGGCGGCGAGTTCGTTCGAGGATTAAGGCGCTCAGCAAAAAGACCGACGGTCGGCCGTCGAGTTCCTTCGCCCCCTCTGTCCGGCAGGACAGGGGCGCCGTAGAGCGCTACCTTTGGGGCTCAGGCCAACTTCACCAGCATCAGGCTGAAGCCGCCGATGAATAGGAAGGCCGAGAAGGCGAGCGCCAGCGGGCGCAGGCCGCGCGAGCGCAGCTGCGAGATATCGGCCTGCAGGCCCATGGCGGCCAGCCCCATGGTCAGCATGATGGTGGTGGCGAGCGTCATCGCCGACTTCACTTCGGCGGGTATCGCGACAAGGCTGTTCAGAGCCACGACGGCGACGAAGGCGGCGACGAACCATGGCATGGGCGGGCGCGCCGCCTGCTGGTCGCTGCTGCTCTTGCGGCGCGCCATCAGGCCCAGCGCGATGACCATCGGCGCCAGCATGGCGACGCGGGTGAGCTTGGCGACGGTGGCGATCTCGCCCGACTGGGTGCCGTTCTGGAAGCCGGCGCCGATGACCTGCGCCACCTCATGGATCGAGGCGCCCACCCACAGGCCGAAAGCATGCTGGTCGAGGCCGAGCAGCGGCGCCAGCAGCGGGAAGCCGAGCATGGCGACGGTGCCGAACAAGGTGATCGAGGCGACGGCGTAGGTGACGTCCTCGTCGCGCGCGTCGGTGACGATGTTGGTGGCCACGATTGCCGAGGCACCGCAGATCGAGGTGCCGGCGGCGATCAGATGCGCCAGTTTCGCGTCGACGCCGATCAGCCGGCCGAGTGTGATGGTGAAGACGAAGGTGGCGCCAAGGGTGGCTGCCACGATGCCGACACCTCCGGCGCCGATCGACACCACCTGGCCGAGCGTCAGCTGGAAACCGAGCAGCACGATGGCGAAGCGCAGCAGCCGGCGCTGCGAAAACGCGATGCCGGCCTTGGCGTGCGCCGGCGTGCCGAGCACGTTGGAGTAGATCATGCCGGCGACGACGGCTATTATCATCGGGCTGAACAGGGCAAAGCCGGAGACGTTGTGGGCCGAGAAGGCCACCGCAGTGATCATCGCGACCAATATCACACCGGGCACGGGTCCGGCCTTGGTCGAGTCGAGCGCCTTGCGGCGCTGCGCGGGTTCGGCGGAAATCAGGCTTTTTGGAATATCGTTCGCAATGTGGGATAAGGAAGACAACGTCATGCTCCAGGCGACTTCGCCCGGGGAATGCCATTCCCCAACTAATCTTTCCAATGAATTATTTTCGTTAGAATGATCGATTTTTCAGGACGGTTTCCGGCTTGCGGACCAAAATGCCGTTGCAGGCCAAGGCCGGTATCGGCATGCAACTAATTGCGGCTGGTGACGCAGCGCGGCAAAGAGGCCTGGCACCGCCAGAAGATGGCTTGGCATTGGCTTGACGGGCCACTCATGCTGCGCCAGCTTGGCGCCATGTTCGTTCTTCCCCGCGCCAATGTCATGCGACGCCGAACCTGTACACTGCGAGGCGGCATGATTGCGCGACGACGAGGAGTGGCCCGTTAATTCCGGTTCGTTCTTCCCAGCCCCGCCCGCGCAACCGTCGGCGGGCTGTTCATGTCTGGAGCCCTCGATGAGCATCAATCCTTCCATCCAGTTCCGGCAGGCCGGGCCGGCGGACGCCGCAGCCATCCGGGACATCGTGCGCTTGGCCTATGCCAAATGGGTGCCGCTGATCGGCCGCGAACCGCTGCCCATGCGCGCCGACTACGACATAGCGGTTGCAGAGCATGAGTTCGACCTTGCGACCGAGCAGGGCGAAATCGTCGGCGCGATCGAAACCATGCCAGCCGACGATCATGTCTGGATCGAGAATGTCTGCGTGGCACCGCATGCGCAGGGAAGGGGGATCGGCCGGCTGTTGCTGGAGCGGGCTGAACGCAAGGCGGCCGAAGCGGGCCGCAACGAACTTCGCCTGCTGACCAATGGCGCCTTCGCGGCCAATGTGTCACTTTACAAGAGGCACGGCTATAGGATCGACCGGGAGGAGCCGTTCATGAACGGTACGACTGTCTATATGAGCAAGAGGCTCGCTGGATAGACCGCAATCGGAGTTCGACAATGGCTGCCAAAATCAGGCTGAAGCAACTGCCCGGGCTGTACGCGATTTCGCGGCTCGAGCCTGGAGCGAGCGTTCCCGGTTGGGCGGACGGGCCAGGCTTCGTCAGCATCACCAGAACCGAGGATGAACTTTCGATCGTCTGTCTGCAGGATCGCGTTCCAGATGGCGTCAAGCGGGATGACGAGTGGGTCGCCTTCAAGCTCCAAGGACCTTTCGCCTTCGACGAAACCGGCATCGTGTTGTCGGTCATCAGGCCACTGTCGGAAAACGAGCTGGGCATTTTCGTGGTGTCGACTTTCGACGGCGATCACCTGCTGGTGAAAGCCGCCGATCGGGTCGCGGCGACACGGCTTCTGGGCGAAGCCGGGCATACTCTGCTTTAACTCGTTCTATTCCAGCTATCGCCCGCCCGGCTGGTTCAACCGCTCGCGGCTCGCTCACCAGTTCGGGGTTGCGTTTGACAGTGCCGGTCGCGCATCGTTATTTCTAACCAGATATCACGCCGGACGGCTGTGCGGCGCCCCTCAGGAGAAATCATGTCACACAATCTGCAGTTCTACATCGATGGCGCGTGGGTCGATCCTGTCGTGCCCAACACGATCGATGTCATCGATCCGTCGAACGAAGATAGCTTCGCGCAAATTTCGCTTGGTTCCAAGGCCGACGTCGACAAGGCGGTGGTCGCCGCGAAGCGGGCCTTCGGCACATTCGGCTTCACCTCGGTCGAGGAACGGCTCGACATCCTCAACCGCGTCATCGAGGTCTACAAGAAGCGCAGCCAGGACCTTGCGCTCGCCGTGTCACGCGAGATGGGCGCGCCGCGCCGGATGGCGCTCGACAGCCAGGTCGGCATCGGGCTCGCGCATCTGGCCAAGATGGCGGAAGTACTGAAGAGCTTCCAGTTCCGGCAGGTCAAGGGCTCCTCGCTGATCGTCAAGGAGCCGATCGGCGTCGTCGGCCTGATCACGCCATGGAACTGGCCGCTGAACCAGATCACCTGCAAGGTGGGTCCGGCGCTTGCCGCCGGTTGCACCATGGTGCTGAAGCCATCCGAGATCGCGCCGCTCGACGCCATCATCTTCGCCGAGATCTTCGACGAGGCCGGCGTGCCGAAGGGCGTGTTCAACCTCGTCAATGGCGACGGCCCCGGCGTCGGCCAGGCGCTGTCCAGCCATCCCGATATCGACATGATGTCGTTCACCGGCTCCACCCGGGCCGGCATATTGGTGGCCAAGGCCGCCGCCGATACGGTCAAGCGCGTGCACCAGGAGCTTGGCGGCAAGTCGGCCAACATCCTGTTCCCGGATGTCGACCTCGCCACCGCCGTGACCAAGGGCGTCGCCGGCTGCTTCAGCAACAGCGGCCAGTCCTGCAACGCGCCAACCCGTATGTTCGTGCCACGCGACCGTCATGACGAGGCGGCTTCCTACGCCAAGGCGGCGGCGGAAAAGTTCGTGGTCGGCCCGGCCGACGCTCCCGGCACCAAGCTCGGCCCTGTCGTCAGCCAGGCCCAGTTCGACAAGATCCAGGACATGATCCAGAGCGGCATCGACGAGGGCGCCACGTTGGTCACGGGCGGCCCAGGCCGTCCGGCCGAACTCAACCGCGGCTACTATGTCAGGCCGACCGTGTTCGCCGATGTCACCCACGACATGCGCATCGCGCGCGAGGAGATTTTCGGGCCGGTGCTGGCGATCATGCCCTACGACACGGTCGAGCAGGCGGTCGAGCAGGCCAACGATACCGTCTACGGCCTTGCCTCCTATATCCAGGCCAAGGATATCCAGAAGGCGCGCGACGTCGCGGCGCGCATGCGCTCCGGCAACGTCTACATCAACTATCCCCAATGGGACGCCGGCCTGCCCTTCGGCGGCTACAAACAATCCGGCAACGGCCGCGAATACGCCGAATACGGGCTGGAGGATTTTCTGGAGATCAAGGGTATCGCGGGGTATGAGGCGGCGGAGTAGGCGGACAAGAGCCGCCCTCACAGAACCAGGGTTCCTCGCCCCCGCAAAGCGGGGGGAGGTGGCCGCGAAGCGGTCGGAGAGGGGGCTGCGGCGATGGAGGGTTTTCACGGCATATCCACGCCGCGCCATTCCCCCGCTCCGTCTCGGCTTCGCCGAGCCACCTCTCCCCCACCTTCGTAGGGGCGAGGAACCCTGGTCTGTTATGCCGCGCCACCTTTTTAGGTGGCCGCTCTGGCCCTGTTTCCTTGCCAATTGGCAAATACATGCTATATGTCTGCCAATAGCGGGAGCAGAAAATGCAGCTTCAGTCCATTGTCACCACGCCGGCCGCGGTCGGCAGCGCCATCTCGGATGAAGAGGCGGGCGCCCTGGCGCGCACCACGGTCAATCTGTTCAAGGCGTGGGGCCTCACCGACCTCGATGCCTGCATCCTGCTCGGCGGCATGTCGGCGCGCACCTGGGCGCGCTGGAAGGAAGGCGGCATCGGCCGGATCGACCGTGACCTGCGCACCCGCATGGCGCATCTGATGGGCATCCATAAGGGCTTGCGCTATCTCTTCACCGAGCCGGCGCGCGGCTATGCCTGGATCCGAAAACCCAACGCCACGTTCGGCGGCCAGTCGGCGCTCGACCTGATGCTGCGCGGCGAAATCTCCGACCTTGCCGCGATGCGCGAATGGCTCGACGCGGAGCGTGGTGCATGGTGAGTGGGCTCGCGGTCCGGCGCCGCGTCCACTGGCCCCAGACCTTCCGCATCATCCGCTCCATCCATCCGCCTATCGACCTCTTCGAGGACATTGCCGACCCGCGCGATTGGGAAGCGCTGGCCGCCGTCGAGGAGAAGACCAATCCGCGCATCCGGCTGGAACTCGGCGACCTCGGCAAGGTTCCTGCCGAAAGGCGGGTGTCCGGACCCGGCGCAAGTTTCGTGATGGCGCCCTTCGTGCATTGCTCGACCTTGCGGCCCGGGCGGTTTTCCGATGGCAGCTACGGCATCTACTATGCCGGCGACAGCGAGGAGGTGGCGCTGGCCGAAACCATCCACCACCACCAGAATTTTATGCGCGCCACCAAGGAGGAGCCGGGCTGGACCGCGGATTTCCGCGTGCTGATCGGCAGCGTCGATCGCGACCTCGATGACGTCAACGCGGTGCCCGGCGCGCTCGACCCGGACGACTACACCGCCTCGCAGGCCGAAGGCCGCGCCTTGCGTGCGGCCGGCAGCGACGGGCTGGTGTGGAACAGCGTGCGCATGCCAAGCGGGCAGTGCATCGGCATCTTCTGGCCGGATGCAATCACCGTTCCCGTCCAGGGGAGGCACTACAGCTACCACTGGGACGGCCGCCGCGTGGATTTCGTGCGCCAGCACGATACAGGCAAGGTGCTGGCGGTCACTTGAAGGCGGCGGCGCCGGTCAGTGCCGCAGGATCTTGCTCAGGAAGGCGCGGCTGCGATCGGTCCTGGGGTGCGAGAAGAACTCGTCGGGCGTGCCGCTTTCGACGATGGCGCCGGCATCCATGAACACCACGCGCTGGGCGACCTTGCGGGCAAAGCCCATCTCATGCGTCACCACCATCATGGTCATGCCTTCCTCGGCAACCGCGACCATGACGTCGAGCACTTCCGAAATCATCTCGGGGTCGAGCGCGGATGTCGGCTCGTCGAACAGCATGATCTTGGGGCGCATGCCGAGACAGCGGGCGATCGCCACGCGCTGCTGCTGTCCGCCTGAAAGCTGCGCAGGATAGGCGTTGACCTTGTCGGCAAGCCCGACCTTGGCCAGCAGTTCGCGGCCGGCCTGCTCGGCCTCGGCGCGCGGGATCTTGCGGACATGGATCGGCGCCAGCGTGACGTTTTCGAGCGCGGTCTTGTGCGGGTAGAGGTTGAAGGACTGGAAGACGAAGCCGATCTCGGTGCGCAGCTTCGTCATGTTGGTGGCGGGGTCGCCGAGCCGCTGGCCGTCGACGACAAGGTCGCCGTCCTTGATCGTCTCCAGCCCGTTGATGCAGCGGATAAGCGTGCTCTTGCCCGACCCGCTCGGGCCGCAGACGACGACCACTTCGCGCGGCTCGACGCTGAGCGTGATGTCCCTCAGCACGTTGAGCGGGCCGAACCATTTGTTGACGCCGCGAAAATCGATCATGCCCGTTTTGGTCATGTGGTCAGAACCTTTGGGTTCGATGTCATATCTGCACCTCGCCATGGGCGGCACCCATGCGCCGTTCGAGCCGGCGGGCGAGCATGATCAGCGGATAGCAGACGATGAAATAGCCGACGCCGACGAGGAAGAACACCAGCAGGCCGTTCGGCACGCGCTGCACCACCAGCCAGCCGACGCGGGTGAGGTCGGTCAGGCCGATCGCCGACACGACCGAAGAATCCTTGATCAGCAGCACATATTGCCCGACCAGCGGCGGCAGCACGATGCGCATCGCCTGGGGCAGCACCACCTGGCGCATGCGCTGCCAGCGCGACAGGCCGGACGCCAGTGCCGCCTCGACCTGGCCCGTCGGAACCGAACGAATGCCGGCGGCGACGATCTCGCAGATGAAGCAGGCGGCGAGGTTGGTCAGCGCGATGATGCCGGCGGTGAAGGCGTCGAGCTCGATGCCCAGCTCCGGCAAGATGAAGAAGATCAGGAATATCTGCACCAGGAACGGGGTGCCCCGGATGAGGTCTACCCAGGCACCGATCACGCCGGAGATCAACCGGTTGCCGCCGGTCCGCAAGATGCCGAGGCCGAAGCCGAGCAGGGTGCCCAGCACCAGGCTGATCAGCGACAGCACCACGGTCATGCCGAGGCCGCGCAGCGCCAGCGGACAGCTGCCCGCAAGGCTTTGCAACTGTTGCCAGATCATATGGGCGCTCCCGCCGAGCCGAGCCAGCGGCCGGAGAGGACCGCCAGCCCTTTGAGGCCGTAATAGAGCATGAGGTAGAAGGCGGCGATGGTGAGGAATCCTTCCGCCGGCATGAAACGGTCGGAGGCCAGCAACTGGCCGGCGCGCGTCAGCTCGGCAACCGAGATCAGCGACAGGAGCGCCGAATCCTTGACCAGCACGATCGCTTGTCCCAGTAGCGGCGGGATCGTCACCTTGAACGCCTGCGGCAAGACCACCAGGCGCATGCGCTGGACATAGGTCATGCCCGAAGCAACACTGGCCTCAACCTGGCCGCGCGGGATCGACAGGATGCCGGCGCGAATGATTTCAGCGACATAGGCGCCGCTGTTCAGCGATAGCGCGAGGATCCCGACGACGAGTTCGGGCAGCACGAAACCGAGGCGCGGCAGGCCGAAATAGAGAAAATAGAGCTGCGCCAGCAAGGGCGTGGCGCGTACGGCGTCGATATAGGCCTTGGCCGGCACCCGAAACAGCCAGCCGCGCTGCAGGTTCATCGCGCACAACAGGATGCCGACCGCGAGCGCGCCGAAAAAGGACAGCGCCGACAGCCACACGGTCGTGACCAGGCCCTGCCCGAACAGGGGCAGGTATTCGACGATGGTGCGGAAGCTGAAATTCTCGAGCATGGCCGTGAATGGTGGGTAGGGAATAGTGAGTAGTGAGTAGTGAGTAGGCAGGCGGATCCGGAATTCCCTATCCACTACTCACTAATTCGCTACTACTAATCCCTAATCCCTAATCCCTAATCAGTGATCTTTCTTCCAGTCTTCCGAATTGACCCAGTAGTCGAGGTTCTTCTGCAGGCGGCCGTCGATGGTGACCTGGTTGAGGAACAGGTTCATCCAGATCAGGAGATCCGGCTCGTCATAGCGGGTGGCGAAGGCAAGCGGCTCCTTCGAGAGGAGGTCCGGCATGATTGTGAAGGTCCCGGCCGGATAAGCCGTCGACTGGCCCTTGACCGCCGAGACGTCGTTGACGCCGCAATCGGCCTGGCCGTTGTTGACGGCGTCGAGCAGCAGCGGACCGCCGCCCTTGTAGCTCTTGATGTCGGCATCGGGGAAGGCTGCCTTGGCTTCCTTCTCGCCGGTGGCGCCGAGCAGCACGGCGATCTTGGTGCCCTTGGCCTTGCAGTCGTCGGCGGTCTTGAACTTGCCGTCGGCCTTGGTGAAGACGGTGCTGCCCGTATACATGTAAGGCGTGGTGAAGGCGACCTTCATGCCGCGTGCCAGCGTCGGCGTCATGTCGGCGACCAGAAGGTCGGCCTTGCCCGAAAGCAGCGCCGGGATCAGGCCGTCCCAGTCGAAGTCGAGGAAGGTGATCTTGACGCCCATTTCCTTGGCCATCAGTTCGGCCAGTTCCACCGAGCTGCCGGTGCGTTCGCCATTGGCGCCGACCAGCGAGAAGGGCGGTCCCTGTGTCTGCACGGCGACACGCAGTTCGCCGCGCTTGGTGATGTCGTCGAGCGATCCGGCGCTGGCGGCGGCGGTGAGGCCGGCCAGTGCGAGGCCGGCGATGAAAAGCTTGGCAATGTTCATTGGTTTCATTGGGCATTCCTCCTTTTGTCGTCTTGTTGTCCACCCTACAGGGTGCTTTTTGAGCGGCGGCGCCGTTGCCGGCGGCGGCCACCGTTCGAAAATCCGTCTCCTTAGTGCCGGGCCGCCGTTTCGGCGACCGCGATGCCGCGGCTGGCCAACGCGTCGAAGAAAGGCGCGTCCGGCACATGCAGCAGCGGGTTGAGCAGGCCGAGGCCCCCGAGAACCGCTATCCTCATGCCGGCTCCTTGCGAATGCTGTCGTCGGACCAGCAGCCTTCCGGCAAGCTGACCCATTTGTTGCAGGACGCCATGACGACGAAGGTCTCGCTGCGCACGACCTCGCCCGGCTCGCCGGCGCCCGGGATCAACTCGCTGGTGACGCGGTAGAGATCGGCGACGTCGCCGGCCACCGTCACGTCGACGATGATGTCGAAGCGCCCGGTGACGACCGAGGCCGAGTTGACGAAGGGCAGTTCGGAAATGCGCTGCGCCAGCTCGCGGGCGCGGCCGCGCCCTTGCGCGTTGATGCCGACGATGGCCGAGATCAGTTCGGGCCGCTCCGTCAGGTTCAGGAGCCCGACGATCTTGAGCAGGTTGCGGTCGAGCAGGTTGCGCAGCCGCGTGCGCACCGTCGGCACCGAGATCGCCAGAATCTCGGCGAGGCGGTTGATGCCCGGCTGCGCGTCCTGCGACAGCTGTTTGACCAGCCGTCGATCGGTCAGATCGAGATGTTCCCGCAAGTCCCCCGTCTTTCATAAAACGAAAAAAGCTAGGCGATTTTTTTGCCTATGTGCAAACAAGCTATTTCATGGACTCCTTAAAGGCAAGGCATGATTCCACGCGAATTCAGCATGTGGGCGGCGGCTTCACACCAGTGCGGCGACCAGCAGCTTGGCCTGCGGCGTCAACGTGTCGAAGCGGCGGGCGCAGAGATTGAGCTGGCGGGTTCCCCAGTCGTCCGTCAGCCGCAGGCTACGCAGGCTGGGCGCCGAGCGGCGCACGATGCTTTCCGGCACGATGGCGACGCCCGCGCCCTGGGCCACCAGCCTGCAGACATTGTCGAGGCCGGGCACGCGGATGCGAAAATGCATATGACCGCCAAGGCGCGCGGCCTGGCGGGAGATGTGCTCCTGCAAGGGATGGCCGGCGCTCAGGCCGACAAAGGTTTCACCGAGAATGTCGGCGAGGCCGGTCGCGCGGCCTTCGAGGCCGGGGCGGTTGCGCGAGGCGATCACCACCAGCCGGTCAACGAAGAACGGTTTCTGCTCGAGATGGGAAAGGCCGGCCCAGGTCGCGGCAATGCCAAGATCGGCGGCGCCGCTCGCCACCGCCTCGGCGATCTCGTGGCTGGGGCGCTCATCGAGGTCTATGTCGATGCCGGGATGCGCGACCAGAAAGGCCGGCAGCCTGTCGCGCAGAAGTTCGCTGGTGGCGGCCGTGTTGGCGAGCAGGCGGACCCGCGCGCGCAGGCCCGTGGCATAGGCGCCGAGCTCGCCGGCCATCGCCTCGATCTGGTTCTGCACCGCGCGCGCGTGGTGCAGCAGTGCCTGGCCGGCGGCGGTCGGCACCACGCCGCGCCGGCGGCGCTCCAGAAGCGGCGCGCCGAGCCTGTCCTCCATGCCCTTGATGCGGGCGCTGGCCGAGGCCAGCGCGAGGCCCGCGAGCTCGGCGCCATGGGTGATGCTGCCGCGCTCGGCGACCAGCAGGAACAGCCGGAGATCGACGAGGTCGAAGCGCATCTTTTTCCTCCCGCAAGACAGCCCGGGCGATGGCCGCTATCACGCGATCGATGGCGCAGCGGGCCGACCGGCTTGCGGCGCCAGCCTTCGCCTCAGCCGAAGGCTGGCGCCGCGATTTCCACATTGTGGGTGACGGCGAATTTCGTCAAACAGTTTCGGTGGAGGTCCAGGATGAGAAAACCAGCATCGAACCGGCAAGGGCTCGGCATCGCTGAAAGCGCGGCGATGCTGCTGGCGGTTGCCGTCGCCCTTCTGGCCGTGGCGCGCTCGGATTCCGGCATGCCAGGATGCGCCATGACATCTGCCCCTGTCAGCAGCGCCGCCGCCGGACCGGCGGGGCCGGCAGCGGGGATCGAGGCTGCCGACATGCTGCTCCATGATTGAGCCGCTGCCGGACACGCCATCATGCTGAGCGCCGCCGCCGTCGCCTGGATCTGCGCCGTCTTCCTTGCCGCCGGCTTCGTCAAGGGCGTGGTCGGGATGGGCCTGCCGACGGTGGCGATGGGCCTGCTGGCGGTGACCATGGCGCCGGCCGAGGCGGCCACGCTTCTGCTGATCCCGTCGCTGGCTACCAACCTGTGGCAATTATTCACCGGTCCTTCGTTCGGCGGGCTCGTCAGGCGGCTATGGACGATGATGGCCGGCGTGGTGATCGGCACCGTTGCCGGCGCCGGCGTGCTCACCGGCGCGCATACGGCGGCCGCGTCCGGCGCGCTCGGCGTGGCACTGATACTCTACGGCCTTCTCTGCCTCGCCAAGGCCGGCTTTTCGACGCCGCCACGCCACGAGGCCTTGCTATCGCCGCTGGTCGGGGTGGCGACCGGCCTGGTCACCGGCGCCACCGGCGTCTTCGTCATTCCGGCGGTGCCCTACCTGCAATCGCTGCGGCTGGGCAGGGAAGAACTGATCCAGGCGCTCGGCCTGTCCTTCACCGTGTCGACGGCGGCGCTGGCCATCGGGCTGTTCAGGGCCGGCGCCCTGGCCTCGCCCACGGCCGGGCTGGCGGGTTCGATCGCGGCGCTGGCGCCTGCGCTCGCCGGCATGGCTGTCGGCCAGGCGCTGCGCCGGCGCATGAGCGTCGAGACTTTTCGCAAAGTGTTCTTCGCCGGGCTCTTGGCGCTTGGATTTTATCTCATGGCCGAGGCGGCGTTCTGAGCGCCGCTTGCAGAGCGCCGACTGGCCGGACCCGGCCTACCGCACCACCAGGACCGGGATTTCGCTGTAGGATACGACTTCCGCCGTCTGGCTTCCCAGAAGCAGCCTGCCCAATCCGCGGCGGCCGTGCGAGGCCATGACGATCAGGTCGCAGCGTTCGGTCTGCGACAGTTCCAGGATCGCCTCGGCGGGCCTTCTGTCCTCGATGTGCACGACCTTGGCCGACACGCCCAGCCCCTCGGCGGAAGCCTTGCATTTGTCGAGCACCTCCTTGCCGTATTTGCGGGCTTCTTCCTGATAGGCGGCCAGCTCATCGCCCGCGGCGTAGCCGGCCATGGCGCCGCCCCAGGCGAAGATCGGGAATTGTTCCGAGACGGTGACGAAGGTCACGGCGGCGCCGAGGCCCTTTGCCAGCCCGAGGCCGTGGGCAACGCCCTTGTCGGCCAGTTCCGACCCGTCGGTGGCGATGAGCAGATGTTTGTACATGATGATCGTGACCTATCGTGCTTGGTGAACTATGGACCACACATAGTTATGCCCGGCGCCCAGTCATTGTGCCAATGCGGCGGGGATCAGGGCCAGGGAATGTGGTGGGCATTTCATGGACCGCACCCAAACGTTCCACCCCGGACTTTCGCGCCAGCTGGATTCCCCTTCGCCGCATCGTCCTCTAAGGTGCGGCAACTTCGAAAGGCCCGTCATGAGCAGTGCGTTTCCTCAAATCCATCTGGTCCGACATGGCGAGACGGCGTGGAGCCTGTCGGGCCAGCACACCGGCCGCACCGACATGCCGCTGACGGCAGCCGGCGAGGCGGCCGCGCGGGGTGTGGCGGATCGGCTGAAAGGCCTGCCGTTTTCGGCCGTGTGGTCGAGCCCCTCGCAACGCGCCTACAACACCAGCGTGCTTGCCGGATTCGGGGCGCAAAGCGTCAAGATGGACGACCTGCAGGAATGGGACTACGGCGCCTATGAGGGGCGTACCACCAGGGAAATCCTGGCCGAACGGCCGGGCTGGAACGTCTTTCGCGATGGCTGCCCGCAAGGCGAAACGGCGGCCGATGTGGGCGCCCGCGCCGACAGGATCATCGATCGCCTGCGCGAGGCCAACGCCGACACGCTGATCTTTTCCAGCGCGCACTTCCTGCGCGTGCTCACCGCCCGCTGGCTCGACTTGCCGCCGCAGGACGGCGCGCTGTTCGTGCTCGACACGGCCAGCATCAGCGTGCTCGGCTACGAGCATGACCTCGGCGAGCCGGTGGTGCGCAAGTGGAACGGGAAGTAGGGCGGCCTAGCTGTCGAACTTCCGGATCGCCTCGGCGGTTACCGGCGTGAAGAAATTCACCAGATTGCAGTCGGGGTCGCGGAACAGCAGCGAGCGGTTGCCCCAGGGCATGGTGGTAGGCTCCTGGACAATTGCGCCCTTGATTGTTTCCGCCAACTTGGCAAATTCGGCATCGACGTCGCCGACTCGGAATTCGATGATGGCCGTGCGGTTGTCGGCTGGGCGGGCGATGTCGCTGCCGAACAGCATCAGGGTGCGCGTGCTGCCGATCGCCAGCGTGCAGGCCGGCGTCGCCAGTTCGGCGAAATCCTCCGTGTACATCGTCACCGGCATGCCGGTGATCTCGCCATAGAAGCGCACGAGGCGCTGGACATCGGACGTGATGATGCGGACAGAGACGAAATTCATCGCATTGGCTCCCTGATCGTCGAAGCCGCGGCTGGGCTCCCGGCCTTCTATATGCCGGGGCTCCTGACAGCTTTCCGTCAGGAGACGGAAGTGCCGGCGCGATTTTCAGATATGTCGAACGACAGTGCCAACCCTGCGCCTATTCACCCCGCCAGCAGCGCCAATTCATCGGGCGTCAAATGCCTCGCAGTACCCTTGGCGAGATCGCCGAGCGGCAAGCGGCCAATGGCCACGCGGATCAGGCGCTTGACCTCGATGCCGTGGGCGGCGAGCAGGCGCCGGATGTGGCGATTACGGCCCTCGTCGAGCACGATCTCCAGCCAGGCGGTGCGGCCGCCGCTGCGCAGCAGCTCGATCGAGTTGGCGCTCAAGGTCTCGCCGTCGATACGCGCGCCGGCGCGCAACGCTTCCAGCACCGCCGCGTCGGGCACCGTGGCGATCTGAACATGATAGGTCTTGGGCAGGTGCGAGGCCGGGTCCATCAGCCGGTTGGCGAAGCGCGTGTCGTTGGTCATCAGCAGCAGGCCTTCGCTCGCCTTGTCCAGCCGGCCGACCGGCGAGACGAAAGGCAGGTCAAGCCCTTCAAGACAGGCATAGACGGTGTCGCGCTCGAGCGGGTCGTCGCGGGTCGTGACCAGCCCGCGCGGCTTGTTAAGCATGAGATAGACCTTGCGCTCAGCAACGATTTTTTCGCCGTCGACGGCGATGCGGTCGCGATTCATATCGACGCGCAGGGAAGCATCGCGCGCGACCTTGCCACCGACGCGCACGCGGCCCTCGGCGATCAGCCGCTCGGCCTGGGTGCGCGAGCACAGGCCGAGCTTCGACAGCGCGCGGTTGAGGCTGACGCCGGGTCGTGGTGGTCGTGGAGCCATGCTGCTTCGGATCGATCCGTTGTACCGGACCAGATGCCATGGCCGGCGACGGCTGCGCAAGCCGCCGCCGAGGTCGGGATCTTGCCGGACAGCGGTGCCGCCCGGCAAGCGCTAGTCGCGCCGGCTTAGGCTGCTTGCTCGGTCTCGTCCGCGATCCCGTTCAGCACGGAAAGCGCGTCGGCTGGCAGCTCCAGCTCCGCCGCCGCCATGTTTTGCCTGAGATGCGCAATGGACGAGGTGCCGGGGATGAGCAGGATGTTGGGCGCGCGACGCAGGAGCCAAGCGAGCGCCACCTGCATGGGCGTGGCGCCGAGTTTTTGCGCGACATCGGCCAGCGTGCTGGATTGCAGCGGCGTAAAGCCGCCGAGCGGGAAGAACGGCACATAGGCGATGCCGGCCGCGGCAAGCTCGTCGATCAGTGCGTCATCCTCGCGATGCGCGATGTTGTACTGGTTCTGCACGCAAACGATGTCGACGATGCCGCGCCCCTGCGCGATCTGGGTTGATGTGACATTGCTCAAGCCGATATGGCGCACCAGACCCTGACGCTGCAGTTCGGCGAGCGTATTCAGTTGGGGTTCGAGCGAGCCTTCGGCCGGGCCGTGTATGCCGTGCATGGAGCGCAGGTTGACGACCTCCATCGTGTCCAGTCCCAGATTGCGGAGATTGTCGTGCACGGCCTGCGTCAGTTCCTGCGGCGACATTGCGGGGATCCACGATGCATCGGCGCCGCGCCGGGCACTGACCTTGGTGACAATGGTGAGATTGGCGGGATAGGGGTGCAGCGCCTCGCGGATGATCAGGTTGGTGACGTGCGGACCGTAGAAATCGCTGGTGTCGATATGGTCGATACCGCTCGCCACCGCCTCGCGCAGCACGGCGAGTGCACCGTCATGGTCTTTCGGCGGGCCGAACACGCCGGGTCCGGCCAATTGCATGGCGCCGTAGCCCATGCGCTTCACGATGCGGTCGCCAAGCTTGAATGTTCCGGCCTTGCTGATGTCAGTCATGGTCTCAATCTCCTGTGGATCGGCCCAGATATAGACAATGCCCGCTTGCGCGATAATATGGCGCAATCGGCACAGGCTGTGCGGAAAGGCGAACAATGGCGGATCTGGGCGACCTCCAGGCATTCATGGCGGTGGCGCGCGCCGGCGGCTTTCGCGAGGCGGCCAGGGTCAGCGGCGTCAGCGCCTCCAGCCTCAGCGAAACGGTGCGGCGGCTGGAGGCGGGGCTCGGCGTGCGGCTCCTCAACCGCACCACGCGCAGCGTCGCACCGACCGAGGCCGGCGCACGCCTGCTGGAGCGGCTGGGCCCCGCGCTCGGCGAGGTCGAGGCAGCACTCGATGTCGTCAACGGCTTTCGCGGCCGCCCGGCCGGCACGCTGCGGCTCAACGTGCCTGTCGTGGCGGCGAAACTGGTTCTGCCGCGCCTTCTGCCGCCCTTCCTTGCCGCCTATCCCGACATAAGACTGGAGGTGACCGCCGAGGACAGTTTCGTCGACATACTGGCGAGCGGCTGCGATGCCGGCATTCGCTATGACGAGCGGCTGGAGCAGGACATGATCGCCGTACCGATCGGCCCGCGCCGGCAGCGCTTCGCCACCGCTGCCGCAACGGTCTATCTCGACCGGCGTGGCCGGCCCGACCATCCGCGCGACCTCCTCGATCACGCATGCCTGCGCGGCCGCTTCGCCAGCGGCCTGACGCCGCCCTGGGAGTTCGAGCGCGACGGCGAGATAGTGAGCGTCGAGCCGACCGGGCCGCTGCTGGTCAGCACCGGCACCGCTATGGCGCTTGCGCTCGATGTGGCGGTCGCCGGCGGCGGCATCGTCTCGCTGTTCGAGGACTGGCTGCGCCCCTATTTCGACGATGGCCGGCTCGAACCGGTACTGGAGCCCTGGTGGCAGGAGTTTTCCGGCCCGTTCCTCTATTACCCGGGCCGCCGGCTCATCCCGGCGCCGCTGCGGGCATTCATCGACTTTGTCGGCGGGATGCGGTGGTAAGGCGCCCCGATGACGGTTTCATGGGACGCATGGCAGGACGCAACCCGCTGCGCATTTCTGGAATGTTCCAGGAACGAGCGGGGATCATCGCGGCGGGTCCAATGACACCTTGGCGCGCTTCGCCAGCTCGCGAATCCGCTCCGCGACCGCGCTGTCGACCGGATTGTAGACGGTCAGGCTCAGATCCGGGCGGCCGTCGACCGCGAATCCCGAATATTCCAGCTCGATGTCGCCGAGCACCGGGTGCTTCAGTCGCTTGGTTCCGTCGCCATGGCTGAGCACGTCGTTCTCGCGCCACAGGGCGGCGAATTCGGGGCTGGCGCTGCACAGTTCGTCGACGAGTTCGCGTACCTCGGACACCGCGCCGGCACGCGCCGCGTCGGCGCGGAAGGCGCCCACCACGAAACGGGCGAGGTTTTCCCAGTCGTGCTGCTTTTCGCGGATGGCCGGGCTGCGGAACATGAAGCGCAAAATGTTGCGCTGGTCTGCGGGCAGGGCGCTGTAATCGGTCAGCACGACCTGGGCGGCGCGGTTCCAGGCAACGACATCCCAGGTAGCGGTCCTGACCAAGGCGGGGCTCGATTCAAGCGTGTCGAGGAGGCGCTGCAGCCGGGGGCTGATGCCTTCCGCGCCGATATAGCGGACCTCGGGCGGGCGTCCGAGCCCGAGCATGAAAAGGTGCTCGCGCTCGGCCTCGGTCAGCATCAGCCCCTTGGCGATGCGGTTCAGCACATCGGCCGAAGGCGCGCCGCCACGACCCTGCTCCAGCCATGTGTACCAGGTCGGGCTGATGTTGGCGCGCTGGGCCACTTCCTCCCGGCGCAGCCCCGGCGTGCGCCGGCGCCCTGAAAATCCGAACGAGGCCGGATCGAGCCGGGTGCGCCGGTCTCTCAGAAACGCCGCGAGCGAACCGGCGGAATTGGTGGGCATCCTGTTAGCCATTATACCACGATAAGATCACTACTTTAATGGAATAATAGACCGGCGATACTGCGCAGGCAATCGTGCAGGAGAATTCGCATGCGTATCTTTTTGACCGGCGCGACCGGTTTCATCGGCTCGGCGCTCGTTGCCGAGCTCATCAAGGCGGGCCATCAGGTGGTCGGCGTCACCCGCTCCGAAGCGGGGGCCGAAGCGCTGGCGGCGGCGGGCGCCGAAGTGCATCGGGGAACGCTCGAGGATCCAGAGGGCCTGCGCGACGGCGCGGCGAAGGCGGAAGCGGTGATCCACACGGCGTTCGACCATGATTTTTCGCGGTTTGCCGAGAATTGCGAGAAGGATAGCCGGGTCATCGCGGCACTTGGCCAGGCATTGGCCGGATCCGACCGGCCGCTGGTGATCACCTCCGGCGTCGGCGTGGGCAGCCCCGGACATGGCGAGCTTGCCAGCGAGGACGTCTTCAACGCCAGCCATCCCAATCCGCGCATCGCCTCGGAGCTCGCCGGCAATGCCTTGCTGGAAGCCGGCGTCAACGTCTCGGTGGTGCGGCTGCCGCAGGTTCACAACCCGGTCAGGCAAGGGCTCATCACGCCGCTCATCGAAATCGTGCGCCAGAAAGGCGTTTCGGCCTATGTCGGCGAGGGCCGCAACCGCTATGCGGCGGGCCATCTCCTGGACGCGGCGCGCCTCTACCGGCTGGCGGTGGAAAAGCGGCAGCCCGGCGCGCGCTATAACGCGGTCGGCGAAGAAGGCGTCGAAGTGCGCGCGATCGCCGAGGTGATCGGGCGGGGCCTCAACGTGCCGGTCGTTTCGATCGCGCCGGAACAGGCGGCGGAGCATTTCGGCTGGATGGCGATGTTCGCACCGATGGATCTGCCGGCCTCCAGCGCGCTGACCCGGGCGCGGCTCGGCTGGCAGCCGACCGGCCCGACGCTGATCGCCGATCTCGAGGCCATGCGGTACGACGCATGATGCGCCGATAAAGCGTCGTCAGCCGACGGCGTAGCGCAAATGGACGAGCCCGTGGGCGAGGGCTTCGCAGCTTTTGAGCGACAGTTGCATCTTGCCCGCGAGGCCGGTTTCGCCGAATTCGACGAAACCCTGGTTCGCCGCCCGCCCATCAAGAGCGGGAGCGACGAGAAGGCTGAGCTCATCGACAAGGCCGTCCGCGAAGAAGGAGCCGTTGATGCCGGCGCCGCCCTCGAGCAGCAGCCGGCGAATAGCGAATTCGCGGTTGAGAACTTCGAGCATCCGGCCGAGATCCATGTCAGCCGTTTCCGCCACGATATAGGACACGCCGTCGGCGGCGAGCTCGGCCAGGTGGCTGTCGGCGACATCGTGCCCAAGCAGCACCACGACATGGTCGCCGCCAATGTCGGGTTTGGAAAAGTGGAGCTTGCCCGATGGATCGAGCGCCACCGCGTAGCTTCCCGTACCGGTTTGCGCGACATGATAGGGTCGGTCGACCTTGCCCGCATCGGCCGGCGGGTGCGCGCCGGCCTTGCTCATCTCGGCCATGGTGACGCGGCCGACGATCCAGCCGTCGCCCGCAAAATCATTATGGATATGCTCGTAGAGGCTCGACCATTCGGCCCGGGTTCCGTCCGGGCTGGCCGTGTAGCGGCTCGGGTGGAGACTGCCGTCCAGCGACGCGATCATATGGCAGATGATGTGCGGTTTCATGCGGGTTCCTCCAGGGAATGGGCTCAGGCGCGGTTCAAACTAGGGCCAGCGCCGGAGAATGGAAGCTGGGCACCCGGCTCATCCAAATTCCGACCATTGCCGACTGGGCCTGTTATATCGATGTTGCACAAATGGTTGAGCCTGGGCTAGCATCCGTTTGCTGGTGCCGACGGGAGGCAGTTTTTGCAACGGCGATCAGCTGGAGCGGCATGCGTTAGCAAACGCAAGGAGGATGCTCCAACACTTTGAACCGACGCATGATCCTTCCTGAAACCGTCCCGGTTTCCGGGGCCGTGCGTTCTTGTGGAGGAGGATCCCATGAACAGACGTGAATTCCTGATGACGTCCGTGGCCGCGGGCGCGATGGTGCTTGCCGCGCCCTCGGCATTTGCGCAGGACAAGCTCACCATTCTCGGCTCGGTGCCCAGTCTCGGCTTTCCGTTCTTCGTGCACATGCTGAACGAGATCAAGGCGGAAGCCGCCACGCAAGGCGTCAACCTGACCGAGAGCGATGGCCAGAACTCGGCCACCAAGCAGACCGCCGACATCGAGGCGGCCCTGGTGCAGAAGGTCAACGCCATCGTGATCTCGCCGCTCGACGTCAACGCGCTGGCGCCGGCCATCGAGGAAGCGGTCAAGGCCGGCGTTCCCGTGGTGACGATCGACCGCCGCGTCGACGGCGTCGAGGGCATCCTCGCCCATGTCGGCGCCGACAACGTCAAGGGCGGCGAGGCGGAAGCGCAGGCCGTGGTGGCGGCGTTCCCCAACGGCGCGAAACTGTTCCACCTCCAGGGCCAACCCGGCGCCGGGCCGGCGATCGACCGCAACAAGGGCGTGCACAATGTGCTCGATCCCTTGAAGGACAAGTACCAGATCGTCTTCGAGCAGACCGCCAATTTCGCCCGCGCCGAGGCGCTGTCGGTGACGGAAGCCGGCCTTGCCGCCAACGGCAAGCCGGACGCGATCGTCTGTGCCAATGACGACATGGCGCTGGGCGCGCTCGAAGCCTGCGCGGCGCGCAACTTCACCGACGTCAAGATCTACGGCTTCGATGCGCTGCCGGAAGCGCTGGTCGCGGTCCGCGACGGCAAGCTCGCCGGCACGGTCGAACAGTTCCCCGGCCAGCAGTCGCGCACCGCCGTGCAGATCGCCGTCGCCTACGCCAGGGACAAGACGGAGCCGAAGGAGAAGCTGGTGCTATTGACGCCGATCGTCATCGGCAAGGACAATCTCGACAAGGCCGAGAGGTTGAACGAGACGAAGTGAGCTCGCATGGAGAGGTCGGCGGGGCAGCACCCCCTCTGGCCTGCCGGCCATCTCCCCCGCAAGGGGGGAGATCGGCAGTGTCGATGTCCGCATTCTCATTGCGGCGTTGAAAATTGGCGAATGCGGAACAGACAGCCAATCTCCCCCCTTGCGGGGGAGATGTCCGGCAGGACAGAGGGGGGTGTTCACGCGCCGACGGGTCCGGAAACTGCATCGAGGGAAGCACCCATTCCATGGCTGAAGCCGCACCCGTCCTGCTCGCCGTCGAGGGCGTCACCAAGCATTTCGCCGGCGTCACCGCGCTTCGCGATGTCTCGCTCGACATCAGGCCCGGCGAAATTCTCGGCCTGCTGGGCGAGAACGGCGCCGGCAAGTCGACGCTGCTCAAGATCCTGTCGGGCGTCATGCCGCCGTCGGGCGGGCGCATCAGCTTCGACGGCGCCGACTACCGGCCGTCGAGCCCGCAGGATGCCAAGCGGCTAGGTATCGTCACCATCTACCAGGAGCTCAGCCTGATCCCGACGCTGACGGTGGCGGAGAACATCTTCATTGGCCGCGCCCCGACCGGTCCGCTCGGCCTCGTCTCCTGGCGCAAGATGGAGCAGGACTCCCGCACCATCATCGCCCGCGTCGGCCTCACGATCGATCCGATGACGCCGGTCTCGGCGCTTTCGGTGGCCGAGCAGCAGCTCGTCGAGATTGCACGGGCGCTGTCGCTGAAGAGCCGGCTGATCATCATGGACGAGCCGACATCAGCGCTGACCGAGACAGAGGTGCAGCGGCTGCTGTCGATCATGGACAGGCTGCGCAAGGACCATGTCGCCATCATGTTCGTCACCCATCGGCTGGAGGAGGCCGCCGCCATCTGCGACCGCATGACGGTGCTCCGGGACGGCAGGTTGGCCGGCAATCTCGACCGCGAAGGCGGGCCGATCCGATTGCCGCGCATCATCGAGAAAATGGTCGGCCGCGCGGCGTCCGAGCTCTATGCGCGGCCGGCGCAGCGCACGGTGGCCGGCGACGTCGTGCTGTCGGTGCGCGGGTTGCGCACGGTGCGCGATCCCGAAGCGCCGCACGCCATCGTGCTCGACGGCGTCGATATCGACCTGAAGGCCGGCGAGATCCTGGGTGTCGCCGGCCTCGTCGGCTCGGGTCGCACGGAGCTGGCGCGCGCCATCTTCGGCGCCGACCGGATCGCGGGCGGCACGATCACGCTCGACGGCAGGCCCATCGCGCCGGCCTCGCCGGCGGATGCCATAGCGCTCGGCATCGGCCTGGTGCCTGAGGATCGCAAGCATCAGGCGATCTTCGCCGCGCTCGGCATCCTGCCGAATTTCTCCGTCGCCTCGCTCGGGCGGTTCAGCAATGGCTTCGGCTTCATGGCCGAGCGGCGCGAGCGCGATGCGCTGGCGGGGTTCCGGAAAATGCTATCGATCCGCATGGCGTCGGCCGAGCAGGCGATCGAGGGCCTATCAGGCGGCAACCAGCAGAAGGTGATCCTGGCGCGCTGGCTGGCGCGCGACCCCAAGGTGCTGATCGTCGACGAGCCGACGCGCGGCGTCGATGTCGGCGCCAAGGCCGAGGTGCACCAGATCCTGGTGCAATTGGCAGCGCGCGGCATAGCGGTGATGATGATTTCGTCCGAGCTGCCCGAAGTGCTGGCTGTGTCCGACCGGATCGTGACCATGCGCAAGGGACGCATCACCGGGCAGATGCCAGGCATCGAGGCAAGCGAGGAAAAACTGATGGAACTGATGGCGCTCGACCAGCCGGGAGCGGTTGAGGAGGAGGCACGATGAGTGTGGCCGAGGAACAGAGCCGGCGTGGCGGCATCAGCATTGCGCGGCTCTTGATGAATTTCGGGCCGCTGCTATTCCTGGCGGCGCTGGTGGTCGTCTTCACCGTGCTGAAGCCGAGCTTCATCGATCCGATCAATCTGTTCAACATCACCCGCCAGATATCGATCACCGGGCTGATCGCGCTCGGCATGACCTTCGTCATCCTCACCGCCGGCATCGATCTTTCGGTCGGCTCGCTGCTCGCCTTCTGCGGCATGGTGGCGGCCGTGGTCGCCAAGGGCGGCACCGCCAACACGCTGTCGCTGTCGACGTCGGGAACGCAGGGCTATGGCTGGTTCGCGGCGCTGCTTGCCGCCGTGGTGGTGGGGGCGGTGGCCGGCGGTGTTCAGGGCTTTGCCATCACCAGGCTGAAAGTGCCGCCCTTCGTCGTCACGCTTGGCGGGCTCACCGTGTTTCGCGGCCTGACGCTGACCATCTCCAATGGCGGCCCGATCTCGGGCTTCGACGCTTCTATGCGCTGGTTCGGCACCGGGCTGATCGGCCCCGTGCCGGTGCCGGCGATCATCTTCGCGGCGGCCGCCATCCTGTGCCACATCGTGCTACGCTACACGCGCTATGGACGCGCCGTCTACGCCGTCGGCGGCAATGCCGAGGCCGCACGGCTGTCGGGCTTGCGCGTCGACCGCATCCTGGTCTCGGTCTATGTCATCGTCGGCTTCTTCGCCGGGCTCGCCGCCTTCGTGCTGTCGGCCAGGCTGAATTCGTCCGAAGCGGTGGCCGGCATCGGCTACGAGCTGACGGTCATTTCGGCCGTCGTCATCGGCGGTACCTCGCTGTTCGGCGGCATCGGCTCGGTGGGCGGCACCGTGGTGGGCGCCGCCCTGATCGGCGTGCTACAGAACGGGCTCCAGTTCAACAACGTCTCGTCCTACACGCAAAGCATCGTCATCGGCCTAATCCTGATCCTGGCGGTGGCGTTCGATCGCTGGCTGAAGTCGCGGGTGAGGCGCTAATTCTTTCTCCCTTGTCGTCGGAGAAGGGGAAATCGCCGCTCTGCCATAGGCAGGAGAGCTCGCTACCTTTCTTGCAAAACAACCCCCCTTTGCTAGAAGGATTTCGGGCGGGTGGCATTCTGAGAGAACCTCATGTTTGCCGATATCATCAGACCGATCAGCTTGAGTTTTTCGCTGCTGCGGCGGTTCTGGCCGCAGCTCGTCGTGCTGGTGCTGGCCGGTGTTCTGGCCGGCGATCTCTTGCTGCAACTGGCGGCCAAGGTGGCGCTCGCAAATCATTTCGCCGGGCTCGCCATGCTGACGCTGGTGGCACTGGCGCAACTGGTGGTGACGGTGGCGATGTTCCATGTGCTGCGTCCCGGCTTGCCCCATGTGCTGGCCGCGCAGCGTGGCGCGGAAAAGGCCACGGTCGCCGAGGGGCAGGGAACCGCGGACCGGCGCGGTTCGCGGCTGGTGCGCATGATCACCATCGCGCTGTTACCCTTCTTCGCCTATTACGCGGCCTGGGGGTTCCTCGGCGACATCGTGCGGCAATATTCGCGCGAAACGCTCGACCAGGCCGGCTTCGGCCAGAGCGCCAATGTTCTGGACGTGCTGGATTCGCGCTGGCTGCTGGTCTCGGTGGCGGTGTCCTGGCTGGTGCGCCGGCTGGCCAAGTTCATGCAGGCGAAAACGGGCGCCGCCTCGTTCTGGCAGATCGTGGTGGTGATCTGCGAGACCAACTGGATCTTCGTCGGCCTCTACGTCATCAGCCGCTGGAAGGACAGCGCGCTGCAATGGCTGATGAGCCGCAATTTCTGGTCGGTTCTGCAGGCGTCGGCCGACGGGCTGGCGAGCCCGGTGCCGGCGGCGACGGCCGCGCCGATGGTGCCGGTCGAGATCACCTCGATCGCGCCCTCGACGATCGCCGTCAACCTGTTCTTCTACATGCTCTTGCCGCTGATCTGGCTGGTGATGGCGGCGCTGATCTATGGCTATGATGTGCGCGACGACACGGCACTGATGCGCGTGCACGGCCGGCTGGAACGCGTCGGCAAGCGCTATGCCGGCCTGCCGAAATTCCTGCGCGATTTCGTCGAGCATTTCGTCGCCGGCTACCGCTCGCGCTATCTGCCGATCGCCAATGGCGTGCGGCTGACGGTGAGTTCCAGCCTCGTATTGCTGTGTACGCTGATCGTCGGCTATCGCCTGCTCGACTGGGGCGCGGCCTGGCTGTGGCTCGGCGCGACGCGGCTGATCGGCCCGCACGAGCTCGACGTCTGGCAGATCCTGTCGCATGGCGTGACGCTGTTGTTCGGCAGCCCGTTCCAGGATTCCTCCACCGGCATCCTCATCGAGCCGCTGCGCATCTGCTTCCTCGCCGCCGTCCTGGAGACGGCGTTCTCGCTTTCCAAGGGGACGGGTGAGGCGGGCGGTCGTTCCCGGTAGCGACGGGAACGGCCGTAGCGTATCCTTGTCGCGCCTTGCCATGTACGTGTGATGGGGCGAAAGTGCGATCTTTCCTGGTCTCGTAAACAGACCGCCTGTTTGCACTCGCAAGATCGAAGAGAATGGCATGACTTACTTCTTCCGCCGTCGAAGTGAGGCAATGACCTTCGGCCTGCCTGTGGTCTGCTGCGCGCTGGCGTTGATATTGCAATCGAACATAGAGCCGATCGAAGATCGGACGGCGATTGTGGTGATCGTTGCCGGCATATCGATCATCCTTACCTTGGCAACCGTCTTTGCCGTGGTGCGACATGCGGAGGCGATAGCCCGACGTGTCGGACAGCCGTACGGCACCCTAGTTCTTACCTTGGCTGTAACGACCATCGAAGTGTCGATTATCGTTTCGATGATGCGGCATGGCGCCAACAATCCGACCTTGGCGCGAGAGTCCGTGTTCTCCACGGTCATGATCGTTTGCACCGGCATCGTGGGGCTGTGCCTGACACTTGGCGGGTGGCGGCACCGCCACCAGGACATCCGAAGGCAAGGGACAAGTTCCTTTCTCTCGGTGCTGACCGCGATCACGGTGCTGACGATGGTGCTGCCGAACTACACGCTTGCCACCAGCCCCGGGACATTTTCTCCCACGCAACTGGCCTTCGTCGCACTGCTGTCGCTCTTGCTCTACGGCAGTTTCGTTTTCGCCCAGAGCTACAGCCAGAAAGAGGACTTCCTAGAGGTGCAGGTGCGTGAAAGCGCTCCGGAAAGCCATTCTCCGCAGGTCCACGGCGTGCCAACGCATTTCGTCTTCCTGCTTCTGGGACTGGTCGGGATCGTCCTGCTGACCGAACGGGTCGCGGCTGGCGTTGAAGATGGCCTTACCTACCTGCAGATCCCGCAATCGGATGCGATCGTCGGCGCGATGATTGCGTTTGTCGTGCTGCTCCCCGAGGCGATCTCCGCCATCAAGGCATCGTGGGGGAATGAGCTCCAGCGCGCATTGAACGTCGCTTTGGGCTCGGCGTGCGCGACCATCGGACTGACGATCCCGGCAGTGGCGGCGGCCAGCCTCATCACCGGAAAGTCGCTCAACCTCGGTCTCGGTCCGAGCGACGTGATTTTGCTGGTTCTGGCCCTTGCGGTGAGTGTCGTAAGTTTCAGTACCGGACGCACGACGGTTCTCACCGGACTTGCTCACCTCGTCGTCTTTGTTGCCTACGTCCTGTTGATCGCCGTGCCGTGACTCCGGACTGCCGGCGCTGTCGCTACTTCGGCGGCCGTTGAAACCGCAGGTACCACGGCCGCCCGCTTCCCAGCCCAATGGCGGGACGGATGGTCTTGATGGCATCCTCCGGCACGATGAAGGTGTCGCCGATGGTGATGACGTCGCCTGTCTTGGCGCCGGAGAAGATCGCCGAGGTGCAGTTCATCACGCCGTCCGGCAGTCTGACGCCCGAAATCATGTCGGGGAGCCAGCGGCGGCCGGCGGCATCGGTCAGCATCAGCCTGCAGCCCAGCCATTGCTTCTGCAAGTCGGGATCGCCGACGGTGACGGAGAAGGTGGCGATGACGGCGAAGGCCTGATCGGGCAAGCGGCCGGCCTTGCCGCCGCGCAGGTCCGCCAGCTTCCAGTCGCTGCCGCCGAAGTGCGCGGACTGGCCAAACTCGACATCCCTGGCGATGAGGTCTTCGCCGCCCAGCCATTCGCGCAAGCTGTCATGGCTGGTTTCTGCCAGCGCCAGCGGCAGCAGGATGACAAGCGCCGCCAGGCTGCGCCTGCGCCATTTTTTCTCGACCTGCCGCTCGGCGGCCGGCCCCATGTCGGTCGCGACGGCGCTCATGGCTTGCCCTGCGGTGTCTGGCCCGGAGAAGTCTGGCCCGGTGGTGCATCCAGATCGTATTGCGGCAGGATGCCGGCCGGTTGTCCATCGGCGCCGGCAGACAACCCGTCGAAGCTGATGCGGGCCTGCGCGTCGAGCGCGCCGAATTGGCGTTCCGAGACCAGCAGCCTGGCGCCGCCGATCTGGTCGGGCGGTACTTCGAAGACGAACAGGCCGCGTTTTTGCAAGCCGGGATCGACGCCGTGCGGCGGCATGTCCTGGCGATAGCCCAGCCGCTCCGTCTGGCGGTAGCGCAGACCGGTCGGACCTTGCCAGGTGCCGTCCGCGACCGTGATGGAGGCGTCGGTCGCGGTGAGGCTGGTCGTCACCACCGCCCACACGCCGCTCGTCGTCAAAAGCTTTTGCTGCCCGAACTGGTTGGTCTTCAGCGCGCGGGCAAAGACAACCTCGTCAAGCCGCACGTCGAAGCTGCGTGCCCGCACCGTGTCGTGCATGGCGCCGTCGACCGGGATGGGCGCGGTGAGGTCGGCATAATGCGGCTTGGAAAGCTGCATACCGTAGCTCAGCGCCACGGTGGCGGCGAGAATCGCGAGATTGCCGAGGACCCGCATCCTCATGAGCCGGCTCCCGGCGTGTCCGTTGCCGGCATATCGGCGAGCGGCAAGGTCACGGTGCCGAGACGGTAGGGATTGTACCAGCCGGGCGTGCCGTAGAGATTGTCGCGCGGCTTGAAGATCTCCGCGGTGACGCCGAAGGCGAGCGTCGGCGGCACGGCGGCGTCGCCGGCCAGCGGCCAGACATAGGCCAGGCGCTCGGTCATGCCGGGGTGCAGTTCCGGCGCCAGGGTCGAATCGCGTATCAGGGCGATCATCGGCATCGAGTCCGGCAGGGTGATTCCCTCCGGCTTGAAGACAGCGAAGTAGGCCTTGTTGGATTCGGCCGTGCGGTTGGTCATGTCGGCCTCCAGCACCAGTGCCTTCTGGCCCGGTTTCAGCGGCACGCCATGGATGTCGGCATGGCTGACATAGGCACGCACCGGTTTGATGCGCCAGCGGCCGGCATCGATGGCGGCATCGGACGGCAGTTGCGGCGGAGGGTGAGCGGGCAGGGCGCCAAAGGCGCCCATGAGGCCGGCCGCCAACAGCGCGGCGATGGTTCCCGCGCCTGCCGTCATCCAGGCCTGGACTCTTGAACGGGCAGTCTTGAACATTCCCTGATATGCACGTCGAACGATCAGCCACCCGCAGGCAATCTAGGAAGAAAACGCGCGGATGGGAACCCGCAAATGGCGGCATTGCCCAGTCCTTCTCGTGGCTGCGTCTCTCTCGTGGCGCAGTGTGGTCGCCGACGGCTTAGCGAGCCCGCCTATGCCGCCTGCAAGGCCCAAATGCGGTGGCCGTAGCGGCGAAAGAAGCGCGCCAGCAGGCGTTGTTGCCTCGCCCTGGCGAGGTCCGCCAGGCGCCGTTCCTGGCGCCAGCGCGGCATGTTGCGCCAGAAGGAGATGAAGCGGGCGGCGTCCTCGATGGCTTCCTGTGCCGATAGCGCCGGGCCGATCGCCGCCAGGAAAAGCGCTTCCGATTGTTTCAGCGCGTCGACGACCACCTTGCGCCTGAAATGGCCGAGGCGCGCCTGGCGGATGCCGTGTTCGCGGATTCTCGCGAAGGCCTCGATGAGAGCGTGACTGTCGCCGCCATAGCCGCAGGCATGAGCGAAATCGGCGGCAAGGGCGTCCATCGTCTCTCCCGGGGTGCTGCACGCGCGCCGACTCGGCTTTGCAAGCGATATAGAAGCATAACTCAAAAATTGGCGAAAGAGAAACTTTTGCGGAGCCCTGAAAGATGCGACTCGACTCTCGTTTCAAAACACAGGAATATGCGAACAAACAAGGAACAAAGAGGCGAGCCGCGATGGCATTGACGGGCAAGGGATCAGTGATTGCGGATGTCGTTTCGATATCGGTCGAATGCGCCGATTGCGGCCGCAACAGGTGGTGGAAGCCCGATCAGCTGCGGCGCTTCGGCGTGACTGGCAATACGCCGCTGGCAGCGCTTTCGGGCCGGCTGGTCTGCTCGGCCTGCCGCGCCGACGGGCTGCCGGGCACGGCGATCCAGATCCGGGCGGCGTTTATCGACGAGCGCCAGCGCGTGCGCAGCGAGGCGCTGATGCTGAGCGAGCGCGAGATGCCGCTGGAGGGATCGGGGCGGGCGTGAGGGTGGCATCGACGCTGGGTTTTGCCTGCTCTCCTTGTGGGAGGAAGAATTGCCCCGTCGCCCTCAATAGCCCAGCAATTCCTTCAACGGAATGACCCGCCAGACCTGCTTGATGGCGTAGCGGTTGAAGGTCAACGTCTTCGGCGGATTGTACTGTTCGACCACCAGTTCGGCGGCGGTGCGCTTGACCAATTTCTTGATGAAGGCCTTGCCGTTGCGTTCGTTCTCTTCCGGGAAGGTTTCGATCACCACGTGATCGCCCGGGACGGCATCGCGGCCGCCGCAATAGATCAGGTCTCCGGGCTCGTAACGGGGTACCATGGAATCCGAGAGCACATGCAGCGCGAACACCTTGGCCAGGTTGCGGATGCCGGGTGGGCGCTGGACGTAGCCGGCGGGCTCGCCGTTGAAGGTGAAATCGCCGTCGTCGCCGCCAACGGCGGCGCCCAGCACCTGGATGTCCATCGGCCCGGCGGGGGGCGGCCCGGCGTCGGTGACGATCTCGGCGTCGTTGACCGGTCCGGCATCGTCGAGGAAAACCACCTCGCCCTTGCCGAGCGCCACCGGGTCGACACGCAGAAAGGCGGCAGTCTTCAGGAGGTTTTCCGTCTTGGGCAGGTTGCGACCGGTTTCCCAATTGCCGACGGCGGCGACGTCGGTGTCGTTGTGCTCGGCGATGTGGCGCATGACCAGGCCGCGCTGCTTGCGCGCCTGGCGGATTGCCGCCCCGACCTTGATCGACAGTTGCGTTTTCACCATGGCGCCCATGTGACCAACAAGCGCTGCTTTCGTCCATGAAAGAATGGCTTGCATAAACTTTTGAGTTATGCTTATATCCATTCATGCAAAAGCTCAACCCCTTCCGAGTCGAAAGCGCCCTCAGGCCAGCTTCACGCGAGCCGGCCAGCGCTCATTCCCTTTCGCCCCGGCTGTCCTCCTCCCCGGCCAGGGCGAAGCGTGAGGCTGATTGCCCCGATGCATCAGCCGCACGTCCGGTCCGCCCGTCACCGGCGGCCGGAACGGCCGGAGCCGCCGCTCCCCGCGGCTCCGGCCCCCAATTCAGCGCGGTGCGGATCCGCTCCCTGATCCGCACCGAGGACGGCACCGTGATCCTGCTTGACAGGCTGACGGGCAGGGCGGTTTCCGCACCCGACCGGGTGACGGCAGAGACGCGGCTGGCGCGCCTCGCCGCGCTGGACGGCCGGCCGGGCTGAGGCCGCCAATCCAACGGCCGACAGGCCGGATCGAACCCGACAATGCCCACCGCCTGCGGCGGGCCGACACTCGCCGGCCGCGTCGCGCGCTGCCGCGGCCGCGCAATGGACGGAGACCAGGACATGGCACTTTACGGCGACAAGGAATTGCAGGCGATCGCCGGCTGGCTGACGGACGGACTTTCCGCCTCGCGCATCGCGGCTCGGTTCAGCGCGTCGCGAGGCAGCCCGGTGTCGCGCGACGCCATCATCGGCATCGTTCACCGCAACGCCATGCTGAGTTCTATCGGCTTTGCCAACAGCAAGCGGATCGCGGCAGCCGAGAGGGCGAATGACAAAGCCGCGGACCGCGCCGCCAAGGCCGGACACAAGCGCGTGCCGAAGGGTGAAGGTGCGGAACGCCTCGCAGCGCGCGAGGCCGGCGTGCTGATCGCGGACGGGCAAGCCTACCGCCTCGAGGTACCGGTGCCGCACCGAAGCCCGATCGGCCGCCAGCCGCATGGCGTGGCAATGCGCTTCGTCGACTGCCTGTTCGGCCGCTGCCGCGCTCCGCTCGACCTGGCGCTGGAGCAAAATCCGGAAAACGACGCGCCCGGCGGCCGGCCGGGCGTCCACATGCTGTGCTGCGGCATGCGCACAAGGGCGATGAAAAGCTACTGCACCTATCACCAGGCGCGCTTCCGCCGGCGTGTCTGCGAGGCGGGGTGAGCTTCCTCCCGTTCTGGAGAGAAGCTAACGGCAGGCGGGCGGCGCCGGGTGCAGGATTGGGAACGGCATGAATTCGGGAGGGAGATTGGGTCAGATGCAAGGTATCGAAACGGTGGCGCCGCCCCTCATTGCCCTGCCGGGCATTTCTCCCCGTAAAACGGGGAGAAAGAGACTAGCTGCAACGCTGGCTTTTCTTCTGCAATGGTGGCGATCTGGCGGGAACGGCGGCCACGCAACGCCTTTATTTTGGCAGATCGTGGCCCTGCTTTGGCATTCGCACGCTCATTGCATCAGGCATCGCTGGCCGGCCGTCGTCGCCGGCCAATATACGGGTAACCCGGGCGAAGCCGGTGAACGCTTTCATCGCGTCGGCGTGCGAAATCTGCGCCGCGATGGCTGCGCTGCACGCGTTGAGCGCACTGCGGTAGACATGACCACGCCGTTCAATCGGCCAGCGCTGCAGGAAGTCGGCTGCCTCAGCGACGCCGTCGATCACCTCGACATGCCCGTCCAGGCATACTTTGAGCGGAGATCCTGTTTTCATGGTACCCACGGCGGTTACCTTGGCGTTGCGCGCGGCTCGGAAGCCAGCCCCTATCAACGTGCAAGGCGGCGGCGCGGTTGCATCACGTTTTCAGCCGCCTCACGGGCCCGCGGCGGCGTCGAGCCACTCATGGGCGCGGCTACGCGGCTTCGCCACCAGCAGCCCCTGCTGTCCGGCCGCCTTGGTGAAAGCCTCGAAGGCGACGCGCTGGCGGCAGCTGCCGTCGATGGCAAGCCTGACCAGCCTTGCCGCATCCAGATAGGCGGTGGCCGTCTTGTCAGGCCATTGCCGGCGAAGCGCGGTCGCCGCCTGGGCGATAGAGCCCACCAGCATGGTCTTGTTGTCGCAGAAGCGCAAGGTCACCGGCATGAAGGCGGTCATGGGCATACCTCCTGTTGGTTTGGTGCGGCACAACGCCCAGCCTCGCCGCTGGTTCCGGCGCACGCAGCCAATTTCGCCAGGGATCGCTGCCGCGCCAGCCAGCACCTCAATCCACTCCCCACAAGGACGCAGCCATGAGCAAGAAAGCCGCCAGATCAGCTAAACCGCAGACGCCGAAGCTGCCGAAGGGCGAGGCCGAGCAGGTGCGCATCCGCCGCGAGGTCGGCCATGATTTCGCGTTGCGGGACGATGAGTTCGGCCGCAAGCGGCTCGCAACCGGCACGTCGGAGGCGCGGCGCGTCTATGAGGTGTCCAATGACGGCCATACCTCCACCGGTGGTATCGTGCGGGTGCGCAGCATCGATCCGCTGCTGGGCATCACCTCGCTGTCGCGCCAGCAGCGCGAGGCCGGTCTGCGCTACCGCGAGGATTTCCGCGCCAGCCAGCAGGCTGATATCAAGCCGATGCGCTGGAGCGAACGCGTCGACGGCGACAGGATAAGCGGCGGCATCACCGACAGCGTGCTCAATGCCGGACGGTCGCACGCCGCAGCGACCCGCGCGCTCGGCCATTGGGAGGTGGTCGACGTGGTGCGGAAGATCGTGTGCCTGGAGCAGTCGGTCAGAGGCGTGGCGGGAGAGATGAGCGAGGGCAGGGACGTGGCGGCAAAGCTGTTGAGAATCGGGCTCGATCTGCTGGCGATGCACTACGGGATGATGATGCGAAAATAGTAGCCGGATGACAGGCGTAGCGCGCACGGCAGTGGCGCCATTCCTGGGCATGGGCTGGGCACGACAATCCGGCCGGCGCGATGCCGGCCGGATTGTTGTCAGGTCAACGCCTGCAGACGCGGACTCTCTCGATGACCCGATGGTGATGACGCCAGTGCTTGATCACCTCGGTGTGGCAGCGACGATGACCGTAATAACGCGGACGGTAGCTCTCGTCATACATGCTGTAGCGGCGATAGTAGCCGTCATCGTCGGAATAATCGCGATAGTGGTGACGATATCTGGGAACATAATAATCGTCGTCATAGCCGTTGCCGATGCCAAGGGTGATGCTGGCGGCATTTGCCGGGGCGATCACGGCCACCGCCGAAGCGACGGCAATCACGGATGCGAGCAAGAGTTTCTTCATGGCAACCTCCTCTTTAAGGCTCATCTAATAAACGCTGCCCTCGCGGCCCTGTT
Organism: Mesorhizobium sp. B2-2-3; assembly: GCF_006442405.1. NCBI lineage: Bacteria > Pseudomonadati > Pseudomonadota > Alphaproteobacteria > Hyphomicrobiales > Phyllobacteriaceae > Mesorhizobium > Mesorhizobium sp. B2-2-3. The sequence continues at coordinate 269,742 of NZ_VFWC01000008.1, read as the reverse complement.
CCCATAAAGCCGGTAAACCAATGTTTCGTGCCCGCGCGCGCTGTGAGGGGGCGGCGCCTTGGCAGCGCGCCTTTGAAGAAGGGACGCTAACCCCTTCTAAAACAGCGCTTTCTCCAGCGGCTTCTCCAGCGTCTCGGCGAAAGCGGTCGCCAGATGGTGGCGGTCGCGGAAGGCGATCTTGCCGCCGATGAAGACATGGCAGGTGGTCTGGTTGCAGAACTGGTCGGTCATATCGACATAGCGGGCGTTCGGAATGCTGCGCACGACGTCGCGCTCCACCGCGGCCATGGCGTCGTTGGCGGCATAGGCGCGCGTCTGATCACAGAGCGAGGGCGTGTCGCCGCGCCACAGCGCACGCGCCACGCAGGTGTCGACCTGCTCGTCGTTGAAGGGCACGTCGCGGATGAAGGCGACTTTCAGCCCGGCCTTGCTGAACGTCTCCAGTGTCGAACGCAGGCCAGCCTTCCACTCCGCGTCCTGACTGTCGGGCTCATCCTTGCCGGCGGCCATCTTGCGCGAACTGGTCAGGGCGATTTCCGAGATCACCACCAGGGCCGGCCTCAGCGCCAGGATCTCCTTGATCGACTGCTCGCGCCACTGGTCGCATTCGGCGTAGTCGCGCTTCAGCTTGCTCGACCATGTCGACAGCCGGGACGCCCGGCACGAGGATTTGAGCCAGGTAACCACCCGGTAATCGCGCTTTTCGGCCGCCTCGATCAGCGGCGTCGACCAGTGGTCGGCATGTGAATCGCCGAACAGCGCGATCGTGCCTTTCGCATCCTTGGCGCCAAACACGCAGGGCTTCGGAGTGACGGTCTCGTAGTCGAGCACGCAGCCGCCCCTGGCACGCGCGGTGGACGGACGCGCCGCACTTTGGGCGATGACGCGCTGCTCCGGATCGAGTTCGTGAACGGCAAACTTGGCATTGGCGTAGGCCGCGACCACGCCGGCGCCGGTCAGCAGCGCCGCGGGCACGAGCGCGCGGGCGGCGCTTGCCATCAGCCAGCCGTTGCGGCGCACGGGGTTTTCGATGACGTGATAGGTGAAGATGGAGAGCATCAGCGTCAGTGCCAGGCAGGCAAACCTGTCCAGCCCGGAAAGCTCCGCGGTGACCATTCCCGCATAGACGATGACCGGCCAGTGCCAGAGATAGAGCGAATAGGAGAGCCTGCCAATCGATTGCATGGGCGGCAGCGACAGGACAGCCGTGGGGCCGCCGGCCAGCTTGCCACCCGCTTGGCGCTCGCCTGCCCCGCTGACCAGCAGCAGCACCGTGCCGACGACCGGCAGCAGCGCCAGCAGGCCGGGGAAGGGCAGCGCCTCGTCCAGCAGCAGATAGGCGGGCACGATCAGCGCCAGGCCGAGCCAGCCTTGCGCGGCGCGCAGCCGCGGGTGGTACTGGAGGAAATTCGCCGGCACCATCGTAGCAAGCCCGCCGGCGGCGAACTCCCAGGCCCTCAGCGGCGAGAAATAGAAAGCCCAGGGCGGCGAAACGCTGGTCAGCCAGGCGCAGGCCACGAACGAAACCAGGCCGGTGACGCCGATGACCACGATAGCCGCGCGCCGTCCCGGCCGCAGCCATGCGGCGAGAACAAGCAGCGCCGGCCATGCGAGGTAGAACTGCTCCTCCACCGACAGCGACCAGAAATGGATGAACGGGTTGTTGGCGGCATCGGAGGCGAAATAGTCGAACGACCAGCGGATCAGCCACAGATTGATCATATAGGCCGAGGCAAACATCGCGCCCTTCGAATAGAGCGCCTGTTCCTCCGGCGACAGGATGAAGGCGCCGGCCAGCAGCGTGGCGAGGATGACGAACAGCGAGGCCGGCAGCAACCGCCGGGCGCGGCGGGCATAGAAGCGCCACAGGTTCAGCCGGCCGCTCTCGCCGATCTCCTGCAAAAGGTGTCTTGTGATGAGATAACCGGAGAGAACGAAGAAGATGTCGACCCCGGCAAAGCCGCCGGGCAGGGCGGCGAGGCCGAAATGATAGGCGACGACGCCTGCTACCGCCAGTGCGCGCATTCCCTCGATATCGGGTCGGAACGATGCTGCCACGACAAATCCTTCGTGCAAGCCCAACCCGCGACCATTGTTAGTCGGGGCGGATCGTATCGCAATGCAACAAATCTTTCGCAACGCAACATGGCAGGAAAAAGGACAGCGGCAGAAACGGAGATGACGGTGACGCGAGGCATGGATGACGCCTGCCGCCGGACGCCTCACATCTTATGTTTCCGGTAAATGGTGCCCGCCCTATTTACGACTAACATGTTAGCGTGATATCACTACCTGCGAACTGCTCTTTTGGAGGCTCGCTGGTGACATCGCGTTTTGGTCTTTCGGTTGCTCTGGCCACGCCTTTCGATGCGTCGGGGCAAATCCTCATTCCACCCATGGTGACGTGGGCCCGAAGCTGCCTGGCGCAGGGCTGCACCAGTGTGACGCTTTTCGGCACCACCGGGGAGGGCGCTTCGGTCGGCACCGAGGAGCGGCGGGCTGTCACCGAGGCGATGCTGGCGGCCGGCATCGCGCCGCATCAGCTTGTCGCAGGCGTGCTGGTCGATGCGGCCGAGGATGCAGCCGAGCAGGCTCGGCATGCCTTGCAGCGCGGCGCCCGCAACATCCTCCTTGCCCCTCCCAGCTATTTCAAGAATATCGGCGACGATGGCCTTTTCGGCTGGTTTTCCGCTGTCTTTGCCGCTCTCGGTCCGCTGGCCCGCGGCGTGCTGCTCTACAACATTCCCTCGGTCACCACGGTGCAGCTTTCGCTGGGGCTGATCGGCCGGCTGCGCCAGGCGTTTCCGGACGTGGTCGCCGGCGTCAAGGATTCCGGCGGCGACTGGACCTATAGCGAGGCGCTGCTCGGCGCCCATGGCGATCTGGTGATCCTGATCGGTGACGAGCGGCATCTGGCGCGGGCGGTCAGGATCGGTGGCCAGGGCGCGATTTCGGGCATGGCCAATTTCGCCGCCGGCGAGGTCCTCGCCATGGCGCAGATGGGGCAGGACGATGCGCGGGTCGAGCGTTTCGTGCTCGAGCTGCTCAAGCACCCGGTCATTCCGGCGGTCAAGGTGATGGTGGCGCGCAAAACCGGCGACGAGCGCTGGCTGGCGGTGCGGCCGCCGCTCGAGCCGATCGCGGCGCCGGGGCGCCAGCAGCTTGGCGCTGCCTACGACACTCTTTTCGCGGCCGCGGCGGCCTGACGGGAAGGGAAGCGCTGAAATGGCCAATGGCGGCGACCAGACAAATCTGCGGGAGCAGGCCTATGCCAGCTTCACGCGGCATTTGCTGGCACGCGACCTCAAGCCGGGCCAGTTCGTGTCGCAGCGCGAACTCGTCGCCTTCACCGGCCTGCCGCTTGGCGCCATCCGCGAGATCGTGCCGCGCCTGGAAGCCGAGGGGCTGCTGACGACGATCCCGCAGCGCGGCATGCAGATTGCGCATATCGACATCAGCCTGATCCGCGAGGCCTTCCAGTTCCGCCTGTTCATGGAGCGCGAGGCGGTGGCGCTGTTCACCGTCAGCGCCTCCGACGACGAACTCGCGCGCTTGCGCCGCGAGCATGAGGACATGCTTGCGCAGGCGCTGGCGCAGACCCCGACGCCGGAGATGGAGGCCAGGGCTCAGACCATCGACTGGGCCATGCACGATACTTTCATCGATGCGCTCGGCAACGAGATCATTGCCAAGGCCTATCTGGTCAATTCGGTGAAGATCCGCCTGATCCACCAGGAACGGTTCCGCATCGACGGGCGCGTGGTGCCGGTGATGCGCGAGCATCTGAGCGTGATCGAAGCCCTCGAAAGCCGCAATCCACAAAAGGCGGTAGAGGCGATCAGCCAGCATATCGACAATGCGCGCCGGCTGGCGCTCCATATCTGAGGAAGCAGGCCGCGCCGTGCCTGTCGCGGCGCAATCGACAACGACAGCAACCGGGAGGAAGAAATGCCGTCCAATCCATTCAACCCAACCAGAAGGCAGCTCCTTGCGGGCGCCGCCATGCTCGCCGGCGCCGGCCTTGCCGGTATCCGCCCGAGCCTTGCCGCCGGCGTCGACTGGAAGCGCTTCGCGGGCACGACGCTCGACGTCAATCTGGTGAAAAGCCCGCGCAGCGACACGCTGATCAAATATCTCGCCGAGTTCGAGGATCTGACGGGCATCAAGGTCAATGCCGAGGCGACGCCCGAGCAGCAGCAGCGCCAGAAGACGGTGATCGAGCTCAGCTCCGGCAAACCCAGCTTCGACGTCGTGCATCTGAGCTACCATGTGCAGAAGCGGCAGTTCGAGAAGGGCGGCTGGCTGGCCGACATATCGGGCTACCTTGCCGACCCGACGCTGACCGATCCGAGCCTGGTCGAAAAGGACTTTGCCGATGCCGGCATGCTGTTCGCCAAGGACGGCCAGGGCGTGCTGCGCTCGCTGCCGTTCTCGGTCGACTACTGGATAATCTACTGGAACAAGGAGCTGTTCGAGGCCAAGGGCCTCAAATACCCCGAAACCTTCGATCAGCTCGTTTCAGCCGCGGAGGCTCTGACCGACCCGTCGACCAACACCTACGGTTTCGTCGCGCGCGGCCTCAAGAACGCCAACACGCCGGTCTGGACCTCGCTGATGCTCGGCTACGACATGACGCCGCTCGACGACAAGGGCAAGCTGCGCACCACCGCGCCCGAGGCGGTGGAGGCGGCCGCCCTCTACCAGCGGCTGATGACCAAATCCGCGCCGCCCGGCGTCACCGGATTCAACTGGGCCGAAGCGCAATCCGCCTTCCTGCAAGGCAAGATCGGCATGTGGTTCGACGGCGTCGGTTTCGCGCCGCCGATGGAAAATCCGGAGAAGTCGAGGGTGGTCGGCAAGGTCGGCTACGGCGTCATGCCCAAGGGCCCCAAGGCGCATGCCTCGGGTACGTTCGGCGACGGGCTCGGCGTGACAACGGCCAGCGAGAAGAAGGAAGCCGCCTATCTCTTCTGCCAATGGGCGGTGTCGGCCGGCATGGGCGCGCGGCTGCTGCAGGCAGGTGCCGGCGTGCCGTTCCGCAAATCGGTGCTGGAAGACCCCAAGGTGCGCGAAGGCGTGACCATGCCGGCGAGTTGGCTCGATGCCGTGGTCGGCTCCGGCAATGTCAGCCGGCTGGCGCTGCCGGTCATCATCCCGGTCACCGAATTCCGCGACATCTACGGCGTGGCGCTCAGCAACCTGCTCGCCGGGGCCGACCCGGCGGAGGAACTGAAGAAGGCGACGGAACAGTTCCAGCCGGTCCTCGACAGGAGCGAGCAAGGCTGATGTCCGCAACTGCCCCAGAGCGCGCCGAGGCGACGACGAGTCGCGCCGGGGCGACGACGGATCGCGCCGGGGCGACGACCGATCGTACCGGGGTGACGAAACAGGCAAGCGAGGGGGGCCGGCCCGTCAAGCTGGCTCCCAGCTACTGGCCCTTCGTCGTCCCCGCGCTGGTCGTCGTCGGCGCCGTCATCGTCTTTCCCTGGGCCTTCACGCTGTGGATGAGCGTCAACCGCTGGACGCTTGGCCAGTCGCGAAGCTTCGCGGGGATGGAGAACTATCTGCGACTGGTCGGCGATGGGCGGTTCTGGGAATCGCTCGCGCACACTTTGTCCTACACTTTCCTCTCGGTGGCCGCGCCGATGCTGCTCGGCACGGTCGCGGCGCTGATCTTCGATGCCCGGTTCCCGCTGCGCGGCGTGCTGCGCGGTATTTTCGTGATGCCGATGATGGCCACGCCCGTCGCCGTGGCGCTGGTCTGGACGATGATGTTCCATCCGCAACTCGGCGTGCTCAACTACCTTCTGTCGCTGGTCGGCATTCCGGCGCAGGAATGGATATTCAACGCCAGGACGGTCATCCCCTCGCTGGTCGCTGTCGAGACCTGGCAGTGGACGCCGCTGGTGATGCTGATCGTGCTGGGCGGGCTGGCCTCGGTGCCGCGCGAACCCTTCGAGAGCGCCGAGATCGACGGCGCCAATGCCTGGCAGCAGTTCCGGTACCTGACCTTGCCGATGATCGCGCCGTTCCTGATGATCGCGGTGATCATCCGCACGATCGACGCGCTGAAGAGCTTCGACATCATCTATGCGATGACCCAGGGTGGACCGGGCACGGCCTCCGAGACCATCAACATCTATCTCTACAACATCGCCTTCTCCTATTACGACGTCGGCTACGGCTCGGCCATGGCGGTGGTGTTCTTCGTTCTTATCGTAGCGCTGTCCTTCGTCCTGCTGATGCTGCGCCAGCGCAGCCGCTGGACCGACGCGGAGGGCAAATAGATGCGTTCGCGACTGCTCAACCGGATCGGCCTGTTCTTCGCCGCCCTGGTCTTCGTCTCGCCGGCGATCCTGTTCTTCCTCTGGATGATCTCGCTGTCCCTGAAATTCGAGATCGACAACGGCGCCTCGCCGCCGGTCTTCATCCCCGAGCACGTGGCCTGGTCGAACTATGCCAAGGTGTTCGAGGAGAACAATTTCCTGCTCTACTTCTGGAACTCGGTGCTGGTGACCGGCACGGCGACGCTCTTGGCGCTGCTGATCGGCGTGCCTGCCGGCTACGGCATAGCGCGGCTCAAGGCCGAACGGTCGGCGGTCGTCATCATGATCGCGCGCATGACGCCGGGGCTGTCCTATCTCATCCCGCTGTTCCTGCTGTTCCAGTGGGCGGGCATATTGGGCACGCTGTGGCCGCAGATCATCATCCATCTCGTGGTCACGGTGCCGATCGTGGTCTGGGTGATGATCGGCTATTTCGAAACCACGCCGATGGAGCTGGAGGAGGCCGCCAGCATGGACGGCGCCTCCTCATGGCAGGTGTTCCGGCTGGTCGCGTTGCCCATCGCCCGGCCAGGCATCGTGGTGGCCTTCATCCTGTCCATCATCTTCTCCTGGAACAATTTCGTCTTTGGCGTGGTGCTGGCCAGCCGCGAGACGCGGACCTTGCCGGTCGCGGTCTACAACATGCTCTCCTACGAGCAGGTGAGCTGGGGGCCGTTGGCCGCCGCCGCACTGGTGGTGACGCTGCCGGTGCTGGTGCTGACCATGTTCGCGCAAAGGCAGATCGTCGCCGGGCTGACCGCCGGCGCGGTCAAGGGCGGCTGAAGCCGACGACACTCTTTCCAGGTGAGGACATGAAATGGCAGCGGTGACCATCAACAATGTGCAGAAGGCATTCGGAGCGACCAGGATCATTCACGACGTCAGCGTCGACATCGCCGATGGCGAGTTCGTGATCCTGGTCGGACCTTCGGGCTGCGGAAAGTCGACGCTGCTGCGCATGATCGCGGGGCTGGAGACGATCTCGGCCGGCAGGATCGCCATCGGCGAGCGGGTCGTCAACGATCTCAGGGCGCGAGACCGCAACATCGCCATGGTGTTCCAGAACTACGCGCTCTACCCGCATATGACGGTGGCCGACAATATGGGTTTCGCGCTCAAGATCAAGAAAGCCGATCCGGCCGATACCGCCGGCCGCGTCAACAGGGCGGCGAGTATCCTCGGCCTGGAAAAGCTGCTCGACCGCTTCCCGCGCCAGCTTTCGGGCGGCCAGCGCCAGCGTGTCGCCATGGGGCGCGCCATCGTGCGCGACCCGCAAGTCTTCCTGTTCGACGAACCGCTCTCCAACCTGGACGCCAAGCTGCGCGTGCAGATGCGAGGCGAGATCAAGGCGCTGCACCAGCGGCTGGGCACCACCACCATCTATGTCACGCATGACCAGATCGAGGCCATGACCATGGCCGACAAGATCGTGGTGCTGCATGACGGCCTGGTCGAGCAGGTCGGCGCGCCGCTCGACCTCTACGACCAGCCGGCCAATCTCTTCGTCGCCGGCTTCATCGGTTCGCCCGCCATGAATTTCATTCGCGGCCGCATCGAGGAAGGCGTCTTCCGCAGCGCAGGCGGGCTGACCTTGCCGCTGCCGGCGCCGCTTCATCCGGCACAGGTCCCGGGCGGAGAGCTGGTCTACGGCATCCGCCCCGAACACATCCGCGCCAGCAGCCAAGGCATACCCGGCAGCGTCACGCTGCTGGAAGCCACCGGTTCGGAGATCTTCGCCAAGGTCGACTGCGGCGGCGAGGAGATAGACTGCCTTTTCCGCGAGCGGCTGGCGCTCAAGCAGGGCCAGCTGGTGCGCATCGAGGTCGACCGCGCCTGCGCGCATCTGTTCGACGCCGAAACCGGCCGGCGCGTCGGCGCATGACAACAGCCCCGCGGGACGGGGCTGTCTTCAGGGTGCGGGCTACAAAAGCCTGCTTCTAGGCCGGTCTATTTGCTGCCGCCATTCGCCTTGACGCTGCTGCAGAATTCTGGATGGCTGTTGGCGGCGTTGGCGTCCTTGGCCTCGTCGTCGCAGGCCGTCATCATCATCTTCTGGTCTTCCGGAGTGAGCGCTTTCCACGCTTTCGTGAACTCGTCGCTGCTGCGCATCTTCTTCATGCTGGAGTCGGTGTAGAAGGGCTGCATCTTGGCCGGGTCGTCGAGTGCCGACGTGCCCTTGTTCGCGGCGGCGAGGGCCGAGCCCGCGAGCATCGAAAGCGTCATCGCGCCGACGCAGATCATCTTGATGTTCATGATAGGATCCTTCCCTGTTGCTCTTCGACCGTCGAAGCAACGATCTTCAAAGAAACGGAAGGTTTGGAGGAAAGTTCCGGTTCGCCATGTCAGCTGAGGCCCGGTCTGAACAAATATATTGTTCAACGGCGGCGAAACTTTCCGCTTTTTTCTTCGTTTGGCTGCATCGTTAGATTTGCAGCGGGGGCACATCGCACGGGATAGCGCCTTCCTCTTCACCCTAGCGCGGCTGGACCAGAGTCCGCGCCGCCTCCGCTCCCGCCGTCAGCATGCGATCGGACAATTCAGTTCCCTCCACCGCGCGGGACAGTTGAAGGGCACCGATGAGCGCCGCGAAAACGCCCAATGCAACGCCCTCCGGATCACGGGTTGCAGGCGGCAATTGCGCCGATAGCTGGCGCACCAGAGTCATTAATCGTTCGGTGTAGAGCGCGCGGGTCTCGGATGGCTGACGCGCGATTTCGGGCAACAGCGCCGCCGAAGCACAGCCGGTCTCCGGATGATCCCGGTGCTCGGGCGACAGATACATCGCGAGGGCCAACTCCAACCCTCCCGAGGCCAACGCCTCCTGCAATTGCTGCGACTGAGCCTCCAGTGCCGCGACCATGCTCTCGCGGACGAGTTCGGCCTTGGATTGAAAGTGTGGATAGAAGGCGCCGTTCGTCATGCCGGCGTCGCTCATGATGCTTGCCAGTCCGGACGCGGCGATGCCGTCACCGCGAAACCGTTCGGCGGCGACCTCCATGATCCGGCTGCGTGATGCGTCCTTCCGGCCTTTTTCGTAGCGCATGGCGCTCCTTCCGCTTCCCTATTGCATTACACCCGTAATGTGATATTACGATCATAATTCAATCATCGCCGAGAGGCAAGACCTCTCGAGTTCGGAGTCACCAGATGAACCGGAATTCAGGAAAGACGGCGATCGTGACCGGCGCCTCCTCCGGCATCGGCCGCGCCAGCGCGGAGGCTTTGGCGCGGGCGGGTTTCACCGTCTTCGGCACCAGCCGCAAAATATCAGGCCAGGGCTCGGACGGGATATCGATGCTGGTTTGTGACGTGACCGATGACGCGTCGGTCGCAGCTCTGGTTTCAGATGTCCTCGCCAGGACCGGCCGGATAGACCTTCTGGTCAACAATGCCGGCGTCGGGCTGCTGGGAGGCGCGGAGGAATCCTCGGTTTCCCAGTCCAAGGCCCTGTTCGATGTCAATCTGTTCGGCGTCATGCGGATGATCAACGCGGTGCTGCCGTCGATGCGGCGGCGCGGCGAGGGGCGCATCGTCAATATCGGCTCGATCCTGGGATTGGTCCCCGCGCCGTACTCGGCCCACTATTCCGCCGTCAAGCACGCGCTCGAAGGCTATTCGGAATCGCTCGACCACGAGGTTCGCGCTTTCAACATCCGGGTTTCGGTCATCGAACCTGCCTTCGTGCGCACCGTGTTCGACCAGAACGGGCTCGAGCCCGATTCCGTCATGAAGGAATACGATCAGGCCCGCGCCGGTATCGACGCATTGCTTCGCGACGTGATGCCGAAAGCAGACCCTCCGGAAGCGGTGGCGAATGTGGTACTCAGGGCCGCCACCGAGAAGCGTCAGCGCCGACGCTACACCGCCGGCAAGACAGCCCGGCTGGTCAGCACGCTGCGGCGGTTCGCGCCCGCCGCGACGTTCGACAAGACCTTGCGCAAGCAGTTCCGCCTGCCTGCCTGAACGGAGCGTGCCAAGTCGGTGCCCGCACAAGCAGTTTCGCTGCCCCGAAAGCCCAGCCTGTCCGATATCGGGATTCATTTCAAGAAAGCGAATATGATGAAAGCCTTTGTCGTCGACAAATATCAGAAGAAGGGCGCCCTGCGGCTTGCAGAGATGCCTGAGCCGGAACCGCGCGACAACGATGTCCTGATCGAGGTCCACGCCGCTGGCGTAAACCTTCTCGATTCCAAACTCCGGGACGGGGAGTTCAAACTCATATTGCCTTACCGCCCGCCATTCATCCTTGGCCATGACGTGGCTGGCATCGTCATTCGCGTCGGGTCGAAAGTACGCAAATTCAAGACCGGCGACGAAGTCTATGCGCGGGCGCGCGACGGACGGATCGGGACATTCGCCGAATTCATCGCCGTCGAAGAAGCCGACGTGGCCTTGAAGCCCGACAGTCTCAGCATGGAGGAGGCGGCCTCCATTCCGCTGGTCGGCCTGACCGCCTGGCAGGTGCTCGTCGACAGGGCAGGGCTGAAGAAAGGGCAGAGGGTGTTCATCCAGGCCGGCTCGGGCGGTGTGGGGACATTCGCCATCCAACTGGCAAAACATCTCGGCGCCACCGCGGCGACGACGGCCAGTGCCGCGAGCGCCGATCTGGTGAGACGTCTCGGAGCCGATGTCGTCATCGACTACAAGAAGGAGGACTTCGAGAAGGTCCTGCACGGCTACGACGTCGTCCTGAACAGCCAGGACGCCAAGACGCTCGAGAAATCCCTGCATGTGCTGAAGCCGGGTGGAAAGCTCATCTCCATCTCCGGTCCACCGGATCCCGAATTCGCCAGGGACAAAGGCCTCAACATTGTCCTGAAACTGGTCCTGCGCCTGCTGAGCCGCGGCATACGCGGCAGGGCCAGACGCGCCGGGGTCGGATATTCGTTCCTGTTCATGTGGGCGCAGGGCGATCAGCTGAACAGGATCACGTCACTTATCCAATCCGGCGTCATACACCCTGTCATGGATCAGGTATTCCCATTCGAAAAGACCAACGAGGCGCTGGCCTATGTCGAGACGGGGCGCGCCAAGGGCAAGGTGGTCGTGAAGGTGAGATAGAAGGCGCCGGCGCCGCTCGGCCTGTTATCAGTCTTGCGCCTTTTAGCCAGGGCGGTCTCAGCCGCTCTCGATCTCCTGGAGATAGAACGCCTTGCTGGGCTGCAAATGGTCGACGCAGAGCTGCGCCAGCACCCAATTGTCCCGGCGCTTCAGCGCCTCGATCATCATCGCGTGGTGCTGGCGCGAGATGTCGAGCTTTTCCCTGTCGGCCAGCGAGTTAGCCCGCACCGGCAGGCTGAGGCGCATGTAATGCTCGATCGAGGCCACCAGATAGGCATTGCCGCAGGCCGAGAACATGGTGAGATGGAAACGATCATTGGCCTCGTGGATGCCGCGCAGGTAGCCGCTCTCGACATGGCCGTTATAGATGCGGAGGATCTGCGTCAGCTCTTCGATCAGCGCATCGCTCGCCGGCAGGCGGATCATCAGCGCCGCCTGGCGCTGCAGCATCTCGCGCACCTCGTAGATCTGCCGTACCTCGTCGGGCGACAGCCGCCGCACCATGGCGCCCTTGTTGCGCTCGCGCGTGACGACGCCTAGCCTTTCGAGCTGATAGAGCGCCTGTCGAATGGTATGGCGCGACACCGGGAAGCGGGCGAGCAGCACGTCCTCGACCAGGCGCGCGCCGGGCGCCAGCCTGCCGAAGATGATGTCTTCCTCCAGCGCGTGGACGATATCGGCTTCCTTGCCGCCATAATCGATCGTGTTGAGCATCGCGCTCCGTCGCGTTTTCGACAGCCTCATGGCGAGGGCCGCTCTTGCCGCCTTGCCATGGCGAAAAAAGAGAACCGGACCGCTTGGCCGGCCGGACCGATTGGCCTTGAGCCCGCCAGCTGCGCCATTACCGCCGACGGTCCCTGCCGCTTGCCGAGCCCCCAGATGGGCCGGGCGAGGGTCGTCGCTGGCCATGCTTTTGTCAAGCGACGCGAGGGACGTCGCCGCCCTGTCAGTTCCTGTCCACCGGCTTTGAGCGCATGCGCGAGACCGTTTCGCGCTCGGCGCGCTTGGAGCGCAGCGGCGGCAGGCCGCGGTCGATCAGGTCCATGTCCTCCAGCACCATGTCGCCCATGCGCTTGAAGGCGATGTCGAGCGCCCCGGCGCGGTGGGCCGAGCGCAGGAAGCCGGGCAAGGCGCGCACCGGGTGGTCCCGCGCCAGCGGCTCCTCGGGGAAGACGTCGCTGGCGGCGAGGATGTGGCCGCCCTTCACCGCCGCCATCAAAGCGGGGAAGTCGACCACGCCGGCGCGGCTGAGCAGGATGAAGGCCGCGCCTTTGCGCATCCTGGCGAAGGCGTCGGCGCCGAGGAAGCCCTGGTTCTCGCTGGTCACCGAGGCGACGACGAAGACGAAGTCGCTGGCGGACAGCACCTCGTCCATCGAGGCCGGCTCGACGCCATTGTCGATCAGGATCGACGGCGGCAGCCAGGGATCGAAGACTTTTGTCCTGGTGCGGAAACCCGACAGCAGCCGGTTCAGCGCGCGGCCGAGATCGCCGAAGCCGATGATGCCGACATCGGCGCCTGACAACAGCCGCGCCGTCCGGTTGCCGTCGCCGCCCCACAATTCCTCGCCCTTGCGGAAGGCAAGGTCGGCATCGACGATGCCGCGGGCGAGGTTGAGCGCCATGGCAAGGCCGAGCTCGGCCACCGGCTCGGCGAAGACCAGGCCCGTTGTGACGACATGGATGCCGCGCGCGAACAGCGTTTCATAGGGCATGTTGTCGATGAGGTTGCTCTCGACATTGAAGACGCAGCGCAGCGCCTTCATCTTCTCCAGCGTCTCGGCCGCGATCGGCGGCTGGCCGACGATGTAGCGGGCCTCGGCCAGCACATCGGCCGGCAGTTTCGCCACGCCGTCCGGCGTCGTCTCGACGATGCGATATTTCGCCTTGAAGCGCGCCAGCTGCGGCGGCGTGAAGATGAGGTCGAGCGTGCGCGGTTCGGGCGCGCTGATGACCAGCGGCAGGGCGCTGTCGGACATGGCGAATTCCTCCCGGCGCGATCGTTTTGGCGCCCTTCTGGATCCAATCTATCCCGGATTAAACGACTTACAACATGCATACGGAGGAGGAAAATTTCGCGACAAGAAAGGCGGGATTGCGGCTGGGGCGAGGGGCCGTTCTTGCACAAGGGCCCAAAAAAGGGAAAGGGAATGCGCTTCTGGCGCCGCAACCAACCACCGCTCCATACGTTGATCCATGCCGGACCGATTCCGGCTTACTCCAGAGCCTCACCCCGCCGGCCATGACTGGCGGGGGCTTTTTGCCGGAGGGCCGTATCGACCTTATGCGCAGGCCGTCGTCAGCGCCCGCCGCTCGTTTGCTTCCAGCGCGGCGCGATCGCGGAACCGTCGATGAATTCAAGGCCGCCCGCCTCGTTGAGCGTGTGCAGCTTGCGCCCGCTCCATAACGCGCCAGGCGTCAAGATGGTCTCGACAACCTGGCTCATGCCGTCCAAGTCCAGGTGAACAATGCGTGCGATGCCGAGCGCCGCGCCATAGCTCCTGCGGCAGTCCTGCACGGGGCGCAGCAATTGGCCCTCCCGTTCTACCATGCGGCCCGCCGGTCGCGCCGAGGCGATGTCGATCAGGACGGGGTTTTTGGGGTGCGGCGTCCACGGTCCGCGAAAGTCCGGCGCCGACCACAGATGCAGCGCGTCGGAAAAGGCGCCGCCGCCGTCCCTGACGGTGGCGAACAGCCACCATCGTCCGCCATGCTCGACCAGGGTGGCGTCGCTGGCGACGATGTCTGACAGCAGCGTCGCTTCCTTGACCCAGCCGCCAGGGAAGGCGGTGGCGCGGTAGAGGTCGACCGTGCGGTTGGCGCAGCTCTCCGGCACCATCCAGACTTCGCCGTCGCGCTCGAAGACGAACGGATAGGACAGGTGATAGGGCAGGTCGAGCACCGGTTCCGGGCGGCCGATCGGCCCCGACGGGCCGAACGGCACGGCGGAGATGATGGCCCGGCCCAGACGGTGGATATAGTCCTCGACGAACAGGGTCACCTTGCCCTGATACAGGATCGGGAATGGGTCGGCGTAGAAGCGGCTGCCGTCGTCGGGAAGCACCTGCCAGCCCGTTGCCGGATGCGCCCGCAGGTCGAGCAGGTCCTGCCCCTGCGTTTGCCGCCAGCCGACCTTCCAGTGCGGGGCGTTGTAGCAGAGATGGTAGATCTTCTGGACGATGCGCCGCGCCAGCGCCTTGCCGGCCCTGACGCCAAGCTTGGCGGAGGACGGCAGGGCGGGCGCGGCATTGCCGTGCGCCGGCTCCGGCAGGACGGAGAGGGCGTGCCGCGCGGCGCCGGTCATCGCCGCCAGGATCAGGCTCGCGGTGCGCGCCAGCATATCCTGGAACGAGGCAAGCGCGATGCCGCCATATTCGGTGCCCAAGCGGCCTTCGGCGAGGTACGCACCGTTTTCCTCTATACGGGCGATCGGCGTTCGCCCATCGAGGATCAGCGCCAGCAGGGCTGCTTCGCCCGCCGCGCCGTCATAGGTCACGCGCCAGACCCGCGTTTCTTCGCGCTGCACGTCGCCGCAGAGGTCGATCACCAGATCGGGCGCTGCCGGCGGCCGCGCTTGATAGGGCGCCAGCGCCGAAAGCGGCAGGCGTTTCGCCAGCCCGTTCGCGGACAGGCCATGGATGGCCGTTTCCAGCTGAAACAGCGCCGCGGCGCTGGGTGGTATGCCGCCCTCGGCCGGCCTGAGATCGACAGAGACCTCGACATGCGCCAGCGCCGCCAGGCGCTCCAGCAGCGTCAGGTGAAAGGCACGCGGGCATTCGCTGTCCAGGCGCAGGCTCACCTGCATGTCGCATCCTCATCGTTGTGATGTTCGGTATTGGGCCGGTGTTTGGACGCGGGAAACGGCCGGACGGATGAAGTGTTGCCCCATTCCATGTCATTCCCCCGTTGCCCGCGCCGTATCAACACCCGCGCCTCTTCTAGGCAAACCCCGTGCCAAAATTCACAAGAGCTCTCAATATAATTAACAGTGTTTTAACAGTTGGAAGCATAGCTAAGACAAAGCCGCAATTCGATCTTTGCAGGCGCATGGAGTGTTGTCGGAGCGACCCTTGCAATCATCCCTGCTCTCGTTGCCGCAACAATACGCTCCGGAGGCGATGCAATACGCGCCCGAAGCGGTGCCGTTGGCGCCATCCTACCCGGCCTCGACCGTCGAGCTCGGCGACGTGAAGCGCATATTGATGCGCCGCCGTTCCCTCATCTTTGCCATCACCGCGCTGCTGACCCTCGGCGCCCTGCTCTATGGGCTTTTGACGCCGGCGCTCTACAGCTCGGCGGCGGAAATCATCATCGATCCGCAAGACCTGCAGGTGGTCAGCAACGACGTCAATCCGAGCCAGGTGCCGCCCGACGGCGGCATAACCCGTGTGGAAAGCCAGGTCAGCGTCGTCCAGTCGACGGGGGTGCTGCTCAGGGCCATCAAGGCGACCAACCTGACCGAGGATCCTGAATTCAACGGGCAGGGCATGCTGGGACGCTTACTCGGCGGATTGCTGGGTTCGGGGTCGGGCGAAGCCGACAAGACTGCCAAGACGCTCGATGCGTTGCGCGCACGCCTGGCGGTGCGGCGAGCGGACAAAGTGCTGGTCATCGAGGTGATCATCACCACCAAGAACGCCGAGAAGTCGGCGATGCTGGCCAATGCGATCGCGCAGGCCTATCTGGCGGATCAGGCGAGCTCACGCGCGCGGATGGCCAAGGACGCTTCGGACGCCATCGCCGCGCGACTGGATGAGCAGCGCAAGCGCGTCCAGCAGGCCGAGAATGCCGTCGAGGCCTACAGGTCCGCCAACAACATGGTGATGGCGGCAGGCAATCTGGTCAGCGACCAGGAACTGACCGAGCTGAATACGCAGCTTTCGGCAGCGCAAAGCCGCACCGCGGCGCTGAAGGCGCAGGTCGACCAGTTGCGCAGGTCGGGCGGGGCGCCGGACGCGACCTCGGAAGCGATGCGCTCCTCGGTGATTTCGAGCCTCAGGGCGCAGGAGGCGACGCTTGTCGACAAGGTATCGCAGTTCGGCACGGAACTTGGGCCACGCCATCCCTCGATGATCGCGGCGCAGCAGCAGCTGCGCGACACGCGTGCGCTGATCGGGCGCGAGCTCGGCCGCATCGGGGCGGCTGCCGAGACCGACTACGAGCGAGCGCTGGCCAACCAGCAGGCGCTGGAGGCCAAGGTCGCCGGCATGAAGACCAAGTCGCTCGATACGGACCAGGCTTCGGTCAAGCTGCGCGAGTTGCAGCGCGATCTCGAGGCCGTCCGCTCCGTCTATGCCAACTATCTGCAGCGTGTGCAGGAGACGCGCGAGCAGATCAACGTCGACAGCACCAATGCGCGGATCATCTCCAGCGCCATGCCGGCCCTGAAGAAGAGCTGGCCGCCGCTGTCGCTGCTTGTCCTGGGCGCGCTCTTCGGGGGCCTGGGGCTCGGCACCGGCCTGGCGCTGATCGCGGAATATTCCTCGCCCACGGTGCTTTCCAGCGCGCAGATGCAATCGGCCATCGACGCGCCGGTGCTTGGCGTGGTGCCGGCAAAATCGGGCAACACCCGTCGCTGGTGGCCTTTCGGCGCCGCGGCCGCCGCGGCCAGCCAGAAGACGGACGCGGTCGTCGGGCTGGCGCTGAGGCGCATGTTCTCGTCGGGCCGGCGTCCGCCGGACTGGCCGCTGGTGCCGTCCATACTGGTGACGTCGCCGCCCGAGGACGCCGCGCATCGCGGCAGGGTGGCGCGCTTGCTGGCCAATGCCGCGGCCGCCCGGGGCGGCCGTATCCTGTTCATCGATACCAATGCCGGCGGCGGCCAGAAAGATCAGCAGCCGGGCGTGCTCGACGTGCTTCGCGGTGAGTACGGTATCGAGGCGTTGAGCCAGTATACGCCCGGCAGCAATGTCGCGCTTTTGGGCAGGGGCCGGTCAAAGGCCGTCTTCCAGGAAGCGCAGGGCGTCTATTTTGCCCAGCAGATGTTGGCCCAGGCGGGCCGCAACTTCGAACTCGTCGTCATCGATGGCGGCGCGCTGGCCGACAACCTCAATGCCTCGCCGCTGGTAGCGATGGCCGACGAAATCCTGCTCGTCGCCACGCTGAACTCGACGCCGATGCGCGATGTCGCGGCGGCCTCGCAGGCCATTTCCGTCATGGGGCGGTTGCCGACCGGCGCCTTGCTGGTCGACGAGGCGGCCTGACATGGCCGCCGTCCGGCCCGCCAGCCCGGCAGCCGGCTGGGCCGCGCCGGGTCAAGCCGCCGCCGCATCCCGCGCCGGCAATTCCATCGACTGGGTGACCCGCTTCGGCCTGGTCGTCACGGTGGCGGTGCTGTTCGCCGTTTCCGGCGGCATGCTATGGCTGGTGGGCTACAATTACGACGGCCTGCTCGGCAGTCCGGCCACCAAGATCCATCCGTCGACCTATCTCCTGGTGCTGGTGTTTGCCTGGCGTTCATGCACGTTCGGCAATCCGGTCGGCTATATGGCTGCCGTTGCCGACCGGCGGCCGGCCAGCGCGCTGATGGCGGTCATCTCGGTCGTGCTCCTGGTGGTGGTCGTCGTCAGGCATCGCCCGGGCATGGCGGGCATGGTCGATACGTTCGTGACGGCGGCGCTGCTGGTGCTGATGCTGGCCGAGGACGACGACCGGACCTTCGCGCGGCTGCAGACGGTCGTTCACGCGGTGATGTCGGCGAATGCGGTGCTGGCGCTGTTCGAGTTCGCGACCAAGACGCTGGTGTTTCCCTACCGGCTCGACGGCGAGGTGTTCACGGACCTGCGCTCGACCGCGCTTCAGGGCCATCCGCTGGCCAATGCCACGATCACCGCGGTCTATGTGCTGGCGCTGCTCTCCGGCTCACGGTCGCTGTCGATGCCGCTGCGGCTTTCGCTGATCGGCCTGCAAACCGCGGCGCTGGTCGCCTTCGGCGGACGTTCGGCGATGGTGATCACGCTCGCGCTCGGCGGCATCTATCTGCTTTTCAGGGGCGTGGCCTATCTGCGGCATGGACGCGTCAGCCTGCTGGGCGCGGCCCTTGCGGTCCTGCTCGCCACGCTGCTGCCGGTGGCGGTCGCCCTTCTCTTTTCCTATGGCTTCTTCGACGCGCTGCTGGAACGCTTCGTGTCCGACAGCGGCAGCGCCAATGCCCGCGTCGAAATGTTCGACCTCTTCAAGAATCTAGGGCTGGGCGACCTGATCGTGGGGCCTGATATCGATCTGATCGAAAGCATGCGCCGCATCAACGGCTTGGAACAAGGCATCGAGAACCCGATCATACGCATGGTGCTCTATCAGGGCGCCTTCTTTACCCTGCTGATGCTGTTCGGCTTCGTGCTGTTCATGCATGAGGTGGCACGCCGCTGCCATCCCGGCATCTGGCTGCCCATGCTGGGCTGGCTGATCCTGCTCAACACCTCCGAGACCCTCGCCTCCAAGACGACGCTGTTGACCAAATTCGTGGTGCTGGCGCTGGTGCTGTACCGGCCGGCGCGGGCCGTGGCGCGGCAAGAGGCGCAAGCAGTGCGCGCAATTGGAGACGACCGGCGAAGAGCGCAGCCTCTCCGCCGTTAGCGGCTGATCCCCTGTGTTTCGCAAAGACGGATCGCATGTGACATGGGGCTCAGCCATGACGCCGGGAAAGCGCTTCTTAGGACTTTCCACGCCCGAAAGCGGGCACGGTCGTCACCTGCCAATATAGGCAGCCAGTTCGTCGGGCGTCCCGTTTGGGAAGGCCTGTTTTAGAAAGTCCATGAACGCCGACACTCGCGCGCTGAGCAGCCGTCGAGAGGGGTAGAGCGTCCATAGAGCGATCTCGGGGCCGTCGATCTCCCCCCAACTTACCAGTGTGCCGTCAGCCAGGTCGTGGCTCACCAACGAAATGGGAAGACGTGCCGCACCGACGCCGGCCCGCACCGCGTCCCGGACCATGATGAGCGTCGACAAAGCGACGACCGGCTCGATCGTGATCGTTGACCGGCCGCCTTGTGTCTTCACGTGCAATGTCTGCAGATCGCCTGCCCCGCGCGCAACGCCAGGAGCGGCGAGTCCACCGGTCGGGCGAGGAAGGTCGGGGCGAGCCACCACGACCAGGCGATCGCGCAGAAACGCCCGTCCGACCAGGCTTTCGTCGGGATCCGGATTGACCCGGATCACCAGGTCGTAGCCTTCCTCGATCATGTCCACGGCCCGGTCCTCGGTCGTGACCTCCAGCCTCACCTCCGGATATTTGAGGGCGAAACCCGCAGCGATCCTTCCCATTGCGGTCTGAGAAAAATGCAAAGGCGCGCTGATCCGCAGCTTCCCCTTCGGTCTCTGACCGCCCGAGGCAATCGCCGAAGCGGTCTCGTCGAGTTCGGCGAGCAACGCTCCCGTCCGCTCGAAGAGCGCCCGTCCTTCTTCGGTGAGCTTGAGGTTACGCGCACCCCGTTCAAACAGGCGCAGATCAAGACTGCTTTCCAGTTCGCCAACGCGCCGGGACAGGGTTGCCTTGGGCCGGCCGGTGGCCCTTGCCGCTTTGCCGAAGCCGCCATGACGGGCAACGAGATTGAAATCGGCGAGGGCAAGGAGGTCCATGTGTGTTCCACCAGTGAGACGACGTGTCTAAAATTTCCGCCTATTGGGCTGCTAGTGAGCCACACATATTGGAGGTGTCAAGCAATCCAACAGGAGAAATATCATGACCATTCTCGTTACCGGCGCCACGGGCAATATTGGGCGCCAAGTCGTCGAACATCTCGTCAAGCGCGACGCCGATGTGCGTGCTCTCGTCCGCGATGCGTCGAAAGCCAACTTCCCGGCAGGTGTCTCCGTCGTGCAAGGCGATTTTCTCGATGTCGATTCGCTGCGGAAAGCCATGTCCGGAATCTCCACTCTGTTCCTCTTGAACGCCGTGGTACCGGACGAATTCACCCAAGCTTTGGTCGCGCTCAACGTCGCCCGATCTACCGGCATCGAGCGGATCGTCTATCTGTCTGTGGTCCACGCTGACGTCTATGTGAACGTACCCCATTTCGCGGGCAAGTTCGGCGTCGAGCGGATGATCGAGGAGATGGACTTCAAGGCTACGATCTTGCGCCCGGCCTACTTCATCCAGAACGATCTGATGATCGAAGACGTCATCACCGGCTACGGCACCTACCCAATGCCGATCGGCGCCAAAGGGCTCGCCATGATCGACGTGCGTGATATCGCGGAGATCGCCGCCCTCGAGCTGCTGCGCCGCGAACAGTCTGCGGAGCCGCTTGTGCTCGACCGGATCAACCTCGTCGGCCCGGAGACACTGACCGGGACGGATATCGCCGCAATCTGGTCAGAGGTGCTTGGCCGCCCGATCAACTACGGCGGCGACAATACCGAAGGCTTCGAGCAAAATCTCAAGCAGCTCTTGCCCGCCTGGATGGCCTACGACATGCGCCTGATGGGCGAGCGGTTCTTGACCGACGGGATGCTGCCTGAGGCCGGCGACGTCGAGCGCCTGACTGCCTTGCTCGGACGCCCACTGCGCCCATATCGCGACTTCGCCTCGGCAATCGCTGCCTCCGCTTGACGGAAGCAAGGACAAGCAACGGGGATAGGCCGTCTAGCCCGGCATCTCCAGCCCAAGCGCCTCGATCATCGCCGGGTCCAGGGCGCGCGTGGTGTCGTCCATCATGCCCATGCCGTCGAAGAGGGCCCAGAAGGCCCAGGCAAAGCCGAACGACTCTGCGCTTTGCCTGACGTCGGCGATGTAGCGGGCGCGGTCGGGATCGGGCGCGGCGACGTAGCGGGCGTCGGTGCGCAGCGCGCCGAACTCGCCCATGATGATGCGTTCGGGCGCGATGTCATGGCTATCCGCCCAATCGCGCGCCTGGCTAAGGTATCTGTCGATGAACCAGCGGCCGGGCTGGGCGTCAAAATAGACCTTCAGCACGCGCTCGGTTTCCGCGTAGGCGGCTTTCTTGTCCGCTTCGGAGGTTTCGGCGTCCTCGGCCATGCGCGCCCGCACCGAAGCTAGCGTCGCCTCGAGCGAACCGGCCGAGGCGGGCCACGGCACGTTGTTGAGCGAACGGTAGACGGGTTCGCTCATCCACGGCGCGCCCTGGTGGCTGAACAGGTAGGGCTCATAGAAGTGGAAGGTGAACAGGATCGGTTCGAAGCGCGAGAGCGGCGCCGGATCGAGCGCGGTCAGCCCGCTCACCATGGAGCCGCAGCCACCGGTCACGACCAGCGGCAGGGTAACGGACGATGCCCTGGCTTCGGTCAGGAGCGCGAACTGGACCTGCGACCAGACGTTGGACTCGCAGGATTGCTGCGGCTCGTTGACCGGCTCCAGCGCGACCTTGCCCGATGGAAACCGCGCCAGCCGGCCGGCAAGCTCGCCGATCAGCGTCCGATAGAGATCGAAGGCGGGCGCGGCAGTGCTGGAGACCATGCGGTCCGGATTCCAATAGTGGGTCGCGCTATTGGCCTGCACGTTGACGATGATGCCGAGGTCGGCGTCGAGAGCGGCGGTGACCGCCCGATCGAGCATCGCCAGCAAACGGCCGCGCGTGCCGGCATCGCCGGCCAGGAACGGGCCAGGATCGACCGGCAGGCGGATGAAATCGAGACCCGTCGCGCGCAGCCTGCGCAGATCGGCCGCCGTCGGGACCGGCCGCTGCTGGAATGGAGGCCAGTCGTAGTCGGTACGGGGTGCGGGGAATTCGCGCGTCAGCGAAAACCAGGGGAAGGCGTTGACGCCGCGCCGGAAGCGCCATTCGCCGGTGGCGGCCAGGCTGGACGACACGGGAGAAAGCGGCGCGAACAACGCCGCCGTGGACAGCGCCGCTCCGAGAACCCGCCGGCGCGACCACGTCGTCATGCGTGCGAGGGATGGTCGACCGGGATGGCCTCGCCGGCGACGACGCCGAGCAGCCGGAAGGCTTCATTCTCGTAGGCCAGCAGCACGTCTTCCCAGCGGAAGGCTTCGCGGGCGCGCGCCCTGGCGGCCTCACCGCAACTCTCGACCAGGGCGTCGTCTTCGATGGCCCGATCGATCCGGCCGGCGCAAGTGCCGGTATCGGTGAAATAGAGGGCGGCGGCGCCCGCGGTCCACCTGTTGTAGGGATTGTCGTGGGCGATCACCATGTTGCCGGCCGCCAGCGCCTCGACCAATGACGGGTTGGTGCCGCCGACCGTGTGGCCATGCATATAGGCGCGCGCGTGGTACCGCAGCGCCTTCACGGTCGCCTGGTCATAGATGGCCCCGGGCAGAACCACCGAGCCGTTCGCGGCCTTGCGGATGGCGGCGTGATAGGGGATTTCATCTGAGAGCGTTCCAAGCACCACCAGCTTCATGTCGCGCTTTTTGCTGCAAAAGGCTTCGACGATCGGCAGGATGTTGTTGTCGGGCTCGATGCGCGCGATCGAGATCAGGTACTTTCCAGGTTCGAGCCCGAGCGCCCTGACCGGTGCCTCCGGCGCCGTCGTCACCGGATCGCCGCCATAGGGGATGGTGACGATCGCGCTGCGCGGCCGGCGTGTCGCCAGATGATCGGCGATGACAGGATGATCGGCGACGAGGCGATGCGAGGTCCAGGCGCCGATCCATTCGTTGAGCCAGAACCAGCTTCGCGCCGACAGGCCCCATTTGGGGCGGCGCCATTCGATGCCGTCCATGTTGGTCATGATCTTGCGCCGCATCAGCCTGAGCCAGGTCAGGAAAAGCGCGCCATTGTAACCCAGCACGAGGCACACGCCGGGCCGCCGCACGGCATCGCGCACGCATTGCCAGTCGAATTCCAGCGTCGCGCGCGGACCTTTCGAGGCGACCTGGATGTGGATGAGTTCGATGCCGCGCCAGGTTTCGCTGCGCACCCTGTGCTCGACTTGATCGACCTCGTCCTGGCAGTAAACGCCGACCTTCCAGCCGCGTCCGGCGAGGAAAAGCGCCAGCTTCTCGGCGAAGGTTTCAAAACCGCCGTGGGCCGCGGGTATGCCGCGCGTTCCCAGGATCAGGATGGAAGGCTTTGATGTCATGGCCGACGGGACTTTCCGGAATGTTCATTGCACCAGAACCCACCCTGCGACTTCCAGCCGGGCAAGAGTGGGAGCAACTGTCGCAGAACGTCGTAAAAAATTCTTACCAAACGCCGGAGTTGTTTCATTATCGGTCAACTTTCCGGGCGTATCTGTATCGAAACGAGGCGTTGCCGGGGTTCCTCGGCCTAACCGCCTGGGAAGCGGACCGGGCATGATCCTTGCTCCTGGACTTCGGCAGCCATCCGCCTCGCGCGATGCTGGATGGGGTATGAACCTGGCGGGATATTAAGATGCGGATTGCCTGCGTTCATCAGGGCTACGAACTCTATGGCTCCGACCGAAGCTTCGCGGAAAGCGTCGCAGCCCTGCGCGCCGCGTTTCCGTCCGCCGACATCGAAGTCGTGCTGCCGCGCAGCGGGCCGATCGTGCAGATCCTCGAACCGCATGCCAGCCGGATCGTCTTCGAGCCGCTCTGGGTGTTGCGGCGCCAAGCCATCCTGCGCCTCGCGACCGTCGAGATGGCGCGCCTGCCGCTGGCCTTATGGCGGGCATGGCGACGTTTGAGGCAATGCGATCTGGTCTATGTCAACACCTCGATCGTGGCCGACTATGCGCTGGCCGCCCGCCTGCTGCCTCACAAGGCTGTCCTGCATATCCACGAGATCCCCGAAGGTTTCATGCGCACGATCCTGGTCGCCTTGATGCGCTGGAGCCATGCCGACCTGATCTTCAATTCACGCGCCACGCGCGCCGCTTTCGGCATTGCCGGACGTTCACGCACGCATGTGGTCTATAATGGCGTTGCCGGCCCGCCTGCGGTCGAGCCGATGCACTATGACGGCAGCCGGCCGTTGCGGGTGCTGCTGCTCGGCCGCATCAACAGGATCAAGGGCCAGGAGGTGCTGCTCGAGGCGGTCGCCTCGATGCCGCCGGAATTGCGCTCGCGCATAGAAGTGCGGCTGGTGGGCGGCGCTTTCGAAAGCACCGAGCGCGAACTGGCCTTGGCCGAGCTGGTGAACACCATGGGATTGGCCGATCGCGTCAGCGTGCTGCCGTTCATATCGGACCCCTCGCAACACTACCGCTGGGCCGACATCGTCACCGTTCCGTCGCGGCGCCCGGAATCGCTGGGCCGCGTCGCCATCGAGGCGATGGCCTATGGTCGGCCGCCACTGGTATCGGCGATCGGCGGGCTGGTCGAGGTGGTCAGCGACGGGGAGACCGGCTGGCATGTTCCGCCGAACAACGCCGCCGCCCTTGCCGCGAAATTGCAGGCGATCATCCTGCGGCCCGAGGCCTGGCGCGGTTTTATTGCCGCCGGCCGTGCGCGCTACGAGACAGTCTTCAGCGAACCGGTCGCAGCGGCCGCGATCGCGGCGATCGCCGCCGACAAGCTGAAAGTGACGATGGCGAGGCCGGGCAGGCCGGCAACCGCCCGCCAGGCGGAGACCCGGCCGTGAAATTCCCGGTCCATCTGCTGCGACGCCTCGTGCTGATGGTCGGCGGCGAGGCGATGCAGAGCGGCTTTCACTTTGCCCTCAACATCGCGCTGCTGCACATACTGTCGGCGCAAGGTTACGGTCTCTTCGCCATCGGCATGGTGATGGGCGGCGTCGGCCTGTCGTACATCCGCTCGCTCACTGCCGTCCCCGCCTCGATATGGATGGGCAAGAGCACCAACAGTGCCGGCGTCGATGCCCATGACGTGGCCTTCGGAACAGCGGCTTTGGTAGTGTCGCTGCTGATGGCGGTCGGCACGGCGATCCTAATGCATCTGCTGGGCGATCCGAGCGGCATCGCCGCGGGCTGCTTCGTCGGCGCATGGTCGCTGCGCAGCCACATGCGCACGGCATTGTTCGCTCGGCGCCAGCAGGTGAGCGTCTCCATCAGCGACGCCGCTTTCACGATTACCGGCATCATCCTGACCGGACTGACCATGTGGTTGGCGAAGGACGCGCTGCAAACCGTGTTTTATGCGCTTGCGGCCGCAAATCTGCTCGGCATCGTCGTCCTGGTTCGGCTGGCGCGCCGCACACCTCGCATCAGCTTCCGCATGCCGACGCGCCGCCGCTATACAAGGCTCTGGCCGCAGCTGCGCTGGTCGGCGTTCAGCGCGACCACCACAAACATCCAGGGTCAATGCCTGGCCCTGCTGGTCGCGGGCATTGCCGGACCCGCCGCTTACGCACCGCTGGCGGCGGTCCTCGTGCTGTTTGCCCCACTGCGCATCATCAGCCTTGCTCTCTTCAACATGACGCAGCCGGAGCTGGCGAAGCTGATGCGCAACAACGAAACAGGTCGTGTCTGGGCGCAAGCGAAGATCTGGTCGCTGGTCATGGGGATCGGTGGCCTCGTCTATGGATGTGCCATCCTATTCGTCCTGCCGATGATAAAATCCCAGGCCCTCCAGGATGCCTCGGTCGGATTCATCGGACTTTTCGTGATCGCGAATTTCATCCCGGTCATGCTTTATGTCATGCCTCGCATCATCCTTGAGATCCTCGGCGATTTCCGGACCGTCGCCTTCATCACGACCGGTGGCGCAGTCGTGGGGCTGGCGCTGATCGCAATCCTGCTGGCAATCGCGCCTCCGCCGTGGTCGCTGTTGGGTTCCGCGGTCTCCGAAATCTTCGTCCTTGCCGCATCATGGTATTTCGCGCGTCACCGCATATGGAACATCGAGCACCCGGACCAGCGGCGCGACAGCTGGTTGGGCGGGTGGCGGCGGTCGGTCCCGTTCGCCCCGGTAAAACGGTAGCAGAGACCGGTGGCAGGCGAGGCAGTGAGGGTGTAACGGACGCACGCGGCGGGAAGGCCCCGTTTGTCGTCGGCGTGGTCTCACGAATGGCCCCGACGTGGCACGACCGATCGGTGCAATTTCTGAGTGTCCATCAACGCACCGTTCATGCTTTGATGCTAGCGATCGACCTGAGCGCAAGTGCCCAACGTCTCACCGGGCCTCATGGCAGGTCGACGAGCTGGGCACGCGGGCAAAGGTTCGACTAGTTCGGCCATCGGCCGGTAGGCGAAAGCAACGAACATAATGGCGCCAAAGGTCTGGTCCTGACCGAACTTTGCCGTGGTTTACGATGCGGGGGTATCGCAAGCGCTGCCATTGGTCCGCAACCGTGGCTTTCGTGCGCTCCAACGCACGGCTGCCCGGGGCGGTCCTGAGTTGGCGGGATTTACACTGCTTGCGCGGACGATGTTTATGGCCGGCCGGGAGGACAGGAGAAGCATGTGGCAAGCCACGGGAACGGCTCCCAAGACGGATCTATCCGACGGGTTATTGTCCCCGACTGCCGCCAGCGCCGGTACAGCCGCGCGCTTCAAAGCCCGGCTGCACACCAGCCTCGACACTGTAAAGCCGCTCTGGCTGCGATTTCAGGCCGATGGCGTGTGCACCGCGCATCAGCATTATGCGTGGGTCGAGGGGATCGCCAAACGGCTGATGCCCAAGGGTGCGGAACTGCTTGTCGTCGAGGTCAACGACGCCGCCACGGGCGCGCCGGTCATGCTTTTGCCGCTGATGCGGCGCCGGGCGCTGGGCCACTCCGTGATCGAATGGTTGAGCTGCGGCGTCTGCGACTATTCGGCACCGCTGCTGGCGGATGACAGGGCATGGACCAGGCAAGGCGCCGACGCCGCATGGGCGGCAGTCCGCGCCGTGCTGCCACCGGCGGATCGCATCCATATCTTGGGAATCCCGCAACAGATCCAACGAGTCGCCAATCCTCTGGCGCTGCTTTCGGCGGCGCACGATTCCCTCCAGATCACCTCCGGCCTTGTCCTGCACGGCGAACCGGAAACGCTTATCAAGCGCATCTGCAGGCCCTCCTTCGCCAAGAGCTTTCACAAGCATTGCCGCCGCCTCGAAAAGCTCGGCGGCCTGAGCCTGGTCGAGGCCGACACGCCGGCGCTTACGGAAACGCTCTTTGACACGCTCCTTGAACTGCGACTGAAGCGGTTTCGCGAGCTCGGCCGTTTCGACCTTTTGACGCAGGAACCCGTCGTCGACTTCTACCGAGATGCCGCGCTGCATGGCCTGGCCGACGGCTCGGTGCGCATCTTCGGACTACGCGGAGGGGAAGCCTGGCTCGCCGTCATCTATGTACTGGTCAGGAAAGGCACGCTCCATACCCTGTTGCTCGGGATCGACCAGAATGCCGTCGCCCCGCCGGGACTGACGATGTTCGGCAAGCTGATGATGTGGGGGCGCGGGCACGGGTTCGACTATTTCGACCTTTCGGTTGGCAGCCAGGGCTATAAGGAGCACATCGGCGCCACCAGTTCGGTCCTGGCCGAACTGTGCCAGTCGATGACGCTGCGGGGATGGGGCGCCACCGCCTATATTTCGCTGCGCTGCCGGATCGAGCTTTTCATTCGCTCCAAACCGCGGCTGCTCAAGGCCGGCCAAGGCCTGGTACGCGGCCTGCGCCGCTTGCGCTGACAGGCAACCGAGCCGATCCGCAATGAACCGTAAAACGTACAGCATCGATTTGCAGGACCGCTCGAGGGGACGCATCGCAAGGGCGCTGCGGTTCG
Organism: Mesorhizobium sp. B2-2-3; assembly: GCF_006442405.1. NCBI lineage: Bacteria > Pseudomonadati > Pseudomonadota > Alphaproteobacteria > Hyphomicrobiales > Phyllobacteriaceae > Mesorhizobium > Mesorhizobium sp. B2-2-3. Next base: position 241,808 of record NZ_VFWC01000008.1, on the reverse strand, counting down.
TCCGGCAGCAAGGAATCCTCGAACCGTTCCGGCTCGTGCGGCGGCATGGCCTCGGTGACAGCGGCCGCTTCGTCGCACGCAACATCCGCCATCTCGTTGCCGACCGGCTGGCGCGCCAGTGGGATCGCGACAATGGCGTCGATACGGCGGGTTCGATCCGGCTCGACGCGCTCGATGTCGTCGGACCGCACCGGGACCAGGGCAATGAATGCGTCTGCACGTCGCCCAGATCCTTCGCCTTCATCATGGACAGGCTGGCGGACGATCTCGCAGACTACACCTTCATCGATATCGGTTCGGGCAAGTCGCGCACGCTCCTGCTGGCCTCGCACTATCCGTTCGCCGCGATTGTCGGTGTGGAGTTCGCGCGGGAGCTCGTCGCAATCGCCCGGCGCAACATCGAGCGATACAAGAGCCCGGCCCAGAAATGCCGCCAGATTGCAGTCATCGAAGCGGATGCCGCGACGTATGAGTTCCCGCCGACGCCGCTGCTGGTCTATTTCTACAATCCCTTTTCCAGGGACGTGTTCGAAATCGTGCTGGGCAATCTCATGTCGTCGCTGGAACGGCACCCGCGGCCCTGCCTCGTCGTTTACGGCAGTTCGAGCCACAGAGCCATCGAATGGGCGAAGCCCGCCATCCACGATGCCGGGTCTTTCCAGCAACGCGTGACGCCGCCCATGCCGCGTTTCCTCGACGCGGTGCGGACCATCGATTACGCGATCTTCGACTACCGGCCGTCATAAAGAGCGATCTTGTCAGCGCCGGCGGCCGGCCGGGTTCAGCAGCCGTCTCGTCAGCACCCGCCATGCCGTCAGCGGCAGCTCGATCAGCCCCGGCAGCAGATCGTTTGAGGCGAACGCCGCCCAGGATCGAACCGTCGCGAAGGAGTTGACATAGGCCGCGATGCCAAGCCTGCCGCCCAGCATCAGCGTCACGGATGAAACAGCGTCGCGGGCCAGATACATCCATGCCGTTCCCGGGCGAGCGGTAGCGGCTGCGGTGGCCCGGCCGTTCACTGTCTCCCACAGCATCGCCCCCAGGTCGACGCCGGCAGGCGCGCAAAGTCCGAACCACGACCAGGGGCGCGGATTGACGTCGAGAAGCCTGAGCGTGCCGTCGCGACAATCGTGCTTGAATTCGACCTCGACCAGGCCGCTATGGCCGATCGACGACAGCAATGTGCGCGCGGCAGCGACGGCGCGGGGCTCGTCGACGATCTCGACGAAGGTGCTGGTATAGCCGAAGTCGACCGGATACTGCCGCGAGCGGCGCGCGGTGAACTCCGCGATCGGCTTGCCCTCGTTCCAGAGCGCGGCGTAAGAGAATTGGCTTTCTCCCCCGCCCGGCACGCGCTCCTGCACGACGACGTTTTGGCCGCCGATCTGTTCGGCCGCGTCGCGATAGGCGGCAAGAAACGAGGCCCTGTCGTCGGCCTGGACGACCTTGGCCCTGGCGATGCGGGTGTTGCCGCCGCCCATGTGAGGCTTGAGAACGACCGGAAAAACCATGTCCAGGGATGAGGCCTGCGCCATGGACGCGATGTCATAGGTCCTTGGAATGGACAGCCGCAACTCGGTTGCCCGCCTGTAGAGGAACGGCTTGTCGCAGACCCACTGCAACGCATCCCAGGAAGGCAGCAAGATCTTATAGATCGCCGACAGGGCGGCGAGGTTTTCCGAGACCAGGCGAACCTCTGGATCGGCGGCCGGGATCAGGAGGCATCCCTCCAGCCGGTGTTTAGGCGCCGCTTCCAGCAGAAACGGCAGTGCCCGCTCATCGTTTGGGCCGGGCCAGCGGATGGTGGCTCCGACAAATCGCGACCAGCCCGGCAGCGGCGAATCATTGGTGATGTAGGTGAGGGGCACTTTTTGCGCGCCGAGGCTGCGCGCCAGGGCAAGCGTGCCGTGCGCGCCCCCAAGAAACACTGCGCCTGACGTCGCCAAGCCTACATCCTCACATGCTGTCCGGCACGGCCGGTTGCCCAGCTCTTCCGCTTTGACAGGCGAGAGCCCCGCCTGATCGCGCTGATACATGGCGGGGCCCGCGATGCTCAACGCGGCTTCGGGCCGGCGGGAACCGAGGCTTCGCCCAGTCTCACGGTGGAGCGCCGTGCGTTCTGCCCCTTGCTTCTGGCAGTGCGTATGAAACGGGTGACGGCCTGCGCCGCATACGGGGTGGCGGCGGTGAAACGCATCAACGGGCCAAAACTCGCGACCGCGCTGGCGCCGACAAAATGCAGGCCGGGAATGTTCGATTCCAGTCCCGTGGAAAGGACAGGCGATCCGTCGCGGCAGGCGATCGCATCGAGGAAATCGGGGGCGAAGAGCCCGAGCTTGCCGATGTCTATGCGATAGCCGGTCGCGAGCAGGACGTGATCGTAAGCGGTCGAGCCGTTCTCGAACCGCAAGTCTAGTCCGGAGTTGCTGGCGGAGGCGCCGACGATCACGCGGCCGGCCTTGACCTCGATGCCGCCGAAGTCCGGCCGCAGCCAGCCTGACGCGCCGGCCCTGAGGCCACGCGCATTGACCCAGCGTCGCGCCGCCGCCGGCAAACCATGCACGAGACCCGGCGCCTCGATCAGCCAGGACAGCGGGAACGGGCCGACGCGCGAGGGCGACGCCAGGAGTTCCTCGGCGGCGCCGAGCACATTGCGGCCCCGGCTGCTGGACGGCGCGCCCAGCCAATGGATGTCGCCCCGGCAGACGAGTTCGACGTCGGCTCCCGCCTTTCTCAGCAGGACGGCGGATTCGCAGGCGCTCTGTCCGCGTCCGACAACGGCGACATGCTTGCCGGCAAAGGCTTCGAATCCAATGTGCGCGCTGGTGTGGCTGACCAGTTCGGAGGGCAGGCCGGTGAAGGCGGCGGGCACCAGTTCCTGGTTCTTCAGGCCCATGGCGACGACGACGCGGCCGGCGCGAACCGCATCGCCGTCGGCAAGGATCAGCCGGAATCCCGCATTGGTCCGTTCGACACGGCTCACCATGCGCGTGTCGAGATCCGGAACCGCCTGAGCCTGAACCCACATTCCATAGTCGACGAAATCTTGCCGCAGCAATGGCTCGCGCAATTGGACGCGCTGGCCGCTGGCGTAGGAATCGAGGGAGAGCGGGCCGTTCGGGTTGCCGATAAAGGTTGCGCGCCAGGGCGAGCGAAGCCGCATGCCCCGAGGCATGTTCTCGCGCCAAAAGCCCATCGGGCTGCCAAAGGCAAGCACGTCTACATCAGCTGCCCTGAGCGCCGTGGCGACGCCAAGTCCGAAAGGTCCGGCGCCGACAACAGCCACTTCACAGTCATTGCTTCGCACGGAAGCGGTCATGAACCTTGTTCTCCTGGATGGCCGCGCCATCCCCGCGCCGCTCTGACGCATTGGCGCCGCGGCCGGAGCCCGCCCTATTCCTAGGCGCGCCGAGGTTAACAATGCGGAAAGCAGAAGCGCCGAGCCGCCTCGGCGCATATGCCAAACAAGATGTCATATTGTTCCAGCCCACAGGTTCGCGGACATAATCGAGCCAATGCCGTCGGCTATGCTTGCGTCTTGCAGGGAAGCCGCCGCGGCGAAGAAATTGACACCCGCGCCGCTCTCCGCCATCCTTGGGGCCAGTCGCCGGACCGCGAAGAGCGGTCGAGTTCCGTGTCAGGGCGACCGAGGGCGAAGCGCATGTCCAGTGCCGTGAGCAGCCAGAACTCCAAGCGTGCCGCGGTGCGCAAGGCGCTCGACCGCCACAAGGTCTACATCACTGCGCAGAGTTTTTCAGGCGGCACCTATAGGGCGCGCGTGCTGGTCGATGGCGAGGCCTACTGGGTCGACGAATTCCGCTTGAGCCAGCTGCGGCAGGGCCTGTCGCCCGCTGAGCTCGAACTGACGCCGGCGGCCGACGATTGAGCGTGGTGACTGGTTGGCAGCGACGTTTCGGCTAGTCACCCTGATACATGCCGCATCGGACCGTTCGAGCAGGCATGGCGCTCTGTTGTTGCAATTGGCTGGCTTGCGACGGTCGATGCCATGACGACGCCCTCCAAGCTCAAACCTTACCGCGCCAAGCGCGAATTCTCGAAGACGCCGGAACCGGCGGGTGGGTTGATCGCCGAGGAGGGCAACCGCTTCGTCGTCCACAAGCACCATGCCACGGCGGATCACTACGACCTGCGCCTTGAGGTCGGCGGCGTGCTGAAGAGCTGGGCGGTGCCGCGCGGACCTTCGCTCAATCCGGCCGACAAAAGGCTGGCGGTCGAGACCGAGGACCATCCGCTCGAATATATCGACTTCGAGGGCGTCATTCCCGAAGGCGAGTATGGCGGCGGGCCGATGATCGTCTGGGACACGGGCAGCTGGGCGCCGATGGAGGATGTCGAGAAGAGCTTGCGCACCGGCGCCTTCAAGTTCCGGCTGGCCGGGAAAAAGCTCAATGGCGGCTGGATGTTGACCAGGCTGAAGCCGAAGCCCGGCGAAGAGGAGGGCAAGAAGAATTGGCTTCTGTTCAAGGAGCGTGATCTCGCTTCCAATCCCACGCTCGACATCCTCGAAGAGCGGCCGGAGAGCGTGAAATCCGGCCGCCGTATCGAGGAGCTGGTGGCGCCGCCGCCGGCCAAGGCTGCGCCAAGGCCCGGCACGCTGAAGCCCGGCGCCTTGCCCGGCGCGGTCAAGGCCTCTCCCGCCGCCCGCATAGAGCCGCAGCTGGCGACACAGGTGCCGAAACCGCCGGGCGGTGACGATCCTTGCGACCGCACCGGCGAGTCCTGGCTGCATGAGATCAAGTTCGACGGCTACCGCACCATGGCGCATATGACAGGTGGCGAGGTCAGGCTGATCACCCGCGGCGGCATCGACTGGACCAAGCGTTATGGCGATCTGCCGCATGCCTTCGCCAAGCTGCCGTGCCGGGAGGCCATCATCGACGGCGAGATCGTCGTGCTCGACGGCAAGGGCATTTCCCGCTTCGCGCTTCTGCAGGACGCGCTGGCGGAGGGCGCCGGCAGCAAGCTGCATTTCTACGCCTTCGATCTCCTGCATCTCGACGGCTGGGATTTGCGCAAGGCGCCGCTGGAAAGGCGCAAGGCGCTGCTGGCCGAACTGCTCGCCGGCCTGCGCGCCAACTCCGCGATCCAGTACAGCGATCACGTGGGCGGCGACGGGCAGGGGCTTTACGACCAGGCCTCGGAGCTTGGCCTGGAAGGCGTCGTCTCCAAGCGCGCAACCGCGGCCTACCAGAGCGGCCGCACGAAGAGCTGGACCAAGACCAAGGCGCTGCAAACCGGCGATTTCGTCATCGCCGGCTACACGGTTTCGGATGCAGCCGAGGGGCTGGCGGCGCTTGGCCTTGCCGAATTCGAGGACGGCGAGCTTCACTATCGCGGCAAGGTCGGCACCGGCTTCGACGCCGAGACCGCGGCCGATCTTCTGGCCCGGCTGGAGCCGCTCACATCAGGCGCCATGGCGCCCGAAGGCGCGCCGCGCGAAATCATGCGCGAGATGCATTGGGTGAAGCCGCTGTTTTCAGCCCATATCCATTACGCCAACCGCACGGCGGACAATGCTCTGCGCCATGCGGTGTTTCGCGGCCTCAGGGATGTCGGCCTCTCGACGCCGGTTTCGGCCAAGCGCAAGCGGCTGATCGCGGAGGCTGACCTCGCCACGATCTGGGTCACCAACCCGACCAGGCGGCTGTTCGGCAAGACCGGGCCGACCAAGCTCGACATCGCCGTCTACTACGCGCTGGTCGGCGATTTCATGCTGCCGCATATTCTCGGGCGCCCGGTATCGCTGGTGCGCTGCCCGACCGGCCTGCCGAAGGACTGCTTCTTCCAGCGCCACGCCTTCACCGGCATGCCGCCTTCGGTTGCCACCTTCGAGGCGACCAATTCCGAGGGTGAGACCAAATCCTACCTCTCGGTCGAGGGCGCAAAGGGCTATCTGGCGCTGGCGCAGTTCGGCGTGGTCGAGTTCCACACCTGGGGTACGCATCGCACCAGCCTCGACAGGCCCGACCAAATCGTCTTCGATCTCGATCCGGGCGAAGGGATCTCCTGGCGCGAAGTGGTGGAGGCCGCCGTGCACATCAAGGGCGAACTGGAGGAGCTGGGGCTGGTGCCCTTCGCCAAAACCTCGGGCGGCAAGGGCATCCATATCACCGTGCCGGTGACCGCCAGGCAGAACTGGAAGACGCTGCACCAGGCGACCAGCGCTATTTCCACGCATCTGGCGGCAAGCGCGCCTGACACCTTCACCACCACAATGGGCAAGGACAACCGCAAGAAGCGCATCTTCATCGACTATCACCGCAACGCGCGCGGCCACACCTCCGCCGCACCCTATTCGCTGCGCGCCCGCACCAACCTGCCGGCCTCGACGCCGGTGAGCTGGGCGGATCTGGAGACGATCGACGCGCCGCAGGACCTGAACTATGCGTCGCTGCCGGGACTCTTGGAAACGTCGGGCGATCCGTGGGCTGAGATCGACGAGTTTGCTCGGGATTTGCCCACGTTCAAATAAATTGGTTTCCTCTCCCCCGCTTCGCGGGGGCGAGGAAACCCAAGTCCATCGACGCTTTTGACAATTTGAATTATTCTCTACTCGCGGCCCTTTCGGCGTCCTAAAACATTTCGTCAGGATTTGCCGGTAAGGTGCGGGGTCGGTGTAGGATTTGCGCAGCCTTGTTCGTCCTTCGGACGAAAGCGCTGCGAAAAGTTTCAGTGCATGGCCGCGTAGGAGTTCATCATGGCGCCCAGGGCAAGTTGGAAAGGTTACCTCAAGCTCAGTCTGGTGAGCTGTCCGGTGCGGCTATACCCCGCCACCAGCGCCAGCGAGCGCATCTCGTTCAACCAGTTGCACAAGAAGACCCACAACCGCATCAACATGAAGCCGGTCGATCCGGAGCTCGGATTGGTCGAGCGTTCGGACCTGGTCAAGGGCTACGAGTACGAGGACAAGCAGTACATCATCATCGACGATAGCGACCTCGACGCGGTGCGCATCGAATCCAACCACACGATGAACATCGAGGCCTTCGTCGACGAGGACGAGGTCGACGTCATCTACCAGGATGCGCCCTATTACATGGCGCCGGACGGCGCGATGGCGGAGGAGACTTTCGCCGTGCTGCGCGAAGCCATGCGCAAATCCGGCAAGCTGGCGATCGCCCGGCTGGTCCTGTCCAGCCGCGAGCGCGTGGTGACGATCGGCGCGCGCGAAAACGGCATGTTCGTGTGTACGTTGAGGAACCCGAACGAAGTGCGCGGCACGGCTGAATATTTCGGCAACATCCCTGCGGGCAACCCGGATCCTGAAATGCTGCAACTGGCCGAAGCGCTGATCAAGCAGAAGGAAACCACCTTCGATCCGAAGAACTACGAGGACCGCTACGAGATCGCGCTGATGGCCATGATCCGCGAGAAGCTGAAGGGCCACAAGCCTATCATCGCGGCGGCACCCGAGCGCGGCAACGTCATCAATTTGATGGATGCGCTGAAGGCGAGCCTGTCGCAGTCGCAGTCGAAGCCGCCGGCCAAGTCGAAGAGCAAGGCCGACGAGAAGCCCGCCGCCAAGGCCAAGGCGGCCGCGGGCGGCGCTGCTGAGAATCCGCTGAAAGCCAACCTGCTGAAGGCGGTCGGCAAGAGCAAGAAGTGACGGCACCAGCCGGCGCCATATTCGGCACGATCGGCGCGCTGGCGGCGTTTCCGCTCAGGCTGGCGGCGCGCGAGGTCGCGCGCCAGCATGGCGAACTCAGGCGCGGTGTCATCCGGCGCACCACGCATGTCGTGTTCGGTCGCGGTCTGCTGGTCAAGGCCGGTCTGGTCAAAGCCGGGCTCACGAAGACCGGCGATGCCGACATCGAACGCCGCGTCGCCGCCGAGCGTGGCGCCGGGCGTGCATTGCTCAGCGAGAACGGTTTTCTGCGCCTGCTCGGACTGATGAAGGCGCCTGAGGCCTCCTCGCTGTCGCGGCAATCGCTGATCGATCAGTCGCGGCTATCCGGCGCCGACCTCGATCTCCTGTCGCTGTTCGATGCCTTCGAACATGACTCGGAACCCTACTCCTTCCGCGACCTGATCCTGGCGCGCAAATATGCCGGGCTGGTCGCCGGTGGCGCGACATGGGGCGCCATCGCGCGCTCGGTGCATCGTTCCGGCCCGGTGGCTTCGCTCACCGCCAAGTCGCTCGCGGTCGGCTCGGCATCCGGGCGGCCCGATGCGATCTATCTGGACGGCGGCGAGAGCGAGCTCGACGGGCAATTGCTGTTCGATCTCGGCGCCTCCGACGACGATCCGCTGGAAGAGCTGTTCGCCGAGGCCGAAGCGGCGGAGGAGGGCGGCGACCATGATGGTGCCGCCGCGCTCTACCAGCGCTGCCTTGCCATCGATCCAGGCGACGCGATCGCCGCCTTCAACCGCGCCAACTGCCTGCGCGCCGGCGGCCACCCGGCGGAAGCGGCCCATGACTATGCCCGCGCGATCAAGCTCGATCCGGCTTTCGTCGAGGCCTGGTTCAATCTCGCCGGGCTGATGAGCGAGGAGGGCAAGACGGCGTCGGCGCGAAGGCACTTGTGGAAGGCGATCTCGCTCGACGGCAGTTACGCCGATCCGGTTTTCAATCTCGCCCGGCTCGAATTCGACGCCGGCAATTTGCTGGAAGCGCGGCGGCTGTGGGCGCGGTATCTGGAGCTCGACGCGGAGTCGGAGTGGGCTGGAGTTGCGGCCAAGGGCGTGCAGTTCGTGGACATGCAGCTGGCGCGGACGGCGGGCTAAGGCTCTTTCCTTCTCCCCTGTGGGAGAAGGTGGATCGGCGCGCAGCGCCGAGACGGTTGAGGGGTGCGTGTCGGAATGAGGCGTTTGCGTTTCCTGGAACACCCGTCATCCGGCCGAGCTTCGCGAGACCACCCCCGGGGCGAGCCAACGGTCTCGCCCGCCCTTCGGGTCCCACAAGGGGAGAAGGGGTCACCAACGCCGAGCCACGGGAGCCCTATTCCATGACCACCTTCCTCTTCGACGGCGACGACACAGCTCCCGTCACCATCCTGCTCGCGCATGGCGCCGGCGCGTCGATGGATTCTCCTTCGATGACCGCCACCGCCAAGGCGGTGGCGGCAGTAGGCTTTCAGGTCGCGCGGTTCGAGTTCCACTATATGGCGTCCCGCCGCTATGGCCACCGCAAGCCGCCGCCGCGCGCCGAGGCAGTGAACCCGGAATACATCAAGGCGATCGCCGACCTCAGGGCGAGGGGCGTGACCGGGACGTTGATCATCGGCGGCAAATCGATGGGCGGGCGCGTCGCCTCGATGGTGGCGGACGAGATGTTTGCCAGGGGCGAAATCTCGGGCCTGCTTTGCCTCGGCTATCCCTTCCACCCGCCCGGCAAGCCCGAGCAGTTGCGGACCAAGCATCTGGCCGGGTTGACGATACCGACGCTGATCTTCCAGGGCACGCGCGACGAGTTCGGCACGCCCGACGAGGTTGCCGGCTATGGGCTCTCCGACAGCATCGAGATCGTATGGTTGGAGGATGGCGATCACGATCTGAAGCCGCGCAAGAGCATCTCGCGGTTTTCGACCGCCGATCATCTGAAGACGCTGGCCGAAACGGTGAAGGCTTGGACGGGCAAGCTCGTCTCTTGACCCGCCGATGAAAATCGCCTCCTTCAACATCAATAACGTCAACAGCCGACTGAAGAATCTGCTGACCTGGCTGGCGGCGGCAAGACCCGATGTCGTCTGCCTGCAGGAGTTGAAGGCGCGCGATATGCAGTTTCCGCGCACTGCCCTGGCCGATGCCGGCTACGGCGCGGTGTGGAAGGGGGAGCCGACCTGGAACGGCGTCGCCATACTGGCGCGGGGCGCCGAGCCGGTGCTGACGCGCGATGTGCTGCCCGGCGACGATGCCGACAGGCAGAGCCGCTACATCGAGGCGGCGGTGAACGGAATCGTCATCGGCTGCCTGTACGCGCCGAACGGCAACCCGCGACCGGGACCGAAATTCCAGTACAAGCTCGCCTGGCATGACAGGTTCGCCGCGCATGCGGCACAACTGCTCGACACCGGCCTGCCGGTGGTGCTGGCGGGCGACTACAACATCGTGCCCGAGCCGCGCGATATCTATGCCACACGCTCCTATGACGATAACGCGCTGGTACAGCCGGAAAGCCGGGCAGCCTTTGCGGCGCTCATCGAGCAAGGCTGGACGGACGCACTGCGCAAGGTGTACCCCAAAGAGACGCTCTACACCTTCTGGGATTACCGGCGGAACCGCTGGCCGCGCGATGCGGGCTTGCGGCTCGACCATATCCTCCTGTCGAAGAAGCTCGCCCGCAAGCTCAAGGCTGCCGGCATCGACCGCGACGTGCGCGGTGAGGACGGCGCCAGCGACCACGCGCCGGTGTGGGTGGAGTTGCGGTGAGGGGCGGCGTTTGGCGAAGCAGAATGCCCGCTCTCTTTTTCTCCGCCCTTCGGCGACAGCGACCATACAGTATACGGCGCAGAGTAAAATACGGCTCCCTAGCAGTAGACAGTCATTCTGATGGAATTGCCGTGCTTTTGCGTCCGCAAAAGCTCCACTTTCGATTGGGCGAAACTCGTTGAAGAATCCGGAGCTTACCGCTAGCCTCGATCCGGGTGGTCGGAAGAGTGTACGTGGGGTGGAATGTTCGGGTCACTGGAAAAGCTCAAGCAACGGCTGTTGCGGCCGCCGCATGCCTATAGGCCGACGACAGAGTCATTCCCCGACATTGACGTCCAGCGCATTGCAACGGATATGCGGCTTGCGGAGAAAGGCGAGAAGCGGGGCAGGGAGAATCTGCCTCAAAGCGACGACCTACCTTACGATGCCGTTGAAAACGATATCATCGAATTGGTCGGAGCCGCCCAGAAACAATCCCACGATCATCTGGAGAACCAACTTGCGGGGTTCAGGCAGCGTCTCATCGACCTCGACTTTGAATCGCGCTTTGCCAATATAAAAGCGGCATCCACGGCTGGTCTCTCCGACTTGAAAGCCGAATTGCAGATGGGAATCGATGATCTGCATGGGCTGCGTCGCGATCTGAAGGAGGCAGAGTCCTGGCATCGTGATTTCAAGGATCAGAACGGGCTTCGCCGGCCCTGCAAGAAGACCACCGCCATCGGTACGACGTTGAAATGGCTCTTTGTGGTGGCGCTGGTGATGGCAGAGCTCGTCATCAATGGCGAACTGCTTGCAAAGCGAAACGAGCTCGGGCTGGTCGGCGGCATCGTCGAGGCGCTGATCTTCGCGATTCTCAATGTCGGCGTCGCGCTGATGTTCGCCCTCTATGGCGTGCGCGAGATCGCGCATCGCTCGATTTTCCGTAAGTTTGTCGGCATTCTCGCCATCGCGGCCTATATCGGCGCAGCGATTGCCATCAATCTTGGTCTGGCGCATTACCGCGAGGTTGCCGGAACGATCGCGACCAATGGCGACGAGGTGATGCGACGCTTGCTAAGCGCGCCATTCGCGCTGAACGAATTTCGCTCCTGGATACTCTTCTTCCTCGGTGTGATGTTTTCACTCTTTGCCCTGATCGATGGGCTCAGCATGCGTGACACTTATCCAGGCTACGCCACGGTTGATCACCGGCTTGACGAGGCGCGGGCAAATTATCGAAACAAGCGGCAAGGCCTGATCGGCGAGCTTTCCGATGTTCGCAGTGGTTATGAGGACGAACTCGCCGATGCGCGCGCCGACCTCAGCAAGCAGCGGACAGAACACGATGCGATCGTGGCCCATCGCTCTCGGTTGGTTGGGCTGTTCGACGCCCACCAAGCTCAGCTTGAACGTGCGGCAAACAGCCTGTTCCGAATCTACAGGGACGCCAATATCGCTGTACGCACGACACCCGCGCCGGAGCGCTTTTCGCGGCCATACCAACTCGGCCGCATCGGCGTCCAGTATTTCCGCGACGGGGAATGGAACAGCGACGAATTGCAAGCTTCCATCAAGGATGCGCAAGGCGACCTCGACAAGATGCTGGTCGCCCTGGGTGAACAGTTCGAGGCTGCGTTGAAGCAGTATCGCGAACTGGATGTGCTGGTGCCTGAAGCCCAATGAGCGGTCGACGGTCCCGGCGCTCGCCTTCCAACCTTGTCAACTGGGGCTGGATTATTCTATTCGCGCTCGGCCTCATTGCCGCCGCGATAGGCTTTACCTACGTCTATGTCTCGGCGCGCTCGCAACTCGTCGAACTTGACGATCGGCTTTGCCCGGTCGTCGGAGCTGCGTCGCAAACCATCATCCTGATCGATACCACGGATGCAATCGCTGACGTCACCAAACTGAACATCCAGACCCTGCTGCGCGATACCGCCTCCGGCATCCAGCGCGGTGGCTTGCTCGAGATCAGGGCCCTTACATCAGCGGTACCCTATACGAAAGAACTCTTCTCGCTGTGCAACCCCGGTAATGGCGGCGACCTCAGTGCTTTCACCGGCAATGCGGCGCTGGCGCGAGAGCGTTGGCAAGCGGGATTCGGCCAGCCGCTGCTGGTTGCGCTTGAAAAAGCGGTCGAGGCAAACAAGGCCGACAGCTCGCCGATCATGGCCGGCATTCAGTCGATAGCCGTCAGCCATCTGGTCGCCCAGAAAACGCGTGCGGTCCCCTCGCGGCTGATTGTCGTTTCGGACATGTTCGAGAATACCGAATTCTTCTCTCACTACCGCGGCGCCACAGATTTCGATGCCTTCAAAAAGTCGCCCGCGGCAAACCGCTTCGCTACGGATCTCGCTGGCAGCGATGTGTCGATCTGGCTCATACGCCGGGCGAAGTCGCCCGTCGACAGCGTCGCGTTGATGGCATTCTGGCAGCAGTGGATTGATTACAATCACGGCGTTTTCAGCTCTGCCAAGTCGTTGCAAGGAGTTGAAGGGTGAGGCGGCCGCGCGTGGCCAGCCGGCAGTTGGACGCTGCGGCGCCACTGGTCTTTATCGTTTTTACCGGCCTGGGCGCCGCCTACATAGTCGTGGCCAAATCGCTTTCCGTGTCGGCATTCGTCGTTACCTTCGTGCCGATCGCGCTGATGATGGGCTACGCGGCGATGATCATGATCGCGCGCGGGCTCCGGCTGCGCGACGACCAAACCGGGGACAACTTCTACTATATGGGCTTCATCTTCACGCTCACCAGCCTCGCCGTTTCGCTTTACCAGTATGGAGGCGGTGGCGCAGTCGACGAGATCGTGCGCAATTTCGGCATCGCGGTTGCCTCCACCATCGCCGGCATTGCATTTCGCATCGTCTTCAATCAGCTCCGACGCGACCCCATGGAAGTGGAACGCGTGTCACGTCTCGAGCTCGCAGAAGCATCCCGCAAGGTGCGCCGGGAACTCGATGGCATCCTGAGCGAGATGAACCATTTCCAACGCTCCAACCAGCAGATGCTGCAAGAGGGCTATCACGAGATACGAACGCAAGTGGAAACCTCGGCGAAATCCCTGGTCCAGTCTCTGGACCTGCTCGCCAAGGAAGCTTCCGAGCACATCAGGGCATCCTCGCTGGCTATGCAGAGCGGAATAGACACCAAGGAGCTGCGGGGCGGCATCGACCAGACAGCCAAGGCAGTTCACGATATCAACGCCATCCTGACCAGCGCCAGCACGCAGATTGCGACCGCGACACAGATGATGGCCGACAAGCTCGCTGGCATGTCGACACCCGACAAGGTCATCGAGGTTCGGCTGGAGCCGGTCGTGGCCGGTTTGCAGCGGGCGATCGAAACCGCCATGAGCGATTTCTCTTCCCGTCTTGGCGATGTGGCGGAGCTTCGGCGCGGGCTGGAACAGTCCGCGGCGGAAGCGCTTCGGGCCAGCGATGTGCTCGACAAACTTGCGGCGACATTTGAGGGTTATGATCGAGCGCCGACGCGGCAGGGTCTATTCAGACGGCTCTGGCGTGGCGGCTAAAGCGCGTTGCATGGTCAGTGTGGGACGATGTCGATGAAGATGCCTTCCTCGCTTATCGCCGAAGGGGAACGCGGCCATCGCCGAGGCGTGGTGCTTGGGCTCACAATGGCCGAGCTTCTCCTCCTTCTGCTTTTCTGCCTCCTTCTGGTCTCGGCCAGCATCGCACAGCGAAAAGATGAGAGGATCGCCGAGCTGCAGGCCTCCGCGAACCTGGACATCACGGTGGGCCAGCTTGCCGACATGCGTGCCGAACTGGCGCGCCTGCAGGCGCTGTTTCCAAAAGCGGCGCTTCCTTTGCCGCCAGCCAACTGGACCGAGCTCGTTGCGGCCAAAGCGGTGATCGACGGGCTTACGGAAAAGGGCATCGATGCCGCGCCGACGTCAGATCCGACGCTGCGGAAATTGCTGCTCGAAATCAGCGAAGCCAAAGCCGCCGACCCCCGTCTGCTGGACCGACTTGAAAAGACGCTCTCGGCCTCCAACGACAGGAGCGCGGACGCTGAATCGTCGATGCAGTGGCCGCCGATGATAACGTTGAGCGACGACGGCTATACATTTGAACGTGGCAGCGCTGCTCTCACCGACGCGTTCCGGGCTCGTTTGCAGACCAAGGTCACGGACGACGTTCTGTCTTTGCTGACACGCTACAAAGTCGATGTCGTCGAGATCGTCGGTCACACGGATGAGCAGAAAATCAATCCGGCCAAGCCGTCCAACCTCGATGCGGTTGCGATCTCGGCGATGAACGGAGCCAGCGCTATCAGCGATTTGACCCCGGCCGACAATGCGGGGCTGGGGCTCTCGCGCGCTATCGCGGTAGCGAACGCGCTGATCCAGACGGGACGGCTGGGCAGTGTGAAGATCATTCCGTTGTCAGCGGCACAGCTCGTAATGCCGGGAGACATTATCGCCGACGGCAGCCACGTTGGCGATGTTCGGGAACGCCGGCGTATCGAGATTCGGGTACGACGGTCCTCGGACGGCGGCACCAATTAACGCGGTGATCGCGCGATTCAGCCTGCTTGGCGGTATCGACAACGACGCCCTTGTTTTGACCGCAGCGCTTTTTCGCAATCGCGTGGCCTGGATCGCAAAGCCTTCGTCGCTTCGCTCCCGCTGCACCGAGGGATCGACGAACGGCGCCCAACTACCCCAGCCACCACCATAGCGCCGCGATCACCGCGATAACGGCCGCCACGCTTAGCGCCAGCATGATGTAGGAGCCCTTGATGATGTCGGCGATGATCTTCTTGATGGCCTCGCGGTCGTTGAGATTGGGGAAGGGCTCGTTCGGTTGCGCCACGTCGAGGAAGTGGCAGAGCGGGGCCCAGCCTTCGCTGACCTTGAACACCAGCAGCTTTTCCGGCGGCACCGCCGCCTTCACTTCCTCGACATATGCGTTGTAGCGCTCCACGGCCTTGGCGCGGTTGCCCATGACGCCGGCTAGCGTGCGGCCCCAGATCAGCCTGCGTGACATGTCGCCGAATTTCCGGCCGAACGGCGTCAGCCATTCCAGGATCTTGAACTGCCAGACATTCTCGGTGAAGTAGATCGTGTCGATGGTGCTCTCGTACCAGGCTTCCGCGCCGCGCGGGTGCAAGGTGAGCAGCACCTTGGCGTCGGGATAGGCGGCCATCAGTTCGCGCCACACGCAGCAGCCTGGATTGTCGACCGTCGCCTTGTAATTGCCGAATACCCGGCTCCAGTCCTGCTGCGTGCCGGGCGGGCTGTTGGCCACCTTGCGCCAGAAATCGAGATGGCCCTTGTTGGCCTTGTTCAGGATCACTTCCTGCATGTGGTAGCAGGGCAGGCCGAGCCTGTTCAGCGCGACGAAGGTCGACCATGTACCGGTGCGCCCGAAGCCGGCCCCGATCAGCGTGAGCGTCATTTGTTCCCCCGACCAAACCAAGGCCGCGTGCTCGCGCCAAAAAAGGACGCCGCGGCAACCCTAGGCATACTCTGCGCGACAAGGACGCCGCGCCGCAGGATCGATTTGCTCCCTTGCATCGATCTTCTGGCAACACGTTGCGCCCCGGCCGGCATTTGCGCAACAGATTTCTATGGGGCCTGTGTGAGAGGACCGCTGTTGACGTCGGACGATGATAGAAGAAGACGCATTGCCGTCTTGAACGGCGCGGAGCGGATCGGCGTGATGTCCACGCCTCCAGGTGAGACGTTGCCGTCATCGACGCTTTCGCAAAATCAAACGGAGGGCGGGCAGCGCCGCTGCCCGCCCTCGCAGCTCACTCAGCCGCGAGCTTGTCCTGCGTGTTCGTGTCGAAATCGCTGGCGTCGTGGCGTTCGTGCAGCTGCATCGCGGGTTCGCCGAAGGCGCGGTTGACCATGCGTCCGCGCTTGACCGCGGGGCGCTCGTCGATCGCCTTCGCCCACCGCTGCACGCTCTTGTAATCCTGCACCGAAAGGAACTCGCCGGAATCATTGTACATGCGGCCGAGCGCCAGTCCGCCATACCAGGGCCAGACCGCCATGTCGGCGATCGAGTAGCCGGCGCCGGAAAGATATTCGGTTTCGGCCAGGCGGCGGTCGAGCACGTCGAGCTGGCGCTTGGTTTCCATGGCAAAGCGGTCGATGGCGTATTCGATCTTGGTCGGCGCGTACGCATAGAAATGACCGAAGCCGCCGCCGAGATAAGGGGCAGAGCCCATCTGCCAGAACAGCCAGGACAGGGTCTCGGCGCGCGCCGGCTGGTCGGTCGGCAGGAACTCGCCGAACTTTTCGGCGAGATAGGTGAGGATCGAACCGGACTCGAAGACGCGGATGGGCGTGGCGCCGCTGCGGTCCATCAGTGCGGGGATCTTGGAGTTCGGATTGACCTCGACGAAGCCGCTGCCGAACTGGTCGCCATCGTTGATCCTGATCAGCCAGGCGTCGTATTCGGCGCCCTTGTGGCCAAGCGCCAGCAGTTCCTCCAGCATGATCGTCACCTTGACGCCGTTCGGCGTCGCCAGCGAATAGAGCTGCAACGGGTGCTTGCCCACCGGCAGCACCTTGTCATGCGTCGGGCCGGCGATCGGGCGGTTGATGCTGGCGAAGGCGCCGCCGCTCGGCTTATTCCAGGTCCATACTTTCGGCGGATTGTATTCGGTCATCGCAGGGCCTCGTATTGTGGGGAGAGACAGGTTGGAAGCGGGACTGGCAGTTGCACCTACAGCTAGGGCTGCAAACGGGAAAGTTCAACTTGCGTTGAACTATTGTCAATGACCATGCCTCTCATCTTCCCTTCGGGCTTCGAAAGGATGGAGGGGATGCCCCCAACCCCTTGCGCCTTGGTTCGCGTGCCATACCTATAGGAACGTGACCCCCAAGCCCGTCCAGGACAAGAGCATGCCCATCAATCCCAACAGACGCTCCGTCGTGGCGGTGCGCGCCACCATTCCAGACGATGCCTTTACTGCCGGGGCATTAGGCACGCTGCGCGAAGGCAGCGGCGTCGTTATCCGCGACAATGGGTTGGTGCTGACCATCGGCTATCTCATTACCGAGGCGGAAGAGGTGTGGCTTACGACCCATGACGGCCGCGTCGTGCCTGCGCATGCGCTGGCCTACGACCAGGAATCGGGCTTTGGCCTGGTTCAGGCGCTGGCGCCGCTTGGCCTGCCGGCGGTGGCGCTGGGCGACGCCGGCAGGGCCAGGATCGGGGACAGCGTGGTGCTCGCCGACGGCATCGGCCAGTCGGTTCAGGCCAGGATCGTCACCAAGCAGGAATTCGCCGGCTATTGGGAATACCTGCTCGAGGAAGCGATCTTCATCGCGCCGGCGCATCCTTCCTGGGGCGGCGCGGCGCTGTTCGATGCAAAGGGCGCGCTGCTCGGCGTCGGGTCGCTGCGCCTGCAGATGAGCCGCAACGGCGAGGTCGCCGATATCAACATGGTGGTGCCGATCGACCTGTTGCCGCCGATCCTCGACGATCTCCTGACGCGCGGCCAGGTGGCGCGGCCGCCACGGCCATGGCTCGGCGCCCTCTCGGCCGAAAGCGACGGCCGGGTGGTGGTGATGAGCGTGACCGAAGGCGGTCCGGCCGCCAAGGCGGGCCTGCGCGAGGGCGACGTCATCTCAGACATACGCGACGGCGCGGTCGACGGGCTGGCCGATTTCTATCGCAAGCTATGGGACAGCGGTTCGGCCGGCGCCGAGATCCCGATGCGGGTCCTGCGCGACGGCCGCGAAACCTGGCTGCGCGTCAAATCCGCCGACCGCGACAGTTTCCTGAAGAAGCCGCAATTGCAGTGAGCGCGTTACCTTCTCGACAGCAGAGAAGGAAAGCTCACAGCCCAGTCTAAAAGAAAAAGCCGCCGTCGCTTGCGCGAGGGCGGCTTTTTCCTGGAGGACGTCAGGAAGGTAAGCGGTCAAAGAGAATCAAGATGCGGCTCTATCTCGTTGTTCGGGCTTGAGAAGATCAAGCCGCGGCCTTGTGCTTCCTGACGGCGTGCTTGTGGCTGTGCTTGCGTACAGGCTTCTTCACATGCCTGCTGGTGTGCTTGCGATGCTTGACATGCTTGTGCGCGGCTGCCTTGACCGGCTTCTTCACGGCAGCGGCAGCGAGCGGAGCCGCGGTCGAGGCTGCCGTGGTGGCGGCCGTGTTGACGGTGCTGGCGCCGAGAACCGGCATTGCGAGACCGAGTGCAATGGCCAGGCCGAGCGCGGAGAGGAGGGGCTTGTTCATGAAAGGCTTCCTTGTTTCAAAGATGGTGGACGTCACTGGTTCAGGTCGACCGGTGTCACGCCCAGAAGCTTCGAGGCCTTGGCGAAGGTACGGATGCCCTGCGCCTCCTTGCGTTCGGCACAAAAACGGCTGGCCTTGTTCTGGAGCGCGGTTGCCTCGGCCAGATGGATCGCACTGGCACCGATGTCGTTTTTCGTCTCGATGGCTCCGTCGAATTGAAGACCGAGCCGGCTGCAAGACTCGCTCCGGGTAACCGCGCTTCCGCACCCGACGGTGCGACCGCATTGATGGCAAACGAAATGCCAAGCAGGGCACCCATCCATCCGGTCGAACGTGGTTTCATTTTCGGGACCATCCCTTTGCGTTGCGCCGCGACCGGTTCCGGCCGCCGCGGGGGTGGTTATCGCAGCACCGCTTTTCTCCAGTTTTTCCCGGACGTTGAATCTTGTTTCTAAAGTGTGTCTGGAGGGCGCTTCTCCCTCCTCCGCTGTGGGAAAACGTAAGAGCGCTGCGCCCGCTGCGGCGCTTCTGCCTCTTTCCCCGCCGCTGTCATTCGCGTATGGGCCGGGGCAACTCCCGCACCCTCACATCAGCCTCCCGGACCACTCATGATCAGACTTGAAAACATCGGCAAGCAGAACGGCCGTCAGCTTGTCTTCATCGAGGCGTCGGCCGCCTTGCAGAAAGGCGAAAAGGTCGGGCTCGTCGGCCCCAACGGCGCCGGCAAGACAACACTGTTTCGCATGATCACCGGGCAGGAACAGCCCGACGAGGGCCAGGTGCAGGTCGATCGCGGCGTCACGATCGGCTATTTCAGCCAGGATGTCGGCGATATGGACGGCCGTAGCGCGGTGGCCGAAGTGATGAACGGCGCCGGGCCGGTGAGCGAAGTGGCGGCCGAGATGGCGGCGCTGGAGGCGGCTATGGCTGATCCCGACCAGGCGGACCGGATGGACGAGATCATCGAACGCTATGGCGAGGCGCAGCACCGCTTCGAGGAACTCGACGGCTATGCGCTCGACGGCCGGGCGCGGGAAGTGCTCGACGGTCTCGGTTTCTCGCAGGAGATGATGGATGGTGACGTCGGAAAACTCTCCGGCGGCTGGAAGATGCGCGTGGCGCTGGCACGCATTCTGCTGATGCGGCCCGACGCCATGCTGCTCGACGAGCCGAGCAACCATCTCGACCTGGAAAGCCTGATCTGGCTCGAGCAGTTCCTGAAGAATTATGACGGCGCGCTCCTGATGACCTCGCACGACCGCGAGTTCATGAACCGCATCGTCAACAAGGTGGTGGAGATCGACGGCGGGTCGCTTACCGCCTATTCCGGCAATTACGAATTCTACCAGCAGCAGCGCGCGATCGCGGACAAGCAGCAGCAGGCGCAGTTCGAGCGCCAGCAGGCGATGCTGGCCAAGGAGATCGCCTTTATCGAACGGTTCAAGGCGCGCGCGTCGCATGCGGCCCAGGTGCAGAGCCGGGTGAAGAAGCTCGACAAGATCGATCGCGTCGAGCCGCCGAAGCGCCGCCAGACGGTGAATTTCGAGTTCCAGCCGGCGCCGCGCTGCGGCGAGGACGTCGTGACGTTGAAGAACGTCCACAAGGCCTATGGCAGCCGTTCGATCTATGAAGGGCTCGACTTCCAGGTGCGCCGGCGCGAGCGCTGGTGCATCATGGGCGTCAATGGCGCGGGCAAGTCGACGTTGTTGAAGTTGGTGGCCGGCGCGTCCGATCCCGACCAGGGTTCGGTGGCGCGCGGGCCTAGCGTGAAAATGGGCTATTTCGCCCAGCATGCCATGGAGCTGCTCGACGGCGAGCGCACCGTGTTCCAGACGCTGGAGGACAATTTTCCGCAGGCCGGCCAGGCGCCGCTTCGGGCGCTTGCCGGCTGCTTCGGTTTTTCCGGCGACGAGATCGAGAAGAAGTGCCGGGTGCTTTCGGGCGGCGAAAAGGCGCGGCTGGTGATGGCGCTGATGCTGTTCGACCCGCCCAACCTCCTGGTGCTGGACGAGCCGACCAACCATCTCGACATCGTCACCAAGCAGATGCTGATCGAGGCGCTGTCGCAGTATGAGGGCACCATGTTGTTCGTCTCGCACGACCGCCATTTCCTCGCGGCGCTGTCCAATCGCGTGCTGGAACTGACGCCGGATGGCATCCACACCTATGGCGGCGGCTACACCGAATATGTCGAGCGCACCGGGCAGGAGGCACCGGGGCTGAGGGGATAAGCACAGAGGCTACTCTCCGGAAGCGGCCGTGGAACGCTACGCCGTCATTTCCGAAAAGAGCCAATCGCGAAAAGCCTTCACCTTGCGCCGTCGGACCGCGTCCGGAGGGTAGACCAGGTAGAAGCTGGAAACCGATTTCAGCGCGTGGCCGAAAGGGCGGACAAGCCTTCCGGTGGCGAGGTCGGCCGCCACGAGCATGGTCCGGCCAAGTACCACGCCTTCACCTTGCACGGCCGATTCGACGGCGAAAGTGGCGGAATCGAAGGTAATCCCGCTCCGCGGATCCACGCCTTCCACTCCCGCGCTGGACAGCCAGGCCGCCCAGCCGATCGGGAAACCATCATGGATCAGCGTGTGGTGCCTGAGATCGTCGGGCTTCTCCAGCGGCCAGGCGCCCTGCATGAGCCTCGGGCTACACACTGGAAACACCTCCTCGCCAGTGAGGAATTCCGATGTGAGACCCGGATAGTTTCCGGCGCCATAGCGGATGGCGACGTCGATGCCGTCGCCAAGGAAATTGGTCAACCTGCCCGTCGTCGAAATCCTGACGTCGATGTCGCCATGCGCGCGATGAAAGCGATAGAGCCGCGGCACCAGCCATTTTCCCGCGAAGCCGTCGGAGGTGGAGACGTTCAATGTCGAGCCCGAATGGGCGGCCGTCGCCGATTGGGTGGCGGCCGCGAGCTGGTCGAGCATCTCGTGGACCGCCCTCGCATAGGGCTCGCCCACGGCGGTGAGGCGCACCGAGCGCGTCGCGCGCTCGAACAGAAGCACGCCGAGCTGTTCCTCAAGGTGCTTGATCGCCCGGCTGACGGCGCCGTGCGTGACGTTGAGCTCGTCGGCTGCCCTGGAGAAATTCAAATGCCGCGCGGCGGCCTCGAAGGCCGGCAGCGCGTTGAGTGGGGGAAGTCTGCGGATCATGGCCAATCTGTGAGATTTGATCACAAATCCTTGCCAAAGTTTGGATTGTCTGTCCAGCGCATGCTGGACAGAATGCTCGCAGGATTTGTGATCAAACGTCACGAGAGCAGCATGGCTACCGTTCACCCCTTCCTCTGGTTCAATCTCAACGCCGAAGAGGCGCGCGACTTCTATCTGTCTGTGTTCAAGAATGGCCGGGCGCTTGAGGCGATCGAATTCACCGATTTCGTCGGCGGCACGAATAAAACGGTGCCGCACGCGATCTTCGACTTCGAGCTCGAGGGCCAGCGCTTCACCGCGCTCAATGCCGGCTCGATGCCGCCGTTCAATGAGCGGATCTCGCTCTACATCGAGACCAAGGACCAGGCCGAGACAGATTATTACTGGAACGCGCTGACGGCGGGCGGCGGCGCTGAAAAGCCTTGCGGCTGGCTGAGGGACAAATTCGGCGTCTACTGGCAGGTGATCCCCGAAGCGGCGCTGCGCCTGATGAACGACCCGGACCGCGACAAGGCGGGGCGGGCGCGGCAGGCGATGTACAAGATGAGCAAGATCATTGTCGCCGACATTGAGGCGGCCCACGCCGGCAAGGCGTAATCCAGCAGTCCATCCTGAAGACGGAGGTTCCCATGGCATCGCTCAAAGGCAAGAGAATTATTGTCGTCGGAGGCAGTTCCGGCATAGGGCTCGGCGTAGCGGCAGCCGCGCTGGAGCGCGGCGCGGAGCTGGTGATCGTCGGCCGCTCGGGCGAAAAGCTCAAGGCCGCGGAACGGACGCTCGGCCCAGGCGGTCGCGTGCGAAGCCTTTCGGCTGATATGACGAAGGAAGCGGACATTGCCCGGATGTTCGACGAAACCGGTGCCTTCGACCACCTCGTCTCGACGGCCGGCACGCCGCCGCCCAACGACCCGATCGGCCAGACCGACATGGACTACGTGCGGCGCTTCGTCGACAACAAGCTGATCGGCGCCGTGATGCTCGCCAAACATGGCGTGCGCACGCTGAAAGCCGGAGGGTCGATGACCTTTACATCAGGCATCAACAAGGACCGCCCGCCGGTTCCCGGAGGCTCGGTTGTTTCCGCGATCGCCGGTTCATTCAGCTATTTCGCCCGGGCGCTGGCGCTGGAGCTGGCCCCGACGCGCGTCAATATCGTGTCGCCGGGATGGGTCGACACGCCGATGTGGGACGAACTCGTCGGTGAGGCCAAATCCGGTTTTTTCGCCGGCATAGCCGCCCGCCTGCCCGCGAGAAAGGTCGCTACGCCCGCCGACGTCGCCCCTGCCTATCTCTACCTCATGGAAAGCGAATTCACGACCGGCGAGACGATCCGCATCGATGGCGGACAGAACCTGATCTAGTTGGCATCGCAGGGTCGTCAAACGTCACGCTTCGATGCGACGCCACCTGGGTTTGAACGATACCGTCCGCAGTCCGGCGTCGCGCACGCGATTGACGAATGTGTCGTTGACGAACACCGGGGACGCGCGCATCGGCAGCTTGAAAATTTCGGCGGTGCCGATCTTGTCCGCATCGAATTCGTATCGCTCGATCGCGAGAATGGCGCCGTCATCAAAATAGACGATTCCAGACCGCTCATCGTCCAGCGCATCGATCATGGTGGTCGCGTTGAAAAGCCAGACCTCTTCCCCGCGCAACGGGATCAGCTGGCCATAGGGCAGCAGATATACCTTCAGCGCGTCGACGGCAGGCTTGCGCAAAAGCGGCGCATGCTCGCCAAGCCAAGGGAAGTCCGAATAGAGGGGGTCGCCCTCCGACACGCGGCGCATGACCGGTGGGTCCCAGTTATCGAGGGGTGTTCCGTCAAGGGAGGAGAAGACCTCGTAATAGGCCTCGTCGACCGGAAGCACCCATTCCTGGCCCTCGACAACCGCGAATTCGTAAATGGTCGTCATGGCCGGCGTTCCCAAATTCAGTCCTGCTTCCGCTTCTGCGATCCCATCAAACGCTGGCCTGCCTTCAGAAGCATCAAAGCATATCAATCTATGGATATTTTGTCGTGGCCGGGGGGCCCGGCTCGCCCGCGAGTTCGTTCGGCAGCGGCAAACTCGAGCACTGCAAATGTATCCTGCGGGCGAATATCTTGCGCTCCTTTTGCTCGTGCTCCTTGATGGCTGCCGCGAGACCCAATCCGTAAGGGCCAAGGAAGACACCGGTCCCCCAACCGGGATGCTCTTTTTCACGCGCATCATAGTTCGAGGCCTCGACCCGGGCCTGTTGGCATTCCGGCGATATCCATTTCGGGTCTTGCGTCGAAAGCGAGGCCCCATAATCCACCGGAGAGCTCACACATCCAGTTGCCACCGTGGCTAGCACCACCAACACCACAAGTCTCATCCCGGGTCTTCTCCGCGGCATTTTCGAGAGCACAGACCCTCCTTGCTACACGGGGAAGGCCGGCGCAAGGCGGTTGACCCGGCAGGCCATCCGGCCGATAGGTCCGCTAAAAACCTCGAGAACCCCATGACCACACAGCTCCACGATGCGACGACGGCCGCAGCTGAGCCCGTTTCCGATGCCGACGCCGCCTGGCAGGACGACATCCGCGCCGGCGTGCGCCATGTGCGCGACCTGGCCCTGCTGCCGCTGTCGCCGGGCGAACGCGCGGCGGCCCAGGAAGCAGCCTCCCGCCACAAGGTGCGTATCCCCAAATCCTATCTCGACCTGATCGACTGGGAAGACCCCGCCGATCCTATCCGGGCGCAAGTCATCCCGTCTCCCGACGAGCTGGTGACCGGCGAAGGCGAGCTCGACGACCCAATCGGCGATCACGCCTTCAGTCCGGTGCCCAGGCTGACGCATCGCCATGCCGACCGGGTGCTGCTGTTTCCCACCTATCAATGCGCGGTCTATTGCCGCTTCTGCTTCCGCAAGGAGTCCCTGACCTCGATCGGACGCGGCTATACGCGCGAAGCCCTGGAGCCGGCGCTCGCCTATATCGCTTCCCACCCCGAGATCCGCGAGGTGATCCTGACTGGCGGCGACCCGCTCTCGCTGCCCGACAAGGCGCTCAGCGAAATCCGCGCCCGCATCGAGGCGATCGCGCATGTGCGGCTGATGCGCATCCACACCCGCGTACCGGTCGCGCTGCCTTCACGCATCACGCCAGGGCTGGTCGCTGCCTTGCAAGGCCGGCTGATGATCACGGTCGTCACTCATTTCAACCATCCGCGCGAGATCACCGATGCGACCGAGGCGGCCTGCCGTGGCTTGCGGCAGGCGGGTTTCGTGCTGCTCAACCAGAGCGTCCTGCTCAAGGGCGTCAACGACACTGTCGAGGTGCAGGAAGAACTCTGCCGCGAGCTGATGTACCGCCTGGGGGTAAAACCCTATTACCTCCACCACGGCGACCTTGCGCGCGGCATGGCGCACCGCCGCACCACGATCGCCGAAGGCCAGGCGCTGGTGGCCGCGCTGCGCGCGCGCCTGTCCGGCATCTGCAATCCCATCTACGTGCTCGACCTGCCCGACGGTGGCGGCAAGGTGCCGATCGGGCCGGGTTACGTGGAAGACCGCGACGGCGGCAACTGGCGCATTCGTGGGCAGGATGGAAAGGTGAGGGAATATACCGAAGTGGTGAGCCAGCTCTGAGTCCACATTCCCGGCGGCGTCCGTGCGATCAGGCGTTGTCGCGCCCCGGCATAAATGCATATTGTGAGCGGTTCGCGGTTGCGGAGCATGGGCGGTGGCAGCGGCAGGCAGCAGTCAAGCCGTTGTGTCCCAACGGCAATTCGTCGACACCGGGGTTCAGCGCTGCGTGCTGGACACGGCAGGCCTGGCGCCTCGGCAAGCCCTTGCGTTGTGGCAGGAGAATATCGGCCTGCTCTACGACGTTCGCCTGCGCAACGCCGGCGATGACCGGTTTCATTTCCACGCCGATGCCTTTCACTTCGGCGAGATCGTTCTCACCTCGTATGGGTGCATCGCGCAAAGCTTCGACCGCTCGCGCGCCCGGATCAGCCGCGACGGCCTCGATCACATCACTGTGCAGGTCTGCCTGCGCGGAAGCCATGGACGGCGCGATGGCGCATCGGATGAAAAGGCCTCGTCGGGGGACCTGATCGTGGCCGACCTGGCACAGGCCCAGTCGACGGGTACGTCCGATTTCGACAGCCTCAACCTGACCATGCCGCGCCGCCTGCTGGCGCCATTCCTAAAGGCGCCGGACGAGCACAATATGCGCGTCATTTCCGGCAACGCGCCGTTGGCGGCGCTGTTGCGTGGGCATCTTGTGGGCCTCTACGGGGCCGCGCCCGCAATGAGCCGTCAGGACGCCGAGGCGGTGATCGGGCCGACGCTGGAACTCGCCGCCGCAGCCGTGAATTCGGCCGTGGCGGAGGAAAACGCCGCCTCGGTCCACCTGGCGCTGACCAGCGAGATCCGTCGCCACATCGACGCGCATATCCGCAGCCGGCACCTCACCGCCGAGGCCATCGCCGCCATGTTCGGCATTTCCATGCGCAAGCTCTATTACCTCTTCGAGCCTCATGGCGGTCTTTCCAGATATATCCAGGAGGAGAGGCTGCGCCGCTGCCGCGCCGAACTCGCCGATCCCGGCCGCCGGCACGAAAGCATTGCCGAGATCGCCGATCGCTATGGTTTCGGTCACCGCAAGAGCTTCGTGCGCGCCTTCCGCCGCTCTTTCGACATGACCCCGCGGGAGATGCGGGCACATGCCGCCCATGGGCGCAGCCAGTCCCTCGGCCATGGCGAGAACCGCACCATGTGGCACTGGATCCGCGAACTGCGATAGAGGCGGCGTGCCAGCCGAAAGGCAAATGAATCAATGGACAAGCGGTGTCCGATCAGCAGGCATGTGAAGAGCCTTCCCGTGCTTTCCGAGGCGATTTCCCCGATCGGTTGCACCAGCGGCCACATTCCCTGCGCCTCATGCCACATTTGCGCGGAGCCCTCACATAGGTCTTGAAATTCTGCCGCAGCCCGCGCGAAAAGCGGCCGAAGGCTCACACCACGTCGAGGGCACTGGAGGGGTTCATGGCACTGTCTAGAGCGGAGAGGCAGCAAACGGCGCCCGCCATCGGCGGCACCCCGTGAGGTTCTGAGCGGGGATCGAACGCAGGTGGCCGACCAGGACACCATCATAGTTCTGTCCACGGACGCGATCGCGGCCCGAGAGCGCGAAGCTGCCGTGCGCGAGTTCTATGGCCGCATCTGCATGCGGCTGGACCTTGCGCCGCTTGAACGCGGCGAGTTGCGGCTAAGCGCCTCCACCACCATCCTGCCAGGGGTGAGCGTGGCCCACGGGCAGGTCGCGCCCATGGCTTGGGAACGCACGCCCGCGCTCCAGCAGGACGCCAATGACGACCTGGTGGTGTCCTGGATCGCGGGCGGGTGGCGTTTCGATACGGCACGGCACGAGGCGGTTGAGACCTCGCCCGGTGCGCCCTGCATCATGCCGATGGACCGGAGCTGGCGAGCGAGGGCGCAGAACGGCGATTGGACGATCTGCGCGCGATTTGCCCGATCGACGCTCACTCCTCTCCTTCGCCATGTCGGCGATCTCAGGCCGGATGCCATCAATCCCGGCACGCCTGAAGCGCGGCTTCTGCTGGCCTATGTCGAGGCGGTGGCGGGTGGGGCGATCGGCCCCGGTCTGGCGCCGCTGGCCGCCCAGCACATTGCCGATCTGTTCGCCGCGGCGGTCGGCGCCAACCGCGAGGTTGACCAGGTGGTCGCCGGCCGCGGCGTTCGTACCGCCCGCATGCATGCCATCAAGCGTTATATCGAGGAGAACCTGCACCGAGCGCGCCTCTCGGCAGAGACGGCGGGCCGGGGGCTGGGGCTCAGCCCGCGCTACATCAGGCGCCTTTTCGCCGAAGAGGGGCAGGGGTTTTCCGACTATGTCATGCAAAGACGGCTGGAGCGGGTCCACCGGCAGCTCGCCAGCCCGCTTTTTTCAGCAAGGCCGATCGCCGACCTCGCTTTCGAGGCGGGGCTGGTCGAACCCTCGACCTTCTACCGGCAGTTCCGGTCCCGCTATGGCATGACCCCATCGGAGGTGCGCGCCGGCCGCGCGCCGTGAGACGCATGCGGCCGCTCACGCATGGCAAACCCGGTCACCTGTTCCGTCAGTGCCACTTGCCTGTGCCGCCAGTGCGATACGCCTTTATCCACGGTGCGGGCATGGTCGCGCCGGCGGACGCGGGTGCAACGGCATGCGCGGGAGCGGGGGCGAGCGGCCAGGCCTCCGTGACATCGGAAAGCTGGCCCTTGGAGATAAAAATGCGTGCGGCGAGAAGCTTGATACTGGGCATTACGGTTTTCTGCGCAATTCTTCCGACCGAGGTCTTCGCGGCCTACAAATGCATGAATCCGGCAATCTGCAGGGCGGTCTGCGGCAGCGAAACATGCGGCAAGATCGCCGCGCGCGATCCCGACATGAAGGCGCTGGACCTGTCCAAAGGCGCGTCCGGGCAGATCGCCGCTTCCAGCAGCGGGTCTTCGTCCGGGACCAGCTCGAGAAAAACCTACACCTGTTCGAACCCGGCGATCTGCATCGCGGTCTGCGGCAAGAAGACCTGTCCGTAACCAGAACGGACTCGGCGTATCATCAGAGGCGCCGGCGCGCTGCGCCGGCGCCTTTCGTGCGTGCACGCGGTCGGCGTGCCGGAACGCGGCGGCATTCCCAGCCTGGTTCCTCTCGCTAATATTCGTGGGCGAGGACTTCAGTCCTGGCCGCCGAGCCCCTGATTTTTCTCCTTCAAAAGAATCTCATCGCGCCCGGGAATAAAGCGCGGGGCTGCAGGGTCTTCACTGTAGCGGGCCAATCTGACGGCCCGCGCCGAGGAAACGAAACAAGGACCTAGCCAAAATGACCAAGCTCGCTCTCAGCGTGGCTGCCATGATGCTTGCCTCGAGCGCTGCCTTCGCCGGCAGCGATCATGGCGCCAATAACGCCAACCAGCCGGTCGCTCCGGTCGACACCAATGCCACCGGCTCGATCGCCTACACCGCACGCCCCAATGGCGCCGACACCAAGATAAAGACGGGGCCGAGCCAGGGGTCGGTGCAGGACATCATCACCAGACACAACAACGACAGCCTCTGGGGTCGCTGAATTCATGGGGCCGGGCCGGCTCCCGACGGGTACCGGCCTCTCCTCGTCATTCCTTCCAGGACTTTGGCCATACGCGACTTTTAGCCACCACCTCGAACAGGAGATCACCATGTTCACCATGACACGCCGCACAGTGCTTGGCACCGCCGCCGCTGCTGCTGCCTTCGGCCTTGCCGGCAAGCTTGAATTCATCCGTCCGGCCTTCGCGCAAGCTCCGGTGGAGCCCACCGTCGGCTTCTACGGATACAAGGTCGGCGATATCGAGATCACCGCCATCTATGACGGCATCTGGCGCAAGCCGCACGACCCGGCCTTCATCAAGGATGTCTCGGTCGAGGACACCAAGGCAGCACTCGCCAAAGCGGGGCTGACCACCGACTTCATGCCCATCCCGCTCACTGTCGTCGTGCTCAAGATGGGCGGCAAGCTGATCATGATGGATGCCGGCTCGGGCGTCGGCCAGTGGCAGGCCAATGCCACGCATCTGCCGGCCAACATGGCCGCGGCCGGCATCGACTACAACGCGATCGACACCGTCATGATCTCGCATTTCCACCCCGATCATGTCTGGGGCCTGATGGAAAAGGGCACCAACGCGCCGGTGTTCCCCAATGCCGAGCTCATCGTCAACGCCACCGAATACAAGTGGTGGACCGACCCAAGCCGGCTGGCCAAGCTGCCCGAGGGCCGCAAGCCGGCGGGCAAGCGCATCGCCGAGAACTTTCCGAAATGGAAGAACTGGAAGCTGGTCGAGGACGGCGCCGAGGTCACGCCCGGCATCCAGATCATCGCCGCGCCCGGCCACACACCAGGCCATTCTGTCTACCTGGCCAACTCCGGCAAGGAGCAGATCATGATCTCGGCCGACACTATGTATGTGCCGGCGCTGCTGGCGCCGCATCCGGAGTGGCAGGGCGCTTACGACCAGGACGGACCGACGGCAATCGCCACGCGCCACAAGATCATCGACCGGGTGATATCGGACAATATCCGCATTTCCGGGTCGCACTTCCCGTTCCCGGGCACCGGCACCTTCGTCAAGGACGGCAAGGCATACGGATTTACCCCGGTCCAGATCTGAGCACGAGCTTCCAACGCAAGCGAGAAAGACAATGAAACGATCCCTTTTGAGCAGAAATGCCCTGTCGGGCGGACATGCCCTGTTCGGCCTGCTCGGCGCCATTGCCGTGCTGACCGTGCTTCCCGTTGCGACAATCATGCCGGCCTATGCGGTCGACGACATCGAAGGCGCCGACGCGCCGGATCTCACCGCCATCAAGGCCAAGATCGATGCCAAGGACTATTCCGGCGCATTGGCCGAGCTGCGCGATCTGGCGCAGGACACGCAGCAGGCGGACGTCTACAACCTGCTCGGCTTCACCCTGCGCAAGACCGGCGACTACAAGACCGCGCTCACCTACTACACCAAGGCGCTGGAGCTGAAGCCCGACCACAGAGCCACCCGCGAATATCTGGGCGAGCTCTATGTCGAGACCGGCGACATGGACAAGGCCAAGGAGCAGCTGGCCTCCCTGCAGCAGCTGTGCCCGGCCGGGTGCGACGAGCTTTCCGACCTGCGGCAGGCCATCGACACCAAGGTGACGAAGTAGGACCTTTTCTCTTCCCCACAAATGGGGAGAGCTGGCTCGGCGTAGCCGAGACGGAGCAGGGGCGTTGGCACCGAACTCGCCCCTTCGTCCACCACGGTTGGGCGCTCGTGGCTGGCGCGCTTTGCCGGAGCCGGCATCCTCTCCCTCGCGCCGGCTCCGGCCTTTTCAACATCAGGCGCTTGGCGCCTGCCCGTGCCAAAAAGATCGGAGGCTGACCATGACATTGACCGAACGCTCCGCGAAGCTGCAGGGTCTTGCCGCTAAATACCACCTCGGGGACGTGGGCCTGCTTGCCGGCCGCCTGCTTCTGTCTCTCATCTTTTTGCATGAGGGCGCCATGCTGGCCGCCCATTTCAATGCCGCCGCCAGGGCCATGGCAGCGCTTGGTGTCAACCTGCCGCTGTTTGTCGCCACCGTCGCGTTGCAACTGGGGGCAGGGCTCTCCCTCGCGTCAGGCCTGCTGACGCGGCTTGGCGCCATCGCGCTCGGCCTGTTCTGTTTGGCAACGGCCATGCTGTTCCACACCAATTTCGGCAGCCAGAACGAACTGCTGCATTTCGAAAAGGACCTGGCGATATCGGGCGGCATGTTCGTGCTGGCCGTTGCCGGGGCCGGCAGGGTCTCGCTGGACCGGCTGTTGGCGCTCCATCTGCGGCAGCGCCAGCGCGGCGAGGACATGCCGGCCGCGTTGCCCACAGCGGAGACCCAATTGCCAGTGGACGTGAAGCAGCTGGTTTGAACGGCGCCGCCTTCGCATTCGCCCAGCGGAGCGCCGCGCCTATTTCCCGCGCTTTGCTGGAACCAGCCTTGACCCCCCGCATTGCTTTAGCAGGGGCTCAAGGAGCGCGGCGTGAAAGCATTGTTGGGACTGGTCTGCGGTTTCGTTTTGACCCTTGCGGTGTTCGGTAGCGGTCTGGCCTTCGCCGTCTGGCTAATCACCGCGAACCCATCGCGCCAGGCACCGGCCACCGTCAGTATGGCGGAGCTTTGGACCAAAACGGCGCGGCCGGTGGACAGAACGGCGCAGAATCTCGAGCGCCTGCCGGCCGAGCAGCCCGCGCCCGCCAATATCGAGCCCAAGCGCCAGGCCGGGGAGACCGATCCCACCGCCACCGGCGCCATCGCGCCCGCCACGGCCGAACTGCCGCAGCCGCATGTCGCCTGGTGCGCGAGCCGCTACCGCTCCTACCGGCCGCAGGACAACAGCTACATGTCCTATAGCGGGCAGCAGCGCCCCTGCATCTCGCCCTATCTCGACGCCGACCGTGCCGCGCCGCCCGCCGCCGAGGCCAGCTACGTCGAGGACAACGGCACTGGGCCGGGCGCCTATGCGGCCGCTGGCGATGATGACCATGTCGCCTCCTGCTTCAGCCGCTACCGCTCCTACCGCCCGGAAGACAACAGCTACCAGCCCTATTCCGGCGGGCCGAGGCGGCAATGCCAATAGCGGGCGCTGCGCTTTCCGGCTGCATTCCACGCAAAATTCCACTCCGGCAAGGGTTTCTACCACGCCGCCTACCACGCCCACACAAACACCACGCCCTTATCAAGCCGCCAACAGCGCAACAACGGACCGAGACGGTCGTGCGCTGAACGACCTGTCACTGCAAGATCCAGTGGGATCGCGGTTGGCCGGTTTCGCCTGAAACAACAAACACGGTCCCATGAACGCGGGCGGGCGGCGCGTCGGGGCCAAATGTCAACTTCAAAAGATGGAAACCGAAATGAAGAAGATCGTATTGACCGTTGCCTCGTTGTTGTTCGCCTCCGGCATGGCTTTTGCCGGCAGCGACCACTTTGGCTCCGACTTCATCCCTGCCGCAAGCAGCTATCCAACCGCCCATGCCATGATGTCGGGCGGCGCCAAGGCGGTTGTCCCGAGCGTCACAAACAGCATCACTGACAGCGCAATGGGGGCAAACTCGAACTCCGACATGCCTGCACAGGGCTATGGTCAGGGCATCTGGGGACGCTGACAACAAAGCCGGCCGCCGCGGCCGGCATCCAGGCGGCGGGGGGACCCGCCGCCTGGATCATTTCGCTCCATGACCGGGCTCTGCCCGGCGCGCCTCGTGTCATCCCAATCTCCAACGACCCGGCCCGGCGATCACGCAAATTCTTTGGATCGTTCGGAGGCGGGCGGCGTTCAGATGCTACCCAATGGAGGATTTGAGAAATGGGCGACGACCAACGGCATGGGAAAATCCAGGAGCGCGCCTATCGGATCTGGGAGCGCGAAGGCGGCGGCGACCCCGAGCAGCACTGGCACCGGGCCGAGGCAGAGATCGACAGGGAGCTGTCGATGGCGGCAGGCAACGCGCCGCCGCGCGAGATCGCCAGCACCGACGTGCTTACGGTCGAGGAATTGGCCATGCGCACCGGCATATCAGGCAAGCAGGCACAGGACCTGATCGACAGGCTGGGCAACGACCGCGCCGCGATCGAACAGGCAGCACTCGGGCTGAAGGGCAAGCGGCGGCGAAATCCCGGTCAGGAAGAGGCCAAATGATCTGCAAACTCAAGGACGGAAAATACCGGCTCTATTCGCGCAAGAAGGATGAGAAGACGGGCAAGCGACGGAACCTGGGGACTTTCGATAGCCGCTAGGCGGCGGAGAAGCATGAGCGCGAGGTGCAGTATTTCAAGCGCCATTGAGGAAATCGACTCGTTGGTCCTTATTCTCGGCGTTGTCCCTGCCGCTCACAAAATCCGACCCACCAATTGTAGGCTGCATTGGATTTTGGAACACGAGGCAGATGCCAATCGTGATGCGAAGATGCGGCCCTTGCCCTCGCCACGAGGACAGATAGGGCATATAGTTGAAGATCGCCGGCTCGGACCTGACAAGCTGGCGATTGAGAGCGGAGACGTCGCTTTAACTACGGCGCGCTTCTAACTCGGGTTGTTTCACACGCTCTCATAATTGCCCGCCGCGGCCGGCCTCTGCTTTGCGCGATCCCGGTCGCTATTGCATCTATCACTGAAGGAGAACTGAGCTTTTCACTGGAGGAGAAGTCGTCATGCATTACCTTCCCAGACGTGAATTCATCGTTCAAGGCGGGGCAGCCCTCGCAGCGTTGGCGTCCTTTCAATCGCGGATTGCCTCTGCCTTTCCAAGCCGGGCCGGCGAGGAAGTCATCAAATGGTTGGATCAGCTGCCGCCGAACCCGGTTCCGGAAGTCATCAAAAATCAGCTGGTGTGGGAGGATCTCGATTCCTGGGTGACGCCCAACGACAAGTTCTTTTCAATCGCGCATTTCGACCGGCCGGTGATCGACGAAAGCACCTGGAAACTCGAAATCGGCGGCTCCGTTAAAAAGCCGACAACCCTGACGCTCGCCGACATCAAGGCTCGACCGCGCCAGGAAGTCACCTTCACGGTCGAATGTTCGGGCAATACCGGTCTGCCGTTTTTCAATGGCGGCATTGGCAATGCGCGCTGGGCGGGCACGCCGCTCGCGCCGATCCTCACGGAGGCCGGAGTCCTCGACACTGGTATCGAGGTCGTCTTCTGGGGCACCGATAAAGGGGAAATCAAGCGGGCCGACGACGTCAAGTTCACGCAGAATTTTGCGCGCAGCATGTCACTTCCCGACGCCATGGATCCCAAAAACATCCTTTGCTACGAGATGAATGGGTCCCCCTTGCCTCCTGACAACGGCTTCCCGCTGCGGCTGATTGCGCCGGGATGGTACGGGATCGCGAACGTCAAATGGATCAAGCGCATAGACGTGAACGATCAGCGCTTCGAGAACCGGTTCATGGGACGCGATTATGTCACGCTGCGCGAGGAAGACCACAACGGCGAGACAGTATGGGTGGAAACTTCGGTCGGGCGGGCGAGGCTGAAATCGGCACCGGCCCGGGTCACTCATATCGGCGATGACTACCGGATCGTCGGGGCCGCCTGGGGCGCACCGGTCGACCGGGTCGAGGTGAAGATCGATGACGGGCCATGGATGCCGGCGGCCATCGACGAAACCGACAAGGCGGACTTTGCCTGGAAACTATGGTCCGTCGACTGGCCCAAGCCTTCCGCCGGAGAGCACGCCGTCACCTCGCGCGCGGTTGATACGGGAGGGCAGGTCCAACCCGCAATGGACGATCCCATCATTGCCAAGAAGCATACCTATTGGGAAAGCAACGGTCAGGTGACGCGACGTATCAACATTCACTGACTGGCGGGCAGTCGTATCAAAGTGTCTGAGAGCGATGTGCCCCCATGTCTTTGGCATGGGGTCACCCACATCCGACCAGGCGCCGGCCTGAAGCTGGCCAGAGACGATGCGATGACGACTCCATCGCAGCGCCAAGAGCGGTGTTTAGTGACCTGCGCGGACGCGGAGAAAACTTGAACGGCTGGCGTTCCTCGCCCTTCGCCGAGCCCGGTGGCCGTCACCGAGCTCGACTCATGCGCGACGAGGACGGCGCCACGCCGTGACCCAATGGACCAAGGACCAGCTGAAAGGAGTGCCGGAGCACCGCGACTGAAGGGCCCGACCGTGGCCCTTTTCGAAAGGAGAGTGAGATGATCCGAAAGTGCCCGGACAAGGGCAATTCGCCGTGCCTGAGGGTGGTAGTGCTTAGTGACTTCGGCCAACCGAGAGTCTAGGCTGGCATCGGTTCTGTCAGCGCGAAGACCGTCACATGCCCCGCTTTCTTGCCGTCTACACCATGAAGCCTGAAGACCTTGCCCGCTTTCGCAGCCTGCCCAAGCCCGAGCAAGATGCGATTGATAGCGTCGGCCTACAGCAGTGGACGGACTGGGAGGAGAGAAATGCCGCATCTTTCCCCGATCGCGGCGGCATGGTCGGGAGGACGACGCGCGTTACCAAGGATGGGGTCGCAGACGCCGTGAACCCTTTCTGCGGCTACATTGTCGTCGAGGCCGATACAATCGATGCCGCCGCCCGCCTGTTCGAAAGCCATCCGCATTTCACCGTCTTCCCGGGAGACGGCGTGGACATCATGCCTTTCGTCACTGACCCTCAATGACTTGAAACTCCGGCTGTCGCTTTCTGATGTCGAAGGCTGTCTGTCAGCTCTCGGGGAACTTTTCCCCCGCGGAACCGATCCTGGCGGTTCGCGTCAGATTCAGGTTGAGAGCACGCTGACTTCCTGAAGTCCCCAAAACGTTTCCGGCCCCTTTGAGTTCTCGGGGAGGGATCGTTGGGGCGGCGCTGATCAAGCCGGTCGCGCCTCTTCGACGTTGCGCGCGCTCCAATGGCGCCAGATGACGGGAATGGTCAGAACCAGGCCGAGTAGGGACGAATAGAGTTCGGGCGCCACCAGAAGCAGGGCGGCCAAGACCAGCAACACGTTTTCCCATGGCCGGGTGCGCACGAGCAGGTAGCGCGAGAGGGCGGCCCCCAGGCAGGTGATGCCGAGCACGCAGCCAAAGAAAGCCAGGAAGAAGTTCGGCCAGGTGAAATCTTTCGTCACCAGCAGAAGCGACGGCGAGAAGACAAAGACAAAGGGCACCAGCGCCTTGCCGAGCCCGAGCCGAAAGGCAGTGTTGCCGGTCTTGAATGGATCAGCTCCCGCCATGCCGGCGGCAGCGTAGGCAGCCAGCGCAACCGGCGGCGTGATGTCAGCCAGCAGGCCATAATAGAAAACGAAGAAGTGGGCGACGATCGGCTCGGTGCCGAGCATCACCAGTGCCGGCGCGGCAATCGTCACCATGATGATGTAGTTCGCTGTCGTCGGGATGCCGCAACCCATCAGGATGCAGACCACGCCGGTCATGATCAGCGTGAACAAAAGGGTCAGCCCGTGCGTCGAGAAGATCGCTTCGGGGATAAAGGTGCCGAACAGCAGCGACAGATGGCCTGCCGTCGAAGTGACGATGTAGGACAGCTTGAAGCCGACGCCGGTCAGGGTGACAACGCCGACGACGATGCCGACCGTGGCGGCGGCAGCGCCGACGGCGAGCGCATACTTGGCGCCGTCGCGCAGGCACACCACGATGTCGGCGACAGACATGCGCCGGCGCGGGTTAAACAGGCCGACCAGGATGCACAGGGTAATGCCCCAGAAGGCAGCCATGTAGGGCGTATAACCCGCAAGAAGCACGCCGATCAGGACGACGAGAGGGATGATGGTCGGCCAGTCCCGTTTCAATGCCTCGACCACGTCGGGCATCTCGTCCGGCCGCAGGCCGCGCAAGCCGGTGCGCTTGGCCTCGAAATGCACCTGCATGAACACGCCGAAGAAGTGCATGAAGGCCGGCACTATCGCTGCCAGGATGATGGTCGTGTAGGGCAGTTCGAGGAACTCGATCATCAGGAAGGCGGCGGCTCCCATGATCGGCGGCGTCACCTGCCCGCCGGTGGAGGAAGCCGCCTCCACCGCGGCGGCGAAATGCTTCTTGTAGCCGAGCCGGATCATCGCCGGGATGGTCAGCGAGCCGACGGTGACGGTGTTGGCGACCGACGAGCCAGAGATCATGCCGAACAGGGCCGAGCCGAAGATCGATACCTTGGCCGGACCGCCGGCGTAGCGGCCGGCGACCCATGCCGCGCAGTCGAGAAAGAGCTGGCCGAGACCGATGCGGGTGGCGAAGACGCCAAACAGGACGAAGTGGAAAACGTAGGTGGCGACAACGCCGAGCGCGATGCCGTAGATGCCTTGCGTCGTCAGGTAGAGGTGGTCGACGAGCTGGGAGACGGACGCGCCGGGATGCACCAGGATGCTCGGCATATAGGGGCCGAACAGCGCATAAGCCATGAAGAGGATGGCGATGATGGGCAGCGGGATGCCGACGGACCGGCGCGTCGCTTCCAGCAGGAGCAAAATGAGGGTCAGCCCGAGCACCACGTCCGTCGTCGTGGGGTTGCCGACGCGGAAGGCAAGATCGTCGAGCGGGATCATCGGCACGTGCAGGACCGCTACCACCGCGGCAAGCGCCAGCAGCCAGTCGAAAACCGGTATGCCGAGGGGCCGCAGAAAGCTGGATTGGGCGGGCTGGTCGTAGCCCTTCTTCACCAGAGGGAAGACGAGGAAGATCAGCGACAGCACCATCGACAGGTGGATGCCCCGGTGCAGCATCTCCTGCAGCAAGCCGAATCCAGCCGTGTAATAGTGAAACAGCGACAAGGCCACCAGGAGGAAGCCGACCAGCCAGCCGGCGGCCCGGGTCAGCGGCCGGAACCGGATCTCGGAGTCGAATTTCTCCTCCAGTTCGCGAGCCTTTTCCTCGTCGAACTCCATGCCGGAAAGCCTGATTTTGTCGTCGTCGCTCATAGTCGGTTCCGTATCCTGAATCCCCAGACAAACGAGGCGGAAAGCACGCCTTCCGCCTCGTTGTCGCCAGTCTGTTGATGGCCTCTTATTTCAGGGCGCCGACTTCCTTGTAGAATTTCTCCGCGCCCGGATGGAACGGAATGCCGGCGCTGGTGACCGCGTTCTGGAGCGTGATCAGCTTGCCCTTGGCATGACCAGCCTGCAGCGCCTTCTGGGTCTCGTCGCTGTAGAGCGACTTGACGATCTTGTAGATGAGGTCATCGGTCTGCTTGGCGCTGGTCACCCATTGCGCGGCGACCGAAATGGTCTTGGTCTCGCCGACATTCTTGTAGGTGCCCGCGGGCACGATGTCGGTCGAGAAGAACTTCTGTTCGGACAGGAGCTTGTCGGCCTCGGGGCCGGTGATCGGCACCAGCGTGATGTTCTTGGTGCTGGCAAGCTCGACGATGGCGCCGGTCGGATAGCCGCCGACGAAGAAATAGGCGTCCATGGCGCCGTCCTGCAGGCGCTCGCCGGCCGGGCCGGGCTTGAGATATTCGGGCTTTACGTCCTTCTCCGTTAGACCGTAGGCGCCGAGCACCAGGCGCGCATCAACGATGGTGCCGGAACCCGGCTCGTCGAGGGAGACGCGCTTGCCCTTCAGATCCGCCACAGTCTTGATGCCGGCGTCGGCGCGCGCGACCAGATGGATGGTTTCAGGATAGAGCGTCGCAATGAGGCGCAGATCCTCTACCTTGGGCTTGCCCTCGTAGAGGCCGGTGCCCGAATGCGCCCAGTAGGCGACATCGGATTGCGTGAAGCCCGATTCGGAAGCGCCCGACTGGATGGCGCTGATGTTGGCCACCGAACCGTTGGAGGACGTGGCGCTGGCAACCAGGCCCTCGACGCCGGCCGGCCCCGTCGCCGAGATCGCGTTGGCGATCAGCCCGCCCACCGGATAGTAGGTGCCGGACGTGCCGCCGGTGCCGATACGGAAAAAAGCCTGCTGCGCGCGCGCCGGCGAAAACCCTGCCGCGGCCAGCGCCAAAGTGCCCGCGCCGACGGAAAAGACGCGACGGTTGATCGAAACAGTCATACTACCTCCCGGTCAAAGATCGGCAGGATGTTGCATCAACCCAAGGATTGTCAACCTGCGCGCGCCTTTCGGGAGGGGATCTGTCGTCGCTGGCGGTGCCCCCTCCCTGTTGCCGTCATGGCGCATTTTGAGATCTAGCTTGTCGATTGAACGGCGGTAATCCGCTTGCTGACGCGGCGCTATCAACACATTCCGCGTGTTGTCAGCCGGCATCCGCAACTGGCGGTTAGCCGACCCTCCAATTTCTGGCGGCTTCCAAGGTGCCAGCCGTCTTTATTAACCATTTGTTAACCATTCGGCCGGCACCCTTTAACCATTGAGTAAGGATTCGCCAGCCGTGACCTTTGCCGCTCCCCTGGAGACCAAATCCATTCGCTTTCGCGCCCGTTCGTTCGTCGCTTTCACGCTGACGCCGGAGGCGCCGATCGGTGCTTGGTTGGAGGGGCTGGATCATTGGATCGGCAATTCGCCGGGCTATTTCTCAGGGCGGCCGGTGGTGCTCGACCTCAATGCGCTGAAGCCTGCGGCCGACGAGATCGCGGCGCTGGTCGCTTCGCTCGGCACGCGTGGCATCCGGGTCTATGCCATCGAGCTCGAAGGGGCCTCGCTCGGGCCCGAGCTGCCGCCGCTGCTGGCCGGCGCCAAGGAGGCCACTTCAGATGGCCTGCTGGCGCAGCCCGGCCGCAACGGCAAGGCAGGCCTGGCGGAAGAGGCCGGCAAGACGGAAGCGGTGTCTTCGGAACGCGGCAAGGAAACGGGCAAGCCCGACGAGGGCAGGGCCGAGGCTGGAAGGGTCAAGGCGGCCAAGGCAGCCAAGACAGAACAGCAAGCCGGCGCGGCGGAGCCGGCCCTGGCCGGAACGCTGATGGTCAAGTCGCCCCTTCGCTCGGGCCAGTCGATCTTTCATCCGCATGGCGATGTCATCGTGCTTGGATCGGTCGCTTCCGGTTCCGAGATCATTGCGGCGGGCTCGATCCATGTCTACGGCACGCTGCGCGGCCGCGCCATTGCGGGCTCGGAAGGCAATATTTCGGCGCGCATCTTCTGCCGCAGGAACGAGGCCGAGCTGCTCGCCATCGACGGCTGGTACACCACGGCGGAGGACATGGAAGGCGCCTCGCGCGGCAAGCCGGTGCAGGCCTTCCTCGAAGACGGCGTGCTGCGCGTCGTGCCGCTGAACTAGGGCGCCGGGATGAAAACGCCGAACCAGTTCTTGTCTTGTGCGACCGCGAACAGGACGCTCAGGTCCGCAAGGTTGGGACCGGTTTCGCGTGGGATGATGGCAGGTTCCAACAATAGCCGTGCGACGCACGGAGCAATAACAAACGACAACATCAGGCGACGGAGGCTTTTTTCATGGGCAAGGTAGTGGTGGTCACCTCAGGCAAGGGAGGTGTCGGCAAGACGACCTCGACGGCCGCATTGGGGGCCGCGGTCGCCAGGACCGGCAAGAAAGTGGCGCTGGTCGATTTCGACGTCGGCCTGCGCAATCTCGACCTGATCATGGGCGCCGAACGGCGCGTGGTGTTCGACCTCGTCAATGTCATCCAGGGCACGGCCAAGCTGTCGCAGGCGCTGATCCGCGACAAGCGCGTCGACACGCTGTTCCTGCTGCCGGCCTCGCAGACGCGCGACAAGGACGCGCTGACCGAAGAAGGCGTCGGCGAGGTGATCGAGAAGCTGCGCTCGGTGTTCGACTATGTGTTCTGCGATAGCCCGGCCGGCATCGAACGCGGCGCGCAGCTCGCCATGCGCTTCGCCGACGAGGCGGTCATCGTCACCAATCCGGAAGTGTCGTCGGTGCGCGATTCCGACCGTATCATCGGCCTGCTCGACGCCCGCACCATGCGCGCCGAACAGGGCGAGCAAATCGCCAAGCACGTGCTGGTGACGCGTTACGATGCCGGCCGCGCGGCTCGCGGCGAGATGCTGTCCATCGACGACGTGCTGGAAATCCTGTCGGTGCCGCTCCTTGGCATCATCCCGGAGAGCCAGGATGTGCTCAGGGCCTCCAATCTCGGTTCGCCGGTGACGCTGAGCGATCCGCTGAACGCCGCCGCCAAAGCCTATATCGAAGCGGCGCGGCGGCTGGAAGGCGAAGACCTGCCGGTCGTGGTTCCCTTCGAGCGCAAGGGCTTCCTCGACAGGCTGCTCGGAAGGAGGGCGGCATGAACATTCTCGACCTCTTCAAGCGGCGCTCCAGCGCGCCCGTGGCGCGTGAGCGGCTGCAGGTGCTGCTCGCCTACGAACGGCGCAGCCGTGGCCAGCCCGATCTCGTCTCCGTGCTGCGCGAGGAGATCATGGCCGTCATCGCCAAGCACGTGCAGATCGACCAGGACTATCTGCAAATCTCGATGGACCGCGGCGAGACCATGTCGACGCTGGAAATCGACATCCAGATCCCCAACAAAAGCGCCGTGCCGCTGGCCATGGCGGGCTGACTTTTACCCTCCCCTTGTGGGGAGGGTCGCTGCAAGCAGCGGGCGGAGTTGGCGCGGCGCTACAGGACGAGCATCCTTCAGCGCCAGCGCCTCAGTCCTACCTTCCACGAGGGGAAGGTAGGATCCAGGATTTTCCGCATCAGATTCCACCCAGAAATCGGGTGCGTCAATTCTGCAAAAAGACGGCCGCGGCACTGGTCGCCCGCCGCATCCCAACCCCAAATGTCCAACTTTACGCTCCCCCTAATGGGGGGCTTCCCCTGCGCAATCAGTGGATGTAAGCATACATATTAGCCAATTATTAAATACTGAATGGGGTATGCGTAAAGGGCATTCGTTATGAATTTCAAGGGTCTGATCAAGCGTGCCGAAGACGTAGATGATGCACTCCAGGAGCTGCAGGCCGATCTGGCGGACGCTCTGGATGCCAGCCTCGATACCGAATACGACGCGCCGCCGGACAGCGGCTATATCCCAGATTCCGCGCCAGGAGCCGAGGCCTCGGCACCCGAGGCCAATGCGGATGATGCGGATAATCCGGACGGCGCGGGCAACGCCGACGATACCGAAACCGCACCACGACTGACGCCCCATACCCAGACCCGGATGGCGGCATTGAGTGCCTTCGAAGGGATGTTCCACGACGCCAGGAACTATATGGACGAGATCAACGGCAAATTGTCGGAGATCGCGACCTCACACCATTTGACGCGCGAATTCCTCAACATCCTCCACACCGATATTATTCGCGCCAACGAGCTGGAGCTCGCAAATGGCGACCTGATCGCGGAACAAAGAACGCTGTCGGAAAAGCTGCACGACACG
The DNA here is from genome assembly GCF_006442405.1 of Mesorhizobium sp. B2-2-3. Lineage (NCBI taxonomy): Bacteria > Pseudomonadati > Pseudomonadota > Alphaproteobacteria > Hyphomicrobiales > Phyllobacteriaceae > Mesorhizobium > Mesorhizobium sp. B2-2-3. The sequence goes on along the minus strand of NZ_VFWC01000008.1, from coordinate 199,780 downwards.
GCAAGAAAGCTGCGCGAGCGTGAAAGCGCCTGCGAATTGCTGCAACAGCGCGAGACAAGCCTGGTCCAGGACAGGGAGGCGCTTCGCGCAGCGCTCGCAGCGGCCAGGCTGGAACTTGCCGAGACGGCCAATGCGAGCGCAAAACGCGACGCGGAGTTCGGCGACATCGCCAAGCGGCTGACGGCCAGGGCGGTCGAGGCCAACAGGCGCCTGCGCGAGAGCAAGATGCTGCGGGAAAAACATGTCAGCCTGTCGATCGAGCTCGACAAGGCGCTGAAGCGGGAAACCCAGACGCGCCACAGGCTCGACGAGCTCTCGACGATCCATGCCAGCGAAGCAGCGCGGCTTGCCGAACTGCTGACCGCGCTCGGCAAGAGCGAAAAGGAGGAGATAAGGCTCCAGAAATCACTCGAGACCGCGCAGGCGAAGCTGTCGGAAATGACCGAAGCGGCCAGCATGATGGAAGGCGACAGGCAAGCTGAACTCGCCCGCAGCCAGACGGAAATGCGCGGATTGCGTTCCGAGATCCAGGACCTGCAATCACGGCTGGAGCGGGCCTCGCACGAGAACAGCGAGGCCACAGCCGAGATCGCCAGGCTCAAGACCGACTTGAACGACACGCTGGCCGAAAAGAAAATCGCCGATCAAAGGTTGTCCTCGCTCACCGACGAGAACGAAAACGACAAGACGAGCCTTTCGAAAGCGAACGCCAATCTTTCGCAGCTTGCGCTGCAACAAGCATCGGAACAGATACAGCTGGATGTCCAGAGGCAGGAATGCGAGGACCTCAAAGCTGAAATCGCGTCGCTCAACGCGCGGATCAAGGAATTGCTGCCTTACGAGCGGCTTCACAAGGCCACCAACGGCAGATCGCGCGAGGCCGACGTGGTCGACATCGCCGCCGTTGTGGCGGAGAAAGCCCGTGGAACGGGCAGGCGGCGCATCCGCAGGAACCTCCGCGCCACGCCGTAGCTCATTTCGCCGGCATGGCCGCAGGTCCCGCTGCGGGGCAGCGTTCCGCGCCCGCTGCCTCAACGCGATCGCACGCCGCCGCCGCGGCGCAAATCGCTGAACTGAGGGAGCGGAAGGCCGTCCGTCAAGACGGCGCCAAGCCATCTGCTTGGCTGCGAAACGTCAGCCGCAGCAAGGTTGCGGTCCGGCCGAAGGTCCGCAACAGGCCTTGGCTTTCCTCTCTTCCTCCAGCCAGCGGTCACGCGGCTTGCAGCTTGCCGGCCGCGGCGAAAGCTCGACATGCACCGCATCACCGGCGAGCCGGGGAAGCGCGGCGCGGTAGAGCTGCATCGGGCGCACGCCGTCGCTGACTTCGAAAGTAAGCTTGGCGGAATGGTCGAGGCCGACATGCTCCGTCACCTTGCGGATGATCGCCGAGAATTTCCCGGCCGGCATATGCGTGCGGTCCTCCTCGACGTCCCAGAGCTGCACGAAGATCTCGGCCCAGGATTCCGGGTTTGCACCGCAGTCCAGCGCAGCGAACTGGCCGGCCTTCACCTCGGTGACGTGGTAACCAGGCCTCACCGGCCGGCCGTCGTAGAAGAACACCAGCCGCCGGTCCTCGTAGCCCGCCAGAAACTCCAGCAGGCCAGCGATGGTGATGTCGTCGGGATCAACGACGTCAGCGGGTTCAAATTCCCGATTGTCAGAAACGAGCATGTGCGGTAATCCTTGTTTCAACATTTTTAGGATTGTTGAAATATGGATGAACGTCAAGCCCTTTCCGCCTTTGCGGCTCTTTCGCAAGAAACGCGCCTGCGCATCCTGCGGCATCTGGTGATTGCCGGTCCCGACGGGATTGCCGCCGGCGCCATCGCCGAAAAAGTCGAGGTCTCGGCCTCGAATGTGAGCTTCCACCTGAAGGAGCTCGAGCGGGCAGGGCTGGTCAGCGTGCGGCGCGATTCGCGCTCCATGGTCTACAGCGCCGAATATGACGCGTTGAGCGGCCTCATCCGTTTCCTGATGGAGGATTGCTGCTCCGGCCGGCTGGAGATCCGCGCTTCGGCGTTGGCTCCAGACTGCTGCGCGGCCGATGTGAAGGGACCGGTTCAGTGATCGTCGCGCCGACAGCCCGGGCGATCGTCCCGACCGCGCCGCATCAGCAATCCGAAATCCAACCTCTTGCCGTCGAGGCCAAGCCATGACCGCTACGATCTTCCACAATCCCGACTGCGGCACCTCGCGCAACACGCTTGCCATGATCCAGGCGAGCGGCGAGAAGCCTGACATCATCGAGTATCTGAAACATCCGCCCAGCCGGGACCGCTTGCGCCAGCTTGTCGCCGCCATGGGAATTCCGGCGCGCGCCCTGCTGCGCGAAAAGGGTACGCCCTATGCCGAACTCGGCCTGGGTGACGCCAAATGGACCGATGAACAGCTGATCGACGCCATGCTGAGGCATCCGATCCTGATCAACCGGCCGATCGTCGAGACGCCCAAGGGGACGCGGCTGTGCCGTCCGTCCGAGCTCGTGCTCGATCTGCTCGACCATCCGGTGGTCCGCTTCACCAAGGAAGATGGCGAGGTAGTGAACCATGACCGTGGTATCACGTGATCGAAGCCTTTCCGATCTCGAAGTCCCGGAGCGCTCGCCGCTGGCCGCCATTGCCGCCCTCGGCGTCACCCAGATCATCGGCTACGGCACGCTGTACTACAGTTTCAGCATTCTCGCCGCCGATATGGCCAGGGATCTGGGCTGGCCGACCGAATGGATTTTCGGCGCGCTCTCGGCGGCTCTGCTGGTTGGCGGGCTGACGGCGCCCTGGCTCGGAAACTGGATCGACCGCTTCGGCGCCGGCAAGATCATGACCGTCGGCTCGATCCTTGCCGCGGCTGCGCTCGCCGCCTGTGCCTACGCGCCGGCGGCCGGGGCCTTCGTGGCGGCGCTGATCGTGCTGGAAGTGGCATCGAACCTGGTCCAGTACGGCGCCGCTTTCGCGCTGCTTGTGCAGATAAGGCCGCGTGCAGCGCAACGCAGCATCACCTATCTCACCCTCATCGCCGGCTTCGCATCGACCGTGTTCTGGCCGATCACCTCGGCCCTGCACGCGCAGATGTCATGGCGAACCGTCTATCTCGTCTTCGCGGGGCTGAACCTGCTCGTCTGCCTGCCGCTGCACGCCTGGCTCTCGCACGGGCTGGCCAAGAGCAGGCGCTCGGCGACCGAGCCGCCACGGCATGTCCAGGGATCGCTTCCGGCCTCGGCGCGGCCGCTCGGCTTCGCGTTGATGGTCATCGCCTTCTCGCTGCAGAACCTGCTTGGCGCCGCTGTCCTGGTGCATATGGTGCCGCTGCTTTCCGGACTTGGCCTCGGGGCGACCGCCGCCATTGTCGGAACGCTGTTCGGGCCGTCACAAGTGTTGAGCCGCTTCATCAACATGATCTTCGGTATCAACCTGCCGCCATTGACGCTGGCCATCATCTCGGCCGGCCTGATGACGAGCGGGGTCGTCGTGCTGAACTGCACGGCGCCTTCCGTCGCAGGCGCGATGGTTTTCGCCGTCGTCTTCGGCATGGGCAACGGGCTTTTCAGCATCGTCATCGGCGCCCTGCCGCTGACATTGTTCGGCAGTGCGGACTATGGCCGTCTGCAGGGGCGCGTCACATCGGCCCGGCTGCTCGTTTCGGCCGTCGCGCCCTTTGCGCTGGCCTTTGCCATCGTCAATGTCGGCATTGCCTGGTCGCTGGGGGCCATGGCGTTTCTGGGCGGCACCGCGCTGTTGGTCCTGACAGCGATCACGAGACTGCCGAACGCGCGCAACGGCCGCGTCTGAGGGCGGCCGGCTCGTCCGGCCCTTTCTTGCCCCATCGAGATGCCGGTCCTGCCTCACGACGGACGGGCCGGTTCGCCCTATCTCCCATGACGCAGCGTTTGCCTGATGGCGCACGGAGGACGGGATCAAGTGACATCGACGCCGGTTGTCGGTCGCGAAGCGGCGCCTTTGCCCGTGATGGCGCTGTTGGGGGCCATGGTGTCGATCCAGATCGGCGCTACTTTCGCCAAGAGCCTGTTTCCGGTGATCGGCGCGCAGGGCACGACGACGCTGAGGCTGGTCGTCGGCGCGCTGATGCTGATCGCCGTGCTACGGCCCTGGCAGATGCGGCCTTCGCGCGCCACCATGCCGTGGCTGGTCGCTTATGGGGTAACGCTGTGCGCGCTCAACCTCCTGTTCTACGCCGCGCTCGCCACGATTCCGCTTGGCGTTGCGGTGGCGCTGGAGTTTTCGGGACCGCTGCTGGTGGCGACGCTGACCTCGCGGCGCGCCGGCGACTTTGCCTGGATCGCGTTGGCGGTCGCCGGCATCGTGCTGTTGTCGCCCTTCATCCGTTCGTTCCAGCCGCTCGATCCGACTGGGGTGATGCTGGCGCTGGCGGCCGGCGGTTTCTGGGCGCTCTACATCGTGCTGGCGCAGAAGGCGGGCGCGGAGCTCGGCACCCGCACCACCGCCTACGGCATGGCGATCGCCGCCGTGCTGGTGCTTCCTTTCGGCGTGGCGCAGGCGGGAGCTGGCCTTCTCGCGCCGTCGATCCTGGTCAGTGCCTTGCTCGTCGGCCTGTTCTCGAGCGCGCTGCCGTTCTTTCTGGAGATGGTGGCGCTGACCCGGATGCCGGCCCGCATCTACGGCACGCTGACCTGCCTGGAGCCAGGATTGGGCGCGCTGGCCGGCTTCCTGTTCCTGCATGAGAGCCTGACCGCGCCGCAACTGGCCGGCATCGCCGCCGTCATCGTCGCGGCCGCCGGCACCGCGCTGACCTCGAAGCCGCCGGTGCCGTCGCCGGAGTAGGGGCGGGTCAACGTGCAGGTTCGTGCTGCAAAGCCGGTTTCGCCACCGTCGTTCAGAACTTCACGCCCAGATCGACCTTGGCGCCCTGGTCGACCGTGCCACTGCCGAACTGGCCGGTATAGGACAGGCCGAGCGTCGCATTGGCCGACATGTTGAGATCGAGGCCGGCCTCGATCACCGCGGCATCCCTGGCGATCGGCACGCCGGCGATGGTGAATTGATCGCCGCCGGCGAAGGCGAAGACCGAGGTCGGCGTGACATCGCCGAAGGCGTGACGCCAGCCGAGCATGCCGCGAGCGGTGGCATCGATGCCGCCAAGCGCGAAGTCGGTCGCGCCGCGAAGGCCGAGCGTGGTGAAGGTGGCGTCGTTGTTTGTGCTGGCGCTGGTCAACGCCGCGGCACCACCCGTTTCGGTGAAGCCGTCGGTGTGCACGCTGACATAGGCGAGGTTGGCGAAGGGTTCGAAATGGAAGCCACCGGCATCAGCCTTGTAAGCGAGTTCGCCGAACACTTGCGCGGTGCCGGCGTCGTAGTCCGCCGACAGTTGATCGGCAAAGCCGTTGAAAGCAGCCGAGCGCCTGGTCGAGATGCTGCTCCAGCTATAGGCTGCACCGCTGCGGAAGGCGATGGCGCCCCAGTTCGTGCCGCCATAGAGACCGAGATGGTAGCTGTCGCTCTTGCCTGACGAATCGCGGTCGTCGGCATCGAAGGAGGAATGGCCGTAGCCGCCGAGCACGCCGACACGCCAGCCGCCGACCAAAGTGTCGGCGCCGGCCAGCAGGCCGCCGGTCGAGCGATCGAAGGCGGCGGCATTGCCGTCGCTGTCGGTGTTGCTCCACGAACCGAACACCTGGCCCCAGACAGCGAAGCGGTCGGTATCGGCCGCCACCATTTCCGGCCCACCCTCGCCATAGGCCATGACCGGCAGCGCCGCCGCGCCGCCATCGCCAAAGGCAGCAGCAATGCGATTGCTGGCGGCGTCGCGGACGAAGCGGCTGTCTTCAAGCAGCATGCCCTTGGCCGAGGCATGGATTTCCCCGGAAAGCTGGTCGAAGGCGTCCTGGGCGGCTGCTTCGCTCGGCAAAGCAAATATCGCATCGAACAGCGGATTACCGCTGCCAAGACTTTCGGCACCACCGCCGGTGGCGATCTGGTTGGGTGTCAGGCCGACCTCGGCGAAGGATTTTGCCTGCGTCGCGTCGAGATAGACATGCGTCGGGTCGTAACTCGCGAAAAGGCCGGTGAACGGGCCTAGGCCGCTGAGCGTGTAGGTGCCGGTGACGCCCATGTCTGCCTGCAGCACGGTGTAATGCGTGCCCGCCACGTAAGGTGCTGCGTCGGTCTTGATCACGTCGAGGACCGCACCGGCGGCGATCGTCGCCGTGCCCGTCGCGTGGATGAGATCGGACTGGCCGGTCGAGGTCAGCTCGACCTGGTAGATCGAGGCCGCCGCCTGGTCGAGATTGCCGGCGACGTGGAGCGTACCGATCGAATTACCGGGTGCGATGATGCCGCCCGACCGCGCCATGACACCGCCCACCGTGCCGTTGCCGCCCAGCGTGCCACCGAAGATCGTCATCAGCGAATTGGCCAGCGAACCATTTACGGCCAGCCGCCCGCCATCCACATTGGTGGCACCGGTGAAGCCGCTCGAATCGGCGGTGAGGTTCGTCGCGCCGGCGATCTGGTTGATCGTGCCTGCGCCACCGATCGCCGACGCGAAGGCGTAGTTCGTATCGGTGTGGTTGAAGTTGATCGCACCCGCGCCCGGCCCGAACTGGACGCTCGCCGCATTGAGCGTGCCCGCGGCCGCCGCTGGCGATCCGCTCGCCGCACCGATGTTGAGCGTGCCGACGGAGCCCGCCATGGCGGCGATGTTGACCACGCCGCCGCTCGACACCGCGCCGCCATTGGCAATCGTCAGCGTGCCTGTTCCACTAACGCCGACATCAAGATCTCCGCTGCTGGCCCATGTCGAGCCTGTGCCGTCGACCGCTACCGTGCCGACCGAACCTGCGGCGTAGCCAACCAAGCCCAAGCCATTGCTGACCACGCCGCCTTTCGAAACCGTCACCGTGCCCGTGCCAAAGCCTCCGACATAGAGGTCCCCGCTGTTCGTCCACTTCGATCCCGCGCCGTCAACCGCCGCCATGCCGGTCGAACCGGCAACGTAGCCGATATAGCCCCAGCCATTGCTGACCGTGCCGCTGTTCGAGATCGTCAGAGTACCCGTGCTGAAACCGCCTACGAACAGGTCCGAGCTGTTGTTCCAGGCCGACCCCCCGCCGTCGACCGTCACCGTGCCGGTCGAGCCAGAGAATGCGCCCACATAGCCTGTGGTATCGCTAACCTTGCCGCCGTTCGAGATATTCAGCGTGCCAGTACCCTGATCGCCGACGAACAGGTTGGAACTGTTTGTCCAGGTCGATCCCCCGCCGTCGACGGTCACTGTGCCGGCGGAACCCGAACCGAAACCAACGAAGCCCAGGCCACTGTTGACCGCGCCGCCGTTGAGGATGTTCAGTTCGCCCGTGCCGGCGAAACCGACGAAAAGGGCTACGCTGGCCCAGGTCGAGCCTGCACCCTCGACCGTCGCCGTGCCGGTGGAGCCCGCAACATTTGCCAAAATGCCGTTCTGATTGCTGACCGTGCCCTTGTTCGAAACCGTCAGCGTACCTGTGCCCTGATCGCCAACGATCAGGTCCGAACTGTTTGTCCAGGTCGAGCCGGCACCGTCGACGAATACGATGCCGGTCGAGCCCGCCTTCGCGCCAACAGTTGCCCAACTGTTGCTGACCGCGCCGCCTTGCGTGATCTGCAGAGCGCCCTTGCCGAAATCGCCGACGATCAGCGACCCGCTGTTTGTCCAGGTTGAGTCGACGACTATCACGATGCCGGTCGAGCCCGCCGACTTGCCAACATAGGCCTTGTCATTGCTGACAGCGCCGCCGTTGCTGATCGCTAGCGTGCCGGTGCCGAAATCGCCGACAGCCAGGTCGGAACTGTTGGTCCAGGTCGAGCCGGCATTTTCGATGAACACGCTGCCGGTCGAGCCGGCATTCGCGCCAATAGTCCCCCCATTGGAGCTGACGTCGCCGCCATGGCTGATCGCCAGAGTGCCGGTGCCGAAATCGCCGACACTCAGCGATCCGCTGTTTGTCCAGGTCGAGTTGTCGACGAACACCTTGCCGGTCGAACCCGCGGAGGCGCCAATATAACCTGAAGTATTGCTGACCTTTCCGCTGTTCGAGACCATCAACGTACCTGTCCCGTCGACGCCGACGGACAAGTTCCCGCTGTTGAGCCAGGTTGAGCCGATGCCATCGACCATCACCTTACCGGCTGAATCGGTGCTGTAGCCCACCATGGCATCAGCATTGCTAACCACACCGCCGTTGGTGATTATCAACGCGCCGTCGCCATCATGGCCGACATAGAGCGTTCCATTGTTTGTCCAGGTGGCATCATCGATCGTCGCCGAGCCGATCGAATCTGAATATTGGCCAATATAGGCGCTGTCGCTGATGACGTTGCCGCCGTTGGAAACCGTTACCGCACCAACGCCGGAACTGCCGACCGTGAGGCTATCAGTGTTAAGCCACGTTGAGCCGGCGCCATCGATCTTTACGACGCCTTGAACGTTGCTGCCGCCCGCAACAATACCCACAGCATCCGTCACGACACCGCCATTGAGGATATCGAGCGTAGCCAGCCCGAAACTACCAACCACCAAACTGCTGCTGGTCCACGAGGAACCCGCACCTGTTACGGTGACATCAGAAGTGGAGTTATCCCCCCAGGATAAGAATGCTCGGTCGGTCGTCAACGTGCCGTTCGAAATGACAAGGCTGCCGTCCGAAGAAGCTACAAAGCCAAGGTAAATATCGTCGGCAAAAGCGTTGCCAGCGTTGATAACAGTCGGATTCGGTGTCGAATTGCTGATATATACAATACCGGCCGCCGTCGGCACTGACCCAGCGTTCCAGTTTCCGGCGGTAAACCAATCCGTGGAGGTGGTGCCGGTCCAGGCATCGGCCGCCGTCGCGGCGATCGGCTGGCCGAGTCCGACCAGCGCGGTCGACGTCAGCGCCAGATATTTCCATGCGTTAGCCCTGCGGCCACCAAAACCATTCTGCGGCATCCAAACCCCTGACATGATAGTCATTTCACCTTGAGGCTGACATGTCATTGGAGCTCGGGCTTGTCTTGGGCAGGGCCGCACTGGAATTGGACTGGAGCGAAAAGCCGAGCCTTTTGCGCGCACTGTGGCAGTTCTGCGCCACGATCGCGCAGGTGCCGCTTCACCGGCCTCTCAAAGAGAGAATCGGACGCCGCGCCAAGGCCGGCCACAGAAAATGCCGCAACCCTATCTGGCGCTGGTCGGCGTATAGCCGAAACGGCGACGAAAGCAGCGATTGAAATACGATACATCGCTGAACCCGCTCGTCATCGCGATATCGCTGACCCGCATGTCGCTGTGTCTCTGAGAGAGCATCCTATGGGCGCTCTGCAACCGCAGTTCGAGAACGCGCTCGGAGAAGCTCACTCCGGTTTCCTGAAGGAGATCATGGACGTAGCGCGCCGACAGGCCGAGCTGTTGCGCGACACCTTGGGCGGAGATGCCAGGATCGGCGAAATCCTCGGCAATCGTTGCCAGGATCGCCTCCAGCCTGGCGGCGCGCAGGCCGCGAAGGCCGACCAATTCGGCAGCCCGGCCTTTCGCCCCGGTCACCAGGCCGATCAGGTCCACGATCGTGTCCGTCGCATGGGTTATGAGATCGGCCGAGGCGAGCGGGCTGCCGCTTTCAAGAAGCTCGCAATAGCGCTTGAGAAGATCGAGGGCTTCGTTGTCGGCGCCGATCTTCAACCCCAGCCGGTCGTCGATCTGCGGGAAGGCGCGCATGAGGACCGCGCGTGGGACCACCACATTGGTCCAGATATTGCTGTCGGCACCGGTCATTTTCAGCGCCTCCGAGGCCGTGACGAGGACCGCTTCTCCCCGACCGACGGCATATTCGCGGCCGACCTGCACGCCCGACAAGAGGGTGTCGGCCTTGTTGATCAACAGCAAATAGCCGTCATTGTCGTCCTCGGCGATGTTGCTCGCCTTCCTTGTCGCCTGCTTGATCGTTCCGGACATCTGACCGAGAACCAGTGAACCGACAGCCGTGGCTTCGATCGAGGCCTCGAAGGGCAGGTTTTCCGATATGCCGTATTCCACCGACCAGATTTCCGCGACGTGGATGTCCTGCCACAGGGAAAATCGCTCGCGTTCGCCAAGATGCGGCGGCAACTGAGCCGATGAAAACACCGTCTTTCGCGACAATGGAAAACCTCGATAAAGTATCCGCGCTTAAAAAATACCGATCGCCATACTTTCAATCGGCAGAATAACCGGCAACAGTGGCGGCTGGCGTCAAGCAATCGAGTTGAATCCTAATCGAGATCGGCCAGGAGTGGCGTCATCCAAAAGTATGACGCCACAAAATTCTCCGAGGCGAGATCGCAGTGTGTCTGGAGGCGTGGTGGAGAGGCTGAGCAGCGAAGTCCTTGGTTCCATTATCGGCGATATCTACGATTGCGTTTTGAACCCGGAAGGCTGGGCCGGGGTCATGACCCGGATCACGACGGCCATGGACGCGGCCTATACAACCATCGCGCTCGCCAGCACCGCCGACAATCATGGCCGCTTCGCCGCTCAATCGCCCTGGGATCCCGTGCAAATGCGCGTGCTCCAGGACTATGACTTTGATGCAATTCCCGGTCTGAAGACGGCGGTCATCGGCGACGTCGACACGCCCGTCGCGACGCTGTCGCTGATGAGCGAAGCCGAACTCGGGCAGACGGCATTTTTTCAGAATTGGGCCAAACCGCAGGGATTGCGCGAAGCCTGCATCACCAAATTCGTCCACACATCGGACCGGATCGGGCTCATGGGTTGCACCACATGGGCCGACAGGGGGATCATATCAGCCGAGGACCAACATTTCCTGGCGTTGCTCTCGCCGCATCTGCGCCGTGCTTCCCTGATCGGAGACCTGCTCGACCAGGCTCGCGTTACCGCCAGCCTTTACCGCCAGGCGCTCGACAATCTCGCAGTGCCTGTCGTGCTTGCCGGCGCCAACGGGGCCATCCTCCATGCCAATGGCGCTGCCGAACGGATGTTGTCGGCGCAAGGTCCGATTCTTTCCAGGAACGGCCTGCTCCAGGCGCAGAATCCGGCGGTCGCCCGCGCCCTGCTGGAAGCGATCGCCAGCGCCGCGAACGCAGATGCTTCGCTTGGCGCCCGGGGCATAGGACTGCCGGTCTCGGCCCCAGGCCGGCCGGCCGCTGTCGCCTATGTGCTGCCGCTGACCGAAGGAACCGCGCGCGCGGCTTTCCGGCCGGCATGCGCGGCTGTCTTCATATCGACCACAACGTCGGCTTCTCCTCTCCCGGAGGCCGTCCTGACCACGCTGTTCGACCTTACGCCCGCGGAGGCGCGGGTCCTGCTGCGGATCGGCAGCGGATTGTCGGCGTCGAAGAGCGCTTTGTCGCTCAGCATCGGCGAAAACACCTTGAAGACACACCTCAATCGTATCTTCGCCAAAACCGGGACGAGACGCCAAGCCGATCTCGTCAAGCTCGTCTCGGACATAGGCACGCCCCTGGCAGCGCATTGAGGCTGAAGGCGTAGTCCGCAGCGCGAGATCGGCTCACCGCCTCCAGAGCGGCTCCGGCGCGAAGCGCTCGCTCGCCGGGATCGGGCCTGGCCGCCCCCCTCTGGCCTGCCGGCCATCTCCCCCTCAAGGGGGGAGATTGCTCGCTTCCACCGCTCAGATCAGCTTCTCCAGCGTGATCGGCAAATCGCGGACGCGCTTCCCCGTCGCGTGGAACACCGCGTTGGCGATCGCCGGCGCCACGCCGACGATGGGCAGTTCGCCGACGCCCTTGCCGCCGAGCACCGAGGAGTGCGGGTCGGGGATGCCGACCGAGATCACCTCGATGTCGGGAATGTCGGCATTGGTCGGCACCAGATAGTCGGCGAGGTTGTTGTTGACGATGCGGCCGTGGCGGCGGTCGATGATGCCTTCTTCCAGCAACGCCTGGCCGATGCCCATGATGATGCCGCCCTTCCACTGGCTTTCCGCCAGCTTCGGATTGTAGAGCCGTCCCGAATCCAGCGCCGACACGACGCGCGAGACGCGCACCGTGCCGAAATCCTCGTCGACCCGGACCTCGATGAAATGCGCGCACCAGGAGTGACGGGAATAGTCGCCTTCGGTGTGCGGCAGCGCCATGGCGATGGTGGTGTAGTTCTTGTAGCGGTCCTCGGCGCTCGAATTGGCCGGCATGGTGTCGCCTGTCGCCTCGATGCGGTCGCGGCCGATACTTTTGAGGAGCTCGGCGATCGACACATCGGGGCCGTCGCCACGCGGTGCGGTGATGCGGCCATTGGCGACGACCAGCGTGTTGGCCTGCAGCGCATGGAAGGGCGAGCGCGGGTCGCTGATCGCCAACCCGACCAACTGGTCGAGCGCCGAGGTGGCGGCCTTGTAGACGGCACCGGTCATGACGCCGGCCAGGCGCGAGCCGCCTGCGACGCCGGCGCGGGGAAAGCGGGAATCGCCCAGCTTCACCACGACGTCGTCGGCCGGCACGCCCACCGTCTCGGCCGCCGTCTGCGCCAGGATGGTGTAGGTGCCCTGGCCCATGTCGATCGAGGAGCTTTCGACCTCCACCGAGCCGTCGGCCAGGATGCGCACGATCGCCTCGCCATAGGCGCGCCGCACCGGATAGGTACCGGCGGCCACGCCCCAGCCGATCAGCTGGTTGCCGTCGCGCATCGAACGCGGCTCCGGTGAGCGCCTGGCCCAGCCGAAGCGCTCGGCGCCCGTGGCAAAAGCCTCGCGCAACTGCCTGGTGGACCAGGCTTTTTTCACTTCCGGGTCCTGCTCGGCATAGTTCCGCAGCCGGATCTCCAGCGGGTCGATGCCAACCTCATAGGCGAGCTCGTCGATGGCGCTTTCGATGCCGAAGGCCGAAGGGTTCTCGCCCGGCGCGCGCATGGCGCCCGGCACCACGGAATTCACCCGCACGACGTTCTGCCGGGACGAAAAGTTCGGCGTCGCGTACATGATCGAGGTAACCGAGGCCAACGGCTCCACCCACATGCCATCGATCGACGTTTCATTGACGCCGCGATGCACGATCGACTGGATTTTTCCTTCCGCATCCGCGCCGAGCGCCACCGTCTGGCGCGTCGCGGCGCGGCCGCCATAGCCGGTGAAGGTCTGCGGGCGCGTCATCACCAGGCGCACCGGCCGGCCGAGCATTTTGGCTGCACTCGCGGCAACCGCGCCGTGGCCGAGCGCCAGCGCCTTGGAGCCGAAGCCGCCGCCGATATAGGGCGAGACCAGCCGCACATTCTCGAACGGCACATCGAACCACTCGGCATAGGTGCGCGCCATCCCATCGAGCCATTGGCTCGGCTCCCACACGGTGAGCCGGTCGCCCTCCCAGCGGGCGATCAGGCCGTGCGGCTCCATCGGCGCCTGGTATTCGCGCGGCGTGTTGTAGGCGGCGCAGATCCGGACCGGGGCGGACGCAAAGGCAGCCTGCGCGTCGCCCCATTCCTTGGTCATGGCCTCGATCGGAATGCCGTCGCCGGCTTTGGCATCGTTGAGGTCGACGATGGCCGGCGTCTCGTCATAGTCGACCTTGACCAGGGCCGCTGCCGCAACCGCCTGCTCGAAGGTTTCCGCGACCACGGCGGCGATATGCTGGCCCGAAAAGCTGATGTCGCGCGCCAGCGGGCAATAAGGCTTGTCGGGCGGGGGCGTGCCGAACCAGTCCGACGCGGTTTTCAGGGCCATGATGGTGTCCGGCGTCAGCACTTGCAGCACGCCGGGCGCCGCCTCAGCCTGCGCCGTATCGATGGCGCGCACCTTGCCGGACGCGATCGTGCTGTCGACCAGCACGCCATAGGCCAGGTCTTCGAGCTGCTGTTCGACGGCGTATTTGGCCGCGCCGGTGATCTTGGCCGGGCCGTCGACGCGCGACAGCCGGCCTCCGACGGCTTGTGCCAGCACGCCGTCGGAGGCGTCGCCATGTCTTGCGATGTGAACGGTCATGCCGCTTCTCCCAGTTTGAGGATCGCTCTGGCCACCACGCGCGGCGCGAGCTCGATCTTGTAGTGGTTGGCGCCATGGTCGACGGCGCCCTCGACGGCGAGCAGGCTGGCCGCGCGGACAACCTCAGGCTCCAGCACCTTGCCTTTAAGCGCCTCTTCCACGGTGCGCGCCCGCCAGGGCTTGGTGGCAACGCCGCCGAGCGCGACGCGCAGGTCGCGGACGGTGCGCCCGTCGGCCTCGAGTTCGAGGCCGACGGCGGCACTGGCGGCGGCGAACTCGTAAGACTGCCGGTCGCGGACCTTCACGTAGCTCGAGCGGCGGGCGGCGGCGGATCCCGGGATTTCGATGGCGGTGATCATCTCGCCCGGTTCGATCGCGTGTTCCTTCTGAGGCGTGGTGCCGGGCAGCAGGAAAAAGTCGTCGACCAAGACGCGGCGTTCTCCGAGATGGACCACCGCATCGAAGGCGACCAGCGCGGTGGCGAGGTCGCCGGGATAGGTGGCGATGCAGGCCTCGCTGGTGCCGAGCACCGCATGGCCCCTGGTGACGCCGCCGATCGCCGAACAGCCGCTGCCGGGCTCGCGCTTGTTGCAGGCGGCAAAATTCGAGGGATCGCGGAAATAGGGGCAGCGTGTGCGCTGCATCAGATTGCCGCCGACGGTCGCCATGTTGCGGAGCTGCGCCGAAGCCGCCTGCCACAGCGCCTCCGAGACGGCGGGAAAGCCGCCCTTGATGCCGGCGTGGTCGGCGACATGGCTCATCCTGGCGAGCGCGCCGATGACGGCGCCGCGCTCGTCGATCTCGATGGTATCGAGCCCCTTGAGATGGCTGATGTCGACCAGGCTATCGGGCTCGGCGACGCCGCATTTGGCGAGGTCGATCAGCGTCGTGCCGCCGGCCAGCAGCATGGCGCCGGGCAGGGCGGCCGCTTGGCGTGCGGCGTCGACCGAGGCGGCGCGAAGATAGGAAAAATCCCTCATGACGCGGCCTCCAGCGCTGCCTGGCGCACGGCGGCGATGATGTGCGGATAGGCGCCGCAGCGGCAGAGATTGCCGGCCATGTATTCGCGGATCTCGTCATCGGAGCCGGCATGGCCTTCGCGGATGCAGGCGACCGCCGACATGATCTGGCCAGATGTGCAATAGCCGCACTGGAAGGCGTCCTGATCGAGGAAGGCAGCCTGCACGGGATGCAGTTCGCCCTCCCGTGCAAGCCCCTCTATGGTGGTGACGGTGCGGCCTTCGGCCTGTGCCGCCAGCGTCAGGCAAGCCAGCACGCGCTCGCCGTCGACATGCACCGTGCAGGCGCCGCACTGACCGTGGTCGCAGCCCTTCTTGGTGCCTGTCAGGCCGAGGCGGTCGCGCAAGGCGTCGAGCAGTGTGACGCGCGGTTCGAGGTCCAGCGTATGCGGCTGGCCGTTGATATCGAGATGGACGGGGATTGTGGTGTTCGTCATGGGCGTCTGGCTCCAGTTGCTTGACGCTGAGGGAAATGAAGTGGTGTCGGGGCGGGGAAGGGCAAGGCGCAATGTGGTCAGCTTGGCCGATCTCCCCCCGCAAGGGGGGAGATTACGCTCTTCGGCGCCTTCACCAGTCCCTGACGGAAATCGGCTTTGGCTTGCAAGCTTTCAGCACGTGACATACCGGTTCCCCTGATTATATGATAAAGGTGCTCCACTAAAGCGGAGGCGCCTCCGTTTATTACGTGGGGGCTGACCCGATGGGGTTCAAGCCCCATATTTCGACAGTGGAGAAAAAATTGGCCGCAGAGCCGTCCGCCATCCCCGACCAGAAGACAGCAGAGGCCAAGCCGCTGCGCGCCGACGCGCAGCGCAACCGCGACCGGCTGGTCGAGGTGGCGGCCTCGGTCTTCGCCGAGCGCGGGATCGACGCCTCGCTGGAGGAGATCGCGCGCCGCGCGGGCGTCGGCATCGGCACGCTCTACCGGCATTTCCCGACACGCGAGCACCTGGTCGAGGTGGTCTACCGCCGCGAGGTGGAGGGGCTGTGCGCGGCCGCCGGCGAACTGGCGGCAAAGCATCCGTCTGACGTGGCGCTGGAAGAATGGATGCGGCGCTTCGTCGACTATATCGCCACCAAGCGAGGGCTTGCGACCAGCCTGCGCATCCTGTTGACGGCGAATGCCAATCTCTATTCCGACACGTCGGGTCGGGTCTCGGCGGCGTTGCGGCAATTGGTCGAGGCGGCGGTGGCCGAGGGCACCATCCGTGGCGATGTCGACGCGTCCGACGTGCTGCACGCGCTGGGCGGCATCTATTCGGCGCCCGACACCCCGGATTGGCGCGATCGCTCGCGCCGGCTGGTCCGGCTGCTGATGGACGGATTGCGGTTCGGCGCCGCCAAGGCTAGGTGAGGGCGACTGGAGACTGGCCTGCGGCTAGCGGGCACGTCCGCGATTTGGGGGCATCTTATGTATGTGGGCCGTTCCTACAAGGTGATGGATTTCGCGCTCTGGTCGCGGCGCAGCGTCATCTACATGGTGGTGGTGAGCGGACTGGCGGTGGCCGCCTACCGTTTTCCCGGACTTGCCGGGTTCTCGGTGCCGTGGTCTGTCGTGCTGGTGCTCGGCACCACGGTGTCACTGGTGGCCGGCTTCAAGAATTCGCAGGTGTTTACCCGCAGCGGTGAAGCGCTGCAGGCGTTTGCGCAAATCACGGCCAGCAGCCGGTTGTGGTCCAATTTCTGCAGGGACTTCACCGACGCCCCGACAGCGAAGCAACTCATCTATCGCCACATCGCCTGGATGACGGCGCTGCGTTTCGCGCTGCGGCGGCCGATGCCATGGGAATCCATGGCGCGGGCCGCCAATATCGAATACCGGCGGCGTTACCATGTCCAGGAGGATACGGGCTCGATTGCCGACGAATTGCGGCCGTTGCTGGGCGAGCAGACCGGGGGCGTCCTGAAATCGCCCCGCCCGGCGATCGCCTTGCTCGAAATGCAATCGGTGCAGGTCAACGGCTTGTTCAAGGACGCCAAAATTCCTCCGCAGATCTATGGCGAACTGACAAAACTCATCCGCGACTTCCACGACCAGCAGGCGCGCTGCGACCGCATCAAGAACAATCCCTATCCCCGCCAATACGCCATCGTCAGTTCCATGTTCGTCATGATCTTCTGCACGCTGTTGCCGTTCGGCGTCGTTCCGGTCTTCGCCGAGATGGGCAAATTCGGCGGGGCGCTGGGCTCGATCGCGATCTGGCTGACGATCCCGTTCAGCACGCTGCTGGGCTGGGCATACATGTCGCTCGACCAGGTCGGCGAGAGCAGCGCCAACCCTTTCGAGGGCAACGCCAACGATGTGCCGATTTCGCAGATCTGCCGCGACATCGAGATCGAGATGCGGACCGGGCTCGGCGAGGTCGACCTTCCCGCGCCATTGCTGCCTGTCAACGACATCGCGACGTAAACGCCAGCGCGCTTGGCGGCGATGAGCAGGGCGAACGGCCGGCTTCATTGCGCCTGGGCGGCGCGCCGCTCCGCCGTCGAAGCGTCAGGTCTTTTCGGGCGTGCACCAGGGGCAGCCCTTGGCGGGTTGCGACGGCTCGTCGCCGCGCCGTGTCGGCTCCGCCTCGATCGGCTCCCGTGTGTCGGGACCGTGCGTCTCACTCGTCCGTGTCATGGTTCTTCTCCTTGATGGGTTGCATCGGCGATTCAAACTGGTTTGCGCAATGCTCTGTTTTTGCAGAGTTTTCTCCAAGCGCTTTGCTTTCTCCCGGCCCGCCTGCCTGTTGGAAATCACGCGCAGCCAAGGCGCCAGATGGAAGGCGCTCATCAGCAGGTACATGGCCGGCATGCCGGTGAGCGGCGAAGAGGTGCCCATGCACAGCATCGCCGCATCGCCGCCGAAGATGCCGGCCAGCAGCGCCATCAGGGCGAAGGTCGGCGCGGCGGCGAGGCCCAGCCAGTCGGCGATGCCGAGGCGGGCCGCGTCCTGATCGGGACCGGGGCGGGCGCCTGTATGGAGGTCGCTCATGTCTTTCTCCTCGGTTGCGCATTGGCGCCACCCCGGAAAGCTGCAGCGGTTCTGGGAAAGCTGCCGCCTTGCGAAGAGCGTCCGGCCGCGCTTGCGTGGAGCCGGCGCTCTAGCCAGGCTCTACTGGGCGTCCTTGTTGCGGAACGCCGCCTCGCCGGCAGCAGACACTTCGTCCCATTTCCTGTCCGGCGCGGTGTCGGCGTCGTAGTTGTCGCTCCAGTTCCACCATTTGTAGGTCGGGGTCTGCGGATAGCCTTCGGGCGAGTCCTCCCAGACCTCCTGGCGGCCGAGCGGCGTGGCATCAAGGTAACTCCAGACGGTGCCCATCGCCTCGTCGCCGCGGTTGTTGATCAGATAGGTGCGGAAGATGCGGTCCTTGTCGCGGATGAAGATGTTGTGGCCGTGCCATTCGTCGACGCCGAAGTCTTTGTCGAAGCTGTCGGTGATTGTGTACCAGGGCATTGCCCAGCCCATCCGCTTCTTCAGCCGCGCAATGTCGGCCTGCGGCGCGCGCGAAGCGTAGGCCAGCGTGGTGTCGCGGGCGTTGAGATGGGCGAGGTTAGAGACCTGGTCGGCGCCCAGCGAGCAGCCGCGGCAGGCGTGATCGGGCCAGCCATACACACCGGGCTCGAAGAAGGCGCGGTAGACGATCAACTGGCGGCGGCCCTCGAACAGGTCAAGCAGGCTCGCCTTTCCGTTGGGTCCTTCGAACGTGTAGTCCTTCTCGACGGCCATCCACGGCATGCGGCGGCGCTCGGCGGCCAACGCATCCTTGGCGCGGAGCGTCGCCTTCTCCTTTACGAGCAACTGCTGGCGCGCCGCCTCCCATGCTTGCTGGGAAACGATCGGCGGTGTGTGCATTTGCTTGGTCATGGCTTTTGCCTCGCTGTTCCGGTTTGATGTGACGGGACTGACATAGCGCCGGACAGCGGGATGGTGAGAGTTACAAGTATGGCGGGATTCGCCGTGGCGGGATTTTGATGGATTCGCTGATCACGGCCGCGGGGCTGTTGCTGGCGGCGGGTGATCCGCTCGGCGCGCTCGACCGCGTGGCGTTGCGCGAGGACGCGCCGGCGCTGGCGCTGCGCGGCATCGCCATGGCGCAGCTCGGCGATCTCGACCGGGCCAGGGCTCTGCTGCGGCGGGCGGGGCGCACCTTCGGGCCGAGGGAAGCGGTGGCGCGCGCCAGATGCGTCATCGCCGAAGCCGAGATCGCGCTGGTTTCGCGCGACCTCGGCTGGCCGGCCAAGGCGCTCGACGCGGCGCGGGCGACGCTGGAAAAGCAAGGCGACCGGCTGAACGCCGCGCATGCGCGGCACCTGGAAGTGCGATTCCTGTTGCTGATCGGCCGTCTCGACGAGGCCGAGCAGGTGCTGGCCGGGCTCGATGCGACGCCGTTTCCGCCGGCTTCGCGGGCCGCGCACGAGCTGGTCGTCGCCGGCATCGCCATGCGGCGCCTCAGGACGAAGACCGCGCGCGCGGCACTCGAGCGGGCCCGCCACGCCGCATGGCGGGCCGGCATTCCCGGACTGATGGCCGAGGTCGACAGCGCGTTCCGGGTGCTGGCAACGCCGGCGGCGCGGCTGATCGCGAACGGCCAGGAGCATCCGCTGCTGCTCGAGGAAGTCGAGACCTTGCAGGCATCGGAAGCGCTGGTGGTCGACGCTCTTCGTCATGTCGTGCGCGGGCAGGGCGCGCTGGCCTCGCTGGCGACGCGCCCGGTGCTGTTTGCGCTGGCGCGCGCGTTGGCCGAGGCCTGGCCCGGCGACATGCCGCGTGCGGCGCTCATCGCCAGGGCCTTCGGCGGCAGGCACGCCGATGAATCGCATCGCGCCCGGCTGCGGGTCGAGATCGGCCGGCTGCGCGCCGAGCTGCGCGGGCTGGCCGACATCCAGGCGACGAAGCGCGGTTTTTCGCTGGCGCCGAAACGGGGCGGCGAAGTGGTGGTGCTGGCGCGGCCTCTCGAGGAGCGGCATGCGGCAGTGCTCGCCTTCCTCGCCGACGGCGAAGCCTGGTCGAGCTCGGCACTGGCGCTGGCGCTCGCATCCAGCCAGCGCAGCGTGCAGCGCGCGCTGGAGCAGCTTGCCGAGACCGGCAAGGTGCAATGGTTCGGCCACGGCCGGGCGCGCCGCTGGATGACGCCGCCGGTGGCGGGTTTCACGACCACCTTGTTACTCCCGGCGCCGTTGCCGAACGGCTAGGAATGGATCACACGATCAAGGGTGAGGATGAAGACATGAAACATGCGGCGGCCGAAATCCTGCGTGAATACGGCCCCTTTGCGGGCGTGGACAGCGTGCATGGGGTGAGCTTCGATGGGCAGAACGTCTGGTTTGCCTCGGGCAAGCGGCTCACCGCCTTCGACCCGGAGAGCGGGCAGGCGGTGCGCTCGATCGATGTCGCCGCGCATGCCGGGACGGCCTATGATGGCCAGTACCTCTACCAGCTCGCCAAGGACCGGATCCAGAAGATCGATCCCGGCACCGGCGCGGTGCTGTCCACCATTCCGGCGCCCGGCGGCGGCGGCGATTCCGGCCTCACCTGGGCCGAGGGCACGTTGTGGGTGGGGCAGAACCGCCAGCGCAAGATCCACCAGATCGACCCTGAGACCGGGGCGATCCTGCGCGTCATCGAATCCAACCGCTTCGTCACCGGCGTGACCTGGGTCGATGGCGAGCTGTGGCACGGCACCTGGGAAGGCGACCAGAGCGATGTGCGGCGCGTCGACCCGGAGAACGGAGACGTGCTGGAACGGCTCGACATGCCGCCCGGCAAGGGCGTGTCGGGGCTCGAATCCGACGGCGGCGACCGCTTCTTCTGCGGCGGCGGCCCGGGCGGCGTGGTGAGGACCGTGCGCCGACCGAAATGAGGGCTGATCTTTGCGGTGAGCTCACGTGCCGACGCCTGCGGACAAGCGACAGGAGCATCGTCTGTGTCGATCACAGATTCGGCAATTTGTCCGCCGCCGGCTGGCCGTTGCCCGATGCCGGGCCTAGATAGGCTGGACCATCTTCGCAGAGGACCAGACCATGCCTGAACAGATTTCGTTGAACGACGGCTCGACCATTCCCCGGCTCGGCCTTGGCGTGTGGCAAGTCGATCCCGCTATCACCGCCAAGGTGGTGGGTTGGGGGATCAAGGCCGGCTATAGGCTGATCGACACCGCCGAAGGCTACCAGAACGAGAAGGGCGTCGGGGAGGCGATCCGGGGCGCGGGCGTGCCGAGGGGCGAGCTGTTCATCACCTCGAAGCTGCGCAACGGCGCGCACCAACGCGATGCCGCATTGCGCGCCTTCGACGATACGATGGACAAGCTCGGTATCGAACAGATCGACCTGTTCCTCATCCACTGGCCGGTGCCCAGCCAGGACAAATATGTCGAGGCCTGGCAGACATTGGTCGAGCTGCAGAAAGCCGGCCGGATCAAATCGGTCGGCGTGTCGAATTTCAACCGGGATCACCTGGAGCGCATCATCGGCGAAACCGGCGTCACGCCAGCCGTCAACCAGATCGAGCTGCATCCGCGTTTCCAGCAGCGCGAGATCAGGGAGTTCCATGCCCGGCACAACATCCACACCGAAAGCTGGAGCCCGCTCGGCAGCGGCAGGCTGCTCAGCGACGCGACCATAGCAGGCATCGCCGCAAAGCACGGCAAGTCCGCGGCGCAGACGATGATCCGCTGGCACCTCCAGGAAGGGCTGATCGTCATCCCGAAATCGGTTCACCAGGACCGCATATCAGCCAATTTCGACGTCTTCGATTTCGAACTGGACGCGCAGGACCTGAAGGCCATCCGCGGCATGGATTCAACCGACGGCCGCGTCGGGCCGAACCCTGCGACGGCGGCGTTCTTGTTTTGAGGCCACCAACGTTTTTACTCTACGGCGCCCCCCTCTGTCCTGCCGGACATCTCCCCCACGAGGGGGGAGATTGGCAGCTTTGGCTCCGGCGCTACATTCTTCAACGTTGAAGATTGGCGAAAGCATTCGCGACAGCCGATCTCCCCCCTTGTGGGGGAGATGCCCGGCAGGGCAGAGGGGGGCTGTCCCGCCGGCGTCTCAGGAGATCAGCAGCTTCAGTGCCTCAAATCCCCGAGCCGTCCAGCTGCTGGGCGTCGTCGCCTTCCCAGGGCGAGGGCATGGAGGCGCGGGCGAGGTTGGCCGAGGGCATCGGCATCCAGCATTTCAGCTCCGGCTCGGCATATTCGACGATGCGGCCGGGCGAGGAGTCCGACGCGCGCCAGCCTTCTTCGCCGAACTGGTCGCCATCCGACCAATAGGCGAGGTCGACTTCCGCCGGCCCCTGCTCGGACGGCCGGACCGTGACGAGGATCCGGCTGCCGTCCTTGGGCGCGCTTGACATGTGGCGCCAGCGGTCGGGCTCATCCATCGCTCATCCTCCTCGAGATCCATTGCCATGCTTCGAGAGGGATAGTCGCCTCGCGTCCGGAAGCGGTCAACCCGGACTTTTCGCAAAACCGGTCCTTGCGGTCGCGACCGCATTGTCGGATTCGATCGGCGCTATCCGTCCTTGGCGTGCATGCCGCAACAAGGAGCGAGGCGATGGCGAGTGACAAGGTCGGGCCGAAACCGCACGGGGCGGACGCGGAGATGAAACTGTTCTTCAGCCGCAACCCCAATCCGCGCCTGGGAGTCGCGGTGGCCCGTCACCTCGGGGCGAAGGTCGCGTTCGAATTCGCTTCGCCTATGGCGCCGGGCCAGGCGGAGCGGTTCCGTCCGCTCAATCCCAATCTTTCCCTGCCCTTGCTGGCCTGGCCTGGAGGGAGCCTCTGGGAAGCGGACGCCATAGCCTGCCGGCTTTCGCGCGACATGGGTTCGGATTTCTGGCGCGCGGGCGACGACGAACCCGAGATGATCCGTTGGCTGAGCTGGGGCAAGGAAGAGTTCGTCAGGGCCTGTGACATCGTGCATTTCGAGCGCGGCACCAAGCAGCGCTATGGCATCGGTCCGATCGACGCGGAAAAGGTCGCGGAGGGACTGGAACAGTTCCACAGGACGGCGCCGATCCTCGAGGCGGCACTTGGCCGGCGGCCATGGCTGGCCGGGACTTCGGTTTCCTATGCCGATTTCCGCATGGCGACGTTCCTGCCCTTCAACGACGCCGCCCGCTTGCCGCTCGGCGACTATCCCGAGATCGAGCGCTGGTATCGCCGGCTCGAAGAGATCGAGGCCTGGCGCGATCCGTTCCAGGGGCTGGACGCGCCCGCATTGGCGCCGGTCCCCGGACGGTGATGCCCGCGTGAGACGACGCGGGAGCGGCCGACCAGGCTTCAGGATTTGATTCGCGATTCCGCTTCAACTGCTTGTTTTCACATCCATCCGAAACGATTGCGCGCTTGTCATGCGATCGTTCAGCCGGTCCGAGGTTCGCATCAGGCAGGCAGCATTCGCACAACTGTGCGCAACGCCCAACCGGCGGCCATCGGCGCTCGACGCTTTGCAATCGGATTGATAAGTCCCTCTGCGAAGGAGCGGCTGAGTCTGACATGACCGTTGCGATCGAGATGGGACAGACGACCGCCGGCGCGCCGGCGGCGCTGGACCTTGAGGAACTGCTGGCGACGCGGCTTTTGGTGCAGGGCAATTCGGGCTCCGGCAAATCTCATTTGTTGCGCCGGCTGCTGGAGCAGAGCGCGCCCTGGGTGCAGCAGACCATCATCGACCCCGAAGGCGACTTCGTGTCGCTGGGCGAACGCTTCGGCCATCTGGTGATCGATGCCGAGGAACATACCGAGCGCGGGTTGCAGAGCGCCGGCGAGCGGGCGCGCATCCACCGCGTCTCCACGGTGCTCAATCTCGAAGGGCTCGACGCCGAGAACCAGATGCGGCGCGCCGCCGCCTTCCTCGGCGGGCTGTTCGAGGTGGCGCGCGACCATTGGTATCCCATGCTGGTGGTGGTGGACGAGGCGCAGCTTTTCGCGCCGGCGGTGGCCGGCGAGGTTTCCGACGAAGCGAGAAAGCTTTCGCTCGGCGCCATGACCAATCTGATGTGCCGCGGGCGCAAGCGCGGGCTTGCCGGCATCATCGCCACGCAGCGCCTTGCCAAGCTTGCCAAGAATGTCGCGGCGGAGGCTTCCAATTTCCTCATGGGCCGCACCTTTCTCGACATCGACATGGCGCGCGCGGCAGACCTGCTTGGCATGGAGCGGCGACAGGCGGAGGCCTTTCGCGACCTGGAGCGCGGGCATTTCATGGCGCTGGGCCCGGCATTGTCGCGCCGCCCGCTCGGCCTGCGCATCGGCCCGACGGATACCAGCCCGCGCAACGGCACGCCGCGCCTGATGCCGTTGCCGGAAGCGGCATT
Source organism: Mesorhizobium sp. B2-2-3 (assembly GCF_006442405.1). Classification (NCBI taxonomy): domain Bacteria; kingdom Pseudomonadati; phylum Pseudomonadota; class Alphaproteobacteria; order Hyphomicrobiales; family Phyllobacteriaceae; genus Mesorhizobium; species Mesorhizobium sp. B2-2-3. The sequence goes on along the minus strand of NZ_VFWC01000008.1, from coordinate 175,551 downwards.
GGAGGACGCCCGCGCGATCATCCTGGCGGCACCGCCGCCGGAGGCCGTGCGGCCGCAGCGGCGGGTGACATCGCCGGACCTGCTCGACCAGCTGATGGCGGCGAAGTCCGCGGCGCTGGAGATCCGCCCCGAACCGGCCGAGCCGGCGCCCAGCGCCGAGGACCTGGCGGAGCGGCGCGAGCGGATGGACCGCATCCTGCGCGCCATATTGGCGGAGCCCGACGCGGGCTTCCGCGTCATCGGCGTGCTCTACCAGGAGTTCGTGGTGCGCTGCCGCATCGAGGGGCTGGCGTCGGTCGTGCCCGATCTGCAGGAGTTCCGCCGCATGCTGACGCGCGCCCGCGCCGGCGTGGGTTCCGATATGGCCGAGGACGATGCGTGGCGCGACGTCTCCGTGCGCGCCTCGCTGCTGCCCGAGGACATGCAGGGCGTGTTCATGATGATCGCCCGCGCGGCAAAGGAAGGCTGGCCCTGCCCGAGCGACGCCGCGATCGCCCGCGCCTATGGCTCGCACTCCATGCGCCGCGCCCGGCGCCTGCTCACCTACATCGAGGAGCAGGGCCTGATCGTGTGCCAGCTCGACGGCACCGGCCGGCGCACCGTGACGCTGGTGGAACTCGCCTGGGCGACGGCGCCGGGCGACCCCAATGCGGCGCCGGGCGATCCCAATGCCGAGGAGGCGGAGCAGGGCAGCCTGGCGCTGTGATGGCGTGGGCGGGACGGTTGCGGTTGTCCACTGGAACATAACGAGAACATGTGATACTCTATCGCATCGGTGAGTCTTGCGCGGTACGGTCGAGGGCGATGGGAAAAATTTCACAGATTCGCGGGTCGAAATTGCCTGCCGTCTTGCGCTCGGTGGCTGATGCATTGCGAGCGGCGCGCGCGGAGCTGTCGAAGGCCCGCCTTCTGGCACGCGCATGGTGCGAGACGATCGACGAATGCGACCGCGAAACCTATGCGGTTTCGCTGACCCGGCGCGCTCTGGAGGCCTTGTCGGCGGCCCTCGGCATTTCTCCGGCGATCTGCCCCTCGCTCGCCTTCGAAACGGAAGCGCTGGACGAGCCGGCCTCCGCGCTTGCGCACAGCATCGGAGAGACCGCCGCGCGGCTGCCGATCCTCGAAGCGCTGCATCTCGTCACCAGCCTCTATCCGGTCCTGCTGCCGACCAGGGAGCGCGGTGAGCGCGGTGCCTTCTACACGCCGCCGGCGCTGGTCAACCGCCTGCTCGACCAGGCCGAGGAAGAGGGCCTGGACTGGCGCAGCGCGCGGGTTCTCGATCCCGCCGCCGGCGGTGGGACGTTTCTGTTTCATGCCGCGCACCGCATGATCGCCGCGCTCGGCGATTGCGAGCCCGCCTTCGCGCTCAGCCATGTCGGCACCAGGCTTGCCGGTTTCGAGCTCGATCCTCTCGCGGCGCGGCTGGCGCAAGGCGCCCTGGAGATCGCGCTCGCCGATATCGCGACCATGGCCGGGCGCGCCGCCCCGGCCATGGTGACGGCCTGCGACACGCTTGAAGCCGATCCGGAACCCGTCTTCGATCTCGTCGTCGGCAATCCGCCCTATGGGCGGGTCTCGCTGCCGTCGCAATTGCGCGAGCGCTATGCGCGCGGCCTCTACGGGCACGCCAATCTCTACGGCGTTTTCACCGATGCCGCGCTGCGCTGGACCAAGCCTGGCGGCCTCATCGCCTTCCTGACGCCGACAAGCTTTCTCGGCGGCCAATACTACTCGGCGCTGCGCAGCCTTCTGGCCAAGGAGGCGCCGCCCGTCGCGATCGACTTCGTGCATGCGCGGCGCGGCGTTTTCGAGGATGTGCTGCAGGAGACGCTGCTTGCCGTCTACGTCAACGGCGCCGAGCCGCGGCGCGCGCAGATCCACTACCTGACCGTCGCCTCCGAGACCGAGGCCGGGATTGCCCGCAACGGCACGATTGGCTTGCCATCCGACCGCGCCATGCCCTGGCTTGCGCCGCGCACGCCGGAGCACAGCCGGCTCATCGCCCGGGCCGAGACGATGACGCATCGCCTCGTCGACTGGGGCTATGGGGTCTCGACCGGCCCGCTGGTCTGGAACCGCTTCAAGGGTCAATTGCGCGATCGCGCCGGCGGCAAGGGGGTGCATCCGTTGATCTGGGCCGAAGCCGTGACCGCCGACGGCCAGTTCGCCTATCGCGCGCGCAAGAAGAACCACGCCCCTTACTTCAAGCTGGAGGCCGGCGACGGCTGGCTGCTTGTCGAGGCGCCCTGCATCCTCGTCCAGCGCACCACCGCCAAGGAACAGGCCCGGCGCCTGATTGCCGCCGAACTTCGCCAGGAATTCATCGATGCGCATGGCGGCGTCGTCGTCGAAAACCATCTCAACATGGTCCGCGCGACCGGCAGCACGAAGGTGCCGGCGGCGGTCGTGGCGGCGCTTTTGAACAGCCGTGTCGTCGATGATCTTTTCCGCTGCATCAGCGGCAGCGTCGCCGTTTCCGCCTTCGAGCTCGAAGCGCTGCCGCTGCCGCCGCCCAAGAGCACCAGCACGTTGGCGAAGCTCGTCGCAGCCGGTGCGACGCGCGAAAAAATCGAGGCGGAATGCAGCCGCCTCTACGGTGAGCCTGCATGACGGCACGGCCGCCCTATGCGACGCGCGATCTTGTCGCCGGGCGCTTGCCGCTGATCTTTCCGGAGGGCACGCCGAACCGCATCTATTGCATCCGCGAACTTGCCGCCAGCACCGTGTTCGCCGCTCTCTACATCGGCGCCGTCGAGGGTTCGGGGCGGTTCCTGGGCCCTGTCCATGTTTATCGCATGACCCGCGAGCAGGCGGCGCTGGCGGACGATGCAGATCGGGATGCCTACGCCGCAACCGTCCTGCGCAAGAACGGCGCCGTCGCGGGCTCGCGCTGGTACGCGGACAATACGCGCGAGCCCATCCGCGACGAGACGCTGCGGGACGGGTTGGTGGCGATCGGCGCCGTGCTGCGTCGCGAGGATCTGCCGACGACCTCGGGCCAGCCCCGCTACGCGCTGAGGGCGGCGTTTGCAGCCCTGTTCGACCCGGCGCTGGAAGGCGAGGCGCTGGAAACCGCCATCGCGGAGTTCCAGGAAACGCATCTCAGCAAGGGCGCGCTGGCCCGCGTGACCATCATGCGCGCCGGCGCTGTCGCCAACACCGCCGGCATCCGCGTCACGTTTCCGAACGGCGACACCAGGCTTTTGGCGCCGGGACCGAGTTCGGTCATCGCGCAAGCCGTCATCGAGGTGTTCGCCAAGCGGTTTCTCGCCGCCCCTGCCATGTTGTGGCTGAGCGAGAGCGGCAACAAGGTGGTCCTGCGCGACGACGCCATCGCCAGTGCGATCGGCCTCAAGATCGAGGCCGACAGGAACTTGCCCGACATCATCCTCGCCGATCTCGGCCGCAAGGAGCCGTTGATCCTGTTCGTGGAAGTGGTGGCGACCGATGGCGCGATCACGGATCGCCGGCGCGATGCCCTCCATGCTGTCACGGACGCGGCCGGTTTCGACCGAAAACAGATCGCGTTCCTGACCGCCTATCAGGATCGCCAGTCCGCCGGCTTCAAGAAGACCGTCGCGCAGCTTGCCTGGGGCTCGTTCGCCTGGTTCGTCTCCGAACCCGGCCAACTCCTCGTGCTTCATGACGGCGCGGCCGACGGGCGTCCATTCGGCAGCTTGCCTTGGACAGTGATGTAATAACGCTTCCCCAGCGTCACTAGGACAGCCGGTCGATACACGGATTATCCGGTGTTGCGCTCCGTTGGCGGCCTAGCCTGCTATGTTTAATGTTGGAGTTATTGTATAGGAATAAGGTCTGGCGAATAGCACTTCGTTTGTTGGGAACGAGTAGCATTTCGTTTGATGGCGAGGGGAGCGCCAAACGATGAAGTTCAACTTCGATGGACCTCCAGTGGATGAATCCGAGGCTGACATCCCGCTCGCCTGCCAGCGCCAATTGTTGCCTCTCGTGGGCGAAATCGTCGAGGCGGCTGTCGCAGCCGGCTGGGACAAGGATGATGTGCTTCTGGCTTTTGTGGAACTCGCGTGGGATCTCTACGAAAAAGGTCGCGGGGACCCGCAATAGACAGCCGTGAACGACTGGCTCCGCGCCGCGCCGTTGCGTGCCACTGATGCCGAACAACGCTGTCGAACCATGGGGCCGACACAGCCTCGCATGTGAACTCTTCCTTCGTGACCGATGCGTTGCCGGCTTACGCCCGGGCCGACGAATCCGGAAGCGAAGATGCGTCAAGGCTCTTAGCTATTGACAGAAATGCTGCTGAACTTCCTCGACGATCAGTTCTTCTTTCTTATCTCGAATAAAGAATTTTCTTTGCGCGTGGAAGTTCTTTTCAATTCGAGGCGTGTGCGTTACGTTGATTCCGGGTCAGGGGAAGGGGATACCAAGCGGCGGTGTGAGCCGGCTGAGGCAACACGTATGAAACATGCGGGCGGGGCTCGGGAAAGCGGCGATTCCCAGGGCGTCGATCAAGAGCGGACAGCTCGATACGTCCTGGATATCATTCCGGAAAGTGCTGGTCCCAGAAGAGCCACCGCCCGCGGAAGCGTCATCTATTCCGTCCGCAGTCCGGGATCGCAGAAATTCCTGGCCAGGGAGCATTCCACGGGGATTGTGCTGAGGCCGGCACGCAAGCTGAGAGCCTCGCTCGGCAGTGACAGGATCACGCAGTACGATGCGCCGGTCGGCTGTCTCGTCGTCAATCCGGCGGGCGTCGACAGCACGCTGGCCTGGTCGCAGACCAGGGAGAACGCCGTCGTTTCGATCTCTCCCGAAGCGCTGTCCGAACTGGCGGCCCATGAGTTCGACCTCCCGGACGTCAAGCTCGAGCCGCCCGCGTTCGGCACGGTTGACCTGAGGGCGCTCAACATAGCCCAGATGATCACTGCCGAACTGACCGACAGGCTGCCGCCGAACGAGCTCTATCTGGACTCGCTGCTGACGGTGTTCGGGGTGCATCTGCTGCGCGGTTATACGGGTCGCAAGAGGCAGGCCGCGTCGCCCAAAGGCGGGCTCTCCGCCGTTGGCGCCCGACGCGTGCGAGAGTATCTCGACCAGAACTTCGTGCGGAAAGTCATGGTCGCCGAGCTCGCGTCGGTCGCGGGGGTGTCACCAAATCATTTCATAGCAAGGTTCGCCGGGACATTCGGCATGCCGCCGCATCGGTATCTGATCAACCTGCGCCTCGACCTCGCGGAAAAGCTGCTGGCCGGCGGAGAGTTGCCGATTGCCGAAGTCGCCTACCTTGCCGGATTTTCGGATCAGAGCCACCTGGCCGCGACCATGAAGAGATACAGGGGAAGGACGCCAGGCGGGCTGGTGACGCTTTCCGCAGGAATTGAAAGCCCGACCATGGCAAAGTAGCAACAGCTGCCGGCCAGCGATCCAAGACCGGAATTTCCTACAAGGCTTCCGGAGTTTTTCAAAATACGTCCGTCACCACCTGTGCCCCAAGCTTTGCTGGAGTCATTTGGAATGCCATTCAGTTCGCGCATTGCTTGCCATCCGGCCGGATCGATCACATGAGCGGGGTTGGCGATGCGGGCCCGCTTCGATCAATCACGAATTGTTTTTCAGGGGAACGGGGAGGGAGGCCTCGGGTTGAAGTTCATCTGGGAAATATCGGGAGGCCGAAAAATGCCGGGCGATGATGGTCCCCCCGGATCGGTATCCGGAGCCAATCCGGCCCGGCAGCCGCTGCTCAACGTGAAGGGCGGGCTTTCCGTCCGCAGTGCGCGCAAGGTGCAGGAGTTCCTGAACGAGAACTTCTCGCGCAAGCTGGCGCTTGCCGAAATGGCCGCCGTCTGCGGATTTTCATCGTACCACTTCGTGCGCGCCTTCTCCAAGACGTTCGGCATGCCGCCGCATCAATATGTTCTCGATCTCAGGCTGGACTTCGCGGAAAGACTTCTTGCCGACAGCCGCATGACCATCGCCGACATCGCCCATCTCAGCGGGTTTTCGAGCCAGAGCCACTTCACCACCATGATGAAGAAATACCGGCAGATGACGCCGATGCAGGCGCGGGCGGGCAAGTTTAACGCAAAGATTAGATGAAGCCGCGCTCTCGTCATTATTTGATTACTTGATTTTAAAGCAGTTGCTAAGGTAACGAGCCGTTAACCTCCGCGTATATGCTCGTATCTTTTCTCACAAGACAGCAATTTCGTGAAATACTGCGAAGGGGAATCATGTCTTCCTGCTGTGGAGTGGAAGTGTCAGACATTTCGTGCCGGCCAGCGGAGAGGGAACCATGACCGACAATCATATTTCGGGCGGCCATATTTCGGGCGGCTCGCTCCTTGTTCAGCGCCGTGCGGCGCATTTCGCCAGTCACTGGATCGCGAATGGCGATCCTCGGTCCCGTTCGGCCCGGCGCCGCTTGATGGCGGTCCTGCGCATGGCGCATCGTGCGCTGGGCATGGGGCGCAAGCGCTTGGGGCTGGGAACGCTGGGCGTCGGCGGGGCGCTCGGGACAGCCGTGACGCTGGGCGCCTTCGCGATCGGCATGGCCGCGACGCCGGCTCAGGCGCAATATCAGGCCGGCGGCGGTTCGGCGACCGCTCCCGAGGCCATCGCGGTCGGAAACGGCTCAAACGCCAGCCTTAACTGGGCCATAGCGCTCGGCTTCCAGGCCCAATCGACGGCGCAATACGGCGTCGCCATTGGTCGCACCGCGTCGGCCACGGGCACCGGCGGCGCAGTGGCGATCGGCTCCGGTACGATTTCAAACAATATCAACACGGTAGCGATCGGCGTCGCCGCGGGTGCCACTGGGGCCGGGGCCAGCGCGCTGGGCACCAACGCCCAAGCTTCGGGAGGGAACTCCACCGCAGTCGGTGTCAGCGCCACGGCCAGCAACAACTATGCGTTCGCCGCTGGCTACGGATCCGTAGCCAGCGGGCTGCGCAGCACTGCGATTGGGCAGTTCGCAGGGGCGTCCGGGCTGGATGCTGTTGCACAAGGCACCAGCACCGTTGCGAACAGCCAAAATGCCGTCGCCGTCGGCTTCCAGTCGACCGCAACCGCGATAAACGCCGTCTATCTCGGCTCGCGCACCGCTGCCGGGACGGGAGCCTTGGCCCAGAGCGCCATTGCTATCGGTACGGACGTGACGGCGTCTCAGGTCGACACCACCGCAATCGGACGCCAAAGCAAGGCAACGGGAACGGGCGCCACGGCGATGGGTAAGAACGCCAGCGCCTGGGGCAACCAGTCCATTGCATTCGGTGTGGGCGCGCAGGCAGGCGTGCAGGCCGACACGGCCGTGCCCAACAGCATCGCCATCGGCACCAGCGCGCTTGCGAATAAGAACAACGCGATGGCGCTCGGCACACTGGCCAATGCCACGGAGGACGGTGCCATCGCCATGGGCTCCTCTACCAACGCGACAGCCACGCAGGCCGTGGCGCTTGGCGTTTCCGTCAACGCCACTGGCGCCGGCGCCACCGTGGTGGGCAGCGCAGGCTCCACTGCGTCCGGCGCCTACTCCATTGTGGTAGGCGCCACCAGTACCGCGAGCGGAGCCAATTCCATCGCCATCGGCCCCTCGACCAACGCGACGGCGGCTAACACCATCGCCTTGGGCGCCAGCGCCAAGGCGGATTCCGCCGAAGCGGTCGCCATGGGCACCAATGCGGTAGCGACCGGCGGCAAGGCCGTCTCCATCGGCTCCGGCAACACCGCCTTTGGCGACGGCGCGGTCTCGATCGGCGACCCGAGCTATGCCAGCGGCACCGGCGCCTTCACCGGCGGCGCCAACAACATCGCCAACAGCGACGGCACGGCGACCGCCACCGCGGCCAACATGGCCAACGGCGCCGTCGCGATCGGCAACAGCAACAAGGCGATCGGGCAGGGCTCGGTCGCACTGGGCAACGGCTCGACGGCGGGCGCGGCCGGCCTCGCCGGAAATGTCGCGCTCGGCGATGGCGCGACGGCGGCGGCAAGCTCCGGCGACGTGGCGCTCGGCTCGGGCTCGGTGACCACCACGGCGGTCGGCACGGCCAGCGGGGTGGTCAACGGCACCACCTACGCCTTCCAGGGCACCAACCCGACCTCGACGGTCAGCATCGGCGCGGCCGGCGCGGAACGCACCATCACCAACCTGGCGGCTGGGCGGATCAGCGCGCTCTCGACCGACGCCATCAACGGCTCGCAGCTCTTCGCCACCAACCAGGCGGTCGATGCCATCGGCGCCGTCGTCAACAACATCAATGTTGGCGGCGGCATCAAGTATTTCCATGCCAACTCGACGCTGGCGGATTCGCAGGCGCTGGGAGCCGATTCCGTCGCTGTCGGCCCGAATGCGGTCGCCAACAATGCCGGCGATGTCGCGATCGGCCTGAATTCGACGTCGGGCGCCACGACCAATGTCGGCGGCACGACGATCGGCGGCGTCAACTATACCTTCGCCGGCGGCACGCCGGCGGGCGCCTTCTCGGTCGGCTCGGCCGGCGCCGAGCGCCAGATCCAGAACGTCGCCGCCGGACAGTTGAACGGCGGTTCGACCGACGCGGTCAACGGCTCGCAGCTCTTCGCCACCAATCAGCAGGTGACGGCCAACACCACCGCCATTTCCAATATCGGCGCAGGCGTGACCAATCTCGGCAACACGATCAACAACATCACCGGCGACACGTCGACCGTCTTCACCGACGTCAATGGCGAAGGCATCCGCTATGCCCGCACCAATGAGTTCGGGCTGGCGCAGACCGATTCCTTCGCCCAGGGCGTCGGCTCCACAGCGGTCGGCTACAATGCGACCGCCACCGGCGTCAGCGCGCTGGCGCTCGGCCGCGACAGCAATGCCAGCATCGACGGCGGCGTGGCCCTCGGCTCGGGTTCGCTCTCCGATCGCCCGATCGCTCCGGCTACCGGGCAACTGCCCGCCGGCCCATCCAACTTCATCCAGTACAACACCACCGACAAGGCGCTGCTCGGCGCCGTTTCGGTCGGCAACGCCACCTCCTACCGGCAGATCACCAATGTCGCCGACGGCACGCAGGACCAGGACGCGGTGACGGTGCGCCAGCTCGCGGGCGCCATCGCCGCCGTGTCGGCCACCTCGACCAAGTATTTCCATGCCAATTCGGTGGCGGCCGACTCGCTGGCGGTCGGCGCGGAATCGGTCGCGGTCGGTCCGACCACGGTCGTCAACGGCGATAACGGCATCGGCATCGGCAACGGCGCCATCGTCGACCAGACGGCGCCCGGCGGAACCGCCATCGGCCAGAACGCCCATGTGATGCTGGCGGACGGCCTGGCCTTCGGCACCAATTCGCTCGCCTCCGGCATCCAGTCGGTGGCGCTCGGCGCCGGCGCGCAAAGCACCTTCATCAACAGCGTGGCGCTGGGCGCGCAGTCCATCACCTCGGTCGGCGCGCAGGCCGGCTACGCGGCCTTTGCCCTGACCGCTCCGCAGACCTCGGTGGGCGAGGTGTCGATCGGCGACGCCGGAGCTGAACGCAAGCTCACCAATGTCGCGGCGGGCTCGGCCGACACCGACGGCGTCAACGTCTCGCAGCTGCGCGGCGTGTCGCAAAACGTGACCAACCTGTTCGGCGGCACCACCACGCTCAACCCCGACGGCTCGATCACCGGGCCGACCTACACCGTCCAGGGCAACACCTACACGACCGTCTATGACGGGCTCACGGCGGTCGACAATGCCTTGACCACCATCAGCAATGGCGGCGGCATCAAGTACTTCCACGCCAATTCGTCGCTGGCCGACAGTATCGCCGGCGGCACCGACGCCGTGGCGATCGGACCCGAAAGCGTGGCGAGCGGCAACGACAGCCTGGCCGCCGGCCATGGCTCGACGGCTACCGGGGCGGGCGCGGTCGCGCTCGGCCAGGGCGCGCAGGCCAACAACGCCAACGATGTGGCGCTCGGCTCCGGCTCGGTGACGCAGACCGCCGTCGGCACCTCCAGCACCGTCATCAACGGCAAGACCTACGCCTTTGCCGGCACGACGCCGACCGGAACAGTCAGCGTCGGCGATGCCGGTGCGGAGAGGACGATCACCAATGTCGCAGCCGGACGGATCGCCGCCGACAGCACCGACGCGATCAATGGTTCACAGCTCTTCGCCTCCAACCAGGCGATCGAGGCCCTGCAAACCGGCGTCGGAAATCTCAACCAGAATGCGGTGACCTATGACACGCAGGGCGGCGCCAAGACGAACACCATCACGCTGCAAGGCGGAGACGTCAACGCGCCGGTCGTCATCTCCAACGTCGGACCCGGCGTCGCCGGCACCGACGCGGTCAATGTCAACCAGCTGACCAAGGGCCTCGACACCGCCATCAGCACATCCAACAGCTATACCGACAAGGTGGCGGCCACGACCCTGCAACAGGCCAACGACTATACCGACCAGAAACTCGGCCAGCTGAATTCGGACATCAGCGGCATCCGCGACGAAGCCCGGCAAGCGGCGGCAATCGGCCTCGCCGCCGCCTCGCTGCGCTACGACGACCGTCCCGGAAAGCTGAGCGTCGCGGCGGGCGGCGGCTTCTGGCGGGACGCCAGCGCCTTTGCCTTCGGCGCGGGCTACACCAGCGAGGACGGCCGTATCCGCGGCAACGTCTCGGGCACGGCGGCGGGCGGAAATGTCGGTGTCGGCGCCGGCCTGAGCTTCACGTTGAACTGAGGCGGGAATGAACGGGGCAACCAGTCGTCATGCCCGGCTTTTCCTCCTGACCTGCCTGGCGCTTGCCGGCGGCCTGTCCTTGGCCGCCGGGCCGGCCGCCGCGCAAGCGACCGCGCCCTACAGGATCAAACCGTCCGACGTGGCGGTGCCGCCGGATGTGAAACTGGGCCAATACCAGCGCACCATCCGGCCCTTCGAGAATTGGACGCTGATCTGCGACGAGAACCTCAAGGCGCGCAAGAAGGTCTGCAATGTCTCGCAGGTGATCGAGGACGGGGCCGGCAAGATGGCCTTCAGCTGGTCGCTCGCCGCCACGCAGGACGGCAAGCCCTACATGATCCTGCGCACCGCGCCGAACGCCAAAAGCGACGGGCTGGTGTCGCTGAAGTTCGACGGGCGCGACCCGATCGACGTCCACTTGAATGGCTGCAACGAAGTGGTCTGCGTCGGCATGCTGCCGGTGGGGCCCGTCATGCGCCAGCAGATAGTGCAGAAAGCGACGCCGGCGATCTCCTACCTGACCGTCGACGGCCAGACGATTACCGTGACCGCAACGCTCAAGGGGCTGTCCGAGGCCCTTGCGCCAATCAAATAACCGAGGCAGCACCGTGAACCAGCAAGACCCGTTCATCTCCCCAGCGCGCGGCCCGAGCGTGGAGCCGGACCGCAAGAGGATCGTCGAGCCCGATCGCAAGAGGGTCGCCGAGCCGCAGCGGCGGTGGCCGCGCGTCCTAGCCTTCTCGCTGCTGGGGCTGGCCATGATCGGCATCGGCTTCGCTGCCGCCAACTATGCCGCGATCGCCGGTCTCGTCGGCACCCCGACGGCCGCACAGGCCGGGACCGCGCCGCCCGCATTGCCGGACTCGCCTTTCCTCGAACATGTCAAACAGGCCGGCGTGCAGGCCTGCTCGACGATCTTTCCTGTGCTCGGACAGGTGCTGACGACGGGCTCGAAATACAGCGTCAAATCCTTGTGGAACGACCAGGCCGCCGACAAGCACGCCGTGCAGGCCCTCGTCGGCATGAACTATTCGACGGAAAAATACAGCGGACCGGCCGCCGGCGTAGTTTTCGCATCGCCCACCGCTTCCGGCTGCGAAGGCGCGATGGTGCGGGTGGCGCCGTTCGCCAGCCCGTGTTCGGATATCCCGTCCGTTCTTCCGCAAGGCAGCAAGATCACCGACCATCTCGGCCAGGTCGAGGTGTACGAGCTGGGCGGCAATTCGGGTGAAGCGCTGCTGCTGCCGACCGGCAATAGCTGCGTGGTGATTTCCATCGCGTCGGCGTCGAAGTGAGACAACGGGATAGGCGAATGGGCGAGAGCTCCTGGAAAGGATTGCAGACCATGATATCGCGACGTCTGGCAGTTTTGTGCATGGCCCTGCTGTGGAGCGGGCAGGTTGTCTCGGCCGACCTTGTGGCGCCGCCGGAGCCGGAGCCGAAGGAGGAAAAGGGCATCTGGGGGGCGATCGCCTATTCCAGCATCGATACCAAGCACGGCTTCTTTTGGGGCGCCGACAAGCGCCAGGAGGCGAAGGACGCCGCGATGAAATATTGCGAGAACGCCGGCGGCAAGGGCTGCACTGTTGTCACGGTGTTCCGCAATCATCGCCATTGGACAGACGACGACGAGACGGGCTTTCCCTACAAGCACTGCGGCGCCCTGGCCGTGGCTAAGGAGAAGCAGAGCGACCGGCTGATGCCCTGGGGCGCGAACTCGGCCGAGACCCGCAAGGACGCGGAAGATCTCGCTCTGCATGCCTGCGAGGCGGCGGGAACCGAATGCAAGATCCGCGAGTGGGTCTGTACCTGAAGCGCACCGCGCCCGACGGCTTCATACGACGCGCTTTGGAATTGCTTTTGCACCCTGCGTGAGGCAGATGACCATGCCCGCGGCCCCGAAAATCCCATCCGGTTTTCGGGGCCATGCGCGTGAACCCCGAAGAGAAAGTCGCCATCGTTGTTTGACAGATTTGTTCTTCTGAAGGCGGCCGCAGTCTGCGCGGCGGCACTGGCCGCATCGGGTGCCTGTGCGCAACAACAGCACGCGGCCACGCTTCCAAACGGCGCGTCGTCGCTCCAGGAGACCTATCAGGACTGGAGCCTGGCCTGCACCATCCAGGACAATGCACGCGCCTGCTCGGTTTCGCAGGACCAGACGCAGAAGAACGGCCAGAGGCTGCTGGCGGTGGAGTTGCGGGCGGGGCCGAAGGGTGGATTGACCGGAACCCTGCTTCTGCCGTTCGGCATCCTGTTCGACCCAGGCGTGACGATCCAGATCGACGACCAGCCGCCCCTCGGCCAGTTGCGGTTCCGCACCTGCCTGCCGAACGGATGCGTGGCGCAGTTTCCGATCGATCGGGCGCTGGCGCAGAAGCTGAAGGCGGGCGGCGTATTGACGCTCAACGTCATCACCGACGCCGAGACCAAGCTCAACTTCCCCGTCTCCCTGAAAGGCCTCGCCGCCGCCCTCGACCGCGTCGCGGCGCTGAGCGGGCGCTGAGGAGGGACGAAGTCGGTTTTACTCCAGCTCGCGCGGCCTTTGGGCCGCAGCGCCGGAGCCCCACAAGGCGCGCCTGAGCAGGTTCCGTCCGCCCTTGCGCGGCACAAGATTAATATCGCTGACAAGCTTTGCGCCGCCCTCGCGCCGCTCCAATGTGATCTTGCGGCTGTGGAAGGCTTCCAGCTCGGCGCGATGCGCGACGCTTATGATGGTCACCTTCGGTAATTCATGGATGACCGTCTCCATCATCTTGTCCTGGCTCTTCTCATCGAGCGCAGACGTCGCTTCGTCCAGAACGACGATATCGGGATGATGCAGCAGGAGGCGCGCGAAGGCGAGCCGCTGCTTTTCGCCACCCGACAGGGTCTGGTCCCAGGGCGCGTCTTCCTCGATCCGGTCCTTGAGATAATCGAGCCCCACCTTGTCGAGGGCGGCGTTGATCTTCTCCAGCGTCCAGTTGTCGGCGGCGGCCGGATAGGCGACCGCGCGGCGCAGCGTCCCGGAGGGGATGTAGGGACGTTGCGGCAACATGAACAGCCGCCTGCCGGGGTGGAAGTCGACGCTGCCGCCACCCCACGGCCAAAGGCCTGCGACGGCGCGCACCAGCGTGCTCTTGCCCGAACCGGATTCGCCGGCCACCAGCACCCGCTCGCCAGGCTCGATCTCTACCTCGGTTTCCTTGACCACGCCGGTGCCGTCGTCGAGCGACACCGAGAGATTGTCCAGGCTGAGCATCGCACCGTCTTCGGTTTCGCCGTGCCTGATGCGGCCCAGCGCGTCGCTGCGTTCGGCGCGCTCCAGCCCGTCAAGCGACATCATCAGCGAGGCAATACGCCGTGCCGAGGCGTTCCAGTCGGCGAGGCGGGGATAGTTGTCGACCAGCCATCCGAACGCGGCCTGCACGATGGCGAAGGCTGAGGCAGCCTGCATGATCTGTCCAAGGGTCATGCTGCCTTCGAGAAATTTTGGCGCGCAAAGCAAGATCGGCACGACCGGCGCAAACAGGCTCGACCCCTGCGACACCAGCGCTGTGCGCATGTGCTGGCCTGTCAGCAGCGCCCATTGCCGGAGCACCGTGCCGAACGTCTTGTCGATGCCGCTGCGCTCCTCCTCCTCGCCGCCGAGCAAGGCGATGCTCTCGCCGTTTTCGCGCACGCGCGTCAGCGTGTAGCGGAAATCGGCTTCCGCTTGGTTCTTCTGCTCGGAGAGCCGCACGAAATGGCGGCCGATGACCACCATCGAAGTGGAGGTGATGGCGGCGTAGATCACCGCGGTCACGACCAGGAAGCCGGGAATGGTGACGCTCCAGCTTCCGATCGGCAAAGTCAGCGCCCCGCCGATCGTCCACAGCACCACGATGAAAGTGGAGGCCGACAAAAACGCGTTGATCACGCCGGAGATGAAATCGACGGGCGATTCCGTGGCGGTCCGCAAATCCTCCGCGATGCGTGCCTCGGGGTTCGTGTGGTCGCCGCCCACGAGGTTCAGCTGATAGTAGCGGCCGCTTGCGAGCCAGCGCGCGATGATGGCGGTGGTCGACCAGGAACGCCAGCGGCGCTGGATCGTCATGCGAAGGTAGACTTGCGCGACGACAAGGCTTGCGCTTCCAACCACGAGCGGCGGGAACACGGCGCTGAGCACATAGACGGTGTGGGCGTTGCGCTGCTCGATGGCGTCGAAGATCGAGCGGTTCCAGATGTTGATCCCATACTGGAAGCCGACATTGATGCATATCAGCATCAACAGCCCGATCGTGAACGGCCAGGCCAGCTTGTCGCCGCGCGTGCTCCAGTAGCCGCGCGCGCTGATCCAGAAGCGCCTCAGCAGGTATCGCTTGCGCGCCTGCTCGGCCTCCTGCGGCGTCAGCTCCGGACCGGGTTCGATGGCCCCGGGCGGCGGCGCAGCCTCGCCCACGACCTCGGACGCAACTTCGACTGTCGAGGCCTTCTCCTGGTGCGACTTCTCTGCCTTGCGCCGCCTGGCGCCGTCGACCGTTTTCGGCATGAGTTCAGCCTCGGATGTAACGGCGACAACGGCCTAAAAATCAAAAAGTTTCACCAGGCCCGCTCCAGACGGCGCCATGGGTCTCCCCGTGCTCCCCTGCTCGACCCGCGATGCCGCCAGCCGCCGCTGGACAATTCGCCAGCCGGCGGGCCCGTTTAGCGACGGTCTCCTCGCAGCCGGAACGAGACCGTGTGCTTGGAACCAATGATGGGCGAGACTGTTTAGCCATGAACTTCGATGCGACGCCGACGTCCCGGCCCGGTCGGGTGAGCAGCGACCTTGAGGAGCCCCTTGTCATGAAGATTTCGTCCAGATTTCGTTCAGTCGCCATCGCCGTCATCACTGCCGCGGGCGTTGGCTTTGCCAGTGTCGCGCACGCCGACACCGGAACGATCCGCTTCTCCATCTACAAGGCGGCCTTCTTCATCGGCGGCGCCGGAGGCGAGGGCACGCTGACCTTCCATGGCCGCCGGTATCCGATCTCGGTCGGCGGCATTTCGGGCGGCCTCGCCTTCGGTGCCTCCAAGACCTATTTCCGGGGCACCGTGCGCCATATCAAGCGCGCCCGGGACGTGACGGGTGTGTACGGCGCGGCGGGCGGCGGCGGCGCGCTCGGCAAGGGCGCCCAGGTGATCGTCATGACCAACGACAAGGGCGCCCAGCTCGAGCTCACGGGCAGGCAGGTAGGGCTGCAAGTCAACGCCGATCTCAGCGGCATGAGCATCACGGTGAAGTGAGGGCGATCACTGCGTCGGTGTTTCCAGGGATGAGCCGGCGGCCCCTCCCTACCGCTCCTCCACGATCCGCAGATAGGCCGCAGTCACGAACAGCACGATCAGGCCGAACAGGATCCTTCTTGCCCCCTCCGGCATCTGCAAAATCGTCAGCAGCGTCGTCAGCACGGTCAGGATCAAGGCACCGATGATGGTGCCGGTATAACCGCCGCGGCCGCCGAAGATGGAGGTGCCGCCGATGACGGCGGCGGCCACGGAGGGCAGCACCAGCGGTTCGGCGAGAGACAGGGAAGGGGCCTTGATCAAGCCGATATAGAGCAGGCCGGTGATGCCGGCGAGCAGGCTGGAGAGGACGTAGAGCGCGGTGATGACCTGCCAGTAGCGCACGCCGGAAAGGCGGGTCGCGCGCTCATTGTCGCCGACGGCGTAGAGCAGGCGGCCGAAACCGGTGCGGTTGAGGCCGAAGACGATCAGCACCGCGACGGGGACGAACAGAAGCAGCGCGTTGGGAAACCCTGCGGTCACGCCGGTGCCGAGCCAGGCGAGGAAATCGGGGATCTTGGCGCCCGAGGCGATCACCGTGCGTTGATAGACCTGCAGGAAGCCGGTGCCGATCAGGCTGGTGCCCAGCGTCATGATCAGCGGATGGACGCGGAAGACGCCGACGCCGATGCCGTTGACGAGGCCGATCAGCACCGCCGGCATCATCGCCAGGAGGAAGGCCACGGCTGGGTCCTGGTTGACGGCTTGCGTAGCCATGATGAAGGCGCTCATCGTCGCCACCGTGCCGACAGAGAGATCGATGCCGCCGGTCAGCATGGTCATGGTCTGGCAGCCGGCAAGGATCGCCAAGGGAATGGCGAATTTGATGGTGTTGGCGATCCAGCGCTCGTTGACGATGCCGGGGCGCAGGATCTGCAAAATCACAACCAGGATGACCAGCAGGATGACCAGCGGAATCAGCGGCCGGTCGGCCATGAAGCGTTTGACACGGCGGCCGAAGGGGACGGGTTGGGGCGTGATTGCTGACGTGCTCATGGGGTGGCTCTTGTCTGCAAATGTAGCGCCCTACGGCGGCCCCCTCTGTCCTGCCGGACATCTCCCCCTCTAGGGGGGAGATCGGATGGGGTGACGGCTTTCGCAAATTGTCGGCGTTGCAAGAATGAGCGAGACGCCGAAGCTGCCAATCTCCCCCCTTGAGGGGGAGATGTCCGGCAGGACAGAGGGGGGCGCCGTAGAGCGCTATGCGCCAATTCATTCTCCCTCATCATTGCCGACCCCGCATCGTAATGAAAGCCCCGAACATCACCACGGCGACCATGATCAGGCCCTCGATGATGGCGGTGACGTTGGGGTCGATGGCAAGCAGGGTGAGGTCGGTGCGCACCAGGCGCAGCACGAAGACGGCGACGATGGGGCCGAGCAGGCCGCCCTTGCCGCCGCCCAGCGCCACGCCGCCCAGCACCACGGCCGCGACGCTGGCGAGCAGATAGGGGCCGGGAATAGGAGCGCCGATGCCGGTGCTCATGGTCAGCGCCAGGCCGCCCATGGCCGCGAACAGGCCCGACAGCGCATAGGCGATGATGCGGGTGCGCTTGACCGGCACGCCGCTGCGGAACGCCGCCAGCTCGCTCGAGCCGATGGCGTAGATGGACAGGCCGAGGCGCGAGCGCCTCAGCGGAATCCAGACGATGCAGAGGCAGATGATCAGCACCAGCAGAGCCTTCGGCAGCCAGGCGTCGATGTTCTGCGGCAGGCCGGGTATCGGGACCGTGCCTGAAATCATCGCCTTCAGCCATTCGGCGGCGCCGCCGCCCGGCGCGCCGAGCACAAGAAGCGCTGCCCCTTGCAGCACGAACAGCATGGCGAGGGTCACCACGATGTCGGGGACGCGGGTGACGACAATGAGCAGGCCGTTGAGCGCGCCGAGCACAAAACCCATGGCCAGTACGAAAGGCACCACGAACAGCGCGTATTCTTCCGAGGCGCCGGCCATCATCGAGGCGGCGGTGACGCTGGTCAGCGCCATCATGGCGGCGACCGACAGATCGATGCCGCCGGCGATGACGACGACGGTCTGCGCGGCCACGGCAAAGGCGTAGGGCAAGACGGCCCGCGCCAGCGAGCCGAAATCGCCGCTGCCATAGCCGGGCTGGATCAGCTTGGTGACGACGAACAGCACGATGAGGAGGGCGAACAGGCCGGCGACCCAGCCCTGGCGGCGCAGGAGATGGCTCATGGCGTCGCCTCCGGCGCATCCGGGGCATTTGCTGTCGGGTCCGCCAAAATGCCGACATCGGCCTTGGCGCCGCGCGGCAGGCCGTAGGCGGCGCGCATCAGTGCCGGCTCGTCCGCCTCCTCGACCGGGAAGATATCGACGACGCGGCCGCCGAAGATGACGATGACGCGATCGCAGACGCGCTGCACCTCTTCGAGTTCCGAGGTGTAGAACAGCACCGACTTGCCGTGGCCGGCGAGCTCGCGCAGCAATTTATAGATTTCCTGCTTGGTGCCGACATCGATGCCGCGCGTCGGGTCGAAGCACAGGATGGTGCGGGCATCCGCCGCGATCCAGCGGGCGATGGTCACCTTCTGCTGGTTGCCGCCGGACAGGCGCTGCACCTCGCCTTGCGCGCGGGTGTCGATCTGGAGGCGCGCGATGGCGCTCGCCACCGTGGCGCGCTCCTTGCGCATGGCGATCGGCCCCCAGTTGCGCAAGGCGGCGCTGAAGGGCAGCGCGATGTTCTCGCGCACCGAGCGCTGCATGGCGAGGGCCTCGGAGCGGTCGCCCGGCACATAGGCGATGCCGGCGCGGATGGCGTCGATCGGATGGGTGAATTTCGCCGGCTGGGCGTCGACCTCGATCGTGCCGCCGGACGGTTTGATCGAGCCGGCAAGGGCGGCGAACAATTCATCCTGGCCCTGGCCTTCGAGCGCGACGACGCCGGCGACCTCGCCGTCGGCGAGCTCGAAGGAGACGTCGTTGAGCTTGGTGCCGACGCGCAGATTGCGCACGGCGAGACGCGGGCGGGCAGGGGCCGATGTGGCGGCCTGGCCGGCGGCGCGGGCGGTCACCTTGGTCTTCTCGATGCGGGCGCCGAGCATCAGCTCGACGATCTTTTCCTCCACGCCGGGCTCGATGTCGAGAACGCCGACGGTCGCGCCGTCGCGCAGCACGGTGGCGCGGTCGCAGAGCGCCGAGATCTCGACGAAGCGGTGCGAGATGAAGATCACGGCGCGGCCGCTGTCGCCCTGGCGACGCACGACTTCCAGTACCTTTTCGGCAAGATTTGCGGGGAGCGCCGCGGTCATCTCGTCGAGCAGCAGCACGTCGGGCTCGACGGCGAGCGCCCGCGCCAGGTCGAGCACGCGCAGCACCGCCAGCGGAATGTCGCGCGCGGTGTCGCGCAGGTCGAGGTCGGGAATGCCAAGTTCGCGCACCCAGGCGCGGAACGGCTCGACGGGCGTGCCGGTCAGCCGCAGATTGGACAGTATGTCGAGATCGGGGATCAGCGACGGTTCCTGGTAGACGGGCAGAAGGCCAGCGCGGCGCGCGGCGGCGGGCGAGCGTATGTCGCGCGCCTCGCCACGGATCAGGACGCGCCCGGCGGAGGCAGGAACCGCGCCGGTCAGGATCTTCACCAGCGTCGACTTGCCGGCGCCATTGGCGCCCATCAGGGCATGCACCTCACCCGGCAGGACAGACAGCGACGCGTCGCGCAGCGCGGCAACCGCGCCGTAATTCTTGGCGACGCCGGAGGCGTCGAGGAGGGGTTTGGTGGTCAAATTGCTGTCCGTACCAGAAACTCAATTGCTGGCGCTCTACGGCGCCCCCCTCTGTCCTGCCGGACATCTCCCCCACAAGGGGGGGATTGGCCGTAACTTCGGCTTTCGCCAATTTTCAACGTGGCAAGACGAGAGCCGGCGCCGAAACTGCCAATCTCCCCCCAAGTGGGGGAGATGTCCGGCAGGACAGAGGGGGGCGCCGTAGAGCGCTAACCTATCAAACCTTTGGTTGGCGAGGACGGCAAACGCCATTCTCGCTAGCCAGTCAAAATAGCCCTTACTCCCCCGGCCCCTTGCACGCGACGATCTGGTCCTTGGTGTACGTCGTCCAGTCCGGGATCGAGATCGAGACCGGCCATTCGGGGCTGAGCGACGGATCGGCGGCGGCTTTCAGCTTGGCCTTGCCTTCCTCGGTGGCGTTTTCCCAGAGCTGCGGCTCGACCAGAACGGTCTGCTGCGCCGGCTTCTTGCCGTCGAGGATCTGGAGCGCGAGCGTCACGCCGGCGCCGCCGATCGAGCCGGGATTGGTCACGGCGGCCCCGACCAGGTCCTTGACCGAATTCAGCTGGCCGACGAAGCCGGCATTGTCGGCGCCGACCACGGGCACCATCGGCGCCTGCGATTCCACCAGCGCGTCGACGATGACGTTGTCGATGCCCGAGGTCCACACGCCGTTGAACGGCGTGCCGGTGGCGAGGAAGGACAGCATCTGCTGCTTGGCCTGGTCCTGCTGCCAGCCGGTGAACACTTCCTGCGCGACCTTCACGTCGGGGAATTCGGCCAGCGCCTTCTTGAAGCCCTTGTCGCGATCCGAGTCGGCGGAGGCGCCGGCGGCGCCGCGCATGTAGAACACCTCACCCTTGCCGCCCATCTGCTGGAACAGCCATTTGGCGCCGAGATAGGCATATTGTTCCTGGTTGTTGGAGATGATGTAGGCCGAGGGTTCGGTGACCGCCTGGTCGACGGCGACGACAACGATGCCGGCCTTGGTGGCTTCCTCCAGCCCCGCCTTGATGCCGGCGGGATCAGCCGGATTGACGACGATGGCGTCGACCTTGGCGCTGATCAGGTTGCGGATGTCCTCGAGCTGCCCGGCGGCGTCGGTGTTGCGGTGGGCGATGTTGAGCTTGGTCACTTCGCCGGAGGCCAGCGCCTGCGCCTTCATGGCGCAGACCATCTCCTCGCGCCAGCCATTGCCCTGCACGGTGTTGGAGATGCCGATCGTGTATTTGCCCTCGGCGGACGAGGCGCCCATCGAGGCCAGCAAGGCAGCACCGGCGAGGAGCGGAACAATGGGCAGCGGCACCATGGTCAGGTATTTCTTCATTTCAGATTTCCTCCACTTTGATTTTCATTTCAATTCCAAGTCGTTACACCGGGCCGCGCAGAAAGAGATTCAGGCGGCGCCTCGATGTTGTTTTTGCGCCTTCATTTGACGAAGGGACGCAGCACGTCGCGGGCAAGCAGGAAACCGCGCTTGACCTTATCGTCGCTGCCCTCGAACCACCGGTCCTCGTGCTCGATGATGATCGGGCCGTCATAGCCGGCACGGTAGAGGCCGGAGAAGAAGCCGTTCCAGCCGACATCGCCCAGCCCCGGCATGCGCGGCACCTGCCAGCCTATGCCAGACGAAAGGATTCCGCGCTCGTACAAACCATCATGATCAATCATCAGGTCCTTGGCGTGGACATGCAACATGTAGGGGCCGAATTCCCTGATGAAGCGGGCCTGGTCGATCATCTGCCAGACCAGGTGTGAAGGATCGAAATTCATGCCGACATCGCCGCCCCAGGTTTCGAGGATGCGGCGCCAGACCAGCGGCGAATAGGCGATGTTGTGGCCGCCCGGCCATTCGTCATAGCTGAAGATCATCGGGCAGTTCTCGAAAGCGAGCTTGACGCCGTGGTCGCGCGCATGGGCGACGATGTCGGGCCAGATTTCGAGCGCGTGCTGCCAGTTGACGTCGACGGTCTTCGAGGCATCGCCGCCGCAAAAGGTGTTGACCAGGGGAACGCCCATATTCGCGGCCAGCACGATCACCCGCTTCAGATGGTCGATCACTGTCTTGCGGTGGGCGGCATCGGGATGCAGCGGGTTGGGATAATAGCCGAGACCGGAAATGGTCAGCCCCTTGCCGGCAAGGTTTGCCGCGATGTCCCTGGCCTGCGCCGGCGAGGTCGCGGCGGTGTCGATGTGGCTTGTACCGGCATAGCGGCGGCTGGCGCCGGAGGCTCTCGGCCAGCAGGCGATTTCCAGCGCCTCGAAGCCTGCCGAGCTTGCCCAGTCGGCGACCGCGTCGAGCGGCGTCTCCGCGAACGGTGCGGTGAGCAGTCCAAGCCTCATAGTGCCTCCCCTGGTCGTGAATTCACGACCGATTCCTACTATGCAGATCGTGCCGGTTGCTTCAACCGCTCATCTGCCGGTTGCGCGCATGCATGCCTGACGGTTGCCATCGGATCGTCCGACAACAGCCCGTCGAGCGCCGATGTGACGGCCTTGCGGAACATGTCGTTGGCGGCGAGGGCGGGATCGAAGATGGCGTCAATCGCCAGGATGCCCGCAGCCAGTACCGGGACGTCGCGTCCGCTTGCCTCCGCTATGCCTGCGATCTTGCCGGCATAGGGGTCCGACACCGGCCAGCGCCGGCCGAACCGGGATGAAGCCTGGATCAGATAGGCCATCCAGCCGGCGACGGATACCGACAGCAGCGCAATGCTTTTTTCCTCGCCCAGCTGATCGCGGATCGGGTTGAGCAGGCGCTGCACGATCTTTTGCGAGCCGTCGGTGGCGATCTGGTGGTTGCGGTGGCGGATCGCGGTATTCTGCAGACGGCCAAGGCTCTGCTCGACATAGGCTGATGGGTCCATGCCGGGCACCGGCTTCAACGTTGGCAGCGTCTCCTCGACGAGCATGCGGCGCACGAAGGCCGACAGCAGCGGGTCCGCCATCGCATCGAAAGTGTGTTCAAGGCCGGCCAGCACGCCGAGATAGCTGAGCGTCGTCTGAGCGCCGTTCAGCACACGCATCTTGAGATGCTCGAACGGCGTGACGTCGTCGACGAAGGTTGCCCCCACCAGGTCCCAGCGCGGCACGCGGCCGGCGAATTTCTGCTCGATCACCCATTGCCGGAACGGCTCGCCGGCAACGACGGCTCCATCGCGGTAGCCGAAAAGCTGCTCCACACCGTCGAGATCGGCCTGCGTGCTCGCCGGCACGATGCGGTCGACCATGGCGCTGGGGAAGGCGGCATTGGCCGCGATCCAGCCGGCAAGGCCGTTGCCGCGCCGTTCGGCAAAAGTCCGCACGACATTTTCCAGGATGGTGCCGTTCGCCGGGATGTTGTCGCAGGAGAGCAGCGTCAGCGGCCGGCCGTGCGTGGCCATGCGTTGCTCCAGCGCCCGCGCCAGAATGCCGGGCACGCTGCGCGGCGTCAGCGGGTTTGCGAGATCGTGGACGATGTCGGGATGGTCGAGGTCGAGCGCGCCGCTGGCCGGAATATGACAATAGCCCTTTTCGGTAACGGTCAGCGTCACGAATTCGATGTCCGGGGAGGAGAGCACTTCGAGCGCGGGCATAGCGCTCGCCTGGCTATCGACAATGCGCACGATGCTGCCGATGACGCGGGCCTCGACATGGGAATCCTGGCGGATGAGCCTGGTGTAGAGCCCGTCCTGAGGGCCGAGCGTATCGGCGAGCGCCGGCGGACGGATGTTGATGCCGACCACGCCCCAGCGGCCGAAGCTCCGCGCCAGGAGGTCGTCGGTGTATTCGGCCTGGTGGCAGCGGTGGAAGGCGCCGACGCCGAGATGCGCCATGCCTGCCTGGAGCAAGGCACGGTCATAGCCGGGCCTTTGCACCGTCGCCGTCAGGCGGCCGAGCAAGGCCGGACCGAGCGTCTCGTGCGCGGCTCTGCTCACCGGTTGGCTCCGATCACCCACTGTTCCTGGTCGATCAGCGAGCCGGTCATCGGTCCCGCGGCGTCGGAGAGAAGGAAGACGGCGAGCCTGGCCACGTCCTCCGCCGAGAACAGCCGGCCGAAGGGCTGCGCGGCGTTGGCGGCATCGAGCCAGCCGGCGCCGTGGCCGAGCGTCTCGGCCTGCATGACGCGCTCGGCGGGCGTATCGGTCCAGCCGACATTGATGCCGTTGACGCGGATGCGGTCGAAGCGGTGGGCGTTGGCGGCGTTCCTGGTCAGCGTCGCCAGCGCGCCCTTGGTGGCGGAATAGACGGCGAGCTCGGGCGAACCGCAATGGGCATTGATCGACAGGATGTTGACGATCGCGCCGCCCTGGCCCCGCTTCCGCATGTCGGCAATCGCCGCCTGCACGAGGAAGAAAGGGGCGCGGGCATTGACGGCGAACAGCGAGGCCCAGTCGTCGGGGGTCGCATCGAGGAAGGAGGCCCGGTCGGTCAGGCCGGCGGCATTGACGAGACCGTCGATACGGCCGAAGCGGTCGATGCAGGCTTGCGCCAGGAGGGCAGGGGCTGCCGGGTCGGAAAGCTCGGCGGCGATGAAGTGTGCCGGCGTGCCCGCTTGCGAGAGCTCCGCAGCAACGGCCTCGCCGCGCGTCCCGTCGCGGCCGGTGACCAGCAGGCCGCCGGCGCCGGCACGCGCCAAGGTTTCGGCGACTGCCCGGCCGATGCCTTGCGTCGCGCCGGTGACCAGCACCATCTTGCCGTCGAGCTGAAGCTCCATTCCTCCTCCCGGAACAAAGTTTCTATTTCTGAAGATATGGAATGTCAGTTCCCGTTAGTCAACCGCGCAATCATTCTGCCCGTTGGGCCACGACACCATGGACCAAAGCCATGCCGACGGCGAGCGACGCCGCCAGCGAGCGGAAGCCTGCGAAGTCCTGTTCCACAACTTCCAGCCAGGTGTCCGAGAACTTGACCAGCGGAGAAAAAGTGCTGTCGGTGATGGTGACGATCCGCGCGCGCCGCTCGTGGGCGACCGCGACGAGGTCGGGCGTGATCGAATTGTAGGGACTGAAGGAGACCGCCAGCACCGCGTCGCGTCTGCCGATGCAGCCGACCTGGTCGAGCGCGGTGGAGCCGACATTGTCGACCAGCACATTGCGCACGCCTTGCTGCGACAAGGTCAGCGAGAGATAGCTGGTGACGGGAAAGGCGCGCTTGGAGCCGATGACGTAGATCAGCTCGGCGGCCGAAAGCAACGCCACCATTTTCTCGAAGCTCTCGATATCGAAGCCGGTTTCGATGCGGCCGAGCGAGGCCTGCGAGGCGCCGACCATGCCGCGCAGGAAATGCAGGTCGGCATTGGATACGCGCGGCGTGCGTTCCTGGCCGCGCCCTTCCGGCCAGGACGCCTTGACATGGTCCTTGAACAGGCCCTGGAAATCGGAAAAGCCGGCATAGCCGAAGATCTGGGCGAAGCGCACCAGCGTCGAAGGCTGCACCCCTGCCTGCGCGGCGACCTGTGCGATGGTGCCGAGCGCGACGTCGCTCGGATGCTGCCACAGGAAGATCGCGACCTGGCGCAGCCGCTTGGGAAAATGGACCGTGCCCGACGACAGCACCGCGCGCAGCTCCTCGTAAGTCTGCGGCTTGATATAGCCGAGCGCCGCCAGCGAGCGCCCGCGCTTGCGGGTCGTCGCCTCGTCGGCGCTGGACCGTCCGGATGATTTGCGCGCCCCGCTCATGATTTCAGGCTAGCGCGATACGATCGTTTTACAATATGAAAATTGGAAATCCTGTTCGAGGGTGGTAGCTGTTCTGCAGCGAAGAAGTTCGATGCATTCAACATAGCACCCTATGGCGCCCCCCTCTGTCCTGCCGGACATCTCCCCCACAAGGGGGGAGATCGGATGTCACGCCGGCTTTCGCCAAATTGCCAGCGTTGCATGAAAGGCGTCGCGGTCGACGCTGCCAATCTCCCCACCTGTGGGGGAGATGTCCGGCAGGACAGAGGGGGGCGCTACAGAACTCGACGGTGGGTGCTGGCTTGACATCCTTAAATCGGAGGAGACAAACATGGTCTATGCGACATCGGACGGATCGGCGGGCAAGCGTTTGCGCGTCGGCATGGTGGGAGGCGGGCAGGGCGCCTTCATCGGCGCGGTGCATCGCCTCGCCATGCGGCTCGACGACCAGATCGCGCTGGTGGCCGGCGCGCTGTCGTCCGACCCCGGGAATGCCGCCGCCTCGGCCGCCGAGATCGGCATCGCGCCGGAGCGCAGCTATGCCGATTACCGCATGATGGCCAAGGCGGAGGCGGCGCGCCCGGACGGCATCGAGGCGGTCGTTATCGTCACGCCCAACTATCTGCACGCGCCGGTCGCGACAGCCTTTCTGGAAGCCGGCATCGATGTGATCTGCGACAAGCCGCTGTCGACGACGCTGGGCGAGGCGCAAGCCCTGGTGGCGCTGACGCGGGAGAAAAATCGCCGCTTCGTCGTCACCCTCAACAACACCGGCTACGCCATGGTGCGCCAGGCGCGCGAGATGGTGGCGGCGGGCGAACTCGGCCGCATCGTCTCCGTGCACGGCGCCTATATCCAGGACTGGCTGACCAGGCCGATCGATGCCGACGGCCAGAAACAGGCGGAATGGCGCACCGACCCGGCGCGCGCGGGCCAGTCGGCGGTGCTGGCCGATATCGGCGTGCATGCCTTCAACCTGGCGAGTTTCATCAGCGGCCGCGAGGCCGAGACGGTGTCGGCCGACCTGTTCACCGCCGTGCCGGGACGGCGGCTCGATGACAACGCGCATGTGCTGGTGCGCTGGGCGGGCGGGGCACGCGGCACGATCCTGGCCAGCCAGACGTCGCCCGGCCACTATAATGATCTCTCCGTGCGCATCTATGGCGACAAGGCGGGGCTTGAATGGTCGGGCACGCGGCCCGAGGAACTGCGCTTCTCCAGATATGGCGAGGAAAGCCGCACGCTCGTGCGCGGCGGCCATGGCTCGACGCAGGAAAGCCGGCGCGTGTCGCGCATGCCGGCCGCTCATCCCGAAGGCTATATCGAGGCCTTCGCCAATTTCTACCGCGACGCCGCCGACATCATCCGCGCGCATCGTTCGGGCGCCGCCGTCGATGCGGCCCGGGCGGCGCAGGTGCCCGATGTGGTCGACGGCGCGCGCGGCGTGAAGTTCGTCGCCGCGGCGGTGGAGTCGAACGCGGCTGACGGGGCGTGGACGGCGGCAAGGTTCGGGTGAGGGTGTGCCATCCAATGTGACATCGCGGCCACGCCCGACGGTGCCGCGCGGTTGACGGCGATCAAGAGTTGGCCGTCCATTCGGGACCGCGCTGTGTTCCGCCATTTTTCAAGCCCGTTGCGAGGCTGGTTTCGAAGGCAACAGCCGGTTGACTGGCTTCCAAATCGTTGCCGCCGACCTCGCGCGAGGTGATTGCGACGCTATGTCAGGCGCATCCGCGTTGCTCCCCGCCCGCGCATTCGGCAATCTGTCGCTTCTTCGGCGTTGAAGGCTTGCTCCGATGGAACTCGGTCTCATTGGATACTACAGCGACTTCGTGGTTTACCCCCTGGCGATCGCCCTGCTGGCTGTGGCCGGGCTTATCGAGGCCGGCGAAGAGAGCGCGCCAGGCTGGCTGGCGACGGCGCTGGCGTGCCTGTGTCTGTGGACGCTGATCGAATACGTCATGCACCGCTTCGTCCTTCACCACATTCCCTGGATCAGGGATCTGCACGCCCGCCATCATGTCGAGGAGCGCAGTCCGGTGGGCACGCCGACCTGGCTCAGCCTCGGCGTGCATGCGCTTGTCGCGTTCTTTCCCGTATGGATGGTCTCGGATTTCGCGGTCGCCAGCGCGGCGAGCTGCGGGCTGATGCTGGGCTACCTATGGTACGTCAGCATCCACCATGTGATCCATCACTGGCATCCCACTCATCCGAGCTATCTCTACACGCTGAAGCGCCGCCACGCGCTGCATCATCATGTCGACGAAAATGTCAATTTCGGCGTGACGTCGCTGTTCTGGGATCGGGTCTTCGGCACGATGCGGCTCTGAAGCCAACTGGTGTGCGCCATTCGGGAAGCGCAGACAGCCATTCCCGCTTACAATTCCTTCTGCGCCAATTCCCTGAACTCGTCGGGCACCGAGCGGGCCGCCTCCAGCGCCACGGTGCCGTAGCCGACGGCCTGTTTGCCGAAACGCTCGCGGATCTTGTCGATGGCGCGGTCGGCGCCGAAGCGTGCGAGGCCCTTCCTGGTGCCGGGGCGGCGCTTTTCGTCGGCGAGGCCGAGCGGCAGTTCGAGCTGCAATTCGGCACTTTCCTCCAGATGCGAGACCGAGATCGCCAGCAGCGAAATCGTCCTGTCATGCGGATGATCGGCAAGCACGCCCCGCACCAGGTCTGTCGCGATCTCGGCCAGCATCACCGTCGCCGAGATCGGCTGGTCGAGCGTGATCGAGCGGGTGACGGCGCTGAGGTCGGCGAAGCGCACGCGCACCGTCACCGTGCGGCCGGGGCGCGCCTTGGCGCGCAGCCGGCTGGCGACCCGGTCGGCCAGATGCAGCAGGACGGGGATGTAGACGCATTCCAGTGCCGGCTTGCGGCCAAGCGCCGACTGGGCACCGGCCGAATGGGCGCGGCGACGTGTTTCCAATTTGCGCGGATCGCGGTTCCACGACAAGGCGGCAAGCTTTTCGCCGGCGGCAGGGCCGAGCAGCCGCGCCAGCGCGCCGCTGTGCGTCCTGGCCAGTTCGCCGATTGTCTGGACGCCGATCTCGGCCAGCCGCGCGCTGGTCGCCGGGCCGACGCCCCACATCAGGGAGACCGGCAGGTCATGCAGGAAGGCGATCTCGGTGCCGGGCTCGACCACCACCAGCCCATCGGGCTTGGCCACCTGCGAGGCGATCTTGGCCAGGTGCTTGGTGCGCGCCACGCCGATCGAGATCGGCAGGCCGAGTTCGCTTCGCACGCGGCGGCGAATGGTCGAGGCGATCTCCCGCGGCTGGCCGAACAGATGCGTGCAACCGGCGACATCGGCGAAGGCCTCGTCGATGGAGATGCGCTCGACCAGCGGCGTGAAATCGTCGAGCACCTTCATCGCGGCGTCGCCGAGCCGCTGGTAGTCGCGGAAATTTCCGCCGACGAAAATCAACTGCGGGCAGAGCTCGCGCGCCTTGCGCCCCGGCATGCCGCCGCGCACGCCGAAGGCGCGGGCTTCGTAGGAGGCGGCGAGCACGACGCCGCCGCCGACCGCGACCGGCTTGCCGCGCAGCGAGGGGTCGAGAAGCTGCTCGACCGAGGCGTAGAAAGCGTCGAGATCGGCATGCAGGATGGTGGGCTCCATCCCCGGTTCCTCGCGACGTTGTAGAGTATGGAACATAAAGAGAACAAACATTGCTCGCTGTCAAGCGAGGTCGCGATCCGCCGGAACATTGTCGCTCACAATCGCGTTGACGGCCGAAGGGCGCCGCGTGCGGAGGCTGGCATGGGCAACTTTGAAATGATCGATCTGGTTTGCGTCGTCAACGCCTGCTCGACCGACCGCGCCGCGGGGCGGCTGGTTTCGATGGCCAAGGCCGTGGAGGAATTGCGGGTGCTGACCGGCGATTTCGTCTCGGCCGACGAAACAGTCGCGAATGCGCTGAGTGAAGTCGCGCTGCAGTGCGGCTGCGCCGTGCTGTTCGATGAGCAGGCGGGCGCCGACATATTGCGCACGCCATAGCTCGTCGCCGGCGTGCTGCAATGCATCACGCAACCGTTCCAATCGCTTGTTTTTGCGCTATTCCGAACAGAGGGCCGTGACGCACTTTCTAACGCGCGTTGCCTGTGCGGGTCGTTGTCCCCGAGGCCGCCTTGGCGACATCCATCAACCGAGATGCTCCGCCCGCAGCGCCTGCTTGAGGCGCTCCAGCGCCGGCTCGCCGTCGGCAGCGAGCTTATCGGCGATCCTTGCCAGATCATCGTCGGCCTTGCGGTGCTTGCTGCCCCAGGCGCCGAGCGTGGCCAGCACGGGCACAAGGTCGATGCCGGCCTCGGTCAGGCGATAGATCGCCTTCAGCCCATGCGAGGGATCACCGCTGCGGGTGAGGATGCCTTCGTCCTGCAATGTCTGGAGGCGCTCGGCCAGCGTACGCGAGGAAATGCCCTCATCGGATTGCAGGAATTCGCGAAAGTGCTTTTTTCCGGCGAAGACTAGGTCGCGGATGATGAGCAGCGTCCAGCGGTCGCCGAGCAGTTCGAGCGACAGGTTGATGGGGCAGCCAGACCGGTCCCGTGTCGACATGTGTATGGTTCCATTTTTAAATCGCTTTACTATTGACATCATTTTCATCTCAGGTCAATAGTTCCAAATGTAAACCATCGGCAACCGTGCCGGCCGGACGGGTAAAACGAGCCGCTCGGCCCTTGACTGGGAGAACCATAATGAAAAAGCTGATCCTCCAGATGCAGATGTCGGTCGACGGTTTTGTCGGCGCCGCCGGGGATCATCGCTGGCAGCTCTGGGAATGGGGCGACGACAGCGCCTGGGACGAGGAGCTGAAGCGGGACTTCAACGCCGTCTTCGCCGGCATCGATACCATCCTCTTGAGCCGCAAGATGGCCGAGGAAGGCTACCTCACCCATTGGGGCAATGCGGCGAAGAGATATCCGCGCGACCCGTTCTATGCTTTCGCCCAGCGCATCGTCGAGGCGAGGAAGGTGGTGCCGAGCGACAGGCTCAAGGCCTCGCGATGGGAGGGCACGACAGTGGTCAGCGGCGACCTGCCGCGGGAGGTCGACTTGCTGAAGAGGGGTGAGGGCGGCGACATCGCGGTGTTCGGCGGCGCCGGCTTCGCCTCGGCGCTGATCGCGGCCAGGCTGGTCGACGAGTTCCAGCTGTTCATCAACCCGGCCGTGCTGGGCGCCGGCCGCCGCATCTTCGACCAAGGCGGGTTCGGCAGGCTGCGGCTGCTCGGCTCGAAATCCTATGCGAGCGGCATGGTGGTGAGCCGCTACGCGCCGGCCGGCTAATCGAAAGGCATTGCACTGATATCATGCCTGCCGTTGAGCTTGGGCATGGCAGTCGGCGATGCAGCACCAAGCGCGGTTGTGCCTTAGCCCCAGGGGCGAAGGGAACACGCGCCTCGATGTACTCTTGGTCAACACCTTGGCCTCACCAATTCACTTCGCATCATGAAAAATGATGCCCACCGTGTGCCGCATGCCCGAGCGCAGGCGGCTGACGCCGTGGCGCAGATTGACGCGGTAATTGCCCTTGGTGCCCTGCACCGGCCGATTGTGGACGGCGAAGGAGACGGCATCGCCCTGGCGCAAGGGCACCACTTCCACCCGGCTCTGCATGCGCGGCCGCT
Source organism: Mesorhizobium sp. B2-2-3 (assembly GCF_006442405.1). Classification (NCBI taxonomy): domain Bacteria; kingdom Pseudomonadati; phylum Pseudomonadota; class Alphaproteobacteria; order Hyphomicrobiales; family Phyllobacteriaceae; genus Mesorhizobium; species Mesorhizobium sp. B2-2-3. The sequence goes on along the minus strand of NZ_VFWC01000008.1, from coordinate 144,559 downwards.
GTTCGGTCAGGGCGAACTCGCCGCCGGTGAAATCCTCGCCGGGTTCTGAAAGCAGAACCGCCACCTGCACCGGAAAAGCGAGGTCGCCATAGAGGTCCTGGTGCAGGCAGTTGAAGTCGCCGGGCACATATTGCAGCAGAAGTGGCGTCGGCCTGACCTGGCCGGCGGCGTGGCACTGCTTGAGAAAGGCGGCATGCGTTTCGGGATAGCGCGTGGCGATGCCCATGCGTTCGTTCCACCGGTTGGCGACCTCGGCGAGCCTGGGATAGAGCGCCGTGCGCAGCCCGCCGATCAGGTCTGGCAAGGGGTAGCGGAAATAGCGGTATTCGCCCTTGCCGAAGCCGTGCCTGGCCATGTGGATATGGCTGCGGAAATGTTCTTCATGCGGATAGAGCCCGGCGAGTTGTCGGCACTCCTGCGGCGTGAGCAGCTTTTCCATCACCGCACAGCCGAAGCCGTCGAGTTCGGCGGCTAGGGCTGGCCAGTCGTAAGCGGCAACGCGTTCCTCGGCGGCTTTCACCACCGATGCCGCAACCTTGGCATGGGCGGTCATATCGCGGCCTCTTTGTCCAGCAAAGCGTGCTTGCGCTCAGTGCCCCAGCGGTAGCCGGAGGGCGTGCCGTCGGCGCGGACGACGCGGTGGCAGGGAATGCCGAGCGCGATCGCGTTAGCGGCGCAGGCCGTCGCCACGGCGCGGGCGCCGTTCGATTGGCCGAGACGCTGGGCAAGGGCGGCGTAGGTGATGGTTGCGCCGCGGCGGATGCTGCGAAGCTCGCCCCAAACCTTTTGCTGGAACGGCGTGCCGTGGCTGATGTCGAGCGGCAGGTCCAGGCCGGCGGCGGGCGTTTCGATGAAACATGCCATCGCTGCGAGATCGTCATGCAAGGCGGTCTCGTTCTTGACCAGCATCTTGCCGGGAAAGCGGCTGGCGAGGTCCTGCGCCAGCGCCTCGGCGTCGGAGCCGATCAGGATGGCGCAGACGCCGAGGGAACCGCGCGCGGCGAGGATTTTGCCGATGGCGGATTGGGCGACGGCGTAGGTGATGGTGTCGAGGGCGGCCCCGCCGGCAGCTATCGCCGGCGTGTGGGTTTGCGTGAGGTTCATTGCTTCACTCCTTCTGTGGGCCTGAACCTTAGCCGCGTGCTTTCCGTTCCTCACTCCGATGCTTGCTTTCAAATTCAATTTCCGGAACGGTGCGGAGGTAAGTACCCTACGGCGCCCCCCTCTGTCCTGCCGGACATCTCCCCCACTTGGGGGGAGATTGGCTGTCACAACCGCCTTCGCCAATCTACGACGTTGCAGGAATGAGTGGGACGCCGAAATTGCCAATCTCCCCCTCGTGGGGAGATGTCCGGCAGGACAGAGGGGGGCGCCGTAGAGCGCTGATTTATGCGATACGAATGACAGCAACCTCGCCAAGCAAAAAAACCTCGCCTGATAACAGCCGCAGTTCGATCTCGCCGGTCGCGCCACGGCTCCACTCGGCCTTGCCGCTCTCGACAAGCTCCCCGAGCGCAGCCATCACCAGCGACCGCGCATCTTTGGCGCGTCTGACGGCGCCGCGATGGGGGATCCCAATGTCCGCATCGGTGGTGGAAGACCTTGCCATCGCGCCCATTGCCGCTCCTCCTCAGGCCTCGCGGCCGAGCAGCGCGCGCTTGCGCTCCGCGCCCCAGGCGTAGCCGGACAGGGCGCCGTCCTTGCGGATCACGCGGTGGCAGGGAATGGCGACCGCGAGCGCGTTGGCGGCGCAGGCGCCGGCAACGGCGCGGGTCGCCTTCGGCGCGCCGATGCGCCCTGCTATCTCGGCATAGGAGACGGTGCGGCCGGCCGGGATGTCCCGCAGGGCCTGCCAGACGCGCTGCCGGAACGCGGTGCCGCGCAGGTCGAGCGGCAGGTCGAGACCAAGCCTTGGAGCCTCGACGAAACCGACGACGCGGGCGACGAGCGCCTCATAATCGCGGTCGGCGCCGATCAGGCGCGCCTTGGGGAAACGGTCCTGCAGGTCGCGCACCAGCGCGTCCGGGTCGTCGCCGAGCAGGATCGCGGCGACCCCCTTCCTGCTCGATGCGACAAGGATGGCGCCGAGCGAGCATTCGCCGACGGCGAAGCGGATCTCCTCGCTGGCGCCGCCGGCGCGGTAGCGCGTCGGCGTCATGCCGAGCATGCCGGCCGACTTCTCATAGAAGCGTCCGCTCGAATTGAAGCCGGCATCGTAGATCGCCGCTGTCACGCTGGCGCCGTCTTCCAGGCCCCGGCGCACCCTTTCGGCGCGCCGGGCGGCCGCGTAGTCCTTTGGCGTCAGGCCGGTGACGGCCTTGAAGGTGCGGTGGAAATAGCCGGCGCTGCGGCCGGCGGCGGCGGCCAGTTCACCGAGCGACGGTTCCTCCTCGCTCTGTTCGATCCTGCGGCAGGCCTCGGCCACCATCGCGGCGTTGCCGGCCTCGAGCGAAGGTCCGTCGGGATTGCAGCGCCGGCAGGCGCGAAAGCCGGTCGCCCTGGCCTCGTCCAGCGTGTCGTGGAGCTGCACGTTCTTCGGGTTGGCGCGCCGCGACGGGCAGGAGGGCCGGCAATAGACGCCGGTCGTGGCCACCGAATACCAGAAGCTGCCATCGGCCGATTTGTCGCGCGCCACGACTTGCGTCCAGCGCGGATCGTCGGCGACCGGCAGCGGCGCGGGTTTGAGATCCTTGGCAAGGGTGATGAACATGGCCGGCATTGAAGCCGCAGACGACCCGCGTCGCCACCCGTTTCCTGCCAACTGAGAGGTGGACGCGAGCCTATTCGTCGGGACACACAAAGAGTATGACAAGATTGATCCGGAGAAGGTGTGATGGAAAACATTCGACCTCTTAAGACCGAAGCCGATTACGATCGGGCAATTGCCGAAATCACCCAATATTTCGAGAACGAGCCGGAAATCGGCTCTCCCGATGGCGACCGATTTGATGTTCTCGCAACCCTGATCGAGGCCTATGAGGACAAGCACTATCCCATTGAAGCACCCGATCCCGTTGAAGCCATTCAATCCCACATGGAGTTGTTCAACTTGCCGCGAAAGGCTCTGGCCGAGGTGATCGGATCATCACCCCGGGCAACGGAGGTGCTGAACAGGAAGCGGGCCTTGACCCTGGACATGGTCTTCAAACTGAACAAGGAATGGAACATTCCGGCCGAAATCCTCGTGCAACCCTATCATCTTGCAAATGATCGGGGTCGAAAGCGCGCCTAACGGGCTCCAGAATTCTACGCCGCCCGTTTGGGCTCGACCGCGAACGGGCTGAGGCCGAGCCAGGTCTGCATCTTCCTTGCGATGTGCTGATCTCCGGTCAAGGCGACCTTCGCGCCGGCCTTCTCGACGGTGATCAATCCCATCCAGATCGCCGTCATCGTGTGCAGGTCGGTCGAGACGTAGAGGTCGATATCGAAGCCCGGATCGTACCAGCACAGATCGACCTCGCCATGCTTTTCGACGATCAGCCACCACGACCGTTTGGACGCCGGCAGCTCCTGGTACAGGAATTGTATCACGGTGCGCCCGTCGGGCAGCGGCGAGGGGTTCAGATTGCGCCGCATGTCCCACATCAGCAGCGACGGATCGAGGTTCTTGAGGGACAGCCGGGACTCGACCCATTTCTGTCCCCAAAAGCCCATCGCCTCGACGACGGGGCGCAAATCCCGGCCGGCCTCCGTCAGCCGGTATTCGGAGATGCCCTTCTCGCCCGGCACCTCCTTGCGCTCGACGATCCCGGCGAGCTCGAGCTCTTTCAGCCGTTGCGACAGAAGGCTGGGCGACATTTTGGGAACGCCGCGGCGCAGGTCGTTGAAACGGGTCGAACCCGCCACCAATTCGCGCATCAGCACCATCGTCCAGCGGGTGCACAGCACCTCGGCGGCCATCGATAGCGGGCAGAACTGCTTGTATCCGTGCTGGGCCATGATCCGACGTCCTCCCTCGAAACTGGGCTGAACATTAGGCCTTCATGAAGGAAGCGGCCAGTACGGAAACTGTACCGGCCCGGTACAGATCGCGGACTGGCCGGCGCCGGCCCTGCCATGCGAGCCCTTTGACCGGCCGCGGGGATCTCCCCTGTGCGCCGTAACAGGGAGAAGACCATGACCACCTACGTAATCGCAGACATCAAGGTGAAGAACCCGCAGTGGATGCCGGCCTACGCCGCATCGGTGCACGACCTCGTCCACAAGCATGGCGGCAAGTATCTGTCGCGCAGCGGCAATGTGAAGACGCTTGAAGGCAAGCCGCTCGACACCACTCTGATCGCGCTGATGGCATTCCCGTCGGAAGCGGCGGCGCGCGCCTTCGCCAACGATCCGGCCTACGCGCCCTTCGTCTCGGCCCGTCAGGACGGTAGCGACAGCCGCTTCCAGATGATCGACAACACAGACCTGGCGGGGACGATCCCGTATCTGCCGAAGGGATGAAGCTTTCCTCCATCCGTCGCATCGCTTTCGGGCTCTCCGAGCAACGACAATCACGGCGCTTGCCTGCCGCGCCTCCGTATTTCCGGCGGCCGGCGCGCTGGGCCTTTTCAAGAAGAATGGAATGAACATGATACGCAAATTCCACAACGGGCTTCTCATGGCGGGGGCCATGCTGGCCGTCTGCGCCACTTTCGCCCAGGCCCATCAGGACGAGGTCGCATTTACATCCGGCGCGAATCCACTGGCCGGTAAGGTGCGGGCGGCGAACGGCCGGTTCCTCGACGTCAAGGTCGCCACGGACGAAGGCTATGCGCCCATTCCCTGCGCCAGCGGCATCACCGGCGGCGCGATGGGCATTCACTATGTCAACGGCCAGTACCTGAAGGACGACAAGATCGACATTGCCCGTCCCGAGGCCGTGATGTACGAGCCGATGGCCGACGGCACACTGAAGCTGGTGGCGGTCGAATACATCACCGCCAAGGGGCCGGCGTCACTGGACGGCCAATTGTTCAACTTCAACAGTGCGCCCAACCGCTACGGCCTGGGCGAATTCTACGAGCTGCATGTCTGGGCCTGGAAGGGCAACCCGACCGGCACCTTCGCCGACATGAACCCGAAAGTGTCGTGCGAACACGCGGTGGCGCCCAGCCAGTAAGCAATGAAGCCAGGCGGTGAAGGCCGCCTGGCTCGACGCTGTCCGCTCCGGCCCGTTATCGCGGCGCGGGATTGGGGGCCGCCGATCCCGTATCGGAAGACTGTTGGGCCACGTCGGAAGCCTGCTGCCCCGATGCCGGTAGAACGAAGCGTCCGGTCAGGTACCAGAGCAGAGAGACCACGATGATCGATAGGTAGCCGTCCACGGCATAGTGCCAGCCGGTATAGACCGAGCCGAACAGGATGAGTGCGGCGAACGACCAGCCTGCAACGGCCCAGCGGCGACCAAAGCCGGTGAGGAAGAAGGCATTGAGCGTGACGATGGCGACATGCATGCTTGGCATCGCCGTGATGCCGCTGCCCAGCGCGGAGCTGCCGCTGTCGTGTGCATCGAGCAGATAGCTGGCGGCGAACCGCACCGGCAAGGCATACGGGTCTGCCATCAGCGCTGCGAGCACCCCGGCAAATCGGCTGCCGCCATAGAACCGGTCGTAGAATATCGGCCCGCTGGATGACAGCATGATTGGAAGAACGGTGCCACACAACATCATGGTGAGCGCGAACGCCCAGAGATAGCGGATGCGCCGGGCGGGACTGTTCCAGAAGGCGACGAAGAGCACGACGCCAAGCCATTGCATGAACCACCAGGACATATAGGCCTTGAAAACCAGCATGGAGGCGGGCTCTGAAACGATGCCGTGCGTCCATACCCAAGGATCGACGCCGTGCAGCCAACGATCGAGGTCGGCCAGCATGGGATCGCATAGTAAGGCACGATCTCCGGTATGGTGATCCTGAATGTCGTGAAAGCGATGATGCCGAGAAAGAATAGCAAGACGACCCGCGCGGCCGCCGGCCCGCGTTCCTTGAGTATGTGCACCATGAATCTTGTCGGCCTGGGCCCGCCATACACCAATGCCGTTAACCCGAGGCCAACCACCAGCAGCACCGGCAGCAAGCCGAGGAATGTCCCGAAGTACTTTATGGACAGCAGAAGATATCGCTCAGGCCGCAGGCAAAGCGCCGTCGCGACGCAGACCAGGCACAGGCCCGTCAGCAGCCAGCTGCTTCTGGTTGTCGCCACGCCAAGATCAACAGTGGAAACCGATCGGAGATCGCCGCCCTGTGTTCCGGTGTAACCACTCATCAGGGAGGTCCCGCCAGCTTTCGAACTTGTCATGAATGTTCTGGCGGCAACGTATTAATATCTTGTTGCACCCGTAATGGTGTCTGGTTTCCAATGTAATACTCAATAGTGTAGTATTGTATTCAAATACGGGCTGAGGACGATGGCGGTGCTGGCCCTGTGTTGGGTTGCTGCCAAGAGGCCTTTCGTCACGCACGTGCAATCGAGAGGGACCACTGCCTGGACGGCGATGGTCCCTCTCATTCAAGCCGCCTTGATCAGGCCGAGCTGGGTCAACGCCGCGACGCCGTCGTCGAGGCCGATCTCCTCGACGATCCTGCCCTCGATCACCTTCAGCACCGTGGTGCCGGTGAAGCGCATGGTGCGGCCGGTGGCGGCGGGCAGCGAACCGACGAGGAAATCGCTGAAGGCCGGACCGGCATGGGTGCCGCCGCCTTCCCACTGGCCGACGACATAGTCGCCTTCGGCGATGAGGTCGGCGGTGGCCCAGAAGTTGAGGTCCGGGAAGGCAGCGCGGAAATCGGTCATGAAGGCCTTGATGTCCTCGCGGCCGCGGCGCGGTTCATGCAGCGAATATTTGAGGAGCATGTCGGGCGCGGCGATGGCGTCGACGACGGAAAGATCGCAGGTTTCACCCCAGAAATCAGTGAACCATCTAACGACGACGGCCTTGTTGTCTTCCTGTTTGGTCATGGGAAAAGTCCTCTTGTGTTTGCACGAGATCGCCAGGGCGGGCGGCGACCCCGCGCAAACACTAGGAGGATCGCCGGGCGGGCAAACTCCGCTTCTTGCCCGCCAATCGAAAGTCGGGACCGCAAGCGAGGAACGCGGCGGAGGCACCGGCGTGGTAACGCTTTCTTCTCTGGTTTTGCCGCAGATTGTCCCCGGCGGGGTTGGACGAAACGGAAGATGGCGGGTCAGGACAAGAAAAGCCGTGATGGAACGTTCTGGGAGAAGGCCCTGGAGCGCGCCCAACTTGGCGTCTGGGACTGGGACCTTCGGACAGGCGAGTGTTTCTATTCCGCCACCTGGGCGCGGATGCTGGGCTATGACGAGGACGAGCTCGCCAACAGCAGCGACCTCTGGCTGCGGCTTACCCATCCCGACGATCGCGAGCAGGCGCTGGCCAGCGGCGACCGTCACATCGCCGGCCTGACCGACACCATCGAGACCGAGCTCAGGCTCCGGCACAAGCAAGGCCACTGGGTCTGGGTGCTCGACCGCGGCGGCATCGTCGAACGCGACGGCGACGGCCAGCCGATCCGGCTGATGGGCGTGCAGACCGATATTTCGAAACAGAAGGCGGCAGAGGCCGCGCTGGAACAGGTCAACATCCGCTTCCGCCTGGCGCTCGCGGCCAGCGGCACCGGCATCTGGCACTACGACATCGCCAGCAACAAAAGCTATTGGGATTTCCGCACCAGGGAAATTTTCGGCCTTGTCGCCGTTACCGACGAGGTGACGGCCGACCTGTGGCACAGCTACCTGCATCCCGACGACAAGCAGGCGGCCGAACGCGCCCACAGGGCGCCGCTGGAAACCGACGGCGTCATTGCCGCGCAATATCGCATCATCAGGCGCGACGGCGATATCCGTCATGTCGAATCGCTGGTGCGTTTCGTCGCCGCCGCCGGTGCCGCCGGCCAGATCCTCGGCACGGTGCGCGACATCACCGAGGACAAGCTGCGCGAACAGGAACTGGCCTATGCCGCCCGCCACGACGCGCTGACCGGCCTGTGGAACCGCGCCGCCTTCGACAGGCTGCTTGGCGAGCATATTGCGGTGGGGGCGCCGCTGGCGGTGTTCTATGTCGATCTCGATTACTTCAAGGCGCTCAATGATTTCGCCGGGCATGCCGCCGGCGATCTGGCGCTGAAGAGCGTCGCGGGGGGCATACGCGGCTGCCTGCCGTCGTCGGCGCATGCGGCGCGCCTGGGCGGTGACGAGTTCGCGCTGCTGGTGCCGCATTGCGACGCGGTGCAGGCCGAGCGGATCGCCGGGGCCGTGCTTGGGGCAGTGCGCGAGGCCGATCTCGGTCCGGCCGCGTCATCGCGCCGACTGGCGGCTTCGATCGGCATCGCCTTCATCGATGACGCCACGACCACCGTGGCCGATGCGCTGGCTTGCGCCGACGACGCCTGCTACGCGGCCAAGGCGGCGGGGCGCAACCGCTTCGCGGTGTTTTCGGCCGCGGCGCGATCGGGAGCCGCCGGCCTCAATGCGGCGCGCATCGCAGCCGACACCGTCGATGCCATGGACGACGGGCGGCTGAAACTGTTCGGCCAGGAAATCCATCTCCTGGGAAAGCCATGGCAAGAGTGCCGGCACGTCGAAGTGCTGGCGAGGCTCGCCGCGCGCAACGGGCGGCTGGTGCCGCCGGGCGAATTCATCCCGGTGGCCGAGCGTTTCGGTATCGCCTCGAAACTCGACCGCTGGATCATTCGCACGGCGCTGTTGCGGCACGGACCGGCGCTGCGTGCCGGGGCGCTGACGCTGGGCTTCAACCTGTCGGCTCAGACATTGAGCGATCCGGGGCTGTGGGATTTCGTCGACAACACCATCGAGGAAACCGGTGCGCCGCATTCCGGCATCGGATTCGAGATCACCGAAACCGCGGCCGTCACCAATTTCGATGCCGCGGAGGACTTCGTGCGCAAGGCGCGTGAGCGACGCTGCCGGGTCAGCCTCGACGATTTCGGCGCCGGCATGAGCTCGTTCGAGTATCTCAGGCGCTTTCCCGTCGATGCGATCAAGATCGACGGCTCGTTCATCGAACATATCACCGACAGCCGCTTCGACCGCGAGATCGTGCTGGCGATGACCGGCATTGCCAGGAGCCTCGACTTCGCCGTGGTGGGCGAAAAGATCGAACGGCACGATACGCTGGCCATGCTCCAGGACATGGGGGTCGCCTACGGTCAGGGCTTCTTTCTGCATCGTCCCGAGCCGCTGGAGGCGATCGTTTCGCGCGCGACGGCCGGAACGCCCGACAGGCGGCGCGCCTGAAGCGGGCAAGCCGCCCGCCAGAATCGCCGAGCCACTCCAACACTCCATTAGGCAATCCCGAAGAGCTGTATTAGGCAATCCCGAAGAGCTGTTAAGCACGGCCCCTGGAACGGCTCCGGGCGGTCGGCCGGGCGCGGCGGAACGATCACTGGCGGTCGGCGAACCGTGCCGATCGCGGAAACTCCAACACCTCTGCCTCCGATCGCCTGTGCTGCGCCTCCGCGACCGCTTCGATCAGCAGGTCGAGGGCTTCGCATGCCGAGCGGCTTGTCTCGTCATCGCCGCGCAAATAGTGATAGGCGCGTTCGAGATGCACCCGGGCGGCTGAAAAATCGCTGGTCAATGATCCCTCCATTACCTCGCCCTAATATATCTTGGCCGGTCTGGCGGAACACAGGGTAAATATCCACAGGCGGATTTTATTCAAATGCCGGGGGATTCCGGCAAGAAGGGCGAGGCGGTGGCTGTCAGGAGAGACAACGCCCAACCCCTTTGCCATGCCTTGCCACGCGGCTAGAATGCTACTCCCTTGTCCGAGGATGGCAGCCATGATCGTCCAGGCCTGCATCAATGGCGCACGACCGCGCGATTTTCATCCGAAATTGCCGCTGACGGCGCAGGCGATGGCGAGCGATGCGGCCGCCTGCGTCGTCGCGGGCGCAGCCGAGCTGCACATCCATCCGCGTGGCGCGGACGGGCGCGAGAGCCTGGCCGCCGTCGACGCGACCGTGCTGGCGGTGCGTCGGGCCTGTCCCGGCACGCCGATCGGCGTGTCGACAGGCGCCTGGATCGAGAATGACGTCGAGCGCACCCGCGCGGCGATCGCCGGCTGGCGCGAACTGCCAGATTATGCCTCGGTCAATCTTTCGGAGGCCGACGCGCCCGGCGTGATGGAGCTTTTGCGCCAGCGCGGCGTCGGCATCGAGGCCGGCCTTGCCACAACGGAAGATGCCGAGCGGTTCGTCAGTCTTGCCGATCACGACCGGGTGCTGCGCATCCTGATCGAGATCGACATACAGGAATTGCCCGCCGCACTCGCCGAGGCGCACGGCATCGTCGCCGCGCTGGACCGCGCCGGGGTGCGGCGGCCGATCCTGCTGCACGGCGCCGACGCCACGGTCTGGCCGTTCGTGGAGCTGGCGCGTCGAAGGCGCTGGTCGACGCGAGTCGGACTGGAAGACGGCAGGACGCTTCCCGATGGAAAGGTGGCGCTGGACAATGCGGAGATCGTCGCGGCGACGGCGGCGGTGTTTTGGTCGAAAACCTGAAGGGTCTCAAGCGCCTTGGCTGTGCAGCCGGTGCGACAAGCCGACCCGACCTGCTCCGCCATGAATCGTTCTCACTCGAGGCGCAGCTAAATAAAGGCAAATTCGGCCTGGCGCGGGGAGCCTTGTGCAACTGCCGCGGAGTTCCTGCATGTCACTGTCCGGTACCACAACTCGCTACGGAAGCCTTGCCCAGGCATTCCACTGGTTGACGGCACTGCTCGTGCTCATCGCCTTCCTGGTCTCGGCAGGCGGCCCTCCTACGCGCGTTTATTCAGCGCCCAGGGCCTCGATGCTGCTGCTTCATGAATCGCTCGGCTTCGCGGTTTTCTGGCTGCTGGTGATCCGCCTGGCCTGGCGGCTGTTCGATCGCATTCCCGATGCTCCGTCCATGCCCGCCTGGATGTATGTCGGGTCGAAGGCGGTACATTGGGCGCTCTACGCATTGATGTTCGCTGTGCCGGTGACCGCCATGCTCGGCGCATGGTTTGGCGGCCATCCGGTCACGGTGTACGGCTTCGGTCCGATCGGTCCGCTTTTCGCCCCATGGGACGTCGGCGCTTCGCTGGCGGAAATCCACGGCACGCTTGGCGACATCCTCATGTGGCTGGCCGGCCTGCACGCCGCGGCGGCCGTCTTCCACCACGTTCTTCTGCGAGATCGCGTGCTCAGCCAGATGCTGCCCGGCTTGGCTGCTCCAGAATGATCCGGATCGCCTGATCCACCACGGGATGCAGGCCGCTGGCCTGGAAGGACAGGCGGTTGCCGGAGCCGACATTGCTGGTCATGGCGATGGTAAGACCGGTCGCCGGATCATGCAGCATGACCGCGACATAGCCCGGAATGCTGCCCTGATGGCCGTAGAAGGCGCGGTCGGCATAGGCGCTCTGGAACATGCCGGCGCCGGTCTCGCGCATGCGGGTGCCCGGGAAGCTCGCCGGCACGCGGCGTTCGAACATCTCGGCGAAGAAAGGCGGCGACAAGAGCTTGCCGGAGAACAGGCTGCGCATGAAGCTCACCATGTCGGACGGCGTCGACACCATGTCGCCGCAGCCATAGGCGGCGCCGAATGGGAAGGAATCGGAAGAATCCTGCAATTCGTCGGAGTAGGGCAGCACGCCGTCCATGCGCCACATCTCGCCGCCGGAAGCGATGTCTGTCGGTGCGCCCGGCGCCAGCGGCGGCCGGTGGTAGTAGCCGCGCACCATCGACCTTTCCGGGAATGCTTCGGTGGCTGGCGACCAGGTGTTTTCCAGGGCGAGCGGCCGCAGGACCGCGCTTCTGACATAGGCGCCGAGCGACTGGCCGGTGACGGCCTCGATCACCATGCCGGCCAACACATAGCCGGTGTTGTTGTAGACAGCGGGTCCGCCCGGTGCCTTCTGTTTGTCGGAGGCGAAGGCGATGTCGACCAGCTGCTGCGGCGTCCATTGCCGGCCCGGATCCATCGGTATGTAATATTCGAATTCCGGCAGGCCGCTGCGATGGTTGATCAGCTGGCGCACCGAAATATTCCCGGCGCCCGGCAGATCCGGGAACCAGGAGGAGATCGGCGCGCCGAGCTCGAGCTTGCCGGTCTCGGCGAGCTTGACCAGGGCGGCGGCGACGAAGGTCTTGGTGCAGCTGCCGATCTTGAACAACTGGTCCGGTGTGACTGATGTGCCATGTGCGCGATCGGCTAGGCCCGCGGTGAGGGCGATTGGCGCGGCGCCTGTCGAATAGGCCAGCGAGGCACCCACCGCGCCGTCGGCGAGGTAGCTGTTGAGGAGGGAGGTCAGGTCTTTCGGCATTGATATCGCTTTCTTTTTTCCTTCTCCCCCTGTGGGAGAAGGTGGCCTCGCGAAGCGAGGTCGGATGAGGGGTGCTCCAGGGAACACCAACGTCTCATTCCGCTGGAACACCCCTCATCCGTCTCGGCGCTGCGCGCCGATCCACCTTCCCCCATATGGGGGAAGGACAGGGAGCGCCTGCCCTCACTCAGCCACATCGACCGCGGCGAAATTCTGCCGGCCGAAGGGGTCGAGGATGTAGTTGAGCACGCTCTTGCGGATCGGGATCGCCACCAGCGAATGGGCGATCGGCGCCACCGGCACCTCGGCCTTCAGGATTGCCTGCGCCCTGCCGTAGATCGCGGCGCGTTCTTTCGGGTCGGCGGCGACGCGGCCTTCATCCAGCAGCTTCTCGAAATCCTTGTCGCACCAGCGCGACCGGTTCGAGCCACCCTTCACGCCGTCGCAGGACAGGAGATAGCTCAGCATGTTGTCGGGATCGCCATTGTCACTGCTGCCGCCGAGCAGGAAAGCGTCCTGCTCGCCCGCGGCGGTGCGCTTGAGATATTCGCCCCATTCGAAGCTGACGATCTCGGACTGCACGCCGACCTTCGCCCAGTCGGCCTGGATCATCTCAGCCATGCGCTTGGCGTTGGGGTTGTAGGGGCGCGACACCGGCATCGCCCATAGGCTGATCTTGAGGCCGCTTTCGTGGCCTGCTTCCTTCAGCAGTTTCTTCGCGCCGTCGGGATCGTAGTCGATGCCGGCATCGGTGACGGCGCCGAGCTGCGCCGGCGGCACGACGCTGCCGGCAACCGTGCCGGCGCCGGCATAGACGGCATCGACGATTGCCTTGCGGTCGATGGCCTTGGCAAGCGCGGTGCGCACGCGGACATCGCCCAGCGGCTGATGCTCGACGTTGAAGCCGAGGATGCCGATATTCTGGCCCTTGAGGTCGAGGACCGTGATGTCTGGATCGGCGCGCAATTCGGCGACGGCACTGGGCGGGGGCGGGGCCGCCACCTGGCATTCATTGGCCTTGAGGCGCTCGACGCGGGTGGTCGGCTCGGGCGTGACGGCAAAGACCAGCGTGTCGATCTTCGGCGCGCCGCGCCAGTAATCCTTGTTGGCGGCGTAGCGCACCTGGCTGTCGGGCACATAGGCATCGAGCATGAACGGGCCGGTCCCGACCGGCTGGCTGTCGATCAGCTCCGGCGTGCCGGCGGCCACCATCTTTTCGGTCTGCTCCAGCGACAAGATCGAGAGGTAGTCGAGCGCCAGCCCGGCCAGGAAGGTGACGTTGGGGGCCGTCAGCGTGAAGCGCACGGTGTAATCGTCGACCTTGTCTATTTTGTCGATCAGCGTGCCCATGCCCAGCGCGTTGAAGTATTCGTAAGAGCCGCCGCCGAGCTTGTGGTAGGGATTGTTGGCGTCGCGCTGGCGATTGAACGTGTAAAGGACGTCGTCCGCGTTGAACTCGCGCGTCGGCGTGAAATGCTCGTTCGACTGGAATTTCACGCCTTGGCGCAGGTGGAATGTGTAGGTTTTGCCGTCCGGCGAGACATCCCAGCTCTCGGCCAGCGCCGGTCCGACTTCGGTCGTGCCCGGCTTGAACTCCACCAGCCGGTTGAAGATCGTCTTGGCGGCGGCATCCATGGTGGAGTCGGCGATGCCGATCGCCGGGTTGAAGGTCTCGGGATTGGCCTCCGAGCAATAGACGAGCGTCTTGGCATGAGCCTGCCCGCCGAGAAGGACGGACGAGGCCAGAAGGGTCGAGCCAAGCACTGTGCGCAGAACGGTGGATTTCATCGCAAACGCTCCTGATGACATTTTTTCTGGTTGAGGGAAGGGCATGAAATTCATGGCGTCGCCGCCGGGGCCAGGAAGCGGTCGGGCGCCAGCCCCGCGGCGGTGACGCCAAGCGCGGTGACATCGTCGGGCAAGGGTTGGCCGCGCATCAGCGCCGAGCCGAGCCGCGCCAATGTCAGCGATACCTGGAAACCATAGCCGCCCTGGCCGCCGAGCCAGAAGAAGCCGGGGAGGCGCGGGTCGAAGCCGGCGACCGGCGTGCGGTCGGGCGCGAAGGTGCGCAGGCCGGCCCAGGGCGTCGACGGGCGGCCTATGCGCATGGACGTTGCCTGCTCGATGCGGTCGACGGCAATGGCGACGTCGATGTCTTCCGGCCAGGCGTCGCAAGGCTCGGAATCGGTTTCGTCGGCCAGCGAGCCGATCAGCCTGCCGGCGTCTGGCTTGAAGTAGAATTGTTCGTGCAGATCGACCACCAGCGGCCAGCCGGCAATGTCGGTGCCCGCGGGCGGGTCGAACAGGAAGGCGGTGCGCCGCTTGGGCTGGAAGCCGAGGCCGGTGAGCCCCGTCAGGCCGGCCACGACATCGACCCAGGCGCCGGCGGCGTTGACGACGATGTCGGCGGGATAGGCGCCGGCACTGGTGGCGACGCGCAAGCCATTGCCGGCGGGCGCGATCTCGCGCACCTCTTCGCCCGTGCGCATGATGCCGCCCCTGGCCTTCAGTGCCGAAGCGCAGGCCGCAAGCATCTTGCCGGTATCGACGTCCACCGCACCCGGTTCATGGACACCGCCGCATGTGGTTTGCGGATCGATGACGGGAACCAGCGCATGCAGCTCAGCGGCGGAGAGGCGGCGTACGCTCGGCACCATGGCCTGCAATTCGCCGGCCAGCCGGTCGACGGCCGCGCCGTCATCGGCGCGGCCGACATGCAGCGCGCCACGTTGATGCGCGACGAAGCCGCCGTCGAAGATCGCCCGGCGGCTCGCCAGCGTCAGCGCGCGCACCAGGCGGTTGCCATAAGTCTCGGTGAACAGGGCGGCCGAGCGGCCGCTGGCATGATAGCCCGGCTGGCTCTCGCGCTCGATGAGGGTGACGTCGGCCCAGTCCGCCACCTCGGCGGCAAGCGAGAGGCCGGCAATGCCGCCGCCGATGACGACGATTTTCGGGAGTGAATTCGACTGCATCGTTCAGTCGTAAAAATAATTTCTTATCCAGTCAATATTTAGCGTATAAGAAAATTGTTGGCGTTGTTGATGACGGCGGGAAGTTCAATTACCTAGGATGGAGCGGCGCGATCCCGCGGCATGGAGCTGATATGTCGGAGCAACCGAAGCTGGGTGATTGCCTGCGCGGCTTGAGGAAGACGCATGGCTGGACCCTCCAGGAGGTGAGCAGGCTCACCGGTGTCGCGGTGTCGACGCTGTCCAAGGTCGAGAACGACCAGATGTCGCTGAGTTACGACAAGCTGCTGCAGATCTGCGAAGGGCTCGGCATCCATGTAACGGAACTGCTCAGCGGCGACCGCAAGCAGCCGGCGGCGCGCACCCGCCGCTCCGTGACGTCACCGTCCAACACACTGCGCCAACTGACCCGCAATTACGACTACCGGTACCTGGCCACCGACCTGGTGCGCAAGCGCATGGTGCCGATCCACGCCTATGCGCGCGCCCGCACGCCCGAGGAGTTCGGGCCGCTGACGAAACATGCCGGCGAGGAATTTTTGATCGTGCTCAAGGGCGAGATCGAGCTGCACACCGACCAGTACGCGCCGGTGCGGCTGAAACAGGGCGAGAGCGTCTATATCGATTCCACCATGGGCCACGCCTACCTCTCTGTGGGCGACGGCGACGCCGAAATGCTGTGCGTCTGCTCCGGCGACGAGCCCGACATGGAAGGCACGCTGCTCAGCGTGCTGGAGACGGTGGAAGGATAGGGCGGAAAGGCCGGGGCAAAGCTGCACGACCTTCTCACTCCTCGCTATAACGAAACGGTTTGCCCCAATCCCTGCCGCACCGCCTCGCGATAGGCGAGGTCGGCTGCCACCATGTCCTCCATGGCCACACCCATGGCCTTGTAGATGGTGATCTGTTCGGCGCTGACCCGCCCTGGCCTGAGCCCCAGCAGCATCTCGCCGAGTTCGGTTCCGGTTTGCGGATCGAGGCCGTCAAGTTCGCAAGAGCCGACCGGAGTAGGGGCGAAGGCATCGGCCGTCTCGACGAACAGACTGCCCCTACCGATAAGCGAAACAGGCAGTTCGCCGCCGGGCGGAGCGACGCCGACCGACGAGACATGGGTGCCGGGCCGCACCCAGTCGGCCGAGATCACCGGCTCGTAGGAGTGCGTTGCCAGGCAGACAACATCCGACGAGCGTATCGCGGCCTCGAGATCGTCGACGGCGACGACGCCGACATGCCGGGCGGCAAGCGCTTGCGCATCGGCGAATTCCTTCGAGACCACGCGGATCTCGGCGAAGTCGCGCACCAGCGGCAGGAGATTGAGATGTTGGCCGGCCTGCACACCGGCGCCGACCACGGTCGCGATCCTTGCGTCGGGGCGGGCGAGTTCGCGCACCGAAAGCACGGCTGAGCCGGAAGTGCGCACGGCGGTGATGTAGGTGCCGTCCATGACACAGACCGGCATGCCCGTCGCAGGGTCGAACAGATGGATGGTGGCAAGGTGGCTTGGGATGCCGTCGGCGATATTGCCCTCGAACACGTTGACGATCTTCACCGTCAGGTGCATGCCCGCCATCCAGGCGGGCATCGCCAGCGAATAGCCGGCCTGCGGAATGTCGAGCTGCGGCCGGGCCGGATTGACGACTTTGCCGCCGGACAGCGCCTTGAAGCCGCTGGCCAGCGCGTTGAGAAGCTGGCGAAGATCGACGCATGTCTTCACCTCGGCCTCGCTCAGGACGAGCACCGGTGTGTCGCCCTTGGCCTGGGCGCTGCGGGAGATCGATAGGGCTGTCGTCATGGATACGCTTTCGTTGGTGGCTGGAGTGCACGGCAACGGTATTGCGATCCATGGGCGTGATGAAATATGCTGTTTTGGCTATTTCGGCGTGATTATCGCGTTTGCTCCCGTTCGAAAGTGTGAATCCTGAAATGGACGATCTCGACCGCATCGACCGCTCGCTGCTGCGCTTGTTGCAGGAGGATGGCCGCCGCACGACGCTCGATCTGGCCCGCCGCGTCGGCCTGTCGCCGACGGGAGCTGCGCAGCGCGTCAAGCGGCTGTTCGCCGAAGGTTTCATCCGCGCGGTGCGAGCCGTTCTCGATCCGGCCAGGATCGGGCAGGCACAGCTCGTCTTCATCGAGGTGCGGCTCGACCACACGGCGCCGCATGTCTTCGACCGCTTCGCCGAAGCGGTGCTGCGGGCGCCCGAGATCATCGAGTGCCACATGGTGGTTGGTGGCTTCGACTATCTGGTCAAGGCACGGATCGCCGACATGGCGATGTTCCAGGATTTTCTGCAGCGTGTCATCCTGCCGCTGCCCGGCGTTCGGGAAACGCACACCTACGCCTCGATCGCCAATGTAAAGCCGGATGCTTTGCTGCCCGTCGCTCCTTGAAGTCGAGTGACATGTTCGCATTTTCTGCAGGTCGGTTCAGCCTTTCTGGTTCGAAGCGGCCGACGAAACCGGCTATATGACCGCTGAACCGCAACTCCCGCCAACCCGAGAAGGAAAACCCAATGAGTTCAGAAAAAGTGGCTGTCATCGTGGCCGGCGGCAGCGGCATGGGGGCTGCGGCGGCGAAGCGGCTGGCGGCGGACGGGTTCAAGGTCGCCATCCTGTCTTCATCCGGCAAGGGCGAGGCACTGGCCAAGGAACTGGGCGGCATCGGCGTCACCGGCTCCAACCAGTCGAACGAGGATCTGCGGCGCCTCGCGGACCTGACGCTGGAGCGCTATGGCCGCATCGACGTTCTGGTCAACAGCGGCGGCCACGGGCCGCGCGCGCCGATCCTGGAGATCACGGACGAACAGTGGCACGCCGGCATGGACGTCTACCTGCTCAACGTCATCCGGCCGGTGCGCATCGTGGCGCCGCAGATGGTCAAGCAGAAGGCCGGCGCCATCATCAACATCTCGACCGCCTGGGTGGTGGAGCCGAGCCCGATGTTCCCGACCTCGGCCGTGTTCCGCGCCGGCCTCGCCGCCTACACCAAGATCTTCGCCAACACCTATGCAGCGGACAATGTGCGCATGAACAACGTGCTGCCCGGCTGGATCGACAGCCTGCCGGCGACGGAAGAACGCCGCGACTCGGTGCCGATGCAGCGCTACGGCACGTCGGAGGAGATCGCCGCGACCATCGCCTTCCTGGCCTCGGACGGCGCCGGCTACATCACCGGCCAGAACATCCGCGTCGACGGCGGGATCATTCGCGCTATTTGAGGCGGGTCCGGGAGGGGAGGCCTGTCCGACGCGCGCCGCGGAGGGGATCCGGCATCCCGCCTGACGCGACGACATCTCGCACCAAGGAGGAAAAATGCGGCTTCTGATACTTGGCACCGGCTGGATGGCGCAGGAACATGCACGGCAATTCAGCGCCATCGATGGCGTCGACATTGTCGGGGCCGTCGACCTCGATCCGGCGCGCGTCGGCGAGTTCGCCGACGGCTTCAACATCCCCAACCGCTTCACCGCGCTGGACGAGGCGCTCAAATGGGGCGCCTTCGACGCCGTGGCCAATGTCACGCCGGACCGCATCCACCACCCGACCACCATGCAGCTGATCGCGGCCGGCAAGCCGGTGCTGTGCGAGAAGCCGCTGGCCGAGAATTTCGGCAAGGCGATCGAGATGGCCGAGGCCGCCGAGAAAGCCGGCATCGTCAACATGGTGAACCTCACCTACCGCAATGTGGCGGCGCTGCAGAAGGCCCGCCAGATGGTGCAGGCCGGCGAGATCGGCACGGTCCGGCATGTCGAGGCGTCCTATCTGCAGAGCTGGCTGGTGTCGAAATTCTGGGGCGACTGGCGCAGCGACCCGAAATGGCTCTGGCGGCTGTCGCGCGGCCACGGCTCCAACGGCGTGCTCGGCGATGTCGGCATCCACATCCTCGATTTCGCCAGCTATGGCGCGGCCCTCGGCATCGATCATGTGTTCTGCCGGCTGCGCTCCTTCGACAAGGCGCCGGGCAACCGCATCGGCGACTACGGGCTCGACGCCAATGACAGTTTCGCCATGACGGTGGATTTCTCCAACGGCGCCTTCGGCGTGGTGCATGCCAGCCGCTGGGCGACCGGCCATCTCAACGAATTGCGCCTGCGCATCTATGGCGACAGAGGCGGTCTCGAAGTGGTACACAATCTCGACGGCTCGTCGCTCAAGGCTTGCCTCGGCGAAAATGTCGACGACGGGATATGGGAAGAGCTCGACGCCGGCACGGTGGCCACCAACTACCAGCGTTTCGCCGACGCGGTGCGGACCGGCGTGCAGGCCGAACCGTCCTTCCGCCACGCCGCCGAACTGCAGAAGGTGCTGGATCTGGCCGTGGTGTCGGACGAGAAGCGGGCGGAGCTCGCGGCGAGCGCGCAGACGCGGTGAGGGTGGCGCCTTCCTCTCAGGGACCGGTCACGAGGCCAAAAACCAGTTTTTGCAAATTGCCGCCATTGCCGAATTCGACGCGGTCGAAATCGCGGCTTGCCTGCCGCTGCGCCCGCGACAATTCGGAGAGGCGCCTGGTCATCTCGGTCCGGATCTTGGCGCATTTGGGATCGTCGGCAACCCTGAGGCCGACGGTCGCCGCCTCGATCTTGCGCACCATGGCGATGATATCGGCGCCATGCACCTTCTCATGGGCGGCGACGCCGGCGATGAAGCTGTCCCAGCTCTTCTGCACGGCCGGCGGCAGGGACCCTGACGGCTTCGGCAAGGCATAGGTGATGATGAGTTTCGGGCTGGCCGATGCCAGGACGCAATCGCCGCCTTTGTTCTGGTAGTCCCTGGTCCAGGTCAGCTTGAAATTGGTGTAGGCGATGGTGCGCGTTTTGGCGCCGCGGATCAGCGGTCCGTTCTCGCCGATCGACCGGTAGAGCTCCTGTCCGGTCCGGCCCGAGATGGTGTAGGGCTCGATCGTCTCGACCGGCTTCCATTGGGCATAGGCGACAAGCGGCAAGGCGAGCACCGCGACCAACGACAGGCACAGACGAACACACGCTCTCAACACCGCTCTCCGCGAAACCAGGACCGGCGCCGACGCCAATGCCATCTTGTGGCTTTTCCTATATGCTGCCGGCGGGTGCTGCAAATGTGTTGGAGGGAGGCGCTGGCGCCGTGCGGCAAGACCAGGATGGGTATGGGGTTGAAGAAGTTCCCTCGGTTCGTCATCCTAGGGCGGAGCAAGGAGCGAAGCGACGCGGCGCAGACCCTAGGATGACGAAGATAGGGTGAGGCTTCCAAACCAACGGCCTTGCCGGCGCCGGCGCGTCGCCGTAAGTCGTGCTCATGATCACCTTCCGCAAGGCCCTGGCCTCCGACCTGCCTGCCCTCGTGGCCATGCTGGCGGACGATCCGCTTGGCGCGGCCAGAGAGGATGCCTCGCTGCCGCTGGCGCAGGGCTATGTCGATGCCTTCAACGCCATCGATGCCGACCCCAACCAGTTGCTGGCGGTGGCGGTCGATGGCGCCGACGTGGTCGGCACCTTGCAGATCAGCTTCCTTGCCGGGCTGTCGCGGAAGGGCGCCTGGCGCGGTCAGATCGAGGCGGTGCGGGTCGCCGGGCACCGCCGTTCCGAAGGCATAGGCAGGCTGATGATCGAATGGGCTGTTGATCAATGCCGGGCGCGCGGTTGCGGCCTCGTCCAGCTCACCACCGACAAGACCAGAGCGGACGCGCACCGCTTCTATGAAAGCCTCGGCTTCACCGGCACCCATCTCGGCTACAAGAAGACCTTGTAGCGCAGGCGGGGCCGTCGCTTTCCGCTAAGGCGGGCGGCTGGCGCATGCGGGAAGGCTAGCAGGCCCTATTCAATTTGCGGCGAGACCAGATATAGGTCAGCTAAGTTGACCTATATTCGATGCGTCCGGGGAGGCGTGCTTGACCCTTATGAACCTGTTGGCGTCGCGCTCGTCGCGCATGAAGGCCTCGGAAATCCGCGAGCTGCTGAAGCTGCTCGACCAGCCGGACATCATCTCCTTCGCAGGCGGCATTCCCGATCCGGCGCTGTTTCCGGCCGAGGCGATCCGCGACGCCTATGCCGACGTGCTCGGCGGCGGCGAGGCGGGGGCCGCGCTTCAGTACCAGGTGAGCGAGGGCTATCTGCCGCTGCGGCGATGGATCGCCGGGCAGATGGGCAAGCTCGGCGTCGCCTGCGAGGAAGCCAACATCTTCATCACTTCGGGCTCGCAGCAGGCGCTCGATTATATCGGCAAGCTGCTGCTGTCGCCCGGCGACACCGCACTGGTGACGTGGCCGACCTATCTCGGCGCGCTGCAAGCCTTCAACGCCTATGAACCGCGCTACGACCGGCTGCGGCCGGAAGGCGGTAACATGACGCCGGATGCCTATCGCGCGGCGGCGGCGGCGAATGGCGGCCGGGTCAAGTTCGCCTATCTGGTGCCGGATTTCGCCAACCCGACCGGCAACACGCTGGACAGGCAGCAGCGCGCGGCGGTGCTCGACCTTGCCGGCGAGCTCGACATCGCAATCGTCGAGGACGCCGCCTACCGGGCGCTGCGCTATGATGGCGAAAGCGTGCCGCCGATCCTGGCGCTGGACTGCGCGCGCTCCGGCGGCATCGACAAGGCGCGCACGCTCTATTGCGGCTCGTTTTCGAAGATCCTGTCGCCGGGCATGCGCGTCGGCTGGGTCTGCGCGCCGCGCCATGTCGTGGACAAGCTGGTGCTGATGAAGCAGGCTTCCGACCTGCACAGCCCGTCGATCAACCAGATGGTGATGCACCGGGCGGCCGAAGCGGTGTTCGAGGCCCAGGTCGAAAAGCTGATCGGCGCCTATCGCGAACGCCGCGACGGCCTGCTCGGCGCGCTCGCGGCCAACATGCCGGAAGGCGTGACCTGGAGCCGCCCGGAAGGCGGCATGTTCGTCTGGGTGACGCTGCCGGAAGGCGCTGACGCCACCGCGCTCCTGGCGCGCTCGGTGAAGGAAGCACGTGTCGCCTTCGTGCCCGGCAATGCCTTTTATGCGGACGGCACCGGGCGCAACACGCTGCGGCTGTCCTTCACGCTCGCCGACCGCCGCGCGGTGACCGAGGGCATCCCGCGGCTGGCGGCGCTGCTCAAGGCTTAAGGCGCCGGCCAGACGACGGTGCATCGCTCCAGCGGCGAACAAACCCGGGTTGCCCTGACTTGTTGCGGGTGCAAAATAGCCTTGTGTCCACGAACGCGGGTTCATGCGCCATGACCGACCTTTCCGGTATCTACCGCGACTACATTGCCTGCCTCAACCGGCAGGACTGGCCGAACCTCGGGCAGTTCGTCGACGACGACGTGTCCCACAATGGCAGGCGGATCGGTCTCTCCGGCTACCGTGCGATGCTGGAGAAGGATTTCGACGACATTCCGGATCTTCGTTTCGATATCCGGCTGCTGGTCTGCGATCCGCCTCATGTCGCGAGCCGCCTGATGTTCGACTGCACGCCCAGGGGAAATTTCCTCGGGCTTGCCGTAGACGGCCGGAAAGTGTCCTTCGCCGAGAACGTCTTCTATGAATTTCGCGGCGCGAAGATCCGGCTCGTGTGGTCCATCATCGACAAGGCCGCCATCGAAGCCCAGCTTTGAACCACGAACCTCTCCTGGCGTGCTCGGTGAAGGAAGCGCGTGTCGCCTTCGTGCCCGGCAGCGCCTTCTTCGCCGATGGCACCGGGCGCAACACGCTGCGGCTGTCCTTCACCTTGGCCGACCGCCGCGCTGTGACCGAGGGCATTCCCAGATTGGCCAAGCTGCTGAGGAACTAGCAACCGACCGGATTCCTGGCCCCGGGGCGTCAGGCCGGCTTGTCGGCAGCCCTTGTGCGCCTGGCAAGGCGTGCGGTAAATGCGGGCGTGCCTTTGCCGGTCGAATGAGGATGTCATGGTCTCCGCAACGCCCAGAGTGACGCTGCTTCTCGGCAGCGCGCCCGACGTCGTGCGCTGCGCCGCCTGGCCGAAGGAGACCTTCGCCAGCATCGTCGCCATCAACAATGCCTGGCGCGTGCGCCCCGACTGGGACGTGCTGGTGCATGCCGGCGATTTCCCGTCCAACCGGATGCCGCCTCTGGAACCGCTGCGGCAGGCCGAGATCTTCAGCGCCGCGCATTACGTGCCGGCCCAGAATACTTTCGGCGGCTTCGTCTATGCCGGCGCCACCATGTCGCTGACAGCGGCCTATTGGGCCGTCCACAGCCAGAGGCCGGACGTGCTCGCCTTCCTCGGCTGCGACATGATCTACGACACGGCCGGCGACACCCATTTCTACGGCATCGGCCGCGCCGACCCGCTGCGCGACGATGTCACGCTGCGAAGCCTCGAGGCCAAATCCGCCCGCCTGCTCATTCATGCGCTGCGACGCGGCACGCTCTGCATCAACCTGTCGGACCTGCCGCAAAGCCGCCTGGTCTTCCCAAGGCTGTCCTTCGAGGAATTGCGGTTACTGTCCCCCGAGCGCCTCGCCGGCATGAAGATGGATGCGCGTGCGGGCATCCATCAGCATAGGGTCGAAGTGGCCGAGCAAATCGAGCGCGAGCTCGGCTATTTCTACGAGGATGGCATGTACTGGAACCATCTCGACGAAATCGACCGCGCGCAGCTAGCCGACATCGACCGGCTCTGGATCTCGGCGATCGGTCCGGCTGAGCCGACCGAAGAATGCAGCGCGGCGGAATAGCGCCGTCCGGCAGCTTTTGTTGCAGGGACCAGCAATTCCCGCGGCTCCCACCAGCAGTTTCGCGCCAAATTGCCTAATTTCGGGCCGCTTTTCGGCTAAACTCGTCGGCATCTTGGCTGGAAGTGGAGGAAGCCATGAGCTTGCGCCTCGGTTTCGCCGTGCTGGTGCTGTTCGGCCTCGCCAATCAGGCGGCGGCTTTCGAGATTTCAAGCCCGTCGGTTTCCAACGGCAAATGGGCCGAAAAATATCTCGGCGACAAGGCCGGCGGCTGCAGCGGGCAAAGCGTATCGATCGCCTTGAGATGGAAGGACCCGCCGGCAGGCACCAAGAGCTACGCGCTCACCATGTTCGACCCCGACGCCGGCGGCGGCAAGGGTTTCTGGCACTGGCTGGCCTGGAACATCCCGGCAAGCGCGAAGGGCCTGGCCGAAGGGGCTGGCTCGAAGCGCGGCAAAGGCTTGCCCAAGGGTACGGTGCTCGGCAAGGATGGCATCGGCCGCGCAGGCTATTTCGGGCCATGCCCGCCGCCCGGCAGCGGCACGCATCACTATGTCTTCACGCTCTATGCGCTCGGCGCGCCGAAGCTGCGCGCGCCGGAGAATCCCTCTCCGGAAATGGTGGCAGTGGCCGCGAAGAGCCAGGCGCTCGGCGAGACCAGCGTGACGTACACCTATGGGCGGTAAGCATGACCGGTTCAGGCAGTCGCCCGGGCCACCAGCGCATTGACGACGCTGTTGGCAAACACGTTGCAAGAGATCGTTTGAATTCCGTTCCGGTGGCCATCTGGCGGCTTTGCGCGCGGCCTCGGCCGGCGCGTCAGCGCGTCCAGAAATCGCGATGCGGCGCGATCAGCTCGTCCTCGATCTCGGGGAAGGGGCCAAAGACCTCGATCTTCTTCTGGCCCGAGGCGAGCACTGTGCGCGAGGGCAGGCTCATCGTCGGATTCTCGGCGTGATCGCCGGTGAGCGCCAGGAGCTTCGTCTCCTCGAAGCCGTAGACCAGGCGGCCGATATTGGCCCAGTAGAGTGTTCCGGCGCACATCGCACAGGGTTCGCCGGTCGAGACCAGCGTGCAGGACCAGAGGAAATCCGGCTCGTAGGCAGCCGCGGCGCGCCGGGCGAGCTCCGTCTCGGCATGGCGCACCGTGTCGAGATTTCCCTGGCGCATAAGCACGCGATCGTCCGGCCCGACCAGCACACAGCCGAACGGATGATGGCCGTGCACGGCCGCCTCGCGAGCGACGGCGTCGGCAGCACGCAGGTGGGCGAGCATCTGGTCGCGGGTCATTGCGCAATCCTAACACGACGGGCGAGGAGAAGAACCGACACCCGGCGACCGGCTTCGTAGGGCTGAGAGTGCGCCGATCGGCGGGCATTGGCAAGCTTCGCCCGGCGGGCAAAACCCGAGCGCGGGCCATCGCCTGATCAGGCGAATGAGGTTTGAAGCACTGTTCTCCGCTCTCGTATCCCTGTATACGAAATTGAAATAGTCTGTTTGAGGAATTGATGAGCCCACCGCCTGGAACCGTGCCGTTTTTCAGCCAGTGGGAGACGCCCGATATGACTTCGGCCGTCCTTGCCGATGGCGCCGAGGTGGCGCTGCGGCGCGATCCGCTGTGGGAGAACTCGGGCGCGCGCACACTCGACGAATACGCGCTGTGGGCCGCCAATGTCTGCGGCATGGCGTGCCTCAAGATGATCCTGGCGGCGCGCGGCCAGATCGTGCCGACCATCGAACTGGCCAGGCGCTGCACCGGATATGGCGGTTATGTCGTCACCGAACGATCGATCAAGGGCCTGATCTACGCCCCCTTTGTCAGGTTCGTGAAGGCGGAATTCGGCCTGGAAGCGAAGGTGATGACCAGTGTCGCTACATCGGATATTCCGGCGATCCTCGGGCAGTCGCGCTTCTTCATCGCCTCGGTCAGCAGTTCGATCCGCTGGCCCGAACGCGAGCCGCCGTCCAAGGGCGGCCATCTGGTGCTGGTCATGTCGGCATCGGATGAAGGTTTTCGCTTTCACAATCCGTCCGGCCATACCGGCGCCACACAGGCGAACGCAGTGTTGGCGGCCGCCGATTTCGATCGCTTCTTTGCCAATCGCGGCATTGCCGTCAGCATTTGATCTTGTGGGATTTCGATGAAGGACAAGGCTTTTCAATGAAGAACAAGATTAGGGTCGCCGTCCTCTATGGCGGACGTTCGGCCGAGCATGACGTATCGCGCCTTTCGGCCGCCAATGTGCTGAAGGCCATCGACCGGACGCTTTACGAGGTGGTCCCGATCGCCATTTCCAGGGACGGAAGATGGCTGCTGCAACCATCCTCCGAGGCTGGCGACGACAGAGCCGGGGCACCGGTGTCTGAGGACGGCGTGGAGGTCGCATTGTTGCCCGGTGGTAGAGGCAGGCTGGTGGCCGCACGGGGCGGCGGAGCACAGCCCGACCTGCCGCCGGTCGACGTCGTCTTTCCCGTGCTGCACGGTCCTTTCGGCGAGGACGGCTCGGTGCAGGGCTATGCCGAGGTCGCCGACGTCGCCTATGTCGGCTGCGGCATTCTCGCCTCGGCCGCCGCCATGGACAAGGATGTCGCCAAGCGGCTGCTGCGCGAGGCCGGGCTGCCGGTTGCCCGTTCCGTCACCGTGCATCGAAACGATGTCGGGCCGTTCCAGGAGATCGCCGGCGCGCTCGGCCTGCCTTTCTTCGCCAAGCCGGCGCGCCAGGGCTCGTCGTTCGGCGTCAGCAAGGTGAACGACCGGGACGGCTTCGAACGGGCCGTCGAGACGGCTTTCCGCTACGACGGCAAGGTCCTGATCGAAGAGTTCGTCGACGGCCGCGAGATCGAATGCTCGGTGCTGGAGCGGGCCGACGGAACGCTGACCGTATCGCTGCCCGGCGAAATCATCCCGGCCGGCAAGCACGGCTTCTACACCTATGAAGCCAAATATCTCGACGCCGACGGCGCCGTGGTGAACGTGCCCGCCGATGTCCCGGCCGCCGTCGCCGACAAGGCAAGGGAGATGGCCGCGCGGGCTTTCCAGGCGCTCGGCTGCGAGGCGATGGCCCGCGTCGACTTCTTCCTGCGGGCTGACGGCTCGCTGCTGGTCAACGAGGTCAACACGCTGCCCGGCTTCACCGACATCTCGATGTATGCCAAGGCGCTGGCGGCGATCGGCATCGGCTACAGCCAGGTCATCGACGTGCTGATCGAGCACGCACTGGCGCGGCATGCCGCGCGAAAGTCCTGACGTTCGGCGCGGCATTGACGGCGGATCACGCGAAGCTAGTTAGATTCGAGCCCTTGGCGAGAGGAGAGCTTGCATGGAAGAACTGCATCGCGGCCGGCTCATCGATCATATCCAACTGGTGGTCAGGGACATCGCCGCCAGCCGCCGCTTTTACGAAGCAGTATTTCGAGTGCTCGATATTCCGATCGGCGGCAGCGCCGCCGATTATTTCTGGGCCGACGAGCTTTTCATTTCAACCGCCGACAGCCGCGCGGCTCGGGGAGAGTTGACCGGTCGCCATCACCTGGCATTCCAGGCGAAAGACCGCGCCATGGTCGATGCGTTCTATAAGGCCGGGCTGGACGGCGGCGGCAGGGACAATGGCGGGCCGGGTGAACGCCGGTACCACCCCGGCTACTACGCCGCTTTCCTTCTCGACCCGGACGGCAACAACATCGAAGCGGTGCATCACGGGGCGGCCAACCGCAGTGCCGCCTCGGTGAAGATCACGTTCTAGAATGCGCCGACAAGAGGCGGGTGGTTTTGCCTTGATGTGGCCCGTCCCGGCTTGATCCCAATCGGGTGGAGGGAGCTCGATCCACGCGGAGGCGACCCGTCCGTGGGGCAGGCCTTGAAGGCCATGTGAGGCATAGTTACATCAACCATTAAGCGTGCGTTTGCACGCGAATACAACGCTTTGGCCAAGCTTCATCTATGGAGGTTGTCATGGCAAATACACTCATGGAAGGAAAGAAAGGCCAGGACTGGCTCAATCTGGTCCTTGCCGTCTGCCTGTTCATCTCACCCTGGATAATCGGCTTCGCTGCTGAAACCGCTCCCGCATGGAACGCCTGGATTGTCGGCGTCGTGCTGGGCGCGGTGGCCGTGGCGGCGCTTGCCGCCTTCGCCGAGTGGGAGGAATGGGTAGGTGTCGTTCTCGGGCTCTGGCTGATCGTGTCGCCCTGGCTGCTCAAATTCATGGCGAACACGAATGCGATGGCCACCCACGTCATTCTCGGCGTGCTGGTGGTTGCCGTATCGGGTTGGGCCGTCTGGGACGTCCGTCACCCGCACGCACATGCGTGACCGCTGACCAAGGACGGGGCCGGCGCGCGAGCGGGGCCCCTTCCGGCTTTGAACGTCTGCCCATTGCGTTTGCCGCCGGCTGCGAAGGGCAGGGTCGCCGGCTTGCAATCTGAGGCCAGGCCATGGATTTCGACGGACCGAACGCCATATCCTGCACAGCATATCCTGCGTAATCCAGGGAGTTTTGAGCGTGACCCTCGCGCGGATGGCGGTTCTGGCAGCGGCCTTCATGGCCGCCGC
Source organism: Mesorhizobium sp. B2-2-3 (assembly GCF_006442405.1). Taxonomy (NCBI): domain Bacteria; kingdom Pseudomonadati; phylum Pseudomonadota; class Alphaproteobacteria; order Hyphomicrobiales; family Phyllobacteriaceae; genus Mesorhizobium; species Mesorhizobium sp. B2-2-3. The sequence goes on along the minus strand of NZ_VFWC01000008.1, from coordinate 116,087 downwards.
GGCCGCCAGTCACTCTCCCGTGACCGCGGAGGCTACGGAGAAGGTCGCGTTGCGCGTCGTGATCGACGGCGCCATCGGCCCGGCGAGTGCCAGGCAGCTCAACGAAGCGCTGGCCAAAGCCGCCGAGCGGCACGCCGAAGCCGTTGTCCTCGAGATCGACACACCGGGCGGGCTGGTCACCTCGATGCGCGAAATGATCGCCGATATCCTTGCCTCGCCGGTTCCCGTCATCGGCTATGTCGCGCCCGCCGGCGCGCACGCGGCAAGTGCCGGGACCTATATCCTTTATGCCACCCATGTCGCGGCGATGGCGCCCGGCACCAATCTGGGCGCCGCCACGCCGGTCGAGCTTGGCGGGCTGCCGTCCCTTCCCGGTGGCGACGAGAAGGACAAGGGCGACCAGAAGAATGCCACCGGGCCTCCGGCGGGCGACGCGATGATGACCAAGGTGACGAACGACGCGGTCGCCTTGATCCGTTCGCTCGCCGAACTGCGCGGCCGCAATGCCAACTGGGGCGAAAAGGCGGTGCGCGAAGCGGCCAGCCTTTCCGCCAATGCGGCACTTCAGGCACATGTAGTCGACCTCGTCGCCCGCGACACGGCCGAGCTGCTCCAGCTTGCCGACGGCCGCACGGTCGAGGTGGCCGGCAAGCAACAGGTGCTGGCGACCAAGGGCGTGGCGGTCGAGACGCTCGATCCCGGCTGGCTGATCCGGCTTCTCGCCGTCATCACCGATCCCAACATCGCCGTCGTCCTGATGCTGGCCGGCGTCTACGGCCTCGTCTTCGAGTTCACCAGCCCAGGCGCCGTGGCGCCCGGCGTGATCGGGACCATCTGCCTGCTGCTCGGGCTCTATGCCCTCAATCTGCTGCCGATCAGCTATACCGGCCTCGCCCTGATGCTGCTTGGCATCGCCTTCCTCGTCATCGAGGCCTTCAACCCGACCGTGGTGCTCGGGCTTGGAGGCGTGGCAGCCTTCCTGCTCGGCGCCGCCATGCTGCTCAAGGTCGAGGGCCCGGGCTTCGAGATGTCGTGGGCGCTCATCGGCACCGCCGCGGCGCTGACGCTTGGCCTGGCGCTGCTGGCCGGCAGCTATCTGTGGAGGGCGCGCAGGAGCCTGCCGCGTGTCGGCGCGCAGGCCATGCACGGGCTGCCGGCCAGGATTCTCGACTGGTCGGGTAGCGAAGGCCATGTGCTCGCGCAGGGCGAGCGCTGGCGGGCGAAAGCCGATGAACCGCTCGCCCCCGGCGACAGCGTCGAGGTGGCCGACGTCAGGGATCTCGTGCTGACGGTCCGGCGCAGGAACAATGGAGCAAGGCAATGATCATCGGTTACGTCGCCTATCTGGTGCTCGCCCTCATCGTGCTGATCTTCCTGTCCGCCGCCATTCGCATCCTGCGGGAATATGAGCGCGGCGTGGTCTTCACGCTCGGCCGCTTCACCGGGGTGAAGGGCCCCGGCCTCATCCTCCTCGTCCCCTTCGTCCAGCAGATGGTGCGGGTCGACCTGCGCGTGGTGGTCCAGGACGTGCCGCCGCAGGACGTGATCTCGCGCGACAACGTCTCGGTGAAGGTGAACGCGGTGCTGTATTTCCGCATCGTCGACGCCGAGCGGGCCGTCATCCAGGTCGAGGACTTCATGGCCGCGACAAACCAGCTCGCGCAGACCACGTTGCGCTCGGTTCTCGGCAAGCACGAACTCGACGAGATGCTGGCCGAGCGCGACAAGTTGAACAGCGACATCCAGGAGATCCTGGACCAGCGGACCGACGCATGGGGCATCAAGGTGTCCAATGTCGAGATCAAGCATGTCGACCTTAACGAGAACATGGTCCGCGCCATCGCCAAGCAGGCCGAGGCTGAAAGGCTGCGGCGCGCGAAGGTGATCAACGCCGATGGCGAGCAGCAGGCGGCGGCAAAGCTGGTCGAGGCCGGCAAGATGCTGGCGCAGGAGCCACAGGCCATGCAACTGCGGTATTTCGAGGCGCTGCACGACATCGCCGGCGAGCGCTCGTCGACGGTGGTGTTTCCGCTGCCGATGGACCTGCTAGCGATCTTCAACAAGCAGCCGGGCGCCGGGAAATAAGCTTGGGAGGGGTTTGGCAGCCCGGCCGCGGGCCGGCGAGCTCGGGACCGGCACGATCACCCGGCGATTCCCCGAAGTTGCGATCTCCACGCCAAGCGCTGCCGGTCCTTTGCTGTCAATTTTAGGAGTTTTATTCAGAATTCGGCAATATATAGCGGGCTTTTTAGCGGATTCATTGTTTTTAATTAGCTTAAGCTTTCGCTATGGATTCTCGACTAGGGTGACGGCGAAATGATCGAGAGCCCTGACGGCGTGGCGGCTTGCCCGGCCAGTCAGGTCAATCGCCTCCTGCAAGTCAAGCTTCGGTTGCATAAATGAGTGGGCCCATGTCGATTGCCGGCATCATCGAAAGGATCCTGGACAAGTTGTCCGGCTCCAGCCTGCTTGCGGCCGGCCTCTTGCTGCTGACCGCGCTGGGCAGCGCCCTGATCGCCTATTGGCGGACGGCGGAGCGCAAGAGCTTCAGGGAATTCTTCGATTTCGTCTTTCCCAACGAGATCGTCACGCATCCCTCGGCGCGGGCGGACCTGCTTTTCTGGATCACCCGCAAGGCGATTATGCCCTTCCTGATGCTGCCGGCGGGCGTGACCTTCGTCGTCGCCGTCGGTTACGCGACGAATCGGACGCTGGCGGCACTCCTGCAAATCGAGCCGCCGCTGCTGCCGGGACCGCCGGGAGCGGTGACGATCGTCGTCTTCACGGTGACGATGCTGATCGCCTACGACATATCCTATTACCTCTACCATGTGGCCCAGCACCGCTTCCCGTTCCTGTGGGAGCTGCACAAGGTGCATCACTCGGCGGAGGTGATGGTCGGGATCACCAAGGACAGGGTTCATCCGCTCGACGAGCTCATGAACCGCGCCTGGGACGGCGTCATACCCGGGATCTGCTTCGGCATCTGGACCCTTTTGTCGCTTAACCTCGTCGAAGTGACGATCTTCGGCGTCAACGTCTACGTCATGCGCAATATCCTGATGATGGATTTCGTCAGGCACACCCATTTCAAGATATCGTTCGGGCCGCTCAACAACATCGTGCTGTGCCCGCATTGGCACCAACTGCACCACAGCGTCGATCCAAGGCACTACGACAAGAATTTCGGCTTGCTGTTCTCGTTCTGGGACCGGCTATTCGGAACGTTGTGCGTGCCCAAGCCCGATGAGGATTTCAGGTTCGGATTGATGGAACGCGGCGCGCGCGACTATCAATCCCTGTCGGGGCTTTACGTGCTGCCGCTCAAGAAGATGTGGGGGCACATCGCCCGGCGGTTTCGCCGCCGCGCTTCGTCCGAGCCGACACGGAGCCCGCAGCCATGAACGCTCACGCCGCGATCGAGGGCCCGAAGGCCGGCGCTTTGGAGATCGTCACCTCCGAGGAGCGCCTCGCGTCGGTCGGGCCGGCCTGGACGGAGCTGTGGCGCCGGGCGGAGGGGCTGATCTTTCAAAGCCACGCCTGGGTCACGGCGTGGTGGCAGACGGCCCCGGACCGGGAGCTGCGTGGTCTCAGGATCGGCCTCGTCTGGAACGGTGACCGGATCGACTCCGTCATCCCGCTGGCGACGGTGCGGCGCAAGGGCGTCAACGTCCTGGAATGGGCTGCCAAGGACCACAGCGACTATGGCGACGTGCTGGTCGCGCCGGACTGCGATCCGGCGGCGGTCGCGGCGCTATGGCAGGAAATTTCGGCCGCGGGCGGCTTCGATCTCGTCTATCTGAACCGCCTGCTGCCGGACGCCGCGATGCGCACGCTGCTTGCTCCCGCTTCGGCGCCCAAGATGGCGCTGCGCCCGAACCGCCGCAGCGAAACCAGCTTCCGGGTCGCCGGGCCATGGCGTACGGGCGCGGACTGGTTCGGGGAACAAACGAAGAAGATGCGCCAGAATTATCGCCGTGGCCGCAAATTCCTCGAGGAAGGCGGCGAAGTGCGGTTCCGCCTCATGTCGCCGGACGAGCCGATGCAGCCCGTCCTCGACAGGCTCGCCGAGTTCAAGCGCAAATGGCTCGCCGCGCGCGGACACGAATCCAACCTGTTCGATGAGGGGTCGCCGGCCCTGGCCGCGCTGGTCGCGGTGCTGGCCAGGGAAGGGCTCCTGCATGTCTTCGTGCTGGAATGCGCCGGGATGGTGGTGGCGGTCTCGATCAATTTCGTCCAGCGCAACACGATGATGGCCTTCGTCACGACCTACGATCCGGATGTCGAACGGGCGTCTCCCGGCATGGTGCTGATGATGGACTACATCCAGTGGTCGATCGACAGAGGGCTGACGATGGTCGACTTCCTGTGCGGCGGCGAGGACTTCAAGCGGCGCTTCGCGACCCAGTCGGTGACGCTGGATTCGGTGCTGGGAACAAGGACCTTGCGCGGAACACTCGCCGCGCTGGCGGACCGGACCCTGCACGCCGGCAGGGAACTTCACCAGCGGTTGCGGCCCGATCCTCGGCAAAAGCCCGCACCGGTGGAATAGGCCCGATTCACCGGCGACGTGCGAACCTATCGGTCGATCATCATCATGGTGCGGTCGCCGTAGCGCGGGCCGGAGACCTTCCCCGGGGCCAGCGCGTCGTCGAGCGCCGCCATCTCGGCGGCCTCCAGTTTCAGCGACGCAGCGGCGACATTTTCTTCCAGATATTTGATCCGCTTGGTGCCGGGGATCGGCACGATGTCGACACCGAAGACGTTGCCCTTCTCCAGGAGCCAGGCCAGCGCGATCTGCCCTGGCTTGACGCCTTTGGCGGCGGCGATGTCGCGGACCTTTGCGGCGGCCTCGACATTGGCGTCATAGTTCGCACCCTGGTAGCGCGGGTCGCCGCGGCGGTAATCGCCTTCCGGATAGTCCTCGGCGCGCTTGGCGCCGCCGGTCAGGAAGCCGCGGCCGAGCGGTGAGAACGGCACCAGGCCGATGCCGGTTTGCCGCAGCAGGGGAATGATTTCCGGCTCGAGATTGCGCTCCCACAGCGAGTACTCGCTCTGCAGCGCCGAGACCGGAAACACGGCGTGCGCCCGCTGGATGTTCGCGGCTCCCGCCTCCGACAGGCCGAAGAAGCGGACCTTGCCCTGTTTGACCAGTTCGCCGACCGTGCCGGCGACATCCTCGGCCGGCACGGCTGGATCGACACGGTGCTGGTAGAGAAGGTCGATATGGTCGGTGGCGAGCCGCTTCAACGACCCTTCAACCGCCGCCCTGATGGTTTGCGGCCTGCTGTCGCGTTCGGTGCCGACCTGCCGGCCATTTTCGATGCGAAAGCCGAATTTGGTGGCGATGGTCACCTGGTCGCGCTTGCCCTTCAAGGCGCGGCCGAGCAGCGCCTCATTGGCGTAAGGGCCATACACCTCGGCGGTGTCGAGGAAGGTGCAGCCGAGTTCGATGGCGCGGTGCAGCGTGGCGATGGATTCGGCTTCGTCGGCCGGGCCGTAGGACTGGCTCATGCCCATGCAGCCGAGGCCGATGGCCGAGACCCGCAGCCCCTGGCTGCCGAGCTTGCCTGTGTCGAGCGTCATGGCGTGTTCTCCAGAGGGGGGAATTCAAACACCATATAGCGCGCGCGCTCAATTTCCACAGGTAGGCGGCGTCCAGCGGGTTCGCCCGGCCACCGGAGCCCTGATGCAGGTCGCCCGAAATGACTTAGCGCGTCGCCTCAAATCCGTTCAGACGAGGCGCTTCAGGGCAGGGGCCGGTCCGCCGGGGCGGCCGTTGACATGAGCGTCCGGCAGGCGGTCGATCATGGTCAGGCCCTCGAATTCGATGGCGGCGCCAAGCAGTTGGGCGGCCGCCAGGACCAGGTGCTCGACGTCCTCGAGAGCAACGTTTTCGTCGAGGTTCCTGAGCCTGATCCGTTCGGCCACCGCGGTGATGTTGACGATGCCGTACGTCCTGAAAGCCGTGGTGACCGCGGATTGAACGTCATCGCGCAACCGCGTCGAGTAGTCATACCGCATGGAAACCTCCTGGACTGGTTTTGCCTTTGTAGCATGCGCCTCGCATCGGTGTGTGGCAAGCGGAAATCTGAAAATACTCGATATATATCAGTTAGTTAGCATGGTTACGCAAAGGCGCGCCCGACGCTTTATAGTCATCATGAGCAGGATGGGGAGGTCGCGTATTTGCCGACCTTGACGTGTTAGGATTGCTATCCTAATTATTAGTGGAATGAGACAGATACTCATTCACGTATTCGGTTGTGCGAGGAAGTGCCGTGACTGAACTGGAACGTCCTGAACGCTTGCAGGTCATGCTGACCGCCGATGAACTGGCGGCATTGGAGAACTGGCGCTTCGACAAGCGCATGCCGAGCCGCTCGGCCGCGGTCAGGGAGCTCTTGCGGCGTGGCCTCGCCTCGGACGGATTCCTGGCGGCGGAGCAGGGCGTCAAGTCCCAGGACTTCGGACTGCTGTCCACCCCAGGCGGCAACGGCAATGTGGGCGACGGCCACTCTGACTGAGGTGCGGTGACATTCAGGTGATGCCGGCCCGCAAGGACGGCTTCTGCGCTTCCGGTGCCCATAGACTTGAATGTCCGCCCTGTCCTGGTGCTCGAAAAGCATTTGTATGGTCGCTGGCGTCTTCGATGCCGGCTCCGCCTGATCTGCGGAACGACCTCCCCTCGATTATGTTAGCCGGCGAGGCGATTTCGATGAAGTTGAAGCAGCAGGCCGCTTCAAGGTGATTGCCTTGTCCGGCGCACGCGTTATCTAGTGGCTATAGGCTGACACCTGGCGGGGCAATGGCTGACATAGCAAGCGGTGAAAAACAGGACGCAACGGCCGATGCGCAGCTGGCGGCGATCGTCGATTCCTCCTTCGACGCCATCATCAGCAAGGACCTGAACAGCATCATCAAAAGCTGGAACCAGGCGGCCGAACGCATGTTCGGCTACAGCGCGGAGGAAGCGTTGGGGCAGTCGATCCTGATGCTCATCCCCGACCACCTCAAGAACGAGGAAACCGAGATCATCGCCAAGGTCCGCCGCGGCGAACGCCTCGCGAGCTACGAGACGACGCGAAAGCGCAAGGACGGCACCTTCATTGCCGTTTCGCTGACGGTGTCGCCGATCAGGAACGCCAGCGGCGAGATCGTCGGCGCCTCGAAGATCGCCCGCGACATCAGCGCCAGCAGGGAGAACGAGCGCCGGATCAAGATGCTGATGCGCGAGGTCAACCATCGCGTCAAGAACCAGTTTGCGGTGATCCTGTCGATGGTCAGGGAAACCAGCAAGCGCTCGCAGGACCCGCGCGAGTTCGAGGAGATGATCCGCGCCCGCATCATGGCGCTGTCACGCTCGCACGATCTGCTGGTCACCTCGAACTGGGCGGGAGCCAGCCTGTTCGACCTGGTCCAGGAACATCTCAAACCGTTCGGCCGCGAGGAGCAGATACTACTTTCGGGACCGCTGCTGACCTTGCAGTCGAATGCGGTGCAGAATCTCGGCATGGCTTTCCACGAGCTTGGCACCAATTCGTCCAAGTACGGAGCGCTCGCCAGCGATTCCGGCCGGGTCGAGGTGACCTGGAGCATGAGCGACGACGCTCTGGCCGAACGCGAATTCCAACTTGTCTGGGAGGAGCGGTCGCCCCCCTATAGCGGCGGCGACGAGCGCGACGACACCACGCGCAAGGGGTTTGGCACCGTTGTCCTGCAAAGGGTGGCGCCGCAGTCGCTCGGCGGGTCCGCCGTGATCGAGCGCTCGCCCGGCTATTTCAGATGGACGCTGAACGCGCCGCTGGCGTCGATCATCGTGCCGCAGCACCCTATGGAAGACGCCGGCCAGACGATCGGCTTAGGCATCTGAAAGCTGCCGCTGCCGATCCGCCGTGGCCAAGGCGCGCCGCATTTGCGGATTCAGGCGACTACAGGATGTTGCCCGTCACCTCGACGATGATCGCAGCCCCTTCGAGCGAACCGTCGGGCACATGCACGACGCGCGAAACGCGCAGGTCCTGGGCGTTTCCGTCGACGGACAGCGAAACGCTCTCGCCGATCCGGGGCACGGCCTGGAAAACGGCCTCGATCGATTGAGGCCGGTTGTCGATGGATACGCGGCAGTTGACGGTCATGGGCATCTCCTGTGGCGGCCACCCCACGCGTCAACGCCGGCCCCTCGGAATGGTTTCAGGCAGGGATGCGGCAATCCCCGAACGTCGATGCCGGCGCCTGGCCGACCGGTCAATTCGGGAAATTGTTGACCGGCTCCTCGCAGCGGTAGACCGGACAGTGCCCGTCGCGGGCCGGGATATAGGCCGACATCGGCACTTCGGGCCAATCGCATTCATTGCCGAACTGCCTGACATAGCGGTCATAGGTGTTGGGGCCGGTGGTCAGCACGACGGCGCGGTGGCTCTGGATCACGGCGCGGATCTGCGCGCAGCTCATGGCGCGGCTGTCGGGCCGGGCTTCGGCCAGGCCAGTGGCGGCAAGCATGGCAGCCACGGTCGGCAACAGGATTCGAACGGACATGGCGGTCTCTCCAAGGCATGATCCGCAACGCCGGGCGATTAAGCTTGGTTGCGGCATGCCGGGGAGATTCGCACTTTGTCTGGCGGTTGCGCAACAGCCGGCGTCTTCTCTTGCGAGGGACGGCGCGGGCGCGCAACCAAATCGCGCCTCGCGCATTGCTGGGCATGCTCGGCAGGAAGCCTTACCAGACCCCGCGATGGCCGCCCGGGAACAGGGAGCGCGAAGCCATGTGCTGTTCGTTCTGCGGCGGCCGCGACCACGGCTACGAGGACTGTCCGCAAAGGCCGCCGTCCGACAATCCGGCCGAGCCCAACTTCGATGATCCGCCGGGCGACGATCTGATCAAGAGCGGCCCGGGCGAGGGCGGGCAGGGCGCATAGGAATTTCGCGGCCCGGTCGCCCCGCGCATCAATGAGCGTGCGCTTCGTTGCGCTTGCGGGTCGCGGCTGCCTTCCTGGCCGATGCCGACCGGCTCGCGGCCGAACGCGAGGCGGAAGCCTTGCCGCCCTTTTCGCCGCCCTTGTGCGCGGCGGGATGGCCGGTGTGCTTGCCGCGGCCGGAGCCGCCCTCCTTCTTGCCGCCGCCATCATCCTTGTTGACGGTGGCCCAGGCGCGGCGCTCGGCTTCCTTCTCGGACACGCCGCGATGCTCGTAGCCCTCGGCGATGTGGTCTGCCTTGCGCTCCTGCTTGTCGGTGTATTTCGATTTTTCTCCGCGTGGCATGGTTCTGCTCCCGGGTTCATTCGATGCCCCTGCAACTGCGCAGCCAAGGATGTGGTTCCAATTCCCTTGGTCGCGGCCGGCTGGGGAGGTTCCCGCTGAACCGCTCCAGACGTTTCGACGCGATTCCCCAGGGAAAGTGGTAGGTGGGAAACCGCTAGGCACTTTTCCTGACATTGCCCTCTCGGGCGGTGGTTTTGGGGCCGGCGAAGAAAGCGCTCAATTCGGCGGCCGTTTGCGCGTGTGCTTCTTCGGGAAAGAAATGCCCGCCCTGGACCGCATGGCCGCGCAGATCGCCGGCCCAGCCGCGCCACAAGGCCAGTGGTCCGCCTTCGCCGGCATACCATTCAGCGAGCGCGCCTTGCCCGCTCCACAGCGCCAGCACCGCGCAGGCTATGCGCCGGTCGGCGGCGCGATCGGCATGGTCGTGCTCGCGGTCGAGCCTCGCGGCCGCCCGGTACTCCTCGCAGATCGCATGGGCATGGGCGGGATCGCGCAGGGCCTCGACATAGGCCTGGCGCACGCCGGCGGAAAATGTCTCTGGCGACGAGCCCCAGCCGCCCAGGGCATCATCGACGATCGCGTCGGCCGCGCCCGCCAGGAGCTTTTCCGGCAATGGCTCGGGTTGGGCCAGCAACGACCACGGCCAATAGCCGAGCGCCAGCCTGGCGTCGGCCCGGTCCCAGGCGTCGGCGGTGGGCACGATGTCGAGCACGGCAAGCCTTTCGACGCGGTCGGGATGGTCGAGCGCGAGGCGGTAGGCGACACGCCCGCCGCGATCATGGCCGGCGACCATGAAGCTGGAAAAGCCGAGCTCGGCCATCAGCGCCACCATGTCGCGGGCCATGGCGCGCTTGGCGTAAGGGGCGTGATCGGCGCTCGACGCCGGGCATGAGCTGGCGCCATAGCCGCGCAGGTCGGCGCATATGACGGTGAACCGGTCCGCCAGGCGTGGCGCCACGTCGCGCCACATCAGATGCGTCTGCGGAAAGCCGTGCAGCAGAAGGACGGCGGGCCCGTCGCCGGCGCGCCGGGCGAAGATGCGGGCGTCGCCGCAGTCGACCTCGAGGGTCTGAAAACCTTCGAACATGATTGCCTCCGGCAGGCGAAACGGCGGCAGGACGCGAGCGGTTGCAATGCGCGCCTGCGAAAGCCGCCAACTTTTTCCGCCGACATGCGTTGTCCCTGCGAGCAGAGCGTTTGGACCGAAGACATCGCGAACAGTTCCGCGCGTTGCGCGTGGAGGTTCGGGATGTCTCCGGTCCAAACACAGAGGAGATGACCATGCCGACCAGCACCCAGAGCGACAGTTCGAAAGCAACCAGCAAGCAGCGCAGCATCCAGCGCAAGGTCGACGCCAAGGACCGCGCCAAGGCCAAGCCCAAGGGCGACGGCGCCATGCAGGCCGGCGCGCGAAAATATCCCGCGCCGCCTTTTCCCGCCCAGCATCATCCCAAACCCGGCGAGGAATGGGCCATCGAGCCGGCGCCGCTCTATGACGCGCCGTTCTGGCGCGGTTCGGGAAAGCTGGAAGGCAAGGCGGCGTTGATCACCGGCGGCGATTCCGGGATCGGCCGGGCGGTGGCCGTGCTGTTCGCGCGCGAGGGCGCCGATATCGCCATCGTCTATCTCAGCGAGGACCGCGACGCGGAGGCGACCAAGCAAGCGGTCGAGGCGGAGGGCCGCCGCTGCCTCGCCTTGCGCGGCGATGTCGGCAATCGCGCCTTCTGCGCCAAGGCCGTGGCAAGGGTCGTGAAGGAACTGGGGCGGCTCGACGTGCTGGTCAACAATGCCGCCTTCCAGATCCATTCCACCGATTTCGCCGACCTGACCGAGGAGCATTTCGACACCACGCTGAAGACCAACCTCTACGGCTACTTCCATATGGCGCAGGAGGCGGTGGCGCATATGAAGCCGGGTTCGGCCATCATCAACACCGGTTCGGTCACCGGCATCGAGGGATCGAAGGACCTGGTCGACTACTCCATGACCAAGGGCGGCATCCATGCCTTCACCCGGGCGCTGTCGGGCAACCTCGTCGGCAAGGGCATCCGCGTCAACGCGGTGGCGCCGGGGCCGGTGTGGACGCCGCTCAATCCGTCGGAGAAGGAGGCGCAGGACGTGTCGCAGTTCGGCGCCAAGACGCCGATGAAGCGGCCCGCCCAGCCGGAGGAAATCGCGCCGGCCTATGTGTTCCTGGCTTCGCCGCAATGCTCCAGCTACATCACCGGCGAAATCCTGCCGATCGTCGGCGGTTATTGAGGCAAGCCTGTCGAAGGCAAGCCATCGACCATTGGGCGGCCGGTGAGGGCGGCCTAACCCGGAAAGGAGGCCGAGATGAGACTTCTCGCCATCATGTCCGTCAGCCTGATGCTCGCCGCGCCCGCCGCGGCGCTGGCGCAGGCCGAGCAGCAGAACCCCGACAAGCAGGCGCCCAGCGAAAAATGCCGGGCCAAGCCCGACGGCAACCAGCAGCCGACCGACAACACGCTGACCGAGACGCTGAACGATTGCGGCGGCGTGCTGAAGCCGCCGCCGACAGGCGACCAGGGCATGGCCGCGCCGGCGCCCAACGAAGGCAAGACGCCGGTGATCAAACCGGGTGAAGTGCCGCCGCAGCCGCCGAAACAGTAGCCGGCGGCTTGCCGCGATGCAGCTATCGGGTTCCGGACCACCCCGTGAGGCGGGTGGTTTTCAGGATTTGCCGTTGCCGGGCAGGAATTCCGCCTCGCGCCCGGCATCGATCATGGCCCGCATCGCCTTCTCGGCCGGGGTCCAGCCATCGAGGGCATCGCGGCAGCTGCGCCATGCGGCGCGGTAGCGCCGGCCGTGCTTGCCGGGCCAGTCGCGCAGGCATTCCAGGCCTTCCCAGGCGCTGCGCACCACGCGCTCGCGGGCCGGTCCGACCTTCAGCCTGACCGGACGGGGAAAGAACTTGTCGTTCACGGCGATCTCCATTGAAACTGAGGCGCCCGATAACGCCGGCCGCCGTTCCGGGGTTCCGTCGCAGCCGCTAAACTTTTCGACTAATTTTCAGCCGCCGGGAGCTGCGTCCGACAGCGGCCTCGGCGGCGGCGGGCCGGGAGCCTGCGCGGCGGGCCGGTCGTGCTCGAACTGCCGCGTATCGGGCAAGGCATGCAGCCAGGATTCGCGCCGGCCGATCCACAATTCGTACTCCGGCATGAGATCGGTCGGCGCCACGTCCAGGCTGCCGATCATCACCTCGGCTTCGTCGTCGCTGAGCGAGGCGACACGGCTGCCGCAGGTCGGGCAGAAGCCGCGGCCGGCATAGGTGCCGAGGAGGCCCGATGTCTCGAAGGCCTGGCGCGGCCAGATGGCGAAGGCGGCAAAGGCGGAGCCGCTGGTCTTGCGGCAATCCTTGCAATGGCAGAGACCAACCCGCAGGGGCGGACCGCTGACGGTGAACTGCACGCCGCCGCAAAGGCAACTGCCGGTTCTGCGCGCGGTGTCGGGCATGGTAGTGGCCTCCAACCATTCGGTGCCGCAATGAGCCCGGGATCTTGCCCGGGCAACGCTTCCAAAGCCGGTCGCGCCGAGCTATCCGCGCGCGGCCATGTGGTTGTCGAGCTTCTTCCTCGACGGCCCGTAGCGCTTGATGATGGTCTGGGCCTCGCTCTGCGGGATGCCGTATTTGCGGGCGAAAGCGGCAACCTCATAGGTTTCCTCGCTCGAAACCAGCTTGCGATCCTGCTTGATCTTCGATTTGTCGTCCGCCATGCCGAGCCTCACTTTCCAACCCCGGCGCGCCGCCGTCGCGGCGCGACCCTGCGGTCATACATAACAGCATTTGACGCCGCTGGTTCCATAGCGGCTTTCGCAGGCTTTGGCGATCACGGACCGGAATATCGGCTCCGCTGCCTCAGGCCGGCTCCAGGCGCATGGCGGAGAGATACATCAGGGCCGATGCGGCCCCCTCGATCAAGGAGCCGGCAAAAACTGACTCCGGTTTTTGCGACAGCGGCCCGATCATGTGGCGCCGATCGCGACATCCGGAAAAAACTTCGGCGGATATGTCGGATGCGCGGTGCGTGGCGCGTCCTAGGAGCAATTCCAGGAAAGTTCGGTTTCCATCCGGAATTGGGTAAGACAAGCAAACGAAACGGGAGAACAACCATGCCGTCGCCAACCGTCCAATCGCCGTGGCAGACCGCCGCCTTGCTCATCGCCCGCCTGATCTTCGCGGCCGTCTTCCTGATGGCGGTGACGTTCAAGTTCATGGGCATGGGCGCCACCGCCGGCTATATCGCCGCCGCCGGCTTTCCGTTTCCGCTGTTCCTGGCCTGGTGCGCGGCGATACTGGAGGTGCTGCTGGTGATCGCTTTCCTCACCGGCGCCTTCTTCACGCCGGCCGCGCTGGTCGCGGCGGTCTACGTGCTGTTCCTCGGCTTCGCCTTCCACGGACCGAGCCACTGGGCCGGCAACCAGGCGGAATTCGGCTTCTTCGTCGACCATTTTTCCTTCCTGGCCGGGCTGCTGTTCGCCGCCGTGCACGGGCCGGGCCGCGTGCTTTCGCTCAATCCGGGATGGCCGGGCAGGGCGTAGCTACATCTGGTCGTTGTAGGGTTCCTTCATCTGGCCGACCATGCGCGCCAGTTTCGAAAAGGACGGCATGTCAGCTTCGGGCTGGCACTGGTTGGCGAGCTCCAGCAGCCGGATCGGGAAATTGACGGCGTCGCGGCTCGACGCCGACATGCCCTCGGACCGCTCCTCGCTGGTTTCGCCGGCTTCGGCCTTGCGCAGGGCGATGTCGATCTCCTCTGATGTCAGCACGCCCTTCCTGACCAGGACGTGGTTGATCGATGCGACGGCCATCAGCAGGCCCTCGAGTTGCAGGTTGGCGACGTTCATGGCGGTTGCTCCCATCGGTGAGGCGCGTCACGCTGAACAGGGCCCGTGCGACGCACTTGCAGGTATCGGCCTACGCATGTCGCCCAAAACCGAGGTCACTTTGAGGCGGCGTGCATAGGCGTTCAAAACGCGCTGGCACGCATTCGCGATCCGCGCCCGGCAAGGAAAATAGTTCAAGACCGATGTCGGGCTGCCGCGCAGGCTTGTTCGTCATCGCCAGGAAGCCCAGGAAACAGGCAAGGAAGCGGATGCAATGACAATCACCATTACGGCATTCAAACGGTCGCCCGACGGCGGCAAGGGACTGGCGCGCGACACGCGCGTTCGCTGGGCGCTCGAGGAAGTGGGCCAGCCCTATGAGGTTCGTCTTGTTTCCCATGCCGAGATGAAGGCCCCCGACCATCTGGCCATTCAGCCCTTCGGTCAGATCCCCACCTACGAGGACGGTTCGCTCTGCCTGTTCGAGACCGGCTCGATCGTCTTCCACCTTGCCGAGCGGTATCCGGGGCTGCTGCCGGAGGATCGCGATGCCCGCGCCCGCGCCATCACCTGGATGTTTGCCGCGCTCAACACCGTCGAGCTGCCGATCCTCGAACTGACGACGGCAAAAATATTCGAGGCCGACAAGCCCTGGAGCGAGGAGCGCCTGCCATTGGTGAAGGACCGCGTTCGCGCCCGGCTGGACAGGCTCTCGGCCCATCTGGGCGCCGCCGACTGGCTCGACGGTGCGTTCAGCGCGGGAGATCTGTTGATGGTATCTGTGCTGCTGCGGCTCAGAATGTCGGGCATTCTGGACGAATATCAAAACCTGGCTGCCTATGTGGCCCGCGGCGAAGCCCGGCCCGCCTATGGCAGGGCGTTCGCCGCGCAATTCGCGGTCAATGCTCCAGCACCCAACTGATAAAGCCGGCAGGCCCGGGGAGAACCAGGCTGGGATGGGCGAGATAGGATTTTTTTCCTAATTATATACTTGACGTACCACGGCCAATTTGCGATAACGAATGCAAGGAGTTATCGCAATGTTCGATCTGACCGCCGCAATCTACCACGACGCCGACAAGGCCCGCGAGCATCTGGAGGCTATCCATTGGCCTCATGGTCCGTTCTGCCCTCATTGCGGCAATGCCAGCCCCGAGCGCATCACCAAGCTTGCGGGCAAGTCCACGCGCCCCGGTGTCTACAAGTGCAACGAATGCCGCCTGCCGTTCTCTGTCACTGTCGGCACCGTATTCGAGCGCTCCAAGATCGGTCTGCACAAGTGGGTGCTGGCGTCGCATCTCTACGCCTCGTCCAAGAAAGGCATGTCCGCTCACCAACTGCATCGTATGCTTGGCGTCACCTACAAGACCGCTTGGTTCATGGCGCACCGCATTCGCGAAGCCATGAAGGAAGACGTTGCCTCATCCGGTCCGCTTGGTGGCGAGGGAAAGACTGTCGAAGCCGATGAAACCTACATCGGCAAACGTGAGACACCCCGCAAGCCTTCACCGCAGCGCAAGGGCCGCCCGTATATCAAGACTGGCGGCAATCAGAAGCGCACCGTGGTTGGCCTTGTGGAGCGCGGCGGCAAAGTCCGCATGTTCCATTTGAACGATGCCACGGCCTCAACCGTGCGCGACGTGCTGGTCCGCAATGTTGACCGTGCATCGACGCTCTACACCGACTCCTCGCGCCTCTACATCCGTACTGGCGAGGAATACGCTTCCCATAAGACGACCAATCATGCGCAGGGCGAATACGTTCGCTACGAAGGTGCTGAGACGATCCACTCCAATACCATCGAAGGCGTGTTCTCAGTGTTCAAGCGTGGCATGGTTGGCGTCTATCAGCATTGCGGCGAGGCTCATTTGCATCGCTACTTGGCCGAGTTTGATTTTCGCTACAATCGCCGCACTGCTCTGAAAGTCTCGGATGCAGAGCGCGCCGAAGACCTGCTCCGCATGGCTCGCGACAAGCGCCTTACCTATCGGCGGATTGGTGAAGCCGGTCACGCCTAAACAAAAGGCGCGAAGGCTTCTCCTCATTATGAAACGAAAGAAGAACAAAAAACCGTGTGAGTAACACCCTCAACGGGAGACTCCACGGTTGATTTAGCCTTAGAGTTGAAAACGGCGGTGATTCGCAGTCACCGCCGTTAATGCAACCAAGCCACAGGACGGCTAGGCACATGACATTCGCCAAACTAAACCTACCGGTGATTACGTCAAGCCGTCCTGTGGCCACACACAGGAACTTTTTACCATGGCCTATTTCGCAGTCAGCTATCAGCTCAATAAACAAAAGGACTACCAGCCCCTTTGGGATGCGTTCGATGCTTTGGGCGCGTTCAAGGTGATGCGAGATTTCTATCTCGTAGACACAGCCAACGCAGCAGATGAACTGCGCGGATATCTTGCGCAGCACATCGACACCGACGACTACGTGTTCGTCGCCCCGCTTGGGAGCGAGCCTTCCAAGCAAGGATGCTGGAAGGGCACACAAGCTTGGATCGATGCTCGATTTTAACCGTCGCTCGCTGACAGGATAACGCGTCGGCCAAGCGGAATTCCGTTTGAATCCCACGCGGTAAAACCGAGCAGCCTAAGAACGAGGTGAGCTATCTTTCTTCTCATCGTCTTTTCCTTTGGGCTTCTCTCCCTTCCCGGTCTTCGGATCGGGAGGGGTTTTCAGTAGGCGCCGCAACACCTCGTCGCCCTTATCCTGGTCTTTGTCTTTGGGGGATTCAGCCATGTCAGAACCTAGCATTGATACTCTGATCGCCATTCACGAACTATCCGTCCCCGTCACGGTCGGGCGCGCCACCATATCCTGGAATACGTTATCCGGCGAAGTTTTTGCCTTATTCCGAATGCTCTCTGAACTGGAAGAGGAAGAAGCAAAATCCATATTCTTC
This sequence comes from Mesorhizobium sp. B2-2-3, assembly GCF_006442405.1. Taxonomy (NCBI): domain Bacteria; kingdom Pseudomonadati; phylum Pseudomonadota; class Alphaproteobacteria; order Hyphomicrobiales; family Phyllobacteriaceae; genus Mesorhizobium; species Mesorhizobium sp. B2-2-3. The sequence goes on along the minus strand of NZ_VFWC01000008.1, from coordinate 99,067 downwards.
GTCGTCGCTTCCGACCGCTCCCAGCGCGATATGGTCACCAATCTTGTCAGCTTAAAGCTGAAACCCAAGAGTGGAACGTTGGCGAAGAGGGCCAACTCAATTCTGGGTGAAATCAACGCGATTGCAGGTAAGCGCAATGACATCCTTCATGTCGTCTACATCGACGAACATAGCCCTTCACAGGTCCGTCAATTCCATGATCGAGGCCATCTTAAAGGCAAAACGGGACAGGACCTCCTCAGCGCCATCAATGCCTTTACGATCAAGTGCCTCGACCTCACCTTGGACTTACTCAAGCTTCGCGGCGAGATGCTAGAGCTACCGCGCTACCAGAACCTAGCTCTGGCAGAAGCAATTCGGCTATATAGCGCTCAACGAAAAGCGGCAGAATGGGCCAGTCAGGGGGAATACGGTCTCCTAAGCGATCCTGCCACCAGTCCACACTCTTCTGAAGGAACTCAGGATTGATAGCTATTTCTGGTGCCGGCCTGTCGGCTTGCATTAGTGAGCTCTCGATTCTGGTACGTCAAGTATATAATTAGGATTTTTTTCTTAAAAGCTGTTGACGGGGTGAAGGCAACTATGCTATGTTTTTATCTATGGTGCTGAGTTGCGCCGATGACCCGCCCCCGAGGCGGGTTTTTGATTCTGGCGCCGCCGAAACAAGAGCGCCGGTCGTGCTGGGTATTGGCGCGATATTCGAGCGGATCTTCATTCAACGCGCTTAGCGACCTTCACAGCGAGATTGTGACGAAGCCCCGGTTCATTAGTTGGGCTGATCCTGTTCGCCCATGCCGTGAAGGCGTGCATTCGCTGCGCGGGGATGCCTAAAGCCGATAAGGAATTTTTTCCTAAAACCTGTTGACGGGGTGAAGGCAACTATGCTATGTTTTTATCTATGGTGCTGAGTTGCGCCGATGACCCGCCGCCGAGGCGGGTTTTGTGTTTCTGGTTTTGCTTTCCTCTTCGAACGATGGCGCTCTACGGCGCCCCCCTCTGGCCTGCCGGCCATCTCCCCACGGGTGGGGAGATCGGCTGTTGTCCCGGCTTTCGCCAATCGCCAACGTTGTAGAAAAAAGCGAGGCGCCGAAGCTGCGATCTTCCCCCTCGTGGGGGAGATGTCCGGCAGGACAGAGGGGGACGCGAAGGAATGCGACGTTTCCAACCTGACGATTATCCGCGAGAAATCCCATGCCACGCTATGCCACCATCATCACCGGGGATGACGGCCTTGAGGTCGTCAGCGCCATTGGCGAATTCGAGGGTGCGGCACCGCAGACGCGGCTCGGCCGGATCGAGCAGGTCGCAACCGGCGTGCTGATCGGCATGGTGCGGGACGCGGCCGGCGGCTTCGCTTTCCCGCAGCCAGCGATTCATAGCGGCGCCGTCGGCCTCGTGATGGCGGGCCTGAAGGGCCTGCCGGGCGCCGCAAAGCTTGCCGGGCGGCCGAAGGGCGGCACGAATGCCAGGAAGAAATCCGCCCGCTCGAAGAAGAAGCGGGTCCGGTCGGTCAAGTCCGCGCCGTCGAAGGCCAAGGCCCGCGCCGGCGACGCCGAGACGGTGACGGGCCATGGCTGACGAAACCGCCGCAGTGCCGGCGCGCGGCAAGGGGCGCAAGCCGGCCGCCAGCCGGAGCGCAAGCCCGGAAACCGCGCCGGAGACCCGCCGCAAACGCCCGAAGAAAACGCTGGGCGACGACTTTCTCGCCGCCGTGCGCGCCGATTTCCGCGCCCATGGCGCCGGCGTCATCGCCGAAGTGCGGGCCGACAAGCCTGACCAGTATCTGAAGATCGTGCTTTCGGTGCTGCCCAAGGATTTCGATGTCGCCGTCAACCATCTGGATGCCCTGAGCGATGAAGAGATCCGCAGCCGCATCCGCGCGCTCGAAGCCGCGGTCAAACCGTTCCTCGAAGACATCGCCGGTGGCGGCGAGGACGGAATATCTGGCGCTGCTGGCGGAGCTTGACCGCAGGCGTCGTACCAACCAGCTTGCCGCCTACCGGCCCTATGCCAGGCAGGCGGCGTTTCACGCGGCAGGCGCCGCCAACCGCGAGCGGCTGTTCATGGCCGGCAACCAGCTCGGCAAGACCCGCGCCGGCGGCGCCGAATGGGCCATGCACCTGACGGGCCGCTATCCCGCGTGGTGGCAAGGCAAGATTTTCGATGCGCCGGTGCGGCTGTGGGCCGCCGGCGTCACCGGCGAGGGCACGCGCGACAATCCGCAGCGCGTGCTGGTCGGCCCGCCGCAGCAGCAGGCGCAATGGGGCACCGGCATGATCCCGGCCGATGCCATCGTCGACACCATGATGGGCCGTGGCGCGCCGGGCGCGCTCGACAGCGTCGTGGTGCGCCATGGCGGCGGCGGCGATGTTCAGGCCGGCGAGAGCGTGCTGTCGTTCAAGAGTTTCGAGAAAGGCCGCGAGAAATGGCAGGGCGAAACGCTGCACGGCGTCTGGTTCGACGAGGAACCGCCGCTCGACATCTATTCCGAGGGCCTGACCCGCACCAACGCCACCGGCGGCATCACCATCGTCACCTTCACGCCGCTGCTCGGCATGTCCGATGTGGTGCTGCTGTTTTTGTCGGCGGCGGAGGTGGAGGGGATGGGGAAGGGGTGATGGAGAAGAAACTGATTGGGGACGAGCGGCATCGCACTTGGCGCTTGCTCGCCTTCGTCGGCGCTGCCCCTCATCCGGCTGCCGCCACCTTCTCCCCGTAATGACGGGGAGAAGGGAGCTGGCCGCAATCTCGGCGCCGATTCTTGAACGTTCGCGATTGGCGAAACCGTCGACAACAGCACCCCTCTCCCCGTCACTATACGGGGAGAGGATGCCGGCAGGCAGGTGAGGGGCGGCGCGACGTTGGTCCGAAAAACGTAGCCTTCACAAGACGCTACATCGATTATCTCGAAAGTGATTCAGGATCCCCCATGTCCCGTCACGTCACCTTCATGACCATAGACGACGCCGAGCATTATTCGCCCGAGGAGCGCGCGGCGATCGTTGCCGCCTATCCCGCGCATGAGCGCGAGGCCCGCGCCCGGGGCATTCCGGTGCTGGGGTCCGGCCGCATCTTTCCGGTGGCGGAGGAGCTGATTGCCTGCGCGCCGTTCCGGCTGCCGCGCTACTGGCCGCGCATCGGGGCGCTCGATTTCGGCTGGGACCACCCTTCCGCCGCGGTCGAGCTCGCCTGGGATACAGAGGCCGACGTCGTCTATGTCGCCAAGGCCGCGCGCGCCTCGCAGCAGACTCCCGCCATGCAGGCGCTGACCCTGAAGCCTTGGGGCGAATGGCTGCCCTGGGCGTGGCCGCGCGACGGCCGCCGCGAGACGCTGGAAGGGGCGGGCACGGCGCTCGCCAAGCAATATGCCGCGCATGGGCTCAACATGCTGACCCGCCACGCGCAATTCCCCGACGGCTCTGTCTCGGTCGAGGCCGGGCTGATGGAGATGCTCGACCGCATGCAATCCGGCCGCTTCAAGGTGTTTTCGACGCTTGTCCCCTGGTTCGAGGAGTTCCGGCTCTACCATCGCAAGGACGGCCAGGTGGTGAAACTGCGCGACGATTTGATGGCGGCGACGCGCTACGGCGTGATGATGCTGCGCGAGGCGATGGTGGATCCGGCGGAGTTCAGGGCGGCGAGGCGGGCGAAGGGGCAGAGCGATCCGCTGGGGGCGTTCAGGTGAGGGCGGAGGGCTCTTCGGAGCGTCGCGGCAGCGCAATTCCCGCTGGAGGAAACGGGCGCTCCGGCGCCGGCCCATGACCCTCGCTGCGATGTCCCTGCGCCTACTCCAGGATTTTCCAATATGAATCCTTGCGGATCACCTTGCCGTCGCGAAACGTGTAGAAGTCGCAACCCCGGACCTCCTTTTTCTCCCCCTCGCGTGTGGTGCCGGTGAGCGTCCATTTCGAGATGCCGGTATCGGCGGTCGAATCCACAAAATGTTCGGCGTTGCCGTAGTGGACATCGGGCAAGCCTTCAAAGCGTGTCGCCAGTGCTTTCCGTACGTTTGCCTTGCCCTCGAAACGAGAACCCCAGGGCTTGCCTCCCCTCGGCATCTCCAGAATGCAGTCGTCGGAAAAGAACGCCATGATCCGATCGAGATCGTGCGCGTTGAAGGCCTCGCATAGCTGCGTCAGCGTCGATCGAATGTCCATTCGCCCGTCTCCCTTCAATTGGATGACCGATGTCTTTGCTCCCGCATTCGATGGTCGAAGTAGGTCACCGGCGAGGAGACCGGTCAAGGGCGTGGGCCTTTCACAGGCTCCGCTGCACTCACAAAGATGAACCGCATTCCCGCGGCTCTGGCATCCGCATGACCTTCCGCATCGTCCCCGCCACCCTGCGCGACCTCTCCTACATCGCCGCCAATTTGCGGCCCGAGGACCGCGCCGAGATCGATTGCCAGCTCGACCACTGGTCGCCGGCGCTGCTGGCGCTTACCGCGCTGCAAGGACTTGCCTATGTGGCCGAGCTCGACGGCAATCCGGAGGCGGGCTTCGGTGCGGCCGAGCAGCGGAGCGGGCTTTGGATCGCCTGGAGCTGGGGCACGCGCCGCATGAAGCGTTGCGTGCCCGGCATCACCGGATTTTTTCACACTGTGCTCGGGCCGCAGATTTCCGCCCGCGGCGCCTGGCGGGTCGAGGCGCGGGCGCTGGCCGGCAATGAACTGGCGCTGCGCTGGCTTGGGCGGCTCGGCGCCACGCAGCGCTGCCTGCTGCCTGGATATGGCAGGAACGGCGAAGATTTTTTCCTTTACGACTGGACAAGAGAAGGCTGGAACCATGTGTCTGTTTCAAAAACCACCGGAACTGAAGCCGCTGCCGGCAGTGCCGACGGCCGGGGATAAGGACGTGCAGGCGCGCGAAGCAGCACTTCGGGCTGAGCTCGAACAACGCCAGGGCACGGCCAGCACCATCAAGACCGATCTGGCGCCCGGCAGCCTCGCCGGCCAGCGCCGCGTGCTTTTGGGGGTGTAACCATGACCGCGATGAAGCGCAGTTTTCGCCGGCGCGTGCTGGACTGGTGGTATTGGAGACGGCATGCAAGGTTGGTGAAGCGGCGTGGCGGGTGAACGCTGCCAATCTCCCCCACGAGGGGGGAGATTGGCAGCTTCCACCGCTCATCCCTTCTTCGCGAACGCCCAGACCATCATCGGGTATTCCTCGTCGTTGCTGAGGTCCCGCCACAGGCCGTAGGCGCGGACCGGGCCGCCTATGTGGGCGCGGGCGCAGGCCTTGTTGCCCCAGCCGAACGCCTGGACGTTGTCCTCGGCGAAGCCGCCATCGACCATCAACTGCTTCAGGCCGGCCGGCGTCCACCTGTTGTAGTCGTGCGGCCTGGCGTGGACGCGAAACAGGAAGGGCGTCGCCACCATCGCCCAGCCGCCCTCGCGGGTCATGGCGTGGATGTTCCGCGCCGCCGCCTGCGGCCGCTGTACATGCTCCAGCACCTGATCGGCGATGACGATGGAATATTGCTCGTCGGTGCGATCCTTGCAGATGTCGAAATCGGGGAAGTCGACCGAGCGATAGTTGGGGCACATCGCCTTCCAGTAGCGATTCCAGCCAGGCGAGATCTCGATCACGTCGCGCGATTTGCGGTTGGCGGCCGTCAGGAAGGTGGTGAAGGCCTCGATCTGGCGGATGCGCAGCCAGTTGCGGGAATCGTAGCCGATGAGCCGTTTAACGGTACGTTTGCTCTGGTTCTTCAGGGCGGCAAGGCTTGTCGTCGTCACATCGACCTCCTGCAAAACCCCGCCGCGAGACGTTCCTAGACCAAGAACCGCGCAAAAGAATGACATCGTCGGCTGAAGCTGCCGATCTCCCCCCTTGAGGGGGAGATGTCGCCGGAGGCGACAGAGGGGGTCGCCTCGCATGAAGCGCTAACCTCCTTCTGTTGCAGAAGGCCGAACCCGGTCGATCCGACCCCCTCTGGCCGCTTTGCGGCCATCTCCCCCTCAAGGGGGGAGATCCCCCAGTTTTAACGAGGCCCCCATGACCAGCGATTCCCGCGCCCGCGATATTCTTTCCCGCCAGTCCGAACTCGAGAGCGAGCGCGCCGCCTACGAGCCCGTGTGGGAGGCGGTGGCGGAGTTCTGCGATCCCGATGCGCCCGATATCCGCTCCGGGCGCGGTGCCCGCCGCGGCGACAGCCAGGCCGAGCGGCAGGAGCGGCGCGGCGCCCGCGTCTATGCCAACACCATCAACTCGGCCGCCAACCGGCTGGCCGCCGGGCTGGAAAGCCTGATCATCCCGCAGTCGGAGAAATGGCACGGGCTGACCACCGCCGAGATGGACGACGAGGAGACCGACGAGGAAAAGGAATGGGCGGAAAACCTGCGCGACTTCCTGTTTTCGCTGCGCTACTCCGCCAATTCCAATTTCGTGCCGGCGACGCAAGCCTGCCTGCGCAATGTCGTGCGCTACGGTCCGGCCTATCTCTATGCCGAGGAAGGGTTCGGTTCGACGCTGATCCGCTACGCCTCGATCCCGGTGGTGGAAGGCTATCTCTCGCGCAACCGCTGGGGCCAGGTCGACATCTTCCACCGCCGCTACGAACGCACCGCGCGCCAGGCGGCGCAGCTGCTCGGCTACGAAAAACTGCCGGCGCGCATCAGGACGCTGGTCGACGATCCCGCCAAATGCGAGGAGAAGATCGCGCTCATCCAGTGCATCCAGCCGCGTGACGAGCGCCGCATGTACCGCTCGGGCGGAAGCTACCGCTATCTCGACGCCGCCTTTGCCTCCTACCACGTCATCGAGGACGAGGAGGAGATCGTGCGCGAGAGCGGGTTTCGCACCTTCCCGGTGTCGGCCTTCAACTGGCGCCGCTACGAGGGCGACGCCTATGGCATCTCGCCGACCATCGAAGCCTTGACGACCGTGCGCGAGGAAAACGCAGTCCGCCGCTCGGGCCTGCGCGCGCTGCAACAAATCACCGATCCGCCGACGGCGTCGAAGGCCAGGCTCGACTACGTGCCGGTGCTCGATCCGGGCGAGAATTATCCTGGCCTCATCGACGACAATGGAAGGCCGCTGATCGCGCCGATCACCACCGGGCAGAACCCGAGCTACGCCTTCGACTATGCGGCGAGCCGGGCGGAGGAGATCCGCGACATGATGTTCGTCAACCTGTTCCAGACCCTGGTGCAGAACCCGCAGATGACCGCCACCGAGGCGCTGATCCGCCAGGAGGAGAAGGGCGCGCTGCTGGGGCCGTCGGGCTCGATCATCCAGGCGGGCTTTGCCACCAATCTCGACCGCGAGCTCGGCATATTGGAGGACAAGGGCCTCTATGACGAGGACAGCCGGTTCCTGCCGCCGGCGAGCCTGGCGGGCAAGGCGGTGCGGCCGACCTTCACCGGTCCGCTCGATGTCTTGCGCCGCTCGGCGGAAGCGCGCGACACCATCCAGCTGGTGACCACGGCCATGCAGATGGCGCAGTTCGACCCTGATGTGATGGACAATATCGACAGCGACGAGGCGCTCAAGATCGTGCAGAGCGCCGGCCGCAGCCCGCAGCGCATCTTCCGCCGCAAGGATGAGGTGGCGGGCCTGCGCGACGCGAGGGCCAAGGCCAGCCAGGCGCAGGCCGGCATGGCGGCGATCGCCACCGCCGGCAAGGTGGCCAAGGATACCGTGCCGGCGGCCGTGCAGGCGCGCGACAGCGGCCTGCTCGAAGGCCTGCAAGGCATGCTGCGGGGCGGCACCGCCGATGGGCCGGCACCTGATGCCGGCGCCCAGGGCGCGATGCCGGCCGGACAGCGCGCATGAGCCGCAAACGCTTCGCCCACGCGTCGCAAAACGGCGGCCCCGCCAAAGCACGCGAGGCGCTGGTCAAGGCGTATCTGCGCGTGTTCTCCGGCGAGGACGGCGAAATGGTGCTGGCCGATCTCGCGGCGACGGTCGGCTATTTCAGGCGCCCGTCATACGGCGAGTGGATGGCGCGGACCAGAACCCCCAATGGCTTCGAGCTGCACAGCGCGCTCAGCAACGCGCGCGCCGAAGTGGTGCAGCACATTATGGGGTTCCTGACGCTGGACGAGGCGCAGCTCGTGGCGCTGGAAAAGGCGGCACGGGAGGAGGAGAGGTGAGGCGCTGAAGCGCCGATCTCCCCCCTTGTGGGGGAGATGCCCGGCAGGGCAGAGGGGGGCGCTGTCCCGCCGGCCTTGCCGTGTTCATCGCACGGCGATCAAATCACGAGCGGTCGCTCAAGCCGGGCCCTAGACGACAAACATATGGCCATGTTCAAAGTTCGGCAGCGACCGAGGTCGGCGCTCTACGGCGCCCCCCTCTGTCCTGCCGGACATCTCCCCCACGAGGGGGGAGATCGGCCGTCGTGCATGCCGCGCCCCACTATTTGCCCCTTGGCTCCCGCGCCGCCGCCCCGGCAACGGCGGTCTGTCGAACATCCCGCACGAGCCGCGTCGCGATCCTTCCGCATCCGGATTCCCGCCGAATCTCCACCGTCCGCACTGCCGATCCCGCTGCCATGTCCGGCGGTCCGTCGCCGCGTGCGCTCCTTTCAAAACCAGCCGGCAGGAAACAGCACATGGTCAGCATCATTCCTGTCTCCATTGCCCAGCGCCGGCTCGATACCGGCAGCGCCCCGGAATATCCGCACCGATCGCCCGTTGGCGCCGCCATGCAAGGGCCGGGCGAGCACCTTTCGGCTGTCGCCGAGCGCCACCAGCAAATGAAGAACCAGCAGGAAGCGTTCGACGCCGAGCTGACTCGCCGCCGGTTCAACAGTCAGATCGCGCAGGCGGAAGACGAGGTGACGGCAAACGCGCCGGCCGATGGCAACGGCCTGTATGAGGCCATGTACGGCCAGGTCGATCCGCGCACCGTAATACATGAGATGCGATTGGACCCGACCTTGTATCCGGGCTCGTCGCGCCCAGTACACGTCCAAGCTGCAAACGAATCCCTATTGCAAACGATGGAGGGAGAAATTGCTTTCGCTCAGGATTTGCTGAATCAGGGTCTCAATCTTCAGCGAACGCCGACAGGGCTAGCCCCCCGCGCTGCACCTCCCGGCTTCAGCTGGCACCACGCAGATGAACCTGGTGTAATGCAACTCGTCCCTAGATCTCAACATGATCGAGGGAGTATCTTCCAGAAAACACTGCATCCGAATGGCCGAGGAGGATTTTCCCTATGGGGAAAAAATGAAGTTGCTGGATATCGTTGGGCGGTTGTCGGAATTTGACGAGGAGGACCGGTCTACGTAGCGGAGCCCACAATCTACGCGGCCGAGCCTTGCTTCGCAGAAAGAAAAGCCAAGCATTTCCGCCCTCTGCGAACACGTTATTTACTATGCCACCTATGATGCATGAGAGGTTAAATGTCGACTAACCCACGTTATGACGGACAGCCGCTGCTTAGACTGCTGGATGTTTATGTGCTCTGGGCGATCGGAGAACTTTCTCAAGAGTCGGAGAAGGGCTTGAAAAGAATGGCCCCCAAACTGCAATCTCTGTTTGATGGTGATGGACAATGGCATGATGCAGTCGCCCAGTCCATGCACATGCCCGAGGGAATGCCGGCAGCAATCCGGGATATGTGGCGGAGGAATGTCGAAATCGCTCGCGTCAACGGCACGACCCTCCCGCCCGAGAGATTTGCCGAGATGTTCGTGGACGAGAATTTCAAAAGTTGATTTATCGGAATTGCGGTGACAGTGCACTTTTATCGGCCGCATCACCTAGTTGGCTTGAACCACCGGACTGAAGCATGGAAGTAGCGCACTGTCACCGTAATTCCCAACAAAATCGTTCTGCCTCGCGAAGTGCATCGACAACTGGCTATGCCGTGGTGGATCAATTGCTGAAAGACCTGGGAGGATAGCAGTGAGATATAGTCTAACTGAGGGACAGTTCGACGCCCCGGCTGAAGCCGCAGTTGTCGATGGCCTGTCCGCAAAGTTGGGAGTGACGCTGCCCAAGGATTATACCGATTTCCTTAAGGAGCATGATGGAGGTGAAGGCTTCGTCGGCGACAGCTATATAATTCTTTTCAAAGCCGAAGAGTTGGCAGAATTTAATCGAGAATATGAGGTTGAAAAATATGCGCCGGGCATCTCTTGTTCGCATCGAACGGAGGAGGGGAAGCCTATGGCTTCGACACCGAGGATGTGGAAATGCCAATCCTGCGCATCCCGTTTATATTTATGGAACGGCAATCCGCCGAGACGATAGCGCGCGACCTCGCCGATCTATTTGCTAGGCTGGAGGATTGGAAATGAGTGTCAAAGATACAAATTCGCGCTCCAAGGGCATGGAACTGTTCGATGTCAAACCGATTGCGGTTGGCGGCGATCCAGTCAGTTTGGAGGATAAGATCTGGTTGACCAGACAAGAGCATTTTGAAGCGGTGCGCTTCTGGAATCGAACTATCGAAATTCAGCGTAAGACGGCGCTGGAGAAGGCGCCGCGGGCGGATGGGTAGGTTGCGGGGAGCACTGACCTTGCGGTGACCACGACCCGCTTCGGCCGATCATCGTGCAGAATTACCGTGACAGTGCACTTTTAAAGATTGCACCCACGTGATTGGAGTGAAGCGCCGTACTGCCACATGGAAAAGAGTGCACTGTCACCGTAATTCTGGTTCGGCAGCGCCAGCTTTTTCAAGCTTCGGCGCTGCCCCTCAACCCCCTGCCGGGACCTTCTCCCCGTGAACGGGGAGAAGGCGGCTAACGATCAATAATTGCCGTTGTAATAGCGGTCGTCGCAAGGCGCGGTGTAGATGCGGCCGTAGCGGTCCTGGTAGCGGCAGAGCTGGTCGCCGCGGCGCTGCGGGGTGGTGGCTGAGCCGACGACGGCGCCGAGCAGGGCGCCGCTGGCCGCACCGATCACCGTGCTCTTGGTGTTGCCGCCGATGGCCTGGCCGACGAGGGCGCCGCCGGCGCCGCCGATCAGCGCACCGGTTCCGGCCCGCTGCTGGCCTTCCGTCTGCGCGCAGCCCGCCAGCGCGGCGGCCATCAAAACGGCGGCAATGACTTTATGAAGGTTCATGTGACGTCTCCCTTAAATATCCGAAATCCCTATCGATCGTCCCGTGCGGCCGCATTGCGGCGGAACGGCGGCACAGGCTGTCACGATATAAGACATGGTTTCTCGGACGTTGATGAACCGACGGCGCGAAAACACCTCTTTCGAACAAGGCGCTAGCGCCGGTGCCTGTCAAAATGATTCAGCCGGCCTAGGCCGCCTCGATGATCTTCCTGGCGGCGGCGGTCAGAAATCCGAACGGCTATAGCCGTGTCGTTTTGCATAGTCGTCGATCTCGCCGAGGATATCTTCGGGGATGGTGACATTGACCTGTACCACCTTCGTTGTCTCGATCTTCAGGGGGATCAGAACGGCCACACCGGTAAGATTATCCTTGTCCTCCATCACTTGCTCGAGCGACGAGGGCTCGGGAATGGCCTCGCCATCCTCGACCAGACCATCGACATGAAAAGCGAGCGCTTCCTGCGCCATGGCACGGGCATCGTCCAGTGTCGTACCGGCAGTCACCACGCCAGGAAAATCGGGGAAGGAGACGCCGAAATCGCTGCCTGCTTCCTTGTGGATCAGTCCGACATACTGGCGCATCTCTCTACCTCAACTTGAGACCGGATTGCTTTTCGATGCTCTTCAGCGTGCCGATCGGGATGTCCCGCTTGGGATGCGTAACCGTAACCCGACCCGGCTTGGTCGTGTGCTTGAACTGAGCATGGCTGCCTTTTCGACGTCGCGCTCTTCGTGTTGTGCATGGAACACGCAGCTCAAGTGCCTGTCCATAGAGATCGCGCTGCCGATCGGGCGCTGTCCCGCCAGCCCTCTGGCCCGCCGGCCTGCCACCAGTTCACTTCCAACCTAACCCTCAAAAGGAACATCACATGACAGATCTGGCAGATGCCGGGTCCGTGGCTGCCTCGTCGCAGCCGGCGGGCAACCCGGAACGGCCACCGGCAGGCGCGGATAACGGGTCCGCCGTGCTTGCCGGCAAAAGTTGGTTTGACGGTCTTTCCGAAGGCAACCGCAAGCTTGCTGAAGCCAAGGGCTGGACCAAGCCTGAAAGCCTCGATCGGGTTTTCACATCCTATGCGGAGCTGGAGCGGCGGCAGGGCGAAAGCCTGCGCGTTCCAGCCAGGGACGCGCCGAAGGAAGACTGGGACAAATTCCATGCCCGGCTGCCCGAGGCGATGCGTCCGCTGACATCGCCCGAAAAGGTCGAATACCGGCGGCCCGACGGCCTGCCGGAAAGCTTCGCCTATTCGGACGAACTCGCCCAGGCGTCCAAGGCCTGGGCGGTCGAAGCCGGCGCCACGCCGAAGATCGCCCAGGCCTATCATGACAGGTTCGTCGGCTATATGGCCGAGCAGGCGGCGGCCCAGCAGGCAGCGCTCGCCCGCTCGGTCGAAGCCACCCATGACGACCTCGTCAAGGATTGGGGCCCGGCCGACAGCGATGGCTTTCGCCAGAAGCTGGAGGTGGCCAACCGGGCGATGAAGAAGCTCGGCCTGGTCGATGCCTACAAGCAGAAGGGCATCCTTCTGCCCGACGGCGCCCTGACCGATCCGCAGATCGCCAGGGCCTTCCAGGCGATCGGCGAGGCGATGTTCCGCGAAGACACGATCGACGCCGACGCGGCGCCGCGGGGGCAAAACCCCTTCCGGCGCAACGCCGCCGGCGAGCGCAACGTTTCGGCCATTTCAGCCCTTGTCAAAAGCGACCCTCAACGCGCCCGGCGGCTGGCCAGGGAAGCGGGCGAAAACCCGGATCTCTGGATGCCGAACAACCCGCTCTGATCCCGACGCATCAGCCGCCGATCAATCTCTCAAAGGAAAGACAAAATGGCAGACGCCTATACCCGTATCGCGGACGCGATCGTTCCGTCCGTTTATGCCCAATACGCTTTCGAGGAGCACGTCCAGTCGCTCGAAATCTACCAGGCCGGCATCCTGTTTTCCGATCCGGCCATCTCCTCGAAACTGTCGATGGGCGGCCGTTCCGTCGACATGCCCGGCTGGAAGGACCTCGGCAACGATCCGTCCGAGCCGGTCAATGACGACCCGGCCGATTCCATCGAGATGAAGAAGATCGGCTCGCGCCGCGAGGTCGCCGCCCGCAATGTCCGCGCCCAGGCGTGGGGCGTTCCCGACCTGACCTCCATCCTGGCGGGCGACGATCCGCAGAAGCTGATCGTCAAGCGGCAGACCGAGTACTGGCAGCGCGCCAACAAGCTGACCCTCATCGGCATGCTCAAGGGCGTCGTCGCCGACAATCTGGCCAATGACGGCGGCGACCTGGTGCGCGCCACCGGCGCCTCCATCGTCGACACCGACATCATCGAGGCGGCCTACCTGATGGGCGACCGCGCCGACAAGTTCCGCACCCTCTGGATCCATTCCAAGCAGATGAAAGCGCTGAAGCTCGCCGACCTCATCGACTATGTGCCGTCCTCGCAGCAGGGCGGGCCGCTCATCCCCTATTACATGGGGCTGCGCTGCGTGGTCGACGACGACATCCCGCAGGCGGCGGGCGTCTACACCGCGTTCATGTTCAAGGACAAGGCGATCCTGTGGAACGAGCTGCCCGTCAACACCGAAGGCGGGCCGCTCGAGTTCGACCGCAAGCCGCGCCAGGGCCATGGCGGCGGGGTGACGGAAATGGTCGGCCGCCGGCATTTCGTGCCGCATGTGCCGGGCACCCGCTTCCTCGACGCCTCCACCGCCGGCGAATTCGCCACCGACGCGGAGCTGGCGCTGGCGGCGAACTGGGACCGCACCGCGTCGAGCGTCAAGACCATGACGTTCATCGCTCTGAAGACGACCGAGGCATAGGGTTTCGTCTCCCGGGAGGTGGGCCAGGCCCACCTCCTTCCTGCGAGCGCCGGCGCTTGAACATTGACGCCAACCGTCGATGCCGGCGCTGCCCCTCATTGCCCTGCCGGGCATTTCTCCCCGTGAACGGGGAGAAAGACGCACTTCCCCCAATCACAACCCACGGAGGCCTTACCCATGGCCATAACCCCGACCGACATCGCCAATATGGCGCTGGCCGTCCTCGACGAGGCGCCGATCGACAGCCTTGACGAGGACATCAAGGCCGCGCGCTTGCTCAACATGCATTTCGACCTGACCCGCGAGGCCGAGTTGACGAAATACGCCTGGGTGTTCGCCATCCTTTCGGCATCCCTGGCCGGCAGCGATACCGGTTCCGGCGATTGCACGCTGAACTGGGTCTATGAACTCCCCGTCGATTGCCTTCGCCCGCTGCCGCTGACCCACAATGGCGAGCCGGACGGCATCGCGATCTCGTGGCGGCAGGAGGCGGGGCTGGTCTACAGCGACCGGGCGGGACCACTCACCATCCGCTATGTCGCGAACCTCACCGACCCCAACGACTGGGACGCGCCGTTCACCGAAGTGCTGGTGGCGGCACTCGCCATCAAGATCGCGCATCCGCTGACGCACAAGGCCGGCATGATCGACATTGCCCGTTCGGCCTACGACCGCGCGCTGGACGCCGCCTTCACCGCGCAGGCCATCCAGCGCGGCGGACGGCTTTCGACATCGAGTTGGGCGCGGCAGCGCGGCGACAGCCGGTTTTATGCGGGGGCCATGCGCTGATGGCGACGCTCTATCCGGTCCAGGACGTCTTCACCCGCGGCGAGATCTCGCCACGCCTGCACGCGCGCGCCTCGCTTGATCTCTACCGCGCGGCGCTGTCGAAATGCGAAAACTTCGTCACCCTGCCGCATGGCGGCATCCGCAAGCGCGGCGGCACCTGTTTCGTCGGCGAAGTCAAGACGTCCGCCAAGGCGACGCGGGCGATCCCGTTCATCTTCTCGGCCGACCAGGCCTACATGCTGGAGTTCGGCAATCTTTACATCCGCGTCTACGCCTATGGCGCGCGTGTCGGCACGGTCGAGGTGGCCTCGCCCTATCTTGAAGCCGACCTGTTCGATCTCGACTATGTGCAGTCCGCGGACCAGATGTGGATTTCCCACAGGGACTATCCGCTCAAGGTGCTGACGCGCACCGCCCATACGGCATGGGCGCTCGACGACTACGCGATCGACGACGGGCCCTATGACGACATCAACGATACGCCGACCACGCTGACGCCCGCGGACTATGGGGCGCTGACGCCGAAGATGACGTCGAACACCGCGCCTTCCGGCACGGTCTCAGGCATGGGCGGGGCAGGGGACGCCTTCCAGCTTTTCGACAAGGCGACAGAGACGGACAGCGGCATCGCCGGTGCCACCAACGGCCCGGTCACCTACCAGCTTGCCGGTGGCGCGCAGGCCATCGTCGAAAACTACTATCTGACCGCACGCACCGGCGGAACGGTCGACCGCACGCCGACTATCTGGGTGCTTGAAGGATCGAATGACGGCGCGACATGGGTGACGCTCGACAGCCGCACCGGCGAGACCGGCTGGTCGGGCGGCGAAACCCGCTACTACGAATTTCTGAACAAGCTGGCGTTCGAATATCACCGCTTTACTTGGAAGGCGATCAACGGCGCCTCGGACAGCGCGTTTTCCGAACTGAACCTCAACCGGGCGGCGGCCAGCCAGACGCCGTTCGACCTCACGGCGTCATCGACCGCCGGCATCAATGGCGGTGCCGGCTTCCAGGCTTCGGACGTCGGCCGGGCCATTCGCCTGCTTGCGTCCGATGGCCGCTGGCGCTGGGCCAAGATCACCAGCCGCACCAGCGCCACGGCGGTGAAAGTCCAACTGCATGGATTTGCCCTGCCGGACCTCAGCCCGATATCCCGCTGGCGCCTGGGCACGCTTGTGCCGGGGAAATATGTCGAAAGCGGATCGCTCTACGAGGAGCGCCTGGCCTTCAGCCGCAAGTTTTCGGTCTACGCCTCGGCAACGGGGGATTTCAACAATTTCGCATTGGGCGAGAAGGATGACGACGCGCTGGAATTCCTCCAGGCCGGCGGCGGCCAGGCGAACGACATCACGTGGATCGCGGAATCGGACGGCGCGCTGCTGATCGGGACGCTCGGCGGCGTCCGCGCGCTCTCCGGCTCCGGCATCGACGAGGCATTGACGCCGTCCTCGTTCAAGAACCGGCGCTCGCGCACGTCGGGCTGTGCCCGCATCCGCCCCGTCGATGCAGGCCAGTCGTTCCTCTATGTCACGCGCTCGCGCCGCTCGATCGCCGAGCTGACGCAGGCTTCGACCGGCCGCTTCACCTCCGACGATATCGGCCAGATCTCCGAGCATATCGCAAAGCGTGGCGTGGTCGAGCTGGCGTTCCAGACCGACCCCGACCCGATGCTCTGGTTTCCGCTCGACAATGGCGAGCTCGGCGGCTACACCCACCAGCCCTCGCAGGAGGTGCGCGGCATGCACCGCCACCGCCTCGGCGGTACCGTCGCCGGTTCCGGCTGGGCGGCCGTCGAAAGCGCTGTGGTGACGCCCGGCCAGGATGGCGTCGACGACATCTGGCTGATCGTCAGGCGGACCATCGGCGGCGTGACCAGGCGCTATATCGAGATCATGACGGCGCCGTTCGAATATGGGGCGCTGGAGGACGCCTTCCAGGTCGATTGCGGCCTGACCTATTCGGGCGCCGCCGTCAACACCGTGTCCGGGCTTGCCCATCTCAACGGCGAAAAGGTCGACGTGCTGGCCGGCGGCAAGGTCTATCGCGGGCTGCCGGTCGCCTCCGGCCAGGTGACGCTGCCCGGCGGCGCCGTCGCGGCCAGATGGCAGGCCGGGCTTGCGTTCCAGTCGCAGGCCGACACGCTGGAGCTCGACGTCGCCGGCCGGGACGGCTCGATCCTCGGGCGGCGCAAGAAGGTGGCGGGTGTCATCCTGTCGCTGCTCGAGACCGACACGACAGGGCTTCAGGTGCAGTCGCTGATCCGCGGCCGCTGGGAAAGCGTGCGCATGCCCTCCCTCGTCGCGCCCGACGGCAAGGCGAGCCTGTTCACCGGCAATGTCGAGGTGCCCATCGACGACAGCTGGGAAGGGCAGGGCCGGGTGCGGATCCGCCACGTCAACCCGACGCCCTGCACGATAAGGGCATTTACGCCAGTGTTCGACGCCGAGCCGTAGGGCGAGCTGGCGTTCCTCGCCCCCGCGAGGCGGGGGAGAGGTGGCCGCGAAGCGGTCGGAGAGGGGGCCTTCGTAAGGCGCAGGCGCTTCTGCCGGAGGGTCTCCGGCACAGGTCGGCGCCGTCCCTCTCCGTCTCGGCTTCGCCGAGCCACCTCTCCCCACTGAGTGGGGCGAAGAACCCAGGCTGAATCAACGCCGCGATCCTTCGCGCCTCCCTCTGCCCTGCCAATCTCCTCCACAAGGGGGGAGATCGGCGCTCCACCGCCTCCAGCCCACCACAAGGAACCCATCCCGTGACCACATCCCCCCATGCCGAACAGCTCGGCAGGGCGCGGACGGCTGCCGAATATGCTGCCGTCATCGCCTTGCTCGATGCCGACCTCAACGATGCGATCGCCCGCCGGCGCGGCTGCGAACAGGCCGAGGACCGCGCCGTTTTCGGCGACGGCGATCTCTCCGCCGCGCGCATCGCGCTGGACGACTGCAACGACGTCGTCGCGCTGCTGGAGAAGATCATCGCGGCAGCGGACAAATGCCGTGCCGCGGCCGCCGTGGGAGAGGCGCGCGCCGCCGTCGAGGCGCTGGGCGGGCAAGCGAAAGCCAAGGCGGAGGTGCTGACCGAGCGCTGGCGCGCCGTGCGCCGCCTGGTCGAGCTGTTGCGCCAGGAACTGTTCGAGGCCGATGCGCTCGCCCGCGCGCTCGCCACCGCCAACGGCCTCTTCGACGCCGCCGGCATGCCTGACCTGAAGGTGAACCTGGCCGTTGCCCGCCGCGCCGCCATGGCCGGGCCGCGCGCAGCGGCGCCGGCGCGCCTCAGCCGCCCGGCAATCCAGGCCGACAGGCTGCTTCTGTCGTTCACCAACCCCGGCGGCGCGCTCGACCCGCGACCGGCGCTCGGTGCGCGCCCGGCCAGGAAAACCCCCATTGCCGCATCCCAGCGAGGCTGACCATGTGCACATTAGCCCTTCTCGGCACGGCCATCTCGGTGGGTGGCGCATTGATCGAAGGCCGGCAGCAAAACCAGGCGGCCGGTTACCAGGCCAAGGCCTACGGGCAGCAGGCGCAGGCCGATGCGCAAAGTGCCGCCTTCGAACAGAGCCAGGAGCGCCACAGGCAGGATCTGCTGCTTTCGCAGGCGCGGGCCCGGGCGGGCGCCTCCGGCGTCGGCCTATCGGGCTCGCCGGCCGAGGTGCTGGCGGCCAATGCCAGGCAAGGCCAGCTCGACCTGAAGGCGATCCAGTACGGCTCGGCGCTGCGCCGCAACACTCTCGACAGCCAGGCGGCGCTCGCGCGCTACTCCGGCAGGCAGGCCGCGGCGGCGTCGATCTTCAAGGCCGGCGGCAGCCTCGTGTCCGGTTTCTCCCGTCTCTACGACCCGACCAAGGCCGTGACCTTCGGCAAGGGCGCCTTCCCGCCGGCGCCGGGCGGCGCCTTCACGGGAGGGCTCTACTGATGGCGACGATTCCACTCCAGCTTGCCCAGCGCCGGCTCGAGGCCGGCAATGGCGTTTCCTATCCCGAGGGGTCGCCGGCCGGCAGGGCGATGCAGGATCTTGGCGACGAGCTCTCGGCCGTCGCCGAGCGCTACCGGCAGATGAAGGAGCGGCAGGAAGCGTTCGACGCGGAGCTGGCGCGCCGCCGGTTCGCCGAGCGCATCGCGCAGGCGGAAGACGAGGTGGCGGCGAATGCGCCGGCCGACGGCAGCGGCCTGCACGATGCGATGTATGGCGAGGTCGACCCGCGCAGCGGGCAGGTGGTCAAGCCCGGCCTTTTCGACACGCTGTTCGACGAGACTCTGCCTGAGATACCGGAGAGCCAGCGCGCCGCTTTCGCCAGGCAGAAGGAGCCGATGCGCGCGGCCGGCTCGCCGCGCATGGCACAGCGGCAGCAAGAGCAGCGCGATGAGTATGAGCTGGCGGAGTGGGCGAAGGTCGACACCATGTCCACCAGCTCCATCGCAAAAGGCGACCCGAACGACATCGGAGCTTTCGAGGTGATCCGTCAAAACGGGTCCGATCTGATCGCCAAGATCGGAAACCCGGTTATCAGGCAAGCGGCGGAAGTGGCCTGGCGCAGCAACACGGCCAAGGCACTGGTTCAGGCGATGATCGCCCAGGATCCGAAGCGGGCCGCCGAGATGTTGGGCGGGGCGCGAGCGTCGATGCAGGTGAGTACGACGGATAATGCCGTGAATAGTTCGGCTGCCGCGACCAAACTCGCTGCGAACTCCAACGTCTCAATAGACGAGCCGGCGGGCTACCCTGAGACGCCTCATGCGAATGCCGCAACGTGGGCTGCGGGTTCATGGATTGCCGACCTGTCGCCGGACGACCTTCAGGAACTTGGCCAAAACGTCCAGGTCGCGATGACTGAGCAGCTGTTTGATGCGCACACCAACATCCGACTCGCTCGCCAGAACGCACCGGATGCCCTCATGTACACTGGCGGCTACGCTGGAAAGAAGCCGGACGACGGTGATTTCGCCGCAGTTTACGGCGTCGAGGAAGGCGGCAAACAGTCTCTGGTCCTCGAACGGACCTTCGAGGTCGGCCTTCAGGCATTCGACATGGTCAGAATGCCGAAGGCTGCCATTGACGCCAAGCTGTTTGCAGCCAAGCCAAAACCGGGCAGTACCACCTCGGAGCAGGATCAGGCGCAGTTTGAGATAGCATCAGCCGCCGCCAGGCAGGTTCTGCAGACTCGTGCCGCCGCTCCTGCCGACTTTGTCCGCAAGATCGACCCGACAGCGGACGCATACTGGAACGCGGTATCGAGCGAGGACAGCTACGATCCGGCTGCCTACCAGAAGGCGGTCGCCCGCTCTGTCGCCGTGCAGCTGCAGCTTGGAATCAAAAAAGTCCAGCCGCTGCCGCCGTCTGTCGTTAAGTACCTGGTCGACACGTTGAACGATGAGAGCGTGCCGCAACGCGAGCGGGATGCGGTGCTGCGCGATCTGTTCACGGGCACATCCGATCCAGGTGTTCTGGCAGCCATGGCGCTGCAACTGAGCGACGAAAACCAGTCTCGGATTGCACGAAGCATTGCGAACAACTCAGTTCCCGTATCCGCGGAGGAGCGTGTCAGCCGAAATCTGGCGGCTTTCGACGCCTTGCCTGACTACCTGAAGCCGCTCGTGGCGCTCAATGACACCGTACGCCTGATGGCAGACGGCGCGACCCTTGGGTATTCCGACAAATTTGCTGCCCGCATGAATTCATTGATCTCGGGGAGCAACTACGAGGAGGAGCTCGCCGCTGAGCGTGCCAGGACACAAGATGCACTGGATCGAGCTGGCCCCGCAGGGACGGCTGCGGAGGCACTTGGTGCGTATCTGAGCGGCCGCGGTCTTGGAGAGGCCGGCATCACGCTCAGTGGCAGGTTCGGCACAGCCACCATGGAAGGACTGTCCGGCCTTCTTGCTCGTACCGGCCTAATGGGCGCTGAGGGCGCTGCTTATGGTGGGGTCGAAGCCGCCGGCCGTGATGAATCGATAGTGAGCGGCGTAGCCTCCGGTGCGTTATGGGGCGCTGGCAATCAGTTCTTGAAAGAAGGGTCAATTGTAGTTCACGACCAGCTGCCAGGTTGGCTTGGTGGGCGTTCCAAGTCTCTTCGGAGGAAATGGGAAAAGGAGTACAATTTGGACTGGCCCAGAGATCCCGACACGGGTTGGTACATGGATCTTCATCACAAACAGCCAAAGTCTTTGGGCGGAACAGATGATGTGTGGAATTACGGGCCACTCAGCAAAGCCGACCACATCAAGCATCACAAAGAACAAGGCCATTTTAAAATGTGGGGCAGTTGGAGTAGAGGCAAGAGAGGGTTAAAGCCGTGAACACAAGCTTGGGTGATGCCGGTCCTGATCTGAGCAGCGTAAAACCTCTGCCCCCGGGCAATCGGTCTGGCAGCGTCGACTTCCAGGGCGCTCGCCACTATGCACGAATATATCTGGAATCGCATAGCTGGGTATCGGCTATCAAAGGTGAATACCTTGGATATCGACTCGACGGAATTATATATGTCTTTCTCTTCGAGTTCGTGCCGGCCGAGTCGAATGTACCGCCATGGACATGGGTGATCGTTGGCGACGTGCCCCCGGCCTATATAAGCTGCCACCACGCCAAGACGCCCTATGTGGCACTGGACGGCTATATAGGCGCTATGGAAGAATGGGTCGAAGCCGCGCGAGAAGGAAAGTCGGTCGAGGACATTATACCGGTGAACGTGCCGGCTATTCCTGAAAATGCGAAAATGTTGGGTGGGCGCCTCAAGTTCCTTGATGATAATGTTCTTCCGTTACTTCGAAAGTGAAGTGCTGGCGTCTCGCAATAAGCGCCAATGTTGGACGATCGTATCTGGACGTCTATTGGCATATATGGGCCAAATTATCGCGAAGGTGCGAGGCCTGCCACCAGGAACACCAGTGCGCATATAACGCTTGCGCAGATGGCTATATGGCCCCCACTGAGGCGATGGTTGCCGCCTCGGACCGGGAGTGAATGATGGCCGCCATCACAGTCGATCGACAATTCCGTGAGACAATATTTCTATGAAGTCGTTTTTGTGTATAAAAGTCATTCGATCAGAATTGACGAATAGGACGCACGCAACCGCCTCCCGGCAGCAAGTTCTTGACTACGCGACAGATTTAGACAAAGTATATGGGCATTTGTTTGACCCGCCGGTAGGTGATTGATGAGATATTATGAAGTTAAGCCTGACGTGGCTGGCGGGCTGGGTGAGAACACTGTTATGGACCCCAGCGTCCATCCGCCTGCCGTGAGCAAGCTCCACTATCAGGTTGAGGGATGGTTCGGCGACGCGCTTGTCACCACTTTTCCTTGTTTCCTGGTGACGGAAGAAGCCAAGCGCGGATTGCTCGATATTGGCATCTCCGGCGCTACATTCGCTCCTGCCGAAGTCACCAAATCCGAAAATTTTCTGGAGCTGCAGCCCGATGTCGAGCTCCCTCCGTTTGTTTGGCTCAAGGTGGACGGTAGAGCAGGTCACGACGACTTCGGCGTCAATCAGAAACTGAACCTCGTGATATCGGAGCGCGCCTTCGATGTGCTTGATGAACTGGGACTTCCTTCCGCGTCCATCCAACCGTTCGACGTCGGCAATAAGTAGTGGGGTCGCCCGCGTTGTTGCCGACGAACGTTAAAGCGCCTCGGATAAGTGTCGAGTTAATCATGACGATCAATGCCAAATCCAATTTTGAGCAGCGTCACACATCTGCCTTCGGTTTAATGTCAGCCGGGCTCGACGAAAAGATCTTATCGTCGCCAATGGTGGGCTAAATCACGTATCAAATATTAAGCCTCGTACCAGGGAAGAGCACATAAGGCTCCACATGGAAGCCGGCGATTTTCAGCGCTGGGCTAGGAGACGATGGCTGCGGACTAAGATAAGTAGTGGAGAGAAATTGTGAGCAAAATTACCCCGGATCTCGGTAAAGTAAGCCGTCTTCCTCTACCAGCAGACGACCCAGGTGCAGATGATGACCTTGACAGCGCCCTTCTGGAAGCTCGTGAATATATCAAATCATACGACTGGGTAAGGAGAATCGAAGGCGAGTATTTCGGATATGGTGCCGAAGGGATAATATACATTTTTCTCTTTGAGATTTCACCCGGGAAACCAGATGTGTCACGATGGATATGGGTGCTCGTCGGTGATGTACCCCCAGCGTACATGCCCGGTGACGATTTGGAGACCCCGTACGAGGCGCTGGACGGATATATCGGTGCAATGGATGAGTGGGTTGAAGCTGCGCGGCAAGGGAAGTCCGTGGCGAAGCTGATTCCCGTTAATGTCCCGGCGAATCCCGCCAACGCCGAGATGTTGAGTGGACGGCTTAAATTCCTCGACGAAAAGATTCTGCCGCTGCTTCAAGAATGATGTCTCGGCAAGCAGAAGAGCCTAAGATATGGATAAATGGAAGTTCGAAGATCCAGAAAATTTGGCCGTCATATCGACCGGAAAAATATTTGGTGGTGGCGGCTGGGTTGCCTAGGCCTCACATGATGCCGATGATGAGTCGTGGCAATTCTACGGAGATGAAGCTGAAGTTGATCAAGGCGACCTAATTTGGTGGGTTTGGCCGAAGTGGTAGAGCTTGATAATACGGTTGCACAATTGGCAGATTTGCCAGTGGGTTGGCATGCTCGGCGCGATACAAAGACCTCACCATGGAGGCGGAGCAAAATGCCCGACGAATTTCCGGAACTGAAGGAGAGCTAGTTCCGTCACCCAAATTCCTGGTGGGTGAATTTCTGGCCAGCCGGCACCCGATGGCCAAAGAATACAATTTTAAGCAAATGTTTCCGGATTGGTCTATTCTGTTACCTGGCGGCAGTTCAGGTGCAATACAGCGGAAACACCCACGGAACACCTTAGCTTTAGGGCTGCCAGTGCACTTCGATGGCGCAGCTGGCAGCTCTGCGATGTATAATATTAGCTAGGCGTAAACTTTGGCATGTTCGTTGCACCTTACCCCTTGAGGGGGCCACAGGGGTTGGAACCGATGTATCGAAATGACACAGAACTGTTCGCGCGGGCGAGCGAGCGGGGCATTACGATCTATCAACGCTCGAAAACGGTGTGGATTGCGGCCGGAAGCTACCGGGACCGCGAATATGCGGTGAAAGGTCGGACACCCGCCCTTGCGCTCGCCTTGTGGAAGGAGGCCACCAGATACAGCGGGTCGGGACTTTAGAGCCTGTCCTTGCCGTCTGGATGACGCCTTAAAGGCGATCTAGACGCCCGCCACGCGACAGAACATCTGCAACGCCGTCAGGGTGCGGGCCTCGGTCGGCTCTTCTGCCTGTAAATCCGCCGGCGCCGCCACCGCTCCAACGGATTTGTACCGGGAAGCGAACGGCCTTTCTTCTGCCGTGCGGTTGTCGTTTGCAGCGACGACAATCGCGGATTTTTTCATCGGAAATCACACCTTGTGGAAGCGCTGCGACATTGACGCTCCCATAGCGCAAGCCACCGCAGTGCGCGGGTGTTAACACGGCAGCCAGTCCGGGAGCAAGCCGGCATTGCTGCTTGTTCAGGAAGTGCGTGCCCAAGGACAGAAAACCGACCGCTGAATTGTCTCTCGCCCGGCCGAGCGGCCGTAACGAAATTTCTCAAAGAAGAACCTGAATGACCGTGGCGCCATGGCCGCACGGGCCAGCGCTTATCCCCTCCGAACCCGTCGCCACGCTGCCAACCAACCCGAATTCCAAGCCTTGCTTTCGCGAGGCTTTTTTTATGGAGCAAGCCTCATGGCCCGACCCGCAACTGCCGCCGTTCGCCTGCTGACGGGCGAGCGCGAACCCGTGCGCCTGGCGACGACGGCAAACCTGGAGACGGTCATCGTCGACGGCGTTGCCTGGATCCTCGGCCTGAAGACGATCGACGGGGTTTTGACCGCCGTCGGCGACCGGGTGCTGGTCAAGAACCAGTCGGACGCCCGGCTGAACGGCATCTATACGGCGAGCGAGGGCTACTGGTACCGCGCCGCGGACGCCCGCACCGCGCGCACGATGCAGAAGGGAACGACCGTTCACGTGCAGGAGGGGGTTGCTTCGGGTGGCCTGGTCTACGCTTTCCAGACCCTCAATCCTGTGATCGGCACGAGCGACATCGTGATCTCCTACTATCTGTCGGATGATCCGCTCGGGGATATCGGCGGGGCGCTGGCGGCAGTCATCCACATCGCGGAACTCGCGCGCGACCTGGCCCAGCAATATGCCGCCGACGCCGCGCAGGTTTCGGGCGTCAACGTGCCGATCTACGCATCCGTGGCGACAGCATCGGGCTCGACGATCGCTGCCGGCGTCAAGAGCATCAGGACCCAATTCTACGCCCCGGTCTTCACGACCCCGGCAACCCTGGTGGGCGGCGCCAACTATGCCCGCATGTCGCGCGCGGCGATCACCGCCGGCGGCTACCCGGCGCTGGCCTATTTCCGCTCCGCCGACCGCTTCATGCCGGACGGGACGACCGATGCGGTCAATGGCGGGTTTTGGGTGTTGAATGAAAGCGTCGCCACCGCCACGATGTTTGGCGCCCGTGAAGGGCTTGCCGACAACGCGCTTGCGTTAAACGCGCTCGGCTCCTATTGCCGGATTACCAAGGCCGTGCTCGTCCTGCCTGCCGTAGCAACATACTACGCGGTTGGCTCTTCTATCGACTGGCGCGACATCAGCGAGATCAATGGCAAGGGGGCGCTGATACGCGGTGCTTTCGACGGCCTTTCGGCGGTCCGCATCGGTGGGACCGGAACGAATGTTTTGCGCGGCGCAAAGATCTGGTTGGAAGTCCAGAATACACCAGACAAATCTGTTGTCGCCAACACGCGAGGCATTCACTTCGGCGGCATGGCCGAGAGCAAGCTCTGGCTTGCTGCCCGTGGTTACGACGAAGGGCTCTATTTCGACGGCCTGACGGCAAATACAAATTGGGTAAGCAACGAATTCAACATCATCACTCTCTACAACAACGGCTCCCATGTGCATTGCGATCTGGCTGGCGCGAGCTATTTCGTAAACAACCAGTTCCGCGGTGGAACCTGGTACATCGGCACCAACCAGAAGGCGGCGGGTCGCGGGACCTTCAAGCTGACTCTCGCCGGGACCGCTGCCGTTGAAGAGGTGTTGATCGACAGCCCCCAAATCGGCATTGATGGTGGCTCGGCCGGCGTTAGCCATGCAGCTTTCATCTACGCCGCGCTAGGCAGCACCAGCAACCTGACCACCGTGTTTTTCAAGAATGCGCGCATCGAAACTTACAGCGCCTTCACCAACACACTTGCTCTCGTCAACGTGCCATCCGCGACTGGCTTCGCCTCCTTCAACATTGATCTTTTGAGCGCGTCAGGCATCGATGACGCGAACATCCTTTCGCCTGATCTGAAGCGCCTGTTTGTCTCGCTGCGAGATATGTCGAATAGGCCGACTGGAGGGGCCAACTTGGTGAGGCGCTTTCAGGGCGAGCGGTTCTTTCCGGTGCAGGCCGAGGGCCGCATCACGGTACCCGGCGTCGTTTTGTACGACAGCGCGACCGGCGGTTATACAGCTCCATCGCCCTTCCTGACCAACGGTGTCACGGCGCGCACGTCGCGGGCCAACGGCGACGGCCAACTTGTGGTGTCAAGCTCGGGCCAGGCTGTCGGCCACATCTACAAAAAAGCCAACACCACACAGCACGCGTTCCTCAACTTCCTTAACGGTTCGCGCGCCATTACCGTCATCTGTTTCGACGCCTCTGGCACCGTGTTGTCAGGCAATGCCCCGTACTATGCAAAAGGTAGCAACGGCCAGTCAATCGCTCGAACCGGTGCATCGGTTTATGAATTTTCAACCAACTGGCTGTGGATACACCCATCTGTTGCCTCATTCTTCGTTGGGGCGTCCGGATGGATTGGCGCAACGATCATTGAAAGTATCGATTTTGAACAAGGCTTCGCCGCGCCCATACTGCGATTGCGTGATCAAGAGACCGACATCAGCCGGCTTTGCTATAGCTTCCTTATGGAAAGCTATCTTCCCGTTGGAGCGACCATCGAGCGGGCACAATTTGGTGGATATCGAAATACATTCCTACTGAAGACCACCGTCTCCACCGCCGCCATTTCCGGTGCCACCACGATTGGCTTAGCAAGCGTCGCGGGAATCACGGCTGGCGACCGTATTGGAATCGAACTTGACACTGTGATTACCGGAGCAGAGCTCCAATGGCACCACACAACTGTGAACGGCGCACCTTCGGCTAACACGGTGACACTGACCAATGCCTTGCCGGCAGCAGCCGCTGCCGGCCGCGCGGTCAGGCTCAATCGCTGGGTGGTGCGCTAGTTCGGTTTCTTGCAGGATCAGCAATGCTTCGTCGCCATCGGGAAGTACGGCACCTTCAGGTAGTCATCGGCCGCCATGGGGCGGGGTGTCGATGTTCCGGCGCATGCCGAGATAAAGCCTGCGGGCGATATTTCTGAGCAAGGTCTCGCCTCCGATGGTTTATCCGGGCTGTCGTCTCGTCACCGCCTGATGCCCCAGGCATAGGTTCTTTGCTTGGACGCGTTCAGACGGCGCACCTCGTACCGGCCCTGCCGCTCGATCTCGGCGACTGCTTCGACCACGCCATCGAAGGACCCTGGCGTGACGTCGTCGAATACGACCATGTCGCCCTCGCGCTGAACGCCCGAAACGCAGCGATGCTCGGCCAGCACGTTCTTCCTGGTGTGCTGCGCGTCGATGAAGGCGAAGTGGATCCGGTTCACGCCGACCCTGGGCAATTGAAGGAGTGAATCGCCTTGCAGGAAAATGATCCGGTCGGCCAGCGGCTGCCAAGGCCGAAGCAGTTCGGCGCGCGACTTCCTGCCGTCATGGTCGTCGATGCAATTCCAGTAGAAGCGATGATGGTGCGGCAGGACGTCGAGCGTGACGACATGCCCGCAGGCGCCGGCATCGGCGAGTGCCTTGGCCATGCAGATCGCGGAGAAACCACGCGCGGTGCCGGTCTCGACGACGGTGGTGAACGGCCTTGGGCTGTCGGCCAGCTGGCGGCGAAGAAGACTGTAGAGCACCCGCCCGTGCGGGTAGGCGAGCGCGCTGGTCTTGATGGTGATCTGGGTGTGGAGGGCCAGTTCGTCGAGCCAGTCGCGATCGACGGCAAAGCCGGTTTCGGCCTCGAGCCTGTCGATCTCAGCGAATGAGACGCGCCGGGTGGCTTCGAACAGCCTCAGATATTCCTTTTTCGAGGCACGCGGCGCCGAGCCCAGCGGGTCGACGTTCCAGCGGCGATCGATGGCGGCCGACAGCCTGTTGAAGGCCAGGCGCCGCGCGGCGCCAACAAAGTCTCTCATCCCAGACCTGTTCGTCCCAAAATTGTATTTTTTCTAACCATGCGCCGGCCGGCGCGCAAGGCGACCTCCGGTTTTGACGCACTGCAAGTAGGCACCGAGGCGCGCGCAACGGCGACTATCCGCACCCCTGTGCTGCCGGCGATCACCCACTCACCTCATCCACCAAGAAATCGAAAGGGATATCATGGACCGCAATTTTACGCGGGCGCTTGCGCTCGTCCTCAAATCCGAAGGCGGCTGGTCGGACAATCCGGCCGATCCGGGCGGCGCCACCATGAAGGGCGTCACGCTCGCCAATTTCCGCCGCTACGTGAAGGCGGATGCCGCCAAGGCGGATCTCAGGAAGATCAGCGATGCCCAGCTCGCCACGGTGTACCGCCGCTTCTACTGGGATGCGGTGGCTGGCGCCGAGTTGCCCGACGGCGTGGACTACGCGGTGTTCGACTATGCCGTGAACAGTGGGCCGGGCAGGGCGGCGAAATATCTTCAAGCAGTGGTCGGCACCGCCCAGGACGGCCGCATCGGGCCCGAGACGCTCGCGGCCGTCGGTTCCCGACCGGCCGCCGTCGTCATCGACAATCTCTGCGATGCCCGCCTGGCTTTCCTGAAGCGGCTTCCGACCTGGCCGACTTTCGGCAAAGGCTGGTCGAGCCGGGTCGGATCCGTCCGCGCACAGGCGCTGCTGCTGATGGCTGTCGGGGCAGGCGAGGCATCGGCCACGCGGCCAGATCCTGCGCCGACCGCTGCTGCGGCGGCGCCGGGCGGCGCTGCTGCCACAGATGCCGTCGAACCGGTCGCGGCGGCGCCTGCCGGCGCCAACATCCCAGCCGCCGCCAAGGCGGGCGGGATCATTGTCGCGTGCCTGCTCGTCGCCTACGCCGCCTGGCACCACGTCGCCGCCGCCTTGCAAGGAATGTTCTGATCATGGCCACGACAACCCAGCCGACCATCCGTCCGACCAACAAGCTGACGGCCGCGACCATCGCCGCCGCCGCCGTTTCGATTTCGGGCGTCTTCGTGCGCAATGTCTGGCCATCCTGGTACGATGCCGAGACATGGGCCACGCTGCTGCCGCTGGCCGTCTTTGCCGTCGGCTATCTCGTCAAGGACGCGCCAAACCAATGAGCGCGCTCCTCTCCTTCCTGCTCAGCAATTCGACCGTTCTCGGCATCGGCGCAGCCATCGTCGCTGCGTTTGGCTGGGGTGTTCGCCAGCGGCTTGCCGGCGAGCGCGCCGAACGTAGCCGGCAGGCCGCGGCCGAGGCGGCGGCGCGCGACGTCGCCGACCAGGTTGACAACGACATCGGCGCGCTACCCGCCGCCACTGCCCGAAAGGAGCTCAGGTCATGGGCAAGGGATTGATTGTCGCAGCGGCCGCAGCACTTGTCGCGGTAGCCGGCTGCACCACCGTCACCGGCGGATTTTGCGCGGTCTCGAGCCCGCTGCGCTTGTCCGCATCCGCCGTCGCAGCACTGTCGGATGCGGAAGTCCGGACGCTGCTGGCGCACAACCGCAAGGGCGAGAAACTGTGCGGGTGGAAACCATGACGATCGTATTGCCGCTCGATTCGGGCCCTGCTGCTCGGGGACCGCTCATCTTCGGTGCCGGATCGGTCATTCTGTTTCCTGATCGCGAGACAATGAAATGATGCATGATATTTTCGACCTGCTCGGTATCAAGGTGCCGGTGGTGGTCGCCGGCCTTTCCGGCGGCATATTGCGCGCGCTGTCGCGCCACCGCTACAAACCGCGCGAGATGGTGGCCTCGCCGATCTGCGGCGCGCTAGCCGCCGCCTATCTGACGCTGCCCGTGGTCCAGTATTCCCGCGCCATGGGCCTGCCGATGGCCAATGACGACACCACGACCCTGGCGGCCGCATTCCTCATCGGCGTCTGCGCGATGTGGATATCGGATATCGTATTCGAGGTCGTGGTGCGCAGGTTCAGGCCTGGGGAGTGACGCCGCGCGTCCGTGGTGATCGGCAGCAGGACGCGCCCGTCGACTGGACGAAGCCGACGACAATGCCCATCTATGGGAAATCCTGGAGCGGCTGTCATAGCGCCGGGCCTCCAGTTTTATCGTGCGCAATTCCGGACGGAAACGGCTACAACCTTTCCCCGGAGTTGCTTTTGGGGAGATTTGATATGGCGACTTCAAGCGAACGCGCGGTGCTTGCCGGCGGCTGTTTCTGGGGCATGCAGGATCTGATCCGACGCATCCCGGGCGTCCTGTCCACGCGCGTCGGCTACAGCGGCGGCGACGTGCCTGATGCCACCTACCGAAACCACGGCACCCATGCCGAAGCCATCGAGATCAATTTCGATCCCGCCGGGGTGAGCTACCGTACGCTGCTGGAGTTCTTCTTCCAGATTCATGATCCGACGACACGCAACCGCCAGGGCAACGATGTGGGGATGAGCTACCGTTCGGCGATCTACTACACCAGCGATGAGCAGAAGCGCGTCGCCGAAGACACCATCGCCGACGTCGACGCCTCGGGCCTGTGGCCCGGCAAGGTGGTCACCGAGGTGGCTCCGGCCGGCGCGTTCTGGGAAGCCGAACCCGAGCATCAGGACTATCTGGAGAAATACCCGAACGGCTACACCTGTCATTTCGTCAGGCCGGGCTGGAAGCTGCCGGTTCGCGAAAAGGCTGTTTCGTAGGCGAGACGAAGGCCGATGGCGGTTTACGTCTCAGGCGCCTGCCTGTTCGGCGAGGGTGAAACATAAAGAGACGGAAACGCCACGGAACAGGCGCCCCGTGGCATTCTCCAGCAGTTTCGGCGAGTGGCTACTTGCCGCAATGCTTGTCGTTGACAGTCGGCGAAGCCGTGCCCGGAGCGGTGTGGCTGGCATCCGGCTGAGCACCTTGTGGGCTGGCCGGACAGTTCCGGTCCGCGTTCGAATTCATGCCGTCGGGCATGACGGTCGTGCTCCCGGTCGTGCCAGGATCCACCGTGTTCGGCGATGCCGGCGTGTTCGGGTCGACCGTGACCGACTGGCCGCTGCCGGGCCCATTATTGGCGCCGTTTCCGCCAGCACTTTGCGCCATCGCCGAAGTCGCGAGACCAATGGTAAGAGCCGAAGCTGCGAGGATTTTCATGAGCATGGTTTGTCTCCATTTCTGTGAAGTCTTCGCTCGTTTCCACGAAGTTCGTCGCGTTTGCGACTATAGGGACAACCACTCGTCGTGGCTAAGGTTCCGGACAAATTTCCCTCAAGACCGGGCCCGACGGAACCGCCCATAAATCAGGCCTGGCGCAATGCATTTCCGGCGATGGTCCTGAAAAAACAGCTTTCATAGCCGCCCGATTGGTGCTTTAACGCGTCCATCCACAGGGGTGCTCCGTACGGTCGGGGCTGAGACGGGGGCGGCAAGCCCACAGACCCTAGAAGCTGATCTGGGTAATACCAGCGGAGCGAGGCGGGCGATGTTTTCAGGCGCACAGATTTCCCTATATCCCATGTCCAGCGATTTTGTCGGCGTCATCCTTGGCGCGCTCGGGGCACTGGACCCTTATCGTGATCGACTGCGGATCGAGACCGACGATATCTCGACCTTGCTGGTCGGACCGCCCGAGGTGCTGTTTCCTGCCATGCGCGACCTGTTCGTGGCGGCAGCGCGCAGCGGCAAGCATTGCGTGCTTTCGGCCGCCATCTCGCGCGGCTGCCCGGGCGAGCCGGACGATCTGATCTGCCGCTCCGACGCGTTTGGCGGACCTGCCGGGCCGCTCGGCCCGCGCAAGGAAGCCGCTATCGCCGCCGTGCGCGGCGTGGCCGCCACCGGCCAGCCGGCGGCGGCGCAGTTCTCGCTTTATGTCATGGGCACCGACGACCACATGGACGAGATCTATGGCTGCATCGACTTCCTGAAGCAGTCGGGCGTATATGAGCGCTCCAAGCATTTCTGCACAAAGTTGCGCGGCGACGCAGGCGCCATTTTTACCGCACTCAACGAGGCCTTTTGCCGCTTCGGGCCGGGTGCCGGCCACGTAACGCTCGACGTCACCGTCTCGGCCAACAGCCCCACCGCCGTCTGACGGCGCGCCCCGCGCCATCCGCTCCGGGTACCTGCGTGTCCTCCCCGTCCGCCCCTTCGCGTCCGATCGTGGACCTCATCGCCAGAACCGCTCCGGCGATGCTTTCGGTGGGGCTGCTGCTAGCCGCGTGGGAACTCTATGCGCGCTTTGGTGGCATCAAGCCGACAATCCTCCCGGCGCCATCGCGCGTCTTCGCTCAGGCAATGCTCAACCGGCACGCGCTGGCCGATAACGCCGTGCCAACCCTCCGCGCCACGCTCGCAGGCTTTGCCTGTTCGCTCGGCGGTGCCTTTGCGCTGTCGATATTGATCGACTTCTCCCAGCCATTGCGGCGCGCCCTTTTTCCGGTCTTCGTGGTCAGCCAGACCTTGCCGCTGGTGGCGATTGCACCGCTGGTGGTGCTGTGGTTCGGCTTTGGGCTGATGCCCAAGATCATGCTGGTGGCGCTGGTCACCTTCTTTCCGATGTTGGTGGCTTTGGCCGAAGGATATGAGGCGACGGAGGCTGAGATCGGCCAAATGCTGCGCGCCATGGGGGCAGGGCGCTGGCGTGTCTTCGTCCTGGCGCGGCTGCCCTCGGCGCTGCCCTACTTCTTCGCCGGTGTCAGGATCTCGATCACCTATGCTGTCGTGGGCGCCATCTTCGCCGAATATGCGGGCGCGGCGAAGGGCCTCGGCATCTACATGCTCAACGCCAAGAACAACTTCCGCCCGGACCTGGTGCTGGCCGCCGTCGCCGTCAGCGCCGTGCTGACGCTCGTCCTGTTCGGGCTGACGATGCTGGTCCAGCGCCTTGCCATGCCATGGGAACGGACCGCCGGCGGGCGGGCCGCAGGAAAGGGGCCGTGGCGATGAACCGGCTCGAACTGCGACATGTGCGCAAGGCCTTCGAAGGACTCGACGTGCTTGCCGACATTTCGCTCAGCGTCGGCGCCGGCGAATTCGTCTCCATTCTGGGCCCCTCCGGCGCCGGCAAGTCGACGCTGTTCCAGTTTCTGACCGGCGCGCTTCACGGCGAGGGCGAGATATTCTTCGACGGCAAGCCGCTCGATGACCACGGCCGGCATTTCGCTTTCATGCCGCAGCGCGACGCGTTGATGCCTTGGCGGCGCATTCTTGACAACGCCACGCTCGGGCTTGAGGTGCAAGGTGTCAGGCGCAAGGCTGCCCGCGCTCGCGTTGCTCCGCTGTTCGAGGAATTCGGGCTTGCCGGTTTCGAACGGCATTTTCCGGCGCAGCTTTCCGGCGGCATGCGCCAGCGCGCGGCCTTGCTGCGCACCGTGGTGCAGGAACGCGATATGCTGCTGCTCGACGAGCCGTTCGGCGCACTCGATGCGCTGACCCGCGCCGCCATGCAACGCTGGTTGGAACAGATGTGGCGGCGCCACTGCTGGACGGCGCTGCTGATCACCCACGACGTGCGCGAAGCTGTGTTCCTGTCCGACCGCATCTATGTGCTTTCGGCGCGGCCGGCGCGCGTCGTCGCTGAGATCACCGTGCCGCTGCCGCGTCCACGCGAACTGGCCGGCGGCGCTGCACGGCAGGCCGGCACCCTCGAAGCCGAGATCCTCGACATCCTCCTCAACCCGAGCCACCAGAAGGACACGGACCATGACTGACCTGACGCGCCGGCAAGCCTTGCTGCTCACTGCCGCTGCCGGCCTTCCCCTTATAGCCCGGCCAGGCCGATCTCTTGCCCAGGCGGCCGCCCGGAAAGTAACGGTGGCGCTGGACTGGACGGTCAACACCAACCATATCGGCCTGTTCGTCGCTCGCGACAAAGGGTTTTACAGCGAGGCCGGCCTCGAGGTCGACATCCTGCCCTACAGCGATACCGGTGCAGGCACGCTGGTTGCCAACCGCGTTGCCGATTTCGGCATCAACGGCTCCATCGGCCTCTTCACCCAGAAAGCCGCCGGCGCCGATCTCAAGGCGGTCTATGCCGTGGTGCAGTCCGAAACCGGACGGCTGGTGTTCAATGCAGCGCGTGACGAGATCAAAACCCCCAGGGATCTTGACGGCCTGACCTATGGCGGTTTCGGCAGTGCCTGGGAAAACGCGCTGATCTCGACCATCATCCGTCACGACGGCGGCAAGGGGGCTTTCGAAACGGTGACGCTCGGCACGTCCGCCTATGAGGCGCTGGCCAACGGTTCGGTCGACTTCACGTTGGAGGTCTCGACCTGGGAAGGCGTCGAGGCAGAACTGAAAGGCGTCAAACAGCGAAGCTTCGTCTATGCCGACTACGGCGTGCCCGACGAGCACACCACGCTGATCTCCTCTAGCGATGCGTATCTGCGTGCAAATCCGGAATTGGCGTCGGGCTTCATACGGGCAACGCGGCGCGGCTACCAGTTCACCGTCGATCATCCCGAAGAAGCGGCCACACTGCTGATCGCCGCCAACAAGGACGCCCTGACCAATCCGGCATTGATCCACGCCTCGCTGAAGACGCTGATCGACGGGCACTATCTGCGCCGGCGAAACGGCGCCATAGGCAGCATGGACCCGGCCAAGATGGAAGCGATCGGTTCCTATCTCTTCGCCGCCGGCATCCTCCGGAACGGGGACGGCGAGCCCGTTGCCCGGCAACCGGATTTTGGCAACTATTTCAGTAACTTCTATTTGGGGTAGGGATCAAACCGCATCGGGCGCCAGCGCTGCTCAAGCTGGTTGCCTTTCGTCAGCCTCGTCAGAGCTGCGCCCAAGGCAAAACCTTTACCGCAATAAAGCACAGAGCGGCGACTGCCATTACGCCCAAACCACTCCAACGCAAAATCCGCGCCCTCCCGAAAAGCCCGTCTAATCTACCCCAAGGCTCAGTGCCTTCTTGCGATCGGCCTGAGCACGCTTGCGGTTGCCCTTGGCTTCCCACGCCCGGCTCCGCGCCTCGTAGGCGGTTGCGAAATCCGGCTTAAGCCTTATCGCCTGGCTGAAATCCGCGATGGCCCCTTCATAGTCCGCTCTGCTGGTTCGGATCACGCCTCGACCGAAATAGCCAAAGGGGTTCTTGTGATCGAGGCTGATGGCCTTTTCGAAATCGTGCAGCGCGGCGACGTCCTCGTGCCCTCCCATCCATAGGAGGCCTCGATCGGCATAGACCCTTGCGTCCGCGGGGTTGAGATTGATGGCCTTTTCGAAGTCGGCA
Source organism: Mesorhizobium sp. B2-2-3 (assembly GCF_006442405.1). Classification (NCBI taxonomy): domain Bacteria; kingdom Pseudomonadati; phylum Pseudomonadota; class Alphaproteobacteria; order Hyphomicrobiales; family Phyllobacteriaceae; genus Mesorhizobium; species Mesorhizobium sp. B2-2-3. Next base: position 63,950 of record NZ_VFWC01000008.1, on the reverse strand, counting down.
AACGCCCCGTCGTAGTTTTCCTGGAAACTGAGGTTCTGGCCGCGACTGTAGTAGGTCTCGGCTATATTCGGATTGATCGCGATCGCCTGCGTGTAATCGGCAACAGCATGAGCATAATCGTTCTTGGCCTCCCAAGCCATGGCCCGGGCCAGATAGGCGTCATGAAATGCCGGGACCAGTGCGATCGCCTTGCCATACAGGGCTATGGCGCCGTCATAGTCATTTTTCTCATGCAGCCTCCGACCCTTGGCGAAAAGCGCCTTGGCGGCCGAATCAGTATCGCTCGGTGCGGCCGAACCGGCGGCTGAACTGGCGGTGGCCGCCGCCGAGCTGACGGCGCCGAGCGTGGCGGCCGCCATATCGCCCTGTCCCTTCGCAGCCACAGCCGCCTTGCGGGCGACCGCGTAATCGCGATTGTCGGGATCGAGCTTGATCGCCTGGCCGAAGTCGGCGATTGCCTCGTCATAGTCCTTCCTGTCAGCACGCGCCATGCCGCGCCCATAATAGCTGGCGTCGTCTTTCGGATCGATCTCGATGGCTACCGAATAGGCGGCAATCGCGCGCCCCGCGTCGCCCTTGGCGTGCCAGGCCATGCCCATGCAGAAGTAGGCGTCGCGCGCTTTTGGATCGAGTGTTGAAGCCCGGCTGCAATCGGCAAGAGCGCCTTCGGCATCGCCTGACGTGATCTTGGCGAGGCCCCGGCGAGAATGAGCCGCAGCAAAATTGGGGGCGAGCTGGATGACCGTGTCGTAATCGGCGATCGCTTGCTCGTAAACGCGTTTGGCGGCCTGGGCCTTGCCGCGGCCGTAATAGGCGAACCGGTTGTTCGGATCGAGCGCAATCGCTTTGTTGTAGGCGCCGATCGCCTGATCGTACTTGCCCATGTCCAGGAAGGCATCGCCGCCAAGGATCGCTTCGAGGGCGCGCGGATCGGTCGCCTCCAGAACCCTTGCGGCCAGCGTGTCTTCGGTGGCAGTGATATCCGGAACGACGGCTCGCTGCTTTTGCTGTTGGGTGTCCGGCAACTGTGCCGGCTTGCTTTGGTCGGCGGCAAGCTGAGCGCCGCAGCTTCCTGCCCGCGTCGGATCAAGCTCGATGGCGCGCAGGCAATCCGCCGCCGCTCCGGCGCTGTCTCCCTTGAGTGTCCTTGCGCGGCTGCGCCCGAGATAGGCGTCCGCATTGTCGGGATCGAGGCTGATCGCCTTGTCAAAATCGAGAAGCGCGCCCTCGAGGCCATACTTCGACAGCCGCATTCCCGCACGCTCGATCAAGGTCTTTGCGGCTGCGCGATTGCTGGTCGTATCCTTGGCGGCGGATAAGTCCTCGCCGGGCGCCTGTTCAGCATCGTCATCGGTGACAGTGGGATCGAACTCACTCTCGGCGGCGCGGGCGATACCGCGTTTGACATTGGCCAATATGTTGTTGGGATCGATACGGACCGCCTCGTCATACTCGGCCAGGGCCTGTTTCGGGTCGCCCATCCTGTCCCAGGCGATGCCCAGGCCCGCATGCGCCTTGCCATTCTGAGGGTCCGCCTCGATTGCCTGTTGGAAATCGATGACGGCCGCGTCGATCTTGCCCTTGTGCAGGAAGGCGAGGCCACGGTTGCTGTAGGCATCGCTGGAAGACGGCTCCAGGCTGATGGCGATGTTGAAGTCCGCGATCGCACGGTCGTCGTCTCCATTGCTGAACCAGTCGGCGCCGCGGTTGAGATACGCGGAAGCGTCGTTCGGATCGAGCGCGATCGCCTCGCTGTAGTCGGCGATCGATCGGTCGTATTGCTTCTGGTCGCCGAGAGCGACGCCCCGTTGGAAATAGGCTGTGGCGCGGCTGCGCGCTGGCTCTGCGGCGTCCTCCGCAATCGCGGAGCAGGCAACAATGCGCTTGTCCGGCTCGATGTCCTCGCCGAAGCAGGTTGCATAATCCTTCTCGGCTGCTAGCGCAGGCGTGTTCCGGGCGAGAGCGGCGCCAAGCCCGGCTGAGGGCCACCGGTCGGGCGCAAGGCTTGTCAGCGCGATCGCGGCGGCGAGGAGCCGCGCATCCTTCCACCTCATCATATCGCTGGTCCCCCCAAAACTTTAATCCGCCTTGGCAGCTAGGTTCCCTACTGTTCCTTATTTGTTCCAGAAATGCAAGCATGAATTGCAAATCCGCTCTCACAGATCTGACGATGCAAGATCGAGATAAGTCGAAGTGGATCCGATCTTGACGCTCAACCACCTGTTTTTGCTGTCGGCTTTATCCTTCTACAATCTCGCCGTTTACGCCGTAATCACGTTCCTTCAGCTTTATCGTATCCTGCGCGTCGGCCGGTCGGAAAGCCCCGCCATTGCGGCAGGACTGCTGCACGAATTGCGCCGTCGCCTTCTCGACGTCATGCATTAGGTGGAACGCGAACGCGTTCAAAGCGTTGTCTGTGAGCAACATTCTCAACCCAGAAGTGCCGAACCGGCGCGCAAGTGCCTGCGGGAGTGGAAGCCATGAGTCTTGGAACCATCCTTATCATCATCCTTATCCTCGCCCTGCTCGGCGGCTTCAGCGGCCTCGGCGGCGGTCCGTTCTACGGAACCGGTTATTATGGTGGCGGCGGGCTGGGGCTTGTGTTGCTGATCGTCATTATTCTGGTCGTGCTCGGACGCATCTAAAGCGCGTCGTGCACGTCGTTCTCACAAGGCGAGAGCCGCTTTTGGGCGACATGCATTGTTTGGGCGACATGCATTGGTCGCTGATCGCGATCCCGTGACCAATGTCGATGCCGGTGCGCACCGGATCGTGATGCGGGCAAACAGGCTTGTGATCGGGCCTCTGGCGAAACTCCCGTAAGGTGATTTCGGTCCACACACCCCCCGTGGAAAGCAAGAGGAGAGGTCCCACCCCTTGTCCTCCTCCAAGGCCCGCCCCGGTTCCCGGAGCGGGCTTTCGTTCTTCTGCCGGTAGGGTCACCGCAGCAGGATCGCGACACGGTGCGACGCGTCCAGCACTGGGGAAATTCCTTCTTCGTTGCCGCCTGCGGCCGGCGGATCGTCGAAAGCAGTGCATCGGGGCACATGACCCGTCCCATTGACAAGTCCGCTATACGAGGAGAGATTAAACAGGACTAGACAGGTTCACTATACAGGTACGAATATGAAGCGGAGCGCGATCAAACTGTCTCCCGGCACGGGCAAGCCCGAGCAGATCGCCACCGTTCTGGAATACGAGATCCGCTCCGGCGTGCTGGGTTTCGGCGACCGTCTGCAAAGCGAAAACGAACTCGTGCAGCGTTTCTCCGTCAGCCGCAACACGGTGCGCAAAGGCTTGGAGGAACTGTCCAGCCGCGGATTGATCACCACAAAGGTCGGTATCGGCTCCTTCGTCACCTTTGACGGCAAGCCGGTCGATGATGCGATCGGCTGGTCGCGCGCGCTGGCCAATGCCGGCGCCAACGCCGAAACGCGGACGCTGCGGCTGGAGGTGATCGAAGACCACGACCTTGCCGTGCTGTTAGGCATCGAAAGTCCGCTCTTCATCGCCGTCGACCGGGTCCGCACCAATGCCAGCGACGGCCATGCCATCTCCATCGAACGCAGCCGCCTGCCGCTGTCGCCAGAGCTGGAGGACGTGCCTCTGCGGGGCTTGCGCGAAGGCTCGCTGCACCAGACGCTACGCGAAGCGGGGCTTGTACCCGACCATGGCGAGGAGTGGGTCGACATCGAGATGTTGAACGCCCATGACGCCGCTATCCTCGGGTGCCCGCAAGGCACACCCTTCCTGCGCGGCCGTCGCCTGACGCGTGCGGCCGATGAGCGGCCGGTCGAATATGTCACCAGCCTGCTCAATCCCGCCCATTTCGCGCTGCATATGAGGTTCTGAGCGATGCCGGAGAACGAGCTTGAGATGGACCGCGCCATGGGTGCGCTCGTCGGCGGGGCGCTGGGCGACGCGCTCGGCATGCCGACGCAGCTTCTGTCGCCTCAGCGCATCGCCGAACTCTACGGCCATGTCGAGGATTTCGTCTCGCCCTTTGCCGATCATCCGGTGTCGAAAGGGCTGCCGGCCGGGACTATCACCGACGATACCGAGCAGGCGCTGCTGCTCGGCCGCATCCTGGTTGCCTCAGGCGACCGCTTCGACCATGCGCGCTGGGTCAACGCGCTGCTCGACTGGGAGCGCGAGGTCAAGGCGCGCGGCAGCTACGACCTTTTGGGACCGTCGACCAAGCGCGCCATCGACGCCATCAACAAGGGCGTGCCAGCCGAGGAGGCCGGGCGCGGCGGCGACACCAATGGCGCGGCCATGCGCATCGCGCCGCTCGGCATCATGATGCAGCCGGAGCCGCTGGATGCGCTCGTCGACAAGGTGGCCGAAACCTGCCGGGCGACACACAACACCTCGATCGCCATTGCCTCCGCCGCGGCGGTCGCGGCCGCCGTCAGCCGCGGCATCGCCGGCGGCGACTGGCGCGCCGCGTCCGACAGCGCCGTCGCGGCGGCGAGGCGGGGGGCGACACACGGCCACTGGGTGACCGGCGGCGACATCGCCGCGCGCGTCGCCTGGGCGCAGGATCTGATCCGCGGCAAGGCGCCACGAGACGCGGTCCGGCTGATCACCGATCTGGTCGGCACCGGCGTTGCCAGCCAGGAGTCCGTTCCGGCCGCTTTTGCTGTGCTGGAGGTCGCCGGCGGCGATGCTTGGCAAGCGGCGGTCATCAGCGCCAATCTCGGCGGCGACACCGACACGATCGGCGCCATCGCCGCAGGCATGGCCGGCGCCTGCACCGGCCTTTCACGATTGCCGCAGGACCGCATCGCCCGCCTCAAAGGCTTTGACATGGCGGGCGTTCGTGCGCTCGCCGCCGATCTCGTCGCGGCGCGGACCTCGAACAGTCGCCTGGAGCAGGCCGGCCCCGGCAAGGACGCGGCGGCATGAGCGCGCGTCTCGTCCATATCGGCAGCGCGGTGGTCGACTATGTCTACCGTATCGATGCCTTGCCGGCGCCGGGCACGGAGAAGACGGCTTCGAGCTATGCGCAGGTCGCCGGCGGCGGTTTCAACATGATGGTCGCGGCAATCCGCACCGGCATGAAGGTGGTATTCGCAGGCCAGCTCGGCAGCGGACCCAATGGCGACTTCCTGCGCGCCGCCTTCAGTGCCGAAGGCATCGAGACGCTGATCCAGCCATCGCCACTGATGGACAGCGGCAATTGCGTCGCCATGATCTCCAGCGATGCCGAACGCACTTTCGTGTCGTGGCCGGGGGCGGAGAGCGTGCTCAGCCGCGATCTGATGGCGCCGGTTCTGGTGGCACCCGAGGATTGGGTGTTCACGTCAGGCTACACGCTGAGCTATCCCGGCAGCCGCGACGCGCTCACCGACTGGATCGAGACGCTGCCGGCGGACATTCCACTTGTCTTCGACCCGACGCCGGTCGTTTCGGACATTTCGCGCGCCACCCTGTCGCGGGTGCTCGCCCGCACGACCTGGCTGAGCTGCAATACGACGGAAGCCACCGACATTGCCGGCCCGGGCGATGCCGCCGCCCTTGCGGCGCGATTGCTTGCCGATCATTGTCCCAAGGCCGACGGCGTCGTCATCCGCTGCGGCGCCAAGGGCTGCCATATCCGACTGGCGGGCGGCTCCGCCCGAACCATTCCCGGTTTCAAGGTGGCGGCGGTCGACACCAACGGCGCCGGCGACACTCATATTGGCGCCTTCGTCAGTGCGCTCGCGCGCGGCATGCCGCCTTTCGAGGCGGCGCGCTACGCCAATGCGGCGGCGGCCATTTCGGTCACCCGCCATGGCGGTTCATCCGCGCCCACCGACGCGGAAATCCAGACTTTCCTGAGCCATGCCGACGGTGGCTCGACCGGCGCGCGAGGCCAGGACCGGAAGGCCCATCAGACAGCCTGACAAAGCTCGGGACGCGAGCAAACAAAGAGAGGAACGAACATGCGCATGCCTGACCTGACTGCTCTTTTGACGGCGACGGCCGTCTTCACCTCCGCACTTACTTTTGCCGCCAAGGCCGTTGAAGTGCATGTGCTCAACTGGAAGGGCTACGGCGCCGACGAGCCATGGGCGATCGCCGCCTTCGAGAAGGCGACCGGCCAACAGGTGGTCAACGACTTCTTCAATTCCGAACAGGAAATGCTGACCAAGATCCGCACCAATCCCGGCCTCTATGACGTCGTCATGATCAACGCCGCCTTCAACGACCAGGCGATGGCTGAAAAGCTGATCCAGCCGATCGACACCTCCAAGCTGCCCAACTATGCCGATATCAGCAAAGACAAGGCGAACTCGCCGATGCTCGACCATGACGGCAAGGTCTATGGCGTGCCGTGGGTGTGGGGCCTGACCGCCCTTGCCATCAACGAAAAGTCCTTCGACAAGCCGCCGACGTCGATCGCCGAAATGTGGAACCCCGCCCACAAGGGCCGCGTCGTCATCCGCGACGACGCCGTCGAGGCGGTGCAGTTCGGCGCCATCGCGACGGGCCAGAACATCAACGACATCAAGGATATGGACGCGGTCAAGACGAAGCTCACCTCGCTGATGCCGCAGATCAAGACCTTCTGGAGCTCGGAGAACGACTGGAACCAGATGGTGGCTTCCAACCAGATCGACATCGGCACCTATTGGAGCGGTTCGGCCGACCGCGCCAAGACGCATTTCAAGCTGCCGGTCTCGCTCGTGATCCCGCAGGAAGGCGCCGTCGCCTGGCTGGACGCCTTCTCCATCCCGGTTGGCTCCAAGAATGTCGCGGGCGCCGAAGCCTTCATCAATTACATGATCGATCCGAAATTCTATGTCGAATGGGTCACCAAGGTCGGTGCACCGGTGTCGGCCAACACCAAGGCGGTGGAAGCGTTGCCCGAGGATTCGTTCAACCGCAAGGTGATGGGTGATCCCACAGTCGCCAAGCGCATCCAGTTCCAGGCTCCGATCACCGATGCGCAGCGCAAGGCCTATCTGGCGCTCTGGCAGCAGCTCAAGGTCGACGTGAAGTAAAACCCGCGCCAGGGCCAGCCGGCGTTCGCGCCGGTTGGTCCTTCCAATCCGGGGAGGAGGATAGCATGGCAGCAGAGGGTGCGGTCGCAGTGCGCGGCGGGCTGAGGTCGGCACTGCCGCTGCTGGCGCCCGCCTATCTCTGGCTGACGGTGGCGATCTTCCTGCCGTTGTCGGCCATGGTGTTCTTCTCGTTCATGACCGACCTGCCGCTGACGGGAAAGCCGTGGGCGTTCACGCTTGGCAACTACGCCGCCTTCTTCTCGCAAAGCCTGTACCTGACACTGCTGCTTGCCTCGCTGCGCCTCGGCCTCGAGGTGACCTTGTGGTGCATCGTCATCGGCTATCCCGCGGCTTATGTACTGGCCAAGGTGCTGAAGGGGCGCAGCCGCGAGGCGATCTTCCTGCTCGTCATCCTGCCGTTCTGGTCGAACGGGCTGGTGCGCATCTTCTCCTGGGCGATGGTTTTGCGCGAAGGCGGCATTCTCGACACCGCGCTCAACGCTGTGCTGCCGTTCAAGATCAACATCGACCTCATGTATTCCTATCCGGCGATCATCATCGGACTGGTGCACTCCTATGTGCCCTACATGGTGCTGACCTGCTATCTCACTTTGCAGGCGATCGACGATTCATTGCTCGAGGCCGGACGCTCGCTCGGCGCCTCGCGGCTGCAGGTGCTGAAGCGGGTCATTGTCCCGCTATCGATGCCGGGCCTGGTGGCGGGCGCGGCCCTCATATTCGTGCCCGTCGTCGGCTCCTTCATGGAGCCGCGGATCCTCGGCGGCCGCAGCGGCACCTTTTACGGCACGGTGATCGAGGACCAGTTCGTCGCCGTGTTCAACTGGCCGCTGGGGGCCGCACTCTCCTTCATTCTGCTGGCCGTCGTGCTGATCATTCTGGCGCTGGCCGCACCGGTGCTGCGGAGGGTGGCGTGATGGCGACGACGCGTATCCTGGAGTGGCTCGGCCGCCTCTATATCGCGGTGCTGCTCGCCTTCCTGTATTTGCCCATCATTATCATGGCGCTGATGTCGTTCAACGTCTCGCCATTCTACCAGCTGCCATTCGAGTGGACGACGGAATGGTACGCCTCGCTGTGGCAGAACGACCAGCTCATCGCCGCCACCTGGAACAGCATCGAGATCGCCGTCATCACCACGGTCATCTCGACCGTGCTCGGCTCGGCGGCGTCCCTGGCGCTCTACCGCAATGAATTCCGCGGCAAGAAATTCCTGCAGGCGCTGTTGTTCCCACCGATCGCCATTCCCTGGCTGATCACCGGCACGGCGATGCTGATCTTCTTCTTCGGCATCGGCATTGGACGCGGCCTGTTCGCCATCCTGCTCGGCCATGTCGCGCTGGCGCTGCCCTATGTCATCGTCGTCGTCTCGGCCCGGCTGCAAACCTTCGCGCCGGAGCTGGAAGAGGCGGCCCGCTCGCTCGGGGCGAATCAGTGGCAGGTGACGAACCGGGTTACGCTGCCGTGGATCATGCCGGGTGTGATCGCGGGCGGCTTGTTTGCGTTCGCCGTGTCGTTCGACCAGTTCGTGGTGTCCTACTTCCTGGCGACGCCGGGGCAGACGACGCTGCCGGTCGAGATCTACGCCGCGATCCGCAAGGGTTTCACGCCCGAGATCAACGCGGTCTCCACCATCATCATCGTGGTGTCGATGGCGCTGATGCTGCTCACAGCGCGCTTCTTCAAATTCGGCGGAGAGAAATAATGGCGGGCGTCCAGGTATCAAACGTCTCGCGCAGCTTCGGCGCGCACAAGGCGTTGGACGACGTCTCGATCGATTTCGTCGATGGCGGCTTCTACGCGCTGCTTGGGCCATCAGGCAGCGGCAAGACCACGCTGCTCAGGCAAATCGCCGGCTTCGATTTTCCCGACAGCGGCCGCATCGCCATCGGCGGCGAGAGCGTCGAGCGGGTACCGGTCGAGAAGCGGCGCATCGGCATGGTGTTCCAGAACTACGCGCTGTTCCCCAATATGAGCGTCGCCGACAATGTCGCCTTCGGCCTGTCGGTGCGCGGCGAGGCCAAGGCGGCGATTGCCACCGAGGTGCAACGCGCGCTCGACCTCGTTCAGCTCGGCTCGCTCGGCGGTCGCAAGCCGCATCAGCTCTCCGGCGGCCAGCGCCAGCGGGTCGCGCTGGCGCGCGCCATCGTCACCAAGCCACGCGTGCTTTTGCTCGACGAGCCGCTCGGCGCCCTCGACAAGGCGCTGCGCGTCGACATGCAAATCGAGCTCAAGCGCATCCAGCGCGAGATCGGCATCACAACCATTTTCGTCACCCACGACCAGGAAGAGGCGCTGACGATGAGCGACCGCATCGGTATCTTGCGCGATGGCCGGCTGGTGCAGGAAGGGCCGCCGGAGGAGATCTACGACAGGCCGAAAAGCGAATTCGCCGCCATCTTCCTCGGGGATGCCAACATCTTTCGCGGCGATACCACCGGCAACGGCATCCGCTTGGCGGACGGCACGACGATCGCCGCCGGGGCCGGCGCCAGGCTTGCCGCCGGCGCAAAGGCAAGCTGCGCCGTGCGTCCGGAGCGTATTCGGATTGCCCTTGATGCCGGAACTTCGGAGGGCGATGCCAACATACTGAAGGGCCAGGTTTCCAAACGCATCTTCGCCGGCAACAACAGCACCTACTTTGTCGAGCGTGCCGGCCAGACGCTGAAGGTCATCGTCCAGAACACCGGCGCTGACAGGCTGGCGGAAGGTCAGCATGTCGTACTACGCTGGTCGCCGCAGAGCACGGTGTTGATCCCTGCGGGGTAGTTCACTGAACTGCTGGCGTTCCTTCGCGCCATAAGATCGAGTAGGGGCCAGAGCGGCAATGACGTTGGAATTGACTGCCGAGGACCAATCCATGCTCGACGGCGAGCAAGGGCCGTCGGCGGCCGCGGCCATGAAGATCCTCGTCGCCTTCTCCAAAGCCGTCGGAGCGGACAGCCTCCTCGACATTGCCGGCGCCCATATCGATGGCTGCCTCTACCATGGCACGGCAGGGCTCGATTTCGTCGAACGGCTGGTCGAGGGCGGCGGCCGCGTGCAGGTGCCGACGACGCTCAATGTCGGCTCATTCGATCTCATCCATCCCGGCATGGTGAAGATGCCGGCGGCGGAGGAAGCGCCGGCGCGGCGGCTGATGAAGGCGCATATCGAGCTCGGCTGCCAGGCGACCTTCACCTGCGCGCCCTACCAGACGCGGTTCCGGCCAGGTTTCGGGCAGCAGATCGCCTGGGGCGAATCCAACGCCATCGTGTTTGCAAATTCGGTGATCGGCGCGCGCACCAACCGCTATGGCGATTTCATCGACCTGTGCTGCGCCATGACGGGCCGCGCGCCGGCCTGGGGCCTGCATCTGAGCGAGAACCGGCGCGGCCGCATCCTGTTCGAGCTGGACTTTGCTGAGCCAGAGCCGAGCGACGCCCTGTTCGTCGGCGTCGGACTGATCATCGGGCAAGCCAGCGGCGATCGCGTTCCGGTTGTCACAGGCCTGCCACGGCCGCGCGACGAGGACCAGCTGAAGGCGCTGGGCGCGGCAGCAGCGACTACCGGCGCCGTGGCGCTGTTCCATGCGGTCGGCATCACGCCCGAAGCGGGAACGCTCGACGAGGCGTTCCATGGTCAAGCGCCGGAAGAGACGATCCGCATCACGCGCGCCGATATCGATCATGCACTGGCCAAGCTGTCGCGCGTACCCGACGGGGCGCCGCTGGCGGCCGTGTCGCTGGGCACTCCGCATTTCTCGCATGCGGAATGGATGCGCCTGCTGCCCTTGCTGCGTGCCATCGCGCCGGGCAGGGGCATCCCGATCTATGTCAACACCGGTCGCGCGACGCTGACGCGATTGCAGGAGGAGGGCGCGCTTGATGGCACACAGGCGTTCGGCCTGATCCCCGTCGCCGACACCTGCACCTATGTCACTGCGATTCTGGAACGGCTCGACGGCGTGGTGATGACCAATTCCGGCAAATGGGCGCATTACGCTCCGGGCAATATCGGCGTGACGGTTGCGTTCGCGGATATGGCGGATTGCATCCGCTCCGCCGCGGTGGGGCATGTCGTGCGGGGCGCGTCATGACCGCGTCGGTGGAACCGGGCGTCGTCCAGCGATCCGGCACCTTCCAACTGGCCGGGAGTGCCGAGGGCCGGGCGTTGGTATTCTCGCAACCGCTGAGCTTCTGGGGCGGCGTTGATGCCACGACAGGCGACATAACGGATCACTCGCATCCTGGCCTCGGCCAGAACGTCGCCGGGAAAATCCTGATCATGCCGAGCGGGCGCGGCTCCTCGTCCTCGTCCTCGGTGCTGGCCGAGGCAATCCGCAGGGGCACGGCTCCGGCCGGCATCCTCCTGGAACGGACTGACCCGATCCTGGCAGTGGGCGCCATCGTCGCGGAATTTCTCTACGGGATCAGCATGCCGCTGGTGGTCTGCGACATTGACGGCATTGTTTCCGGCGAGCGGATCGCGATCGATGTCGGCGGGGATGACAGGGCAATTGTCCGCAAGGAAACCGTTTCCTGACCAAGCTCGACGCGGACGACGAAGGCAGTTGCGGCTTCGCTCCCCGCCAAATCTCATTTCTTTCAAAACGGCCTTCCGTTCGAACAAACTTTTCGCCCCGCCCGAAACATTGGCACGATATTCCAAGCGGCGCGGTTGACCGGAGGCGGGTTGTCTAGCCTATAATTCTACTAAATTCATAGACTAACTTCGTCCGGCGCTGCACGGCATGGTCCGTCTGAGCGGCAGCAAGAAGGGAGCGCATCGATGCCGAAGACAGAATCCAACTCGATCGAGCTTGGCACCAAAGCGGCCGATTTCCTGCTGCCCGACGCACAAGGCGTGCTGCACCGGCTCGGCGATTTCGATGCAAAGCCCGCCTTGCTCGTCGCCTTTATCTCCAACCGCTGCCCTTTCGTCGTGCTGATCCGCGAGCAGCTTGCCGCTTTCGCCAGGGAATATGCGGGCAAGGGGCTGCAAGTGGTGGCCATCAATGCCAACGACCATGAGGCGCATCCCGAAGAGACGCTGGCCCGCATCGGCGAGGAAGTGGAGAAATTCGGCTATTCCTTCCCCTATCTCAAGGATGCCTCGCAGCAGACGGCGAAAGCCTATGGCGCGGCCTGTACACCCGACTTCTTCCTGTTCGGCGCCGACCGGCGGCTTGCCTATCATGGCCAGTTCGACGATGCGCGGCCGGGCAATGGCAAGGCGGTGACGGGTAACGACCTGCGCGCGGCGGTCGACGCGGTGCTGGAGGGCGGCAGGCCCGCCGCCGGCCAGGTGCCGTCGATCGGCTGCAACATCAAATGGAGCGCCGGCAATGAGCCGGCGTGGTTCTCGGGCGCTGCGCGCGCTGCTTAGCGCCTCGCACTCCTTCGCAGAGCATCCATGTCCATGCCTCAAAAATCCGCGTCCGACAGGCTGCAACTCCAGACCGACGTGCTCGTGCTGGGCGGAGGCCCGTCCGCAGCCTGGGCGGCGGTCGCCGCTGCCGAAAGCGGCGCGCAGGTGGTGCTGGCCGACAAGGGCTATCTCGGCACCAGCGGCGCCACCGCGCCGTCCAATACGGGTACCTGGTGCGTACCGCCGGGCGACAACAGGCATGCGGTGGTCGAGCGACGCTGGCAGCGCACTGGCGAGCTTGCGGACCAGCGCTGGATGCTGCGCTGCGTCGACACGGCCTATCGCAACCTGCTCAGGCTTTCCGAGTGGGGCTATCCGTTCCCAAGCGAGGATGACGGCCGGCTCTACATCGCCAATCTGCGCGGGCCCGACTACATGCGCTTCATGCGCCGCCGTGTGCTTCTGGCTGGCGTTACCGTGCTCGACCATCATCCGGCGCTGGAACTCCTGTCGGATGGCGATGCCGTCGTAGGCGCGGCCGGTATCGGCCGGCAGGCCGGCCAGGACTGGCGCGTCGACGCCAACGCAGTGGTGCTGGCGACCGGCGGCTGCGCTTTCCGTGAGCGCATCCTCGGCGGGACTGGACTGACCGGCGACGGCTATCTGATGGCGGCGGAGGCCGGTGCCAGCCTGTCGGGCATGGAGTTTACCGGCAAATACACGTTGGCGCCCTTTGGGTCTTCGCTGAACAAGGGGCTGCCGTTCCGCTGGGCCTCATTCCATCGCGAGGATGGATCGCCGATCCTGGGCCCTGCCGGTGAGCCGCTGCGCAACGGCATCGGCGACCGCGAGGACGAGGTGGCGCGCGCATTGATCGGGGGACCGGTCTATGCGCGGCTCGATCAGGCGGAGCCGGCGCTGCAAGGCTGGTTGCGCCAAGGGCAGCCGAACTGCTTCGTGCCTTATGACCGCGCCGGTGTCGATCCATTCACCGAGCTGTTCCGCATCACCCTGCGCGCCGAAGGCACGGTACGCGGTACCGGCGGCATCGACATCGTCTCCGACGACTGCGCCACCGGCGTGCCCGGCCTCTATGTCGCAGGCGACGCCGCCAGCCGCGAGATCATGACCGGAGCGGTATCGGGCGGCGGCGCCGTCAATTCCTCCTGGGCGCTGGCCAGCGGCTGGTGGGCGGGCAAGGGCGCCTCGACCCATTCGAAGCGTCGCGGCGGCAGGGCGTTCCGCGACACCGTTGAACCACTCGGTCAGGCCGGCCTGCGCCCGGCGGCCTCGCCGCGTGCCGACATCGCTGCGGGCGAGGTCATCGAGGCGGTGCGCAACGAGGTGACGCCGCTCGACAAAAATTTCTTCCGCAACGGCGAGAGCTTGGAGAAAAGCCGGGGGCGGCTGGAGAGTGTCTGGCGCGACGTGCGCGACCATCTGCGGGGCGAAGGGGTGGACCGGGTCCGCGCGCGCGAGGCGGCGTCGATCGCCGCCGCGGGGCGCTGGTCGGTGGCGGCCGCGCTGCATCGGACAGAAAGCCGCGGCATGCATCGGCGCACCGATCTGCAGGGCAAGAACCCGGCCCTCGCGCATCGGCTGGTCATCACCGGCGTCGACGACTTCCGCATTGCCGGGGCGCCGGAGCGCCTGGCGGAGCTGGCGTCATGATCGAGATCGTCTCGGCCGCGCGCTGCGTCGAATGCGACATCTGCGTCAAGGTGTGCCCGACCAATGTGTTCGACGCTACCAAGGACGGCGCGCCTGTGATCGCCCGTCAGGACAACTGCCAGACCTGCTTTCTCTGTGAAATCTACTGCCCGACCGACGCGCTTTACGTGGCCGAGTTCGCCGAGGGGCCGACCGGCATCACGGAAGCGCAGGTCGAGGCACGTCAACTGTTCGGCGGCTACGCCCGCGCGCTCGGCTGGAAGCGCGGCAAGGCCGGCGGCTCTGAATTCGACCCGACGCACCGCATCCGCGTGGCGCAATAGGAAGCGACAGGACATGGACCGCATCGTCGTCAGCGATATCAAGAAGACCTTTCTGCTCAAGCCGGGGCAGTTCGTCACCGTCGACGGCGAGGAGACCGACCGCGTCACCGTGCTCGACGGCGTCGATCTTTCGATCCGCAAAGGCGAGTTCATCACTTTGGTCGGCCCGAGCGGCTCGGGCAAATCTGTGCTGCTCGACATCATCGGCGGGCTGACGCAGGCGAGCGGCGGCGATGTCCAGCTCGACGGCCGGCGCATCACCAGGCCGGATCCTAAGACCGGCTATGTCTTCCAACAATATGCGCTGTTTCCCTGGCGCACGGCGCTGGCCAACATCGAATACGCGCTGGAGGTGCGTGGCGTCGCCAAGGCCGAGCGCACGGTGACGGCGCGCCATTTGTTATCGTTGTTCGGTCTTGCCGGTTTTGAGGACCGTTTCCCCAACCAGCTCTCCGGGGGCATGCAGCAGCGCGTGGCGATCGCTCGCGCCTTGGCGAGCAACCCGGAAGTGCTTTTGATGGATGAACCCTTCGCCGCACTCGACCAGCAGACGCGCGAGCTCCTGCAGGGCGAGTTGCTGCGGATCTGGGGCAAGATCAAGACAACAGTGATCTTCGTTACCCATTCGATCGACGAGGCAATCTTCCTCGCTGACCGCGTGGTGGTGATGACGGCGCGGCCGGGCGCGGTGAAGGAGATCATAGACATCGACCTGCCACGGCCGCGCGACGGGGACATCCGCGCCAGCGCCGGATTCAACGGATATCGCGGCCGCGTCTGGGACGCGCTGCGCGATGAGGTCAACAAGGCGCAAAAGGACTGGACGCTGTCGCCAGCCTTCAGTCATTGAGGAGGTAGAGCCATGGCTTATCTTACCGAAAAGTTCGGCCCTGCCGGCGCTCTTCATCTGTTTGCCGGCGCCGGCGAGACGGCGGCCGCCGCAAGAGTCCCGGCCATCACCGCCCACAGTGCCAAGGTCCGGCGCAAAGGGACGAGCCACGGGACTTTCCTTTACGGCTTGCCGCTGCTCGGCCTGTTCTTTCTCGTGTGGGAAATCGCGCCACGGCTCGGCTGGCTGAACCGCATCTTCTTTCCGCCGCTGAGCGAGGTGCTGGTCGCTTGGTGGAACCTGCTCGCCTCGGGCGTTCTGGTCGAACATATCGGCATCAGCCTGCAGCGCGCTGCGATCGGCTTCGCTCTCGGCGTGGTGGTGGCCATTCCGCTCGGCCTGCTGATGGGGCGCTACTCGCTGTTCGAGAAGGTCTCTGACCTGCTTGTGCAGACGCTGCGCAACACCTCGCAATTCGCGCTGCTTCCGGTGTTCATCCTTTTGCTCGGCATCGGCGAGGAATCGAAGGTGGCGATCACCTTCTACTCCTCGGTCTTCTTTCTGCTGGTCAACACGATCAGCGGCGCCAAGTCGGTCGATCCGCTGCTGATCAAGGCGGCGCGCTCGATGGGTACGTCTGACTTCGACCTGTTCCGGAAGGTTATCCTGCCGGCCAGCATCCCCTCTGTTGTCGCCGGCGCAAGGCTGGCGGTGAAGTCGTCGCTGTTCGCGGTGATCGGCGCCGAGATGCTGGCGGCCAAATCCGGCCTCGGTTTCCTTATTCAGAACTCGCAGTTGATGATGGAAACGGCGGACATGTATGCCGGCATCCTGACGCTGACCGTCATCGGGCTCACCGTCAACTATTTGCTCGTCTGGTTCGAGCGCTGGGCGACCGCCTGGAAAGGCCAGTCCGAGTCCTCGCTCATCTGAGCCGTTCACTCATTCCAATCAGCAAGGATTTTCCTCATGTCCAACATTGCATTCGACGGATTTCGCCGGCTGTTCCTGAAGGGCGCCATTGCCGTCGTCATCGGCCTTGGCGGCATGCCCGCCTTCGCGCAGGACAAGCCCGAATTCATCCGCATCGGCAGCACCGCGCCGGGGCACCTCAAATTCGTCCTCGCACAGAAGGACGGCTGGTGGGAAAAGGAGTTCGCCAAGGACGGCATCAAGGTCGAACTTGTCACCTTCAATGGCGGCTCCGAGGCGACGACGGCGCTTGCGACAGGCGCCATCGAATTCACCTATACCGGCAACAATCCCGCGTTGCGCGTCGCCGCCTCCGGCGCCGATGTCAAGCTGATTGGCCTGTCGAGCTATGTGCGGTCGGGCGGCTCGTATATCGTGGTCAAATCCGACTCTCCACTGAAGACGCTGCAGGACCTCAAAGGCAAGAAGGTCGCCTATCTCACCGGTACGGTGCGGCACTCGAATTTCAACAAGGCGCTGAACAGCGTCGGCCTGACGACCGGTGATGTCGAGGGATTGAACCTGCCTTTCGAGGCATCCGGCCCGGCACTGCTGCGCGGCGACATCGACGCCCTCGTCGAAACGGATTCGACCGCGGCCAAGCTGGTCGACACCGGCGAGGCACGGGTGCTCTTCGACACCAGCACCCATCCGGAATGGAACGTGCCGAACGTCATTTCGGTCAACGGCGCCTTCGCGGCGAAATATCCCGACCTGGTCAAGCGGCTCCTGAAGGTCGACATCGAGATTTCCCGCTGGGCCGATGCCCATCCCGACGAGACGATCAAGACATTCGTCGAGGCGACCAAGTCGTCGGAGAAATCGGTGCGCAAGACCTATGCCGACGGCGTCTTTCACCAGGATCCGAGGCTGACCGACGATGCGATCGAGGCGCTCAAGGGCGAAGAGAAATTCATGGCCGGTGCCGGGCTTTTGAAGGGCTCGATCGACTACGGCAAATGGATCGACAAGAGCTTTGTCGACGCGGCCGGCGCGGAAGTCGCGGCCGTCCAGTAGCGGGCGTGCTGAACGGGCAGGGGTTCCGGCGCCGCTCCATTTCAGAGAGTGTCAGATCTCCGGGATGTTCTCCTTGAAGATCACCTGGAGCCTCGGCTGGTGCAATTCGTAAGGCAGTCTCCGGACCGCATGGGTCAAGGTGTTGAGCGCTTCGCGCGCTTCGACGCGCGGGTTCTGGTCGATGACCGCGTCGAGCGTGCCGTCGAGCAGAAGCTCCTTGGTGCCTTCGGTTACCTCATGGCCGAGGAAAACCATCGATATCGCACGGCCGCGCTCCTTGAGCGCGCGGGCAATGCCGGTGTTGCCCGCGCCGACATTGTAGATCGCGGCCAGGTCGGGGTGCCGCTCCAGAAGGGCTGATGCCTCCGAATAGGCCTTTTCGCGGTCGTCAAGCATCTCGCGCATTTCGACGATCTCCAGATTGGGCGATTCCTCGGCCAATATGTGCCGGAATCCCATCTCGCGTTCCTCATGGCCGCGATAGGAGAGCGAGCCGGCGAACAGCGCCACCTTGCCAGGACGTTCCGACCCCATGAAACGGTTGAGCAAATAGCCCGCCAGCCGTCCGGCGGCGCGGTTGTCGATGCCGATATACGCGACCCTTGGCACATGCAGGATGTCGGAGGCGATGGTCACCACCTTGACGTCGTTGGCCGACAGCGAGCGGATCGCCTCGCGCACCGTCGGATGGTCGAGCGCGATGACGCCGACGCCCTGAGTCTGGCCGCGCAGATCCTGCAAAAGGCGTGCGAGCCGGTCGGGATTGAAGCCCTCTATGGTGGCGATGTGGACATCGAGATCCGGCCGCGCCAAGGCTTGGGCTTCGATGTGGCGATGCAGCATCTTGATGAAGGAATTGGTGCCGGCCGGCAGCGCGAAGTCGAGCCGGATGACATCGCCGGACAAGGGCTTGAGAGGCGCCCCGTTCGCGCCTTCGGCGATGTAGCCAAGACGCCGCGCCATTTCGAGCACGATTTCGCGCGTGCGCGCCCGCACACCCGGACGGTTGTTGAGAACACGGTCGACGGTGGCGGCGGAAACGCCGGCTTCCCGGGCGATGTCAGTCAGGGTGGAACGCACCGTCTTTCATCTCCTCAATGCATTAGGATCACGCAATGCCGACCGCCGGCCGGGTGGCGACTGCTCTTCGCCATCCGCGATTCTGATGGGAAATGATGTATCCGGCCTTGGCCGATGCGCAAGCCGCCGGGCTAAATCAGATCGCCCGGCAGGATCGCATCGCCGTGGGAAGATAGATTTCCCATCAAATCGAGGCATCAGGAGCGGTGTATGGATTCCGGTATGACGCATTCCTTCGCCTTTCTGCTAGATTGTGAGGTGTTTTGATTATTCATGATGTTGACAGCCTCCCGTGACTGCCGTCAATATCCCTCATGGGCTCGTGGAGGAAACATTGGCCCCGAGGGAGGGAATTCCAATGCCTGATCCGATCCGCATGCCGCGGCTCCGGTTGCCAGCATCTGGAGGCGCGTTGGCGAGATGACGACGGCCGCGAAGACAGAATTCTGGGAGGAAGACATGGCAGGCAAAGGCTTCGAGCCGGACGTGAAGGTTCGCACCAGCGAATTCAAGATCGGCTGCGTCGGCGCCGGCATGATCATGACTGAATGCCATCTCGCGGCCTATAAGGAAGCAGGCTTTCCTGTCGTGGCGATCGCTTCGCGTACAAGGGCGAATGCGCAGAAGGTCGCCATGCGCTGGGGCATTCCGACCGTCCACGACACGCCGGAACGACTGATCGAGGATCCGCAAGTCGAGATCATCGACCTGGCTTTCCCGCCGGACCAGCAGCCGGCGCTGATCCGCCACGCGCTGAAGCAGAAGCACATCAAGGCGATCCTGGCGCAGAAGCCGCTGGCGCTGTCGGTCGAGGAAGCGGTGAAGCTGCGCGACGAGGCGGCGAAGGCGGGCAAGATCCTCTCGGTCAACCAGAACATGCGCTACGACCAGTCGATGCGCGTGCTGAAGCAGATCATCGACAGCGGCGCGCTCGGCGACGTCGTCTTCGCGCAGATCGACATGCATGCGATCCCGCACTGGCAAGGCTTCCTCGAGGAGTACGACCGGCTGACGCTTGCCAACATGAGCGTGCATCATCTCGACGTGCTGCGTTTCCTGTTCGGCGATCCCGATGAGATCACCACGCTGACGCGCAAGGATCCGCGCACGACTTTCGAACACACCGACGGCATCACCGTCTCGACGCTGCGCTTCCCGTCCGGCGTGCTCGCCGTGTCGCTGGAGGATGTCTGGTCCGGTCCGCGGCAAGAAGGCTACAAGGACGACCAGCACATCAACTGGCGCGTCGACGGCACCAAGGGCGTCGCCAAGGGCACGATCGGCTGGCCGACCGGTGCGGCCTCGACGCTCACCTATGCCTCGGCCGAGACAACGGATGGCGAGTGGGTCAGCCCAAGCTGGGACACGATGTGGTTCCCGCATGCTTTCATCGGCGTGATGGAACAACTCCAGCACGCCGTGAAGACAGGCACGCCACCGGCGCTTTCCGTCGCCGACAACGTCAAGACCATGGCGCTGGTAGAGGCGGGCTATCGCTCGATCGCTTCGGGCCGCACGGTCAAGCTTTCCGAAATCTCGACAAACCCGATCAATTGAAATCACTGGTAACTGAATCGCTTACAGGGAGGAATTCACACCATGATGCAGGCAGGTATTTTCACGGGCTATTTCCCGTACGGCCTCGAAGAGACGGCGAAGAAGATCCGCGGGCTCGGTTTCAACACGGTGCAGCTCGACCTGCATTTCAGGGATATCGACCTGTCCGCCGGGCAGATCACCAAGGACAAGGCCAAGACCGTGCGCGATGTCTTCCGCGACCACAACCTGCCGGTCTGCTGCGTGTCGGGCTACACCAACATCATCCATCCCGACAAGGCAGAGCGCGACAAGCGCGTCGGCTACCTCAAGGAGATCATCCGCAACGCCCGCCATTTCGGCTCGCCCTACGTGATCTCGGAAACCGGCACCTACAACACCGAATCCGACTGGGTGCACCACCCCAAGAACAAGACCGAGGAGGGGTTCGAGGAATGCCGCAAGGTGATATCAGATCTTGCCCAGACGGCCTATGACCATGGCGCGGTCTTCCTGCTCGAAACCTATGTCAACAACGTCGTCGGCTCGGTCGAGGAGACGGTCAAGATGTTCGCGCAGGTCGATCACCCGGGCCTTGGCCTGCTGATGGACCCGACCAACTATTTCGAGACGCACAACATCGACCGGATGGACCAGATCCTGAACCAGGTGTTCGACACGTTGACGGACAAGATCAGGATAGCGCATGCCAAGGACGTCAAGCGCTCGGGCAGCGACAAGTCGGAAAAGCACGCCGACATCGGCGATGAGGATGCCATGGAAAGCCACACCTTCCGCGGCGTCGGCGAGATCGAACTGCCGGCGCCCGGCCTCGGCTCGCTCAACTACGACCTTTATCTTCAGCGGCTTGCCGAGAAGCACCCGAACATTCCGGTCATCATCGAGCACCTGTCGGAAGACGACGTGCCGCGCGCCAAGACATTCCTCGACGGGAAGTTCCGCGCCAACGGCCTGTGACGGCCGGCCGCGCCGCCTGTGCATGGCGGCACGGCTCCAAACAAGGAGGAAAGCAATGTTGAAATTTGCATTGAAATTGGCGGCCGCCGCGACTGTGCTTGCCGGCATCGCGTTCGGGTCGGCCGCGCAGGCACAGGACGGCCAGAAGACCTTTTATCTACTGTCGCATGGCGGCCCGTCGGATGCGTTCTGGATCGACTGGAACGCCGGCGCCACAAAGGCCTGCGACCAGCTCAAGGTGACCTGCAAGATCTCCTTCAGCGGCGGCGACATGGCGGCGCAGAAGGAAGCCTTCAATTCCGCGCTTGCCGCCAAGCCCGATGGCATCGCCACCACCTCGGCGCAGCCTGGCCTGTGGACCGAGGAGGTCAAGGCGGCGAAGGCCGCCGGCATCCCGATCGTGTTCTTCAACACCGACGATCCGGCGACGGGGCGGCAGGCCTATGTCGGCGCCGACCTGAAGGAGGCCGGCACGATCTGGGCAAAGTATCTTGTCGACCACAAAATGGTGAAGCAGGGTGACAAGGTCTTTCTGCCGGTCGAAGTCCCCGGCGCAAGCTACCAGCAGCTCGAGACCGAAGGCATCGCCAGCGTCTTCGATCCGCTCGGCATCAAATATGACGTGGTCGATTGCGGCACCGATCCGGCCGGCATCATCGCCAAGATGACCGACTATATGGTTGCCAACAATCCGCCGGCGATCATCGCGCTCGGCGATTCCGTGGCGGCCAGCGTCAAGCGGGTCTTCGACGGCGCCGGCGTGCCGGCAGGCAAAATCCCGGTCGTCGGCTGGGGCAATTCGAAGGAGACGGCGCAAGCCGTCCAGGACGGTTTCGTCAACGCTGCGGCCTGGCAGTACCCATCGGCGCAGGGCTTCATGCCGGTAGCACTGCTCGGGCTTGCCGCCTCGGGCGAGCCAATCGGCTACGACATCCACACTTTCGGTCTCTACGACGCGTCGAGCGTCGAGCCGATCCTCAAACTCTACGACAAGAAGTGAAAATGGACGCCCGCCGCGCCGGCGGCGGGCGCCTGCAAACAGCATGGTTCAGAACGTCATGGCAGTCACCGCGGAAGAGGGCGCAGCAAGCGCCAGGAGCAGGTCGAGGCTGATGCGCTCGCCGCAATTTTCCTCGTTCATCATCCTCGTCGTCCTTCTCGTGGTATTCGCGATCGCGGACGGCAATTTCCTGTCGCCGCTCAACATCTCCAACATGATGGCGTTCCTGCCCGAGCTCGGCATCATCGCGCTCGGCATGACGCTGCTTCTGACGGCCGGCGAGTTCGACCTGTCGGTCGGTGCCGTATTCGGCCTGGCGCCAGTGGTCGTGATGCTTCTGGTGCAGAACGGCGGGGTGGATATCGGCGTCGCCCTTCTGGCTGGACTTTTACTGTGCATCGCGATCGGGGCGATCAATGGGGTGATCGTCACCAAGATCGGCATCTCGTCATTCCTGGTGACCCTGTCCATGCTGCTGATCGTGCGTGGCGCGGCCCTCTACATCACGCAGGGTTTCCCGCTGAAGTCGTGGGACCAGCCTGGCTTCTTCGTGACGCTGCTTGCCGGCAGCTTCAATATCGGCTCGTTCCGCTTCTACACCTCGCTGTGGTGGTTCGTCGGCCTGTCGCTGCTGGCAATCTACGTCCTGCGCTATGCCAAGCTCGGCAACTGGATCAGCGCCATCGGTTCCAACCGCAACGCGGCAGTGGCCCGCGGCGTGCCGGCGGACGCCGTCAAGATATGGCTGTTCATCGCCACCTCGGTGCTGGCCGGGCTTGCCGGCATGATCAGCGCCTTTCGTATTTCGGCCGCTTCGCCGGTGGCCGGCACAGGCTATGAGCTCGAAGTGATCGCCATGGTGGTGGTTGGCGGCACGGCGCTGACCGGCGGACGCGGCACCATCCTGGGCACCATCGTCGGCGCGCTGATGCTGCGCGCCATCCGTAACGGCATCGTGCTCGTCGGCGTGCCCGGCCTCGCCTACAACATCTTCGTCGGCGTGATCATCCTCGCCATGCTCATCCTGCATGCTTTGCTGCAGAAAAACGCGGCAAGGAGCTGACTATGATGCAAGAAGTGCTTCGGCTGCAGAACCTGCAAAAATCCTTCGGCAGCGTGCGCGCGCTGAAGAATGCCTCGCTGACGCTGAGAGAAGGCGAGATAGTGGCTCTGCTCGGCGACAATGGCGCCGGCAAATCGACGCTGATCAAGGCGATCTCCGGCGTCTTCCCGGTCGATCGCGGTGACATCTATGTGCGCGGGCAGAAGGTTTCGATCCGCTCGACGCGCGACGCGATGGATCTCGGCATCGAGACCATCCACCAGGATACGTCGCTGGCGCCGGATCTCAGTATCGCGCGCAACCTCTTCCTCGGCCGCGAACCGGTCAATTTCAAATGGTTGGGCGTGTTTGCGCCGCTCGATCTCGCCAAGCTGCGCGATGCTGCCTCCTCCCTGCTGAAGCGCGTCGGCATCTCGAAGAAACTCGACGCCGACGCGCTGGTCTCAACGCTGTCGGGCGGCGAGCGCCAGTCGATCGCCATTTCGCGGGCCATGCAGTTCGCCGCCAAGGTGATTATCCTCGACGAGCCGACCAACAATCTCGGCGTCGAGGAAACCCATGGCGTGCTGCGCTTCGTCAAGGAGATGCGTCAGGCCGGCCATTCGGTGCTGCTCATCACCCACAACATCCATCACGTGTTCGAGGTTGCCGACCGCATCATCGTCATGCGCCGCGGCGAGATCGTTGCCGAGCAGACGGTCGCCGATACCGATCTGCTGACCGTGGAAAGCATCATCACCGGCGCCGACCTGTCGGCTCTGATGAAGAGGGCGCAGTGACGGCATGGTAGAGCTTTACGGCAAGACGCTCTCGCGCCGGCAGGTCTCGGAACGCTCCGGCATGCTGTCGCAGTTCGCCGGCGTGCGGCTGATGACGCTCGGCGACGGGGTGGAGCGCGGTATCCGCATGCTGGAGTTCCGCACCGGCTCCGGCCTGCGCTTCACCGCACTCGTCGACCGCGCGCTCGACATCGCCGATTGCGACTTCAAGGGCCAGGCGATCGGCTGGCACTCGCCGGGCGGTTTTCGTAACCCCGGTCTTCACGACTATGAGGGGGAAGGGGGGCTGGCCTGGGCACGCTCCTTTTCCGGTTTGCTGGTCACCTGCGGCCTCGACCATATACTGGGTCGGGAAGAGGTGCCGGCCGAGAACTACAACTATCCCGGCAAGAAGACCGTGATCCATTCGCTGCATGGCCGTGTCGGCACCATCCCGGCACGGCTGACCGGCTACGGTGAGGCGTGGGACGGCGACCGCTGCGTGCTGTGGGCGGAAGGCATCGTGCAGCAATCGGCGGTGTTCGGCGAGGATCTGCATCTGATCCGGCGGATCGAGGCGGATGTCGGCGGCAACGAGATCCGGCTGTCCGACCGCGTCGTGAACCATGGCTTCAATCGCACGCCGCATATGTATTTCTACCATGTGAATGTCAGTCATCCCCTGCTTGACGAGGGCTCGCGCTACCTCGCGCCAATCCGCGACGTGGTTTGGGCCGGCCATGCCGGCGAGCGCTATGAGGCGCAGAAGGTCGGCTACCGCACCGTGCCGGAACCGCGAATGGGGTTCAGCGAACAGGTCTGGCAGCATGAAATGGACGCCGATGGAAAGGGCGAGGTACCAGTGGCGGTGGTCAACGACCGGCTCGGCCTCGGCTTCGAAATGGTGACGCGGAAAGACCAGCTGCCTTGCGCCTATCAATGGCAGAATTTCCAGGCCGGACAGTATGCGCTGGGTATCGAGCCATCGACGCATCATGTGCTCGGCGATCTCGCCGCGCGCGAACGCGGCGAGATGATCTGGCTGGAGCATGACGAAGGCCGCGCCTACGATGCCGTGTTCCGGGTCCTGGACGGCAGGGAAGCTATCGCCGGCGCCGAAGACAGGATTGCGGCAATCGCCCGCCAGCCCGAACAGGATTATCCTCGGCCCTCCGGCAATTTCCGGAGACTGGCGGGCCCGGCATGAGCGCGACATGTATTCAAAGCAAGCCCTCCGGCCGGCGGGCCGGATTGCGAGCGGTGCGAGAAGTTTGGAGGCCCGTGTGAAGACGATGGCAAAAAAGCGGGATTACAGCCTGGTCGGTGAAAGCACCAGGGCCGCGATCGAGACCGGCCTGGCCTCCGCCGAATGGTACCACACCGATGTCCCCCGCAAGGTGATGAAGGAGCTGATGCAGCGTTCCGACGGGCCGGCGATCCGCGACACCATCATCTGGATTGTTGCGATCCTGGGCTCGGCCGCCGGCATTATCTGGTTCTGGGGCTCATGGTGGGTGGTGCCGTTCCTGTTCGTCTACGGCGTGCTATACGGCTCGTCGAGTGACTCGCGCTGGCACGAATGCGGCCATGGCACGGCCTTCCGCACGCGCTGGATGAATGATGTCGTGTACCACATCGCCTCCTTCATGCTGATGCGCAATCCAGTGCAATGGCGCTGGAGCCATGCCCGCCACCACACCGACACCATCATCGTCGGCCGCGACGCCGAGATCGCCGTCATGCGGCCGCCGGACCTGTTGAAGGCGGCGCTGGCCTTCACCGGCATCCTCGATTTCCGCTATTCGCTGCCGACGCTCGTGCGTCAGGCGTTCGGCAAGCTGTCCGACGAGGAGAAGAGCTATGTTCCGGAAATGGAATGGGCAAAGGCCGTGACGGCCGCGCGGTGGCATGTTGCCGTGTACATTGCGACGATCGCTGTCGCGGTCGTCCTCAGGTCATGGATACCGGTGGTGCTGATTGGTTTGCCGCGCCTCTACGGCACCTGGCACATGGTGACCACCGGCCTGCTGCAGCATATCGGGCTGGCCGACAATGTCGTCGACCACCGGCTCAACACGCGCACCGTTTACATGAACCCGATCAGCCGGTTCATCTACTGGAACATGAACTATCATGTGGAGCACCACATGTTCCCGATGGTGCCCTATCATGCGCTGCCCAGGCTGCATGAGCTGATCAAGCACGACCTGCCCGTGCCGAACCCGTCGATGTGGCATGCCTATCGCGAGGTCTGGCCGGTCTTGCTCAGGCAGCTGAAATACGAGGACTACTACCTCAAGCGCGAGCTGCCGCCGACGGCCAGGCCCTATCGCGGCGAATTCCATGAGTTCGACATGTCGGCGGCGGCTGAATAAGGATCGCGAATGGTTGCGGGAGACAGAGATGGTCGATTGGATTGAAGCGTGTGCGGTGGACGATGTCGAGGAAGAGGATGTCATCCGCTTCGACCACGGTGGCCGAACCTTCGCGATCTATCGCTCCCCGGACAATGAATTCTTCGCCACCGACGGTTTCTGCACGCATGAGAAGGCACATCTCGCCGACGGGCTGGTGATGGACGACATCATCGAATGTCCAAAGCACAATGGCCGCTTCAACTATAAGACCGGCCAGGCCAAGGGCGCGCCGGTCTGCGTCAATCTTGCGACCTATCCGGTGAAGATCGAAGCTGGCAAGGTGATGATCGAGATCTAAAGCGCGGCAAACCGATCCGGCACCGCGGCAAGCAAAAGAGGGACGTTTATGAGCCGAAAGAGACCGACCGTTGCCGACCTGCGCGCCATGAAAGGCAAGCGTCAGCTGACCATGCTGCGCGTGCTGACCCTGGACGAGGCGGAAGCTGCCGAGCGGGCAGGGGTCGATATCGTCTCCGTGCCGCCGGAACTCGTGCTCAACCCGCAATACCGCGATGCGGCACCGAGCCTGTTCACCATGCCGGGAGACAATTTCTACGAAATCGGCACATCGGATGATTTCCTGCGTTGGGCTTTCCGGCTCTACAAGGCCGGCGCCGACGCGGTCTATTGCAGCGCGGGCTACGCCACCATAAAGCGGATGGCGGACGATGCCATCCCCGTCATCGGCCATGTCGGCCTCATTCCATCCCGCGCGACATGGACCGGCGGCTTCAAGGCGGTCGGCAAGACCGCCGACACCGCCATGCAGGTGTTCGAAGCGGTGAAACAGCTCGAGGCCGCCGGCGCGATCGGCGCCGAAATCGAAGTGGTGCCGGTCGAGGTCGCCAAGGCGATCTCCGAGCGTACCTCGCTGATCATGCTGTCGATGGGCGCGGGCACCGGTTGCGACGCGCAATATCTGTTCGCCGAAGATATCCTCGGGCAGAATCGGGGCCACATGCCACGACACTCCAAGGTCTATCGCAACTTCGCCGCTGAATATGATCGGTTGCAGGCGGAGCGGGTGGCCGCATTCTCCGAATATGTCGCCGACGTCAACAGCGGCGTCTATCCCGAGGACAGGCATGTGGTGCACATGGACCCGGCCGAGCTACGTCTGTTCCTCGACAAGGTCGGCCTGGGCTAAGATCGGCTGCCAATTCCCATCGACAAGCGCGGCATGAAGCGCTTCGGCTTCGATGCCGAGCGGCCGATCCTCCTTCAGCGCCGGCACCAGCGCGCGTATCGCCTTATGGATAGCGGCCATGCGCGGCGCCAGCGTCTGCCCGTCGCGCAGGTCGACGGCCTGGGCGGCCGCCATCAGTTCGAAGGCGATCAACCGGCGCCACAGTGCGATCATGGCGGCGCATTTCGAAACGGCCAGCGGCGTCTGCGTGGCATGGTCCTCGACGCCCTCGGAGACGGGCAGGAAATCGAGCATCACCGGATTGGCCTTGTGGCGGATGGCGGCCAGGATCGATGTTACCGTCTTCTGCAGCGGCACGAAGCCGGCCGATGCGCCGCCGACCGGCGACAGGTATTTCGGACCGCGCTCATCGTGCCATAGGGCACGACCAGCGTGCCACGCTTGATCCACTCGGTCTTCAGCAGCGGCTGCGGTTCCGGCAGCCGCGAGGCCTCGACGACGATGTCGGCGCCTCGACGCAACTTTGCCAGTCGGCCACAGCCTTGACCGGCTTGCCGAGATCGGTGGAGAGCCTGGCGGCAAAGCCGTCGCGGCTTTTCCGGCCGGCGCGAATGGTCACGGATCTGGACGCCGCCGGCCAAATGCTGTTCAAAGCGGTCCGTCATGACTGCCATCCCCGAGACTGACGTTTTAGCCGACCCAGCCAGCAGTTCGCGGCGTGTGGCGCTGATCGTCGCCATTGCCTTCTTCATGCAGCTCTTGGATTCGACGATCATCTCGACGTCGCTGCCGCAGATGGGCGCCTCCTTCGGCGTGCCGGCGGTGGCGATGAGCATCGGCATCACCATCTATATGCTGACCATGGCGGTGTTCGTGCCGGCGTCGGGCTGGCTCGCCGACCGGTTCGGCGCGCGCAACATCTTCCTGATGGCGATCGCACTGTTCACGCTGGCTTCGCTCGCCTGCGGCTTCTCCGAGAATCTCACCGAGTTCGTCGCGGCGCGCGCCGCGCAAGGGCTGGGCAGCGCATTGATGACGCCGGTCGGCCGCATCCTGGTGCTGCGCAACGCGTCAAAATCGGAACTGCTCAACGCAACCGCGCTCATCACCTGGCCGGCGCTGTTCGCGCCTGTCGTTGGTCCGGTGCTTGGCGGTTTCATCACCACCTATCTCTCCTGGCACTGGAATTTCTTCATCAACATCCCGCTTGGGCTGATCGGGCTGGCGCTGGTCGCCCGCTTCATCCCCGGTGACCGTGAAGCCGATCCCAAGCCACTCGACTGGCCGGGTTTCTTCCTGACATCGGCGGGACTTGCTTGCCTTCTCTGCGGCCTCGAGCGTATCGCGCATCCCGACGACGGCGTGCTGCCGACGGTGCTGCTGGTCGCGGCAGGGATCGTCATCGGCTGGTTGGCGGTGCGGCATCTCCGGCGCGCGCCCCATGCGCTGCTCGACCTGTCCTCGTTCAAGGTGCTGACCTTCGCCATCTCGACGCTTGCGGCCGGCACCATATTCCGCGTCGCGATCAACGCCACGCCGTTCCTGCTGCCGCTTTTGTTCCAGGTCGGCTTTGGCATGAGCCCGGTCGATGCCGGCATGATGATCCTGGCCTATTTCCTCGGCAATCTCGGGATGAAGACGGTGACGACGCCGATGCTGCGCCACTTCGGCTTTCGTTCGGTGATGGTCGTCAACGGCGTCATTGCGTCCGCATCGATCATGGCCTGCGCGGCGATCTCGCCGCAGACGCCGCAGGCGCTCGTGGTGGGGCTGATGCTGATCGCCGGCCTGTCGCGTTCCATGCAGTTCACGGCGCTGAACACGCTGGCCTTCGCCGATGTCGCCGCGGCGCAGCGCAGCTCGGCGGCGACGCTGTCCTCGATGCTGCAGCAGGTGGCAATGCTGTTCGGTGTGGCGATAGCTGCGGCGATCCTCAACCTGTCGCAGATCACCAGGGCCCAGCCGGCGCTGGACCTCGTCGATTTTCGAGTCACCTTTCTGGTGATCGGCGTTATCGGGCTGGTGGCGTCGTTCCGTTTCCTGGTGTTGCCGAGGACCGCCGGCGCCGAGGTTTCCGGCCACATGGCCGGGAACTGAAATCGAATTTTCCCATCCACCGCAGGGTTAAATTCCATCTTCGCCTTGCGCCTTGGTGTCGTGCTTGCGCAAGACGCAGGGATGGCGCAAACAATTGCCAAAAGTGCTGAAGTTTCCAGGCATTGCGCCAGCATCAGCAATCAATGCGTCCACATCGCGAGTCTCGTCGGCAGTCCGTGTTTTGAACGCGGATTCATTTGACGAACCGACGTTGAGCCGATTAGCTTTCTTCCCAGGGGCGGCAGCGCTGCCGCCGGGGTGAAGACAGACAATGAACGCGATCGGTCGGCCGAGTTTCAAGAGCCTGAACCAGGAAGGTATTGTCTTTGCCATAGCGGTGATGCTGTTCATTGCCGCGGCCATAGGCCTGCCGGGCTTCATCGCTCCGAACAATCTCGTTGCCATCGTTCGTTCGGTTTCGGTACTGGGCATATTGGCATTGGGCATGGCGGTCGTCATCATTGGCCGTGGCATCGACCTCTCGGCGGTGGCGATCATGGCGATGTCGGTCGCCTGGTATCTGCAGTTGATGAATTCAGGAACGCCTGACGGGCTCGCCTTCGCCTATGTGCTGGCCAGCGTGCTCGCCATCGGCCTGCTCAACGGCTTTCTCGTCGCTTACGCCGACGTGCCGGCGATCTTCGTGACGCTTGCCACCGGCTCCTTCGTCTTCGGCTATGTGCGCTCGCAACTGATCACGCAGGATGCGGTTCCGGTGCCGCAGGGCCATTGGGTGGAACTGCTTGGCGGCCTGCGCTTCCTCGACATTCCCATCGAGGTGTTCGTCTTCGCTGCACTGGCTTTCCTGTTCTTCCTGTTCCTGCGCTACACCAAATGGGGCCGCTACATCTATTTCGCCGGCGATAATCCGGTCGCCGCGCGCAACATCGGTATTCCAGTGCGGCCGATGCTGGTGCTGCGCTATGTGCTTTCCGCCTTCGTCGCGCTGATCGCCGGCCTGCTGACAGCGGCCAGCCTGCATTCGATCAACACCCGCGTCGTCAACTCGACGCTGCTCTACGACATCGTGCTGGTGGCGGTGATCGGCGGCATCGGGCTTTCGGGCGGACGAGGCGGGGTGCGAAACGTGCTGGTCGGAGCGGCGCTGATCGGCATCCTGCTCAATGCGATGACCATCATCGACATTCCGCTGCTCTACCAAAACCTGATCAAGGCGGCGATCCTGCTCGGTGCCATCATCGTCGACGGCATCATCAATCCGCGTGACGAACAGACGGCGCAGCAGGGCGACATCTAGAGCATGATCCCGAAAAGTGGGAACTTTTCGGAAAAGATCATGCTCAAACAGGAAGACTAGACCAAAGCGGACGGTTGGGGCCGGCCGTAAATAACAACGACCAACCAGAGGATGTGACATGAAACTGATCAAAACATTGATGGCCGCCGCGACGGCGCTTGCGGTCACCGCGTTCGTGGCGCCGAGCTTCGCTGCCGACGATCCGGGCCCCGCTGCCTATGCGCAGGCACTCAAGGGCAAACGCGTCATGCTGGTGCCGCTGGCGATGGGCTTCGACCTGGCGCAGGGCTGGGCGCACTATTTGAAGACCGAAGTCGAGGCCTGGGGCGGCACGTTCGAGACGCGCGATCCGAACTGGGTCGTCGATGCCGGCGCGCAGGCGATCACCGATGCCATCTCCTCCGACACCAGGCCTGACGTGCTGATCATCCACGCGCCCGACCTCAATTCCTACTCCAAGCTGATGAAGAAGGCGCAGGCAGCCGGCACCTACGTGATCCTGGTCGACAATCCCGCCAATTTCCCGGCCGATGCCTTTGTCGGCAGCGATTGGGACCGGCTCGGCCAACTCGAGGCGGAAGCCGCGATCAAGGGCTGCGGCGAGAACTCGTCCAAAAAGATCGGCCTTGTGCAGGGCGATCAAGCGAACTCCTCCAGCCTTTATCAGTACGCCGGCATCATGAAGGTACTGGAAAAGCATCCCGAGTTTCAGGTCGTGGCCAAGCCCGACTCCAACTGGGATGCGACCACCTCGCGCAATGTCACGACGACGATGCTGCAGCAGAACCCCGACATCTGCTCGATCATCGACTTCTGGGATGGTGATGCTACTGGCGCGTCGGCCGCGATCCGTGATGCCAAGCTCGAGGGCAAGGTTTTCCTGGTCACCACCGGAGGCGGCGAAAAGGCGGCCGACTGCGACAAGCTGCAGGACGGCACTTATGGCGCGGTTGTCATGACCGACCTTGCCCGGCAGTCGGGGGACATGAACGCCATCATAAAGTTCCTGCTGCAGAGCGGCCAGCCGGCCGGCACGTCGCACACCTACATCTACACGCTGGAGAAGGCGACGACCAAGGCCGACCTCAAGCCCGACAGCTGCTGGGACCTGAAAGCGCTGCAAGCGGAAGCTGCGGCGAAGTAGGTCGCGAGTTTACGCCTGATATCAACATGGCGGCCGGGTTGTACGTGGACAATCTCCAACCTCGGCGCTGCCCCTCACCTTACCCTCTCTTCGTGAAAACGGGGAGAGGGGGTGTCGACGCTGGAGCTTATCCCTTCTCCCCGTTCTTCACGGGGAGAAGGTGCCGGCAGGCGGATGAGGGGCAGCGGCGAAGTTGAGAATTGCTCCGGAGCGATTACCCGGCCACCTTTTTCTCTTCTCTCGCAATAGCAGTGACCTGATGTCCTTTCGCGAACGCCTCCAGGCCTGGCGCTACAATCTCGTGCCCGACCATCTGGTCGGCGAGATACTGACCAAGCGCTGGACCGACAATGCCATTCCCTTCCTGGCACTGGTGGCGACACTCGGCGTGTTCGGTTCGATCATTCCGGGCTTCTTCAAACTGACCTCGCTGCAGGAATCGACCCGCCAGCTCGGTGAATTCTCGATGGTCGTCACCGGCATGACGGTGGTGATGCTTGGCGGCGGCATCGACCTGTCGGTCGGCTCGATCTTTGCGCTGTCCTGCTTTTCGGCCGTCTATGTCTTCTTCATCCTCGAACAGTCGATCTGGCTGGCGCTGGCCGCTTCGCTTGCCGCCGGCCTCGTCTTCGGCGCCGTCAACGGCTATCTCGTCGGATACCTCAGGCTGCGCGCCTTCCTCACCACGCTGGTGACCTTCATTTTCGGGCGGGCGCTGTTCGACATCCTGGTCACCACCTATGCCGCCGATGTGCAGCTGTCCCAAGCCACCTCCGATGTGCTCGACTTCATCGGCGACGGCACCTTCTGGGGCCTGTCGGTCTCGGTGTGGTTGGCCATTATCCTCGCCATCGTCACTCATATCGCGCTGACGCGCTCGCGGCCCGGCTGGCATGTGCTGGCGGTTGGCGGCTCCCGGCGCTCTGCCCACAATGCCGGCATCCGTGTGCGCCGCACCGTGTTCATGACTTATGTCTTCTCAGGCTTCTGCGCCTCGATCGGCGGCTTCCTCATAGCTTGCCGGCTGAGCGGAGCAGGGCCGGGCACCGGCCTCAACCTCGAGATCATGGCGCTGACCGCGGCGGTGGTCGGCGGTGTCAGCCTCGGAGGCGGGCGCGGCTCGGTGATCAAGGGGCTGATGGGCGCCATCATCGTTTTGACCATGACCAACGGCCTGATCAGGCTGGGCTACGGCACCGGCACCAACCAGATGGTGCTGGGCATCATGCTGGCAGTGGCGGTGACGATCGACATCCGCTGGCTGAAGAACCGCCACAAGGTGCTGAACGAGGTCTATGTCGCGCCGGTCTATCTCAGGATGGGCGAGACGCAGTCGGCGGCGCCCGGCTCCGGCACATCCTACGAACTCGACGACAGGCTGTCGGGCGCCGACCATATCGGGCTCGGCGAACTGGAGGGACCGGAAGATGTCATTCTCGACCGTGACGACCACCTCTATTGCGGCACGCGCCATGGCGAGATCGTCCGCTTCTTCGCGCCGGGCTATGTGAAGTCGGAAGTGTTCGCTCATATCGGCGGCTTTCCGCTCGGCCTTGCCTTCGACAAATCAGGCAATCTGATCAGTTGTGTCGGCGCCATGGGGCTCTATTCCGTCTCGCCCGATCGTGAGGTCAAACGCCTGTCGGCCGAAAC
Source organism: Mesorhizobium sp. B2-2-3 (assembly GCF_006442405.1). Lineage (NCBI taxonomy): Bacteria > Pseudomonadati > Pseudomonadota > Alphaproteobacteria > Hyphomicrobiales > Phyllobacteriaceae > Mesorhizobium > Mesorhizobium sp. B2-2-3. Next base: position 30,651 of record NZ_VFWC01000008.1, on the reverse strand, counting down.
GTCGCGCTCCTGGACATCGGTCGTCGACGACGCACGGCTGCGCGATCCCAACGACTGCGACATAGCACCGGACGGCCGCATCTATTTCACCGACTCGACCAAGCGCTACGACGCGCATGACTGGGCGCTGGATTCGATCGAGAACCGCGCCACCGGCCGCCTGCTGGTCTATGATCCGAAGGACGGATCGACCAGGACGCTGCTCGACGGCTACCGCTACACCAACGGCGTGTGCATGGCGCATGATGGCAAGTCGCTGTTCTTCGCCGAGAGCTGGGCCTGCCGTGTGCATCGCTACTGGCTGGAAGGGCCGAAGGCCGGCACCGCCGAATGCGTCATCCGGGACATGCCGGGCTACCCCGACAACATCAACCGCGCTTCCGACGGCAATTACTGGATGGCGTGGCTCGGCATGCGCACCCCGAGCTTCGACCTGTCGCTGCGCCATCCCGACATGCGCAAGCGCATGACACGCCGGCTGCCGCAGGACGAATGGCTGTTCCCCAACATCAACACCGGGGGCGTGGTGAAATTCACGGAGGAGGGCGAGATCGTCGAAGCGATGGGCGACCTCTCGGGCGGCGCGCATCCGATGGTCACCTCGATGCGCGAGCACAAGGGATATCTCTTCGTCGGCGGCATCCTCAACAACCGCATCGGCCGCTACAAGATTGCTGGCGCCGACCCGAATTGGACCAGCCCGGCTTCCTATTGGGGAGCAAAGCGATGATCCTCGATCCCATCCTGGATTTATTTCGCGGCAAGGCGGTGACGATCCCGCCGCTGGATGGCGCTTTCCGACCCAACACGCAGCTTGACGATGCGCCGGCGTTTGCCGAACTGACCGAGCCGGACAACCTGCTGAGTGCTGGCGACAAGCTGCTCGCTTCCAGCGGCAACGCCGTCTATTCGATTGCCGCCGGTACCGCGCCCAAGTTGGTCGAGACCTTTGCGTCCACCGTTACCGCGCTGGCGTTCTCGCCATCGGGTGAGCTGACGGTCGGATTGGAAAGCGGCAAGCTCCTGGTCGGCGGTAGGGATGTTTCGCGACCGGCTGGTGTCAGCTGCATCACCGCGCTCGCCTATGCCGGTGACGGCGCTCTGTGGCTGGCCAATGGTTCGGCCGAATTCGCACCATCACAATGGGCGGCCGACCTGATGAAGAAAGGCGCGTCCGGATCGCTTTGGAAGCAGGATGCGGCAGGCGGGACCTTCCGCAAGGTGGCCGGCGCCATCGCCTTTCCCTATGGGCTCCATCCCATCGGCAGGGATGTGCTGGTGAGCGAGAGCTGGCGCCATCAGCTCATCCGCTTCGAGGCGGCAAGCGGCAGCCGCTCGACGGTGTTGACCCATCTGCCCGGCTATCCCGCGCGGCTGTCGCCGGCAGCCGATGGCGGCGCCTGGCTGACCCTGTTTGCGCCGCGCAACCGGCTGATCGAATTCGTGCTGCAGGAGACGCATTACCGTCAGGACATGATCGAGCAGGTGCCGCCGGCCTATTGGATCGCACCGGCTCTGGCCTCAAGCCGCAGCTTCCTCCAACCGCTGCAATGCGGCGGCATCCGCACGATGGGCATCCACAAGCCCTGGTCGCCGAGCCGCTCCTACGGTCTGGTGGTCAGGCTCGACCAGAACATGCAGCCTCGGTTCAGCCTGCACAGCCGCGCCAACGGCATACGTCACGGCATTTGCAGCGTGGTTGAAAAAGATGGCGAACTGTTCGTCGCCTCGAAGGGCGGCGACTGCGTGTTGGCTGTCGATGCCGGGGGGTTTTGATGGAACCAATCGTGCGCCTGGAGAATGTCACCAAAAATTATCGCGGCGTGCCCGCGGTCAAGAATGTCAGCTTCGAATTGCGCAAGGGCGAGATCCACGCGCTGCTCGGCGAAAACGGCGCCGGCAAGTCGACGCTGACCAAGATCATCGCCGGAGTGGTCGACGCCAGTTCGGGCAAGATGTTCCACAAGGGACGCGAGATCGCTTACGCCTCGCCGCATGCGGCGCTCGAGGCGGGCATCGCAATGGTGTTCCAGGAGACCAGCCTGGTGCCGTCGATGACGGTGGCGCAGAATCTTTATCTCGGCACCGAGAAATTCCTCAACCGGCTGCGCGGCACCTACATTTCCGCGCAGCAGTTCCTGCAGTCGCTGAATTTTCCGGTCGACCCGAACGCCATGGTGGCGACGCTTGGCGCGGCCAAGCGCCAGATGGTCGAGATCGCGCGCGCCGTGCACCACAATGCCGAGATCATCATCTTCGACGAGCCGACCGCGACGTTGACGCCGGAGGAAAAGCGGCACTTCTTCGCGCTGATCCGGCGGCTCAAGGCGCGCGGCGTCTCCATCGTCTTCATCAGCCATGCGCTGGAAGAGGCGCTGCTGATTGCCGACCGCATCACCATCCTGCGCGACGGCGAGTTGGTCATCACCGACGACACGTCGGCCTTCGATCGCGACCGGATCGTTGCCGCCATGGTCGGGCGCATGCTGTCCGGGCAGATCTATCGCCAGCGAGACGAGGCCAGGCTGCGCAAGGCGGGCAAGAAAGTTCTGTCGGTGCAGGACATCTCAATGAGCAATGTCGTGCGCAACAATTCGTTCTCGATCTTCGAAGGCCAGATCACCGGCGTCTTCGGGCTGATCGGCTCCGGCCGTACCGAGACGTTCAAAATCGTGTCCGGCATCTACAAACGCGATTTCCTGCGCGGCGGGGCGATCGAGCTGGACGACAGGCCGGTGCGCTATCTCGTGCCGAGCGAAGCGGTGGCCGACGGCATCGTCTACGTCACGGAGGATCGCAAGAGCGAAGGCATTTTCGAGACGATGGGCATTGCCGAGAACCTGTTCGGCGGGCTGCTGGCGGCCGGCCGCGAAAAAGGCTGGGTGATCAATCAGCAGGAGATGCGCGCGCTCTCCGCCGAATGGACCAAGACGCTGAACATCAGGGCGATCAACGACAATGCGCGCGTGGTCGAGCTTTCCGGCGGCAACCAGCAGAAGGTGGTGATCGGCAAGGGGCTGGTGCAGAAGCCGCGCGTGGTCATCTTCGACGAGCCGACGCGCGGCGTCGATGTCGGCGCCATCGCCGAGATCCACCAGATCATCAACCGGCTGGCCGACGAGGGTCTGGCCGTCGTCGTCATCTCGTCCTACCTGCCGGAGATCATGAACCTGTCCGACCGGATCCTGGTCTGCCGCCAGGGCCGTATCGTCGAGGAGTTTTCGCCGGCCGAGGCGACGGAGGAGAAGATTATGTATGCGGCGGTGCATTAGAGAGTGTGTCGGTATTCAGGTGAGGCCGGCCTGCAAACGCCAGCTTGACTTGAATCTCGACATACCCTCGCGGTGCCGTTTGCGTCGCAAAAGGCGAATAGGCGAATGAAGTGAATGGATTGGCGGCGGCTGTTCAGCGTCCGATTCAAACGTCCGGCATTGAAAAACGAAAGGAAACACCATGGCCACCACCAGACTCCTGAGCGATGCCGAGGTGGAGAAAATCCCGGCCTTAAAGGCGGTGTTCGACGACATCCGCGCGACGCGCAAATCCGATTTCGTCAATAATTTCTGGCGCGGGCTGGCCAATGATCCTGCGGCGCTGAAGCGTATCTGGGAACAGCTCAAGGCGGTGATGGTTGCAGACAGTGCGATCGATCCGTTGACCAAGGAGATGATCTACATCGCGGTGTCGACCGCCAATGGCTGCTCCTATTGCGTCCATTCGCACACCGCGGCGGCGCGCGCCAAGGGCATGACAGATGCACAGCATGGCGAACTGGTGTCGATCATCGGGTTGGCGGGACAGACCAACCATCTGGTGACGGCAATGCAGATCCCGGTCGATCCACAGTTCGAGGTGAAGTGAGGAAAGACGCGCTACACCGGCCTGTAAACCTTCTCCGCCGCGTTCCAGAAAATGTCGGCTTCCGCCGCCGTGCCATGCTTCTCCACCGCATCGCGGTGCGCCTTGATCAGTTCGGCGTGGCCGGTCCAGAGCTTCTCGATCGGGAAGTTCGAGCCGAACATCAGATGGTCGCTGCCAAGAATATCGATCGCATTGTCGATGATGTAGGCGATCAGCGCCGGGTCGTTGCGGTGAACGAAGGTGCCGAGGCCAGACAGCTTGGCGTAGAGATTGGGCGCCGCCGACAGTGTGCGCAGGCCGGCCTTCCAGGCTTCGGTGGTTTCCGGTTCCATGCCGGTCAGCATGCCGGCGTGGGTCAGGATGAAATTCGTCTCCGGGTTTTCGCCGACCAGCGTCAGCCCGTCCTTCATCTGGGCGGGGAAGAGCTGCAGGTCGAAGGACAGGCCGTAATCCTTCAGCCGCGCGACGTTGGCGCGGACCTTGGGGTCGATCACCTGGTCGGCCGAGGCGGCGAAGCGGAAGGCCGGGGTCTCGTGCCAGTGCAGTTGCATGCGCACGCCGCGCAGCAGCCTGTATTTCATCAACCGGTCGATCTGCGGCCTGACATCGTCCACCGTCATGTCGGCATAGCCGACGATGGCGTGCGGCCAGCCGGTCTCGTCAGCGGTCTTCTGCAGGAAGGCGACCTCCTTCTCGAAATCCTCCTTGGCCCAGTTGGTCTGGACATAAACGGCTTTTTCGACGCCCGAACCTTTTTGGTCGGCCAAAAATTCATCGATCGGATAGTCGCGGCGGATCGGTTCGTAAGGGCCGAAGATGCGCGGCACCATCGGGCCGACCAGCCATGGTTGGTCCTTCTGGCGCCAGATGTGGAAATGCGCGTCGATGGCTTTCTGCATCACGATACCCTTTTCCAGATGGTCGCGGCCGCCGGGGCGGGGCGTGCGAGCGACAGGATGAAATCGGTGAGGCCGGCCAGCGACGAGCCGTCGACCAGATCGTCGAGGTCGGGCAGGATGGCGCGCAGCGCCGCTGTCGCCGGCTGGAAGCGCGGATCGCCGGCCAGCGGGGTCGCCAGCGACAGCCGGAAGGCGCGGGCGCTAAGCCTGCGCATGGCAATCTCCAGTTCGGCATGGTCGCCGCGCTCCAGCGCGTCGGAGAGAATGACGACCGCGGCGCCGCGCGTGAACGACGAAAAGCGCGGCACCGAGAGGAATGCCAGCAGGGTCGGTCCCATGCGGGTGCCGCCATCCCAATCGTCGACCTGGGCCGCCGCGCGCGCCAGCGCCTGATCGCGGTCGCGGATGCGCAATGCCGAGGTGATGCGGGTGAGCCGCGTGCCGAAGGTAAAGATCTCGGCGCGGTCCGCGCCCTGGACGGCGGCATGCGCCAGCTTGAGATAGTCGGCGGTGTGCAGCTTCATCGAGCCGGAGACATCGATCAAGAGCAGCAGTTTGCGCGGCACGGTCTGGCGGCGGCGCAGCAGCGGCGAGGGGACATCGCCATCTGCGCCGACGATTTCCCTGAGCGAGCGGCGCAGGTCGAGCTTGCCGCGCGAATGGGTACGCACGGTGCGGAAGGAACATCGGGCGGGCAGGGCCGATGACAGCTTTCGGCGAAACGCGGTCAGACTGTCGTCGTCGCGCTGGAAGTCGCGCGAGCTCAACTGCTCCAGGGCAGAAGACAACTCGCCGCCTTCCTGTTTCTGCTCGGCCTCGATCCGTTCGTCGTCGGCACCGCCATCATCCTTGATGCGCGTTTCCTCGTCTGCATCGCCTTCGATCACAGCTGACGCGTTGCCATAGAAATGGCTCTGGAAATGCGCTTCGAATTCGTCGCGGCGGTCAGGCGGCGGCGCTAGTGTGGCCAGGGCCGCCTCACGGATGTCCGCCATCGAGCGCGGCCCCAGCAGGGTCACGGCCTGCATGAAACGGGAGACTTGTTCCGGGGCAATAGCGAAGCCGTAGCGGCGCAGCAGGCGAGCGAAGCTGAGCAAGGGCGTTGCGGCGCGGGGGAGATGTCCGGCAGGACAGAGGGGGGCGCTGTCCCGCCCGCGTTGCTGAATGACGTCGCGGCTCACGCCAGCACCTCGTCGACGATCCGGCCGAGCTCGGGCGCGATGTAGGACAGATCCTCCTCGTCCTTGATCAGCACGCCGATGGCGCGGCGGAAGGCTTCCGGCCATGGACTGCCGCCTTTTTCGAGAATGGTCGCGGCATTGGCCCATTCGACCGCCTCGGCGATGCCGGGCGGTTTGGCGAGTGGACGCGCGCGGATGGTCTGCACGGCTGTGGCCACGGCGCGTGCCGTTGCCTCTGCGACATCGCCGGCGCGCAGCATGATGATGGCCGCCTCACGCTCGGCATCGGGATAGCCAATCCAGTGATAGACGCAACGCCGCCGGAGCGCTTCGGCGAGTTCGCGGGTGCGGTTGGAGGTCAGGATGACGATCGGCTGTGCGGTGGCGCGGATGGTGCCGCGCTCGGGAATGCTGATCTGGAAGTCGGAAAGAAACTCCAACAGCAGCGCCTCGAATTCGTGGTCGGAACGGTCGATCTCGTCGACCAGCAGGATGCGCTGCTCCGGCGCCTTCAGGACCTGCAGCAGCGGGCGGGCGATCAGAAAGCGGTCGTCGTAGATATCGACTTCTTGCTCGCCGGCATGGCGGATGGCGAGCAGCTGGCGCTGGTAATTCCACTCATAGAGCGCATGCGCGGCGTCTATGCCTTCATAGCATTGCAACCGCACCAGATCGCGGCCGAGCAGCCCGGCGATTGCCTTGGCCGCTTCCGTCTTGCCGACGCCCGGAGCGCCTTCGAGCAGCAGCGGCTTGCCCAGCCGGATCGCCAGGAAGATGGCCGTCGCCAGGCTTTCATCAGCCAGATAATGCGAGGCAGCGAGGCGCTCGGCGACCGCTTCTGGCGAAGTCGCGACCGTTTCGGCGTTTACCTCGGGCATGTCGGTCCTCAGGTCGTCGCTTGCGCCTTGAGCGCACGCAAAATGCGTTCCGGCGTGATCGGTAGCGTGTCGATGCGCACGCCGACAGCGTCGAAAACGGCATTGGTGACCGCCGGAATCTGTGGATTGGCGCACATTTCGCCGGGCCCCTTGGCGCCGTAAGGACCATCTGCCGAGGGCCGCTCCAGCACGATAATCTCGGTTTCGGCCAGGTCGCCGGGACCTGGCATCAGATACTGGTTGAAGTCGGTGCCGCCGTGGTCACGGTTAGGATAATAGGGCTCGGTCGTTTCGTAGAGCGCATGGCTGATGCCCATCCAGGAGCCGCCGACCAGCTGCTGCTCGACCATCTTGGGATTCAGCGCACGGCCGATCTCGAAGACGTTCTTCACCGTCAGCACCGTCACCTCGCCGGTCTCGTCATCGACCTCGACCTCGGCCACCGTGCAGGCATGCGCGTAACAGGTCGACGGCTTCATCGCGCCGGTCTCCTTCTCCGGATAGGAGCGCGGGATGAGGAACATGCCGCGTCCCGAGATCGAGCGGCCGCGCTTGAAATGCGCCGACAGAGCGACGTCGAAGATCGAGATCGATTTCTGCGGCGCGCCCTTCACCAATATGTTGCCCTGACCGTCGGTCTCGAGGTCGGAGGCGTTGACCTCCAACTCCTCCGCGGCCACTTCCAGCATCACCTGGCGGGCTTCCCTCGCCGCCTGGATGACGGCGTTGCCGGCGCGGTGCGTGCCGCGCGAGGCGAAAGTGCCCATGCAGTGCGGGCCGGTGTCGGTATCGGCGGTGTCGACGACGACGCGGTCGGTCGGCACGCCAATTGTCTCGGCGCAGATCTGCGCCATGATCTGCTTCATGCCCTGGCCGAGATCGACCGATGATAGGGTCACCATGAAATTGCCGGTTGGGGTCGAATGCACCAGCGCCTGGGTGGGATCGCCGCCAAGGTTCATGCCCGTGGGATAATTGATCGCGGCAACGCCGCGTCCGCGCCTGATCGCCATCTCAAGCTCCCTTCGCGTAGGAGGACATCGCCATGTACTTCTCGGCCACGGGCCAGTTGGCGGCGCGCGAAGCCTCCTGCATGCACTCTATGAGGGCCGCCCCTTCGGTCGGCTGGCGATGCGCCTTCATATCGCCGTCGCGATAGGCGTTGATGAAGCGGAATTCGAGCGGATCCATGCCGATCAGCCGCGCCAGCTTGTCCATCTGCACCTCCAGCGCGAAGTCACCGATGGTGACGCCGAAGCCGCGCATGGCGGAGGAGGGGGTGCGGTTGGTGTAGACGCAGTACGTGTCGATCCAGACATTGGGGATGGTGTAGGGGCCGGGATAGTGCCCCGCGCCCTTCTGGGCGCCATAGGGCGAATGGCGGGAGTAGGCGCCGGCGTCGGTGTAGCCGGTGACTTTGCGCGCGACGATGCGGCCGTCCTTCATCACGCCGTCCTTGATGACGACCTTTTCGGCCGCGCGAGGTGACGAGATCTGCATCTCCTCCTCGCGGCTGTAGGTAAAACAGACCGGTCGCCCTGTTAGCTTGGCGCCGAGGATCGCGATCGGTTCGACGATGACATCGACCTTGCCGCCAAAGCCGCCGCCGACCGTGCCGCCGACGAAATGCAGCTTGCTGCCCGGCATCTGCAAAATGATCGACGTGTTGTCGAGGGTGAAGAACATCGCCTGCGTGTTGGTATAGCAGGTGAAGCGGTCATTGCCCTCCGGTGCCACGATACAGCCGGTGGTCTCGGTCGGCGCATGCTCTATCGGCGAGGACTGGTAGCTTTGTTCGAGGACGTAGTCGGCCTCGGCAAACCCCGCCTCGACATCGCCGAAGCGCACCTTGCGGCACTCGCCGCTGTCATAGAGATAGTAGTTCTGGCCGTGATACTCGTTGACGAGGGGCGCGCCGGGCTTCAGCGCTTCCTCCATGTCGAAGACGGCCGGCAGCACCTCGTAGTCGACCTTGACCTTGGCCGCGGCTTCCTGGGCGGCGCGCTCCGTCTCGGCCAGCACCGCCACCACGGCCTCGCCCTTCCAGCGCACCTTGCCGTCGGCCAGAACCGCCTCGTCCTCCGGCCCGATCTGGATCAGGATCAGGATGGTGTAGACATTGTGCGGGACGTCCCTGGCGGTGAGAATTTTCACCACGCCCGGATGTTTTTCCGCTTCGGACGTATCGATCGATCGGATGCGGGCATGATGGTGCGGGCTGCGCACCATCTTCAGATGCAGCATGCCGGGAAAGTTGCGGTCGGCGAAATAGGCGGTTTTGCCGGTGACATGGCCGGGCGAATCCGAGCGGGGCCTCGGCTGGCCGATCTCGTTGAGGTCATCCTTGCGGACGTCCGAAAAATAGCTTTTGCGCAGTTCCATCTTGCTTCCCTCAGGCCGCGTTCTGCGAGTTGGCGCGAGCGGCGGTGAGCACCGCCTGGATGATAGGCTCGTAGCCTGTACAGCGGCATATGTTGCCCGACAGCGCTTCGACGACATCGTCGCGGCTGGGATCGGGCGTGTGGTCGAGCAACACCTTGGCCGCCATGAGCATGCCCGGCGTGCAGAAGCCGCATTGGGTGGCGAAGGCGTCGAGAAAGGCGCGCTGCAGCGGATGCAGGACGCCGCCTTCGGCAAGACCCGATGTGGTGGTGATGGCAGCGCCGTTGCAGGTTTCGGCGAGCGTCAGACAGGACAGCCGGAGCTCACCGTCGACGATCACCGAGCAGGCGCCACAGGTGCCTTGATGGCAGCCGCCCTTCGGCGAAGTGTCGCCGATCTTGTCGCGCAAGGCGTTGAGCAGCGTGGTGCCGCTTTCGACGAATTCGGCCTTCTCAGAACCGTTGAGCGTGAACTGGACGGGAACCTTTGCCATTCTTCCTCCTTGCGCGCCTGCCCCGCAGGGCAAGCGCGCGCACCGAATGTGACTAGCTGAGCAGCAGCCGACCGAGATGAACCGGCAGCACTTGCGCGCGATACCAGGCGCTGGCGATCGGGTCGGTGATTGGTGCGGTGCCGTCGCCCGCGGCGGCCAGTGCCGAAGCGATGCCGTCCGCGTCCAGTGTCCTGCCGAGCAGCGCTTTTTCGGCTGTCTTGGCTCGCATCGGCCGGTCGGCCATACAACCGAGCGCGATGCGCGCCGAGGATATCGTGCCGTCGCCGGCTTGTTCCAGGATAGCGGCGATACTGAGCACCGAGACGCCCTTGGGCTTTACCCGCGAGACCTTCACGAATCGAAAGCTTCCCTGCGCCGGCCGCGTGAAGCTGACCGAGGTGACGATCGCGCGGCTCCCGCCCCGCTTGGCCAGAAACGCTTCCATCGGCATTTCGCCGTCATTGGTGCTCACCATGGCGTCCAGCGCCAGCAGGGCGACTGCGAAATCGCCATAGGGGCTTGGCGCAAACAGATTGCCGCCGACGGTCGCCATGTTGCGGATCGCCGGACCGCCAACGGCACGCGCGGCCTTGGCAAGCTGGCCGAGCTCGGGATGGCGGGCGATCGCCGCCATGGTCACCGAAGCGCCGATGCGGATCGTGCCGCCGGAGACCGTGATGACCGACAAGGCCGGGTCGGTCGACCTGACAAGGCCGGAGACCGAAACGTCGCCCTCATTGGCGGCGCGCAAGACGAGCGTGCCACCGCCGAGATAGCGCGTGCCGGCGGCTTTCAGCGCCGCGCTGGCGTCTTTCACCGTTACAAAACTCTGCAATGCCAGCGCCATGGCCCGCTCCTCAACCCTGGCCGGCGAAATGGCTCTTCAGGGCGTTGAAGCCGCCCTGGAAGACATTGGCGCCCATGCCCTCGGCCAGCTTGTCGGCTTCTTCGGGTGCTGCGTCGAAGCTGGCGGTCCATTCGGCATAGGTGCGGTCGCCGTCGGTGACGCGCCGCAATTGCAGCGTAGCCCTGTGGTTGGTGAGCGGCTGCGGCGTTTCCAGGATCGAATAGCTGACGAGGAAATTCTCATCGGAGAAATCGAGCAGCTTTTCGCGCAGCCGCGCGCCGCTGGCCAGCTGGAAGTTGCGCACGCAGCCGATCGTGGTGGCGTCCTTGCCGTCCTCGATATGGCTTTCGACCATGCGCGGATGCCAATTCGGCAGTCCGTTGAAGTCGCGGATGCGCGCCCAGACCTTTTCGACCGGCGCGTCGATGACGGTGGAGATGGTGACATCAGCCATATGCTCTTTCCCCTGCAAACGTTCTGCTTGGGACGGTAGGCCGATCGTGGTCGCGGTGCTTATCAATGCGTCTTGGGCACGTATCAATCAGTCTGAAAATAGCCGCTTTCCGGCCCGTCAGGACACTGCTCGCGCCGCTTCGCGATAGAGCGTCGGCGGCACGCCGACATGGTCGCGGAAGAAACGCGAGAAATTGCCCTGGGTGGTGAAGCCGAGATTGCAGGCGACCGATATCAGCGGCTCATGCGACCACTGGAGCTGGCGCACCGCTTCCTCCATGCGCAGCGTGTTCCAGTAGACGTTGGGCGTCAAACTGGTCTGTTCCTTGAACAGGGCGAAGAAATGCGGCCGCGACAGGCCGACGCTGCGCGCCACGTCATCGAAGGAGATACGCTCGCAGACATTGGCTTTCATCAGCTGGATCGCCTTGCGGACGCGGAAATCCTGCATGGTGTTCACGCGGCCGCGCGGCTCCTGCGGAGCTGAAGCGTCGGCGGCATCCAGCACCGAATCGATGAAGCGCTCGATCTCGTAATTGGCGACATCGTCAATGCTCTCATTGTCGGTCAGATGATCGAGCAGGCCGGCAGCGGCCTGGTGCAGCCAGGGTTCGAGCGTGATTGCCGCCTGCGCGAAAAGCGGCGCGGACGATGGCAGGTCACGGCGCCGCCGTGCCCAATCCGCGTCGATGTAGAAGGCGAGGAACAGGCCTGGGGTGCCGTCGTGCGACAGCACATGGCTATGCGGCTGCAGCGAGTTGATGCCGGCAGCCGTGCCAGGTCCAAGCAGGACCGTCTCACGGCCGATGGTCATCTCGCCGGCGGTGCCTTCCAGCCAGATGATGAGATGTGCCTCGACATGGGCATGGGTGACGAAGTCGCTCGCGACATTCAGGACAGAAACATGTCCGAACCGGCCCCAGTAGAGCCTGATCGCTTCCGTCATGGGTATATCCTCCCGCAGGCGACTGGCCTCCCTTCGCCTGCTTGGGGATTGTGCGGCCGGTTTTCCGTGTCCGTCAAGGCATAGCCGCACGCCCGGTATTCGCGGCAGGCCGCTTCAGCCGATTTTCAGACTGAGCGATAGGACCGAAATGAACGCCGCTTCGGCGAAGACAGGCTTTTAGTCGCTTCGCCTGAAGTTGCGGATGCGGTCGAACAGCACCGCCAGCAGGATGGCGCCGCCGATGAAGGTGCCCTGCCAGAAGGCGTTAATACCGAGCAGGCCGAGGCTGTTGCGGATCACCTCGATGAGGGCGGCACCCACGATGGCGCCAAAGGCGGTGCCGACGCCGCCGGCGAGATTGGCGCCGCCGATGACGGTGGCGGCGATGACCTGCAGCTCCATGCCGTTGCCGAGATTGGTGGTGACGGCGCCCAGCCAGCCGGTCTGGATGATGCCGGCTATTCCCGCCGACAACGCCGAGATCATGTAGACGGCGACCTTGATCTGGCGCACCGGAACGCCGGTCAGCGTCGCCGCATGCTCGTTGCCGCCAATGGCGAAGATGTGCCGGCCGAACTTGGTCCAGCGCAGGACGAAGCCGGTGATCAGCGTCAAAAGGATCATGTAGAGCACCGGATTGGCGATCCCGAACAGCCAGGCGCCGCCGCCCAGCGCCAGCAGCTTGTCGTGATCGGGCCCGAACTGGAAGACGACGGTGTTGTTGGAGGCGACCATGGCGAGGCTGCGGGCGATCGACAGCATGCCGAGCGTCACCACGAAGGGCGGGAAGCCGAGATAGGCGATCAGAATGCCGTTGAAGCCGCCGATGACGAGTGCCGTGGCGATCGAGGCCAGGATGCCGACTTCGATCGAAAACCCGGCATGCATGGTAACGGCCAGCACCATCGAGCACAGGCACAGCACCGAACCGACCGAGAGGTCGATGCCGCCGGTGATGATGACGAAGGTCATGCCCAGCGCGACAATGGCGACGAAGGTGACGTTGCGGGTGATGTTGAAGAGGTTCTTCGGGGTGGCGAAGGCATCCGTGGCAAAGGACAGGAAGATACAGGCGAGGATGACGGCGATCACCACCCAGAACGTCTGGCTGGAGAGCAGCCGCGACAGAAAACTGTGCTGTTTCTGCGTGATCGTCTGATCAAGGGTGACTGCCATTATCGACCTTTCCTGCTGGCAGCGAAACGCGCCAGCGCAATGAAATCCGGTTTTGCCGCTCTCACACCACCTGCTCGATGGCGCCGGTGATCAGCCCTGTCACTTCCTCGGGCGAACTCGAGGCGATCGCCTTGTCGGCGACTTTCCTGCCGCGCCGCATGACGATGACGCGATCGGCGACGTCGAAAACGTCGGGCATGCGGTGGCTGATCAGCACCACGGCGATGCCCTGGTCGCGCAAATGGCGAATCAGGTTGAGGACCTCCGCCACCTGGCGGACCGAAATCGCCGCTGTAGGCTCGTCCATCAGCACGATCTTGGCCTGTGACAGCATGGTGCGGGCGATCGCCACCGCCTGGCGCTGACCGCCGGACATCTGCTTGACGAGGTCGCGCGGACGCGTCTCGGATTTGAGCTCGGCGAATATCTGGCCGGCGCGCTTGTACATGGCGGCATAGTCGAGGATACGGAAGGGCCCGACGCCGCGGCGCAGTTCGCGGCCGAGATAGACATTGGCCGCCGCCGTCAAATTATTGCACAGCGCCAGATCCTGGTGGACGATCTCGATGCCGTGCTGGCGGGCCTCGACCGGCTTGTGCAGGATCAGATCCTTGCCGTCCATCTGCATGGTGCCGTGGCTCGGGCGGAAATTGCCGGCGATCATCTTGACCAGCGTCGACTTGCCGGCGCCGTTGTCGCCCATCAGGCCGACGACCTGGCCGGGCTCGATCGACAGCGACACGTCGTTCACCGCCTGGATGGCGCCGAAATGCTTCGAGATGTTGGTGAGTTCGAGAACCGCCACCAGCCTTTTGCCTCCCATGTCTGGCCGTCTGTCCCGGAAGGGGCGACGGCTTCGGTTCGCTACCCCAGCTCCTCCCGGAAGCAGCGACGCGGTCATTTACGCAAATGCCTGCATGGGCGTCAATTGTCTGACGAATAAGATTTGGGCAATTGTCGGACGAATGAGATCCCGCCTTTCGGGAAAAATCCGTTTTGTAGGACAAATAGCAATTGACGTTGGCGGCAAGCCGTTATTAGTTGAGCGTCGGAGGAAGATATGCCGGCTTTGACGACGTTGTTTGGCGGCGCAACCGGTAGAGGATTATCGACCGTGCCGGCATCGTTGCCGGGCTGGTCGCATCTGAAAATACTTATCGGCCTGGCCTGACGGCACGAGCGCTTGCTTCTGTCATCTCGCATTCGGCCGATCTGTGTGGCGGGCACGCCGTGTCCGTCTGTTTCCAAGGGAGGACTGACATGAGGAAAACAGTTTTGCTCGCCGCCGTCGCCGCCATGGCGTTGGGCGCCGGGCCGGCTTTGGCCAAGAAGCAGCTCGTCATCGTGGTGAAAGGTCTCGACAATCCGTTCTTCGAGGCGATCCACCAGGGCTGCGAGAAATGGAACAAGGAAAACGCCAGCTCGGAATATGGGTGCTTCTACACCGGTCCGGCGTCGACTTCCGACGAGGCCGGCGAGGCGCAGATCGTGCAGGATATGCTGAGCAAGCCGGACACGGTGGCGATGGCGATTTCGCCGTCCAACGCGCCGCTGATCGCGCAAACGATCAAAAGCGCCAACCCGTCGATCCCGATCATGACCGTCGATGCCGATCTTGCCAAGGAAGACGCAGCACTTCGCAAGACTTATCTCGGCACCGACAACTATCTGATGGGCAAGAAGATCGGCGAATACATAAAGAAGGCCAAGCCGAAGGGCGGCACGATCTGCACCATCGAGGGCAATCCGGCGGCCGACAACATCCTTCGCCGCGCGCAAGGCATGCGTGACGCGCTGTCGGGCAAGGAAGGACTTGCAGCCCTTGCCGGCGAAGGCGGCTGGACGGAAGTGGCGGGCTGTCCGGTGTTCACCAATGACGACGGCGCCAAGGGCGTGCAGGCGATGACCGACATCCTTGCCGCCAACCCCAAGCTCGATGCGTTCGGCATCATGGGCGGCTGGCCGCTGTTCGGCGCGCCGCAGCCCTATCGCGATCTGGTTGGACCGCTGAAGGACAAGCTGGCCAGCAACGACTTCGTCATCGGCGCCGCCGACACGATCGGCGACGAGGTGGCGATCGCGCGGGATGGCCTTGTCACCGCGCTGGTCGGCCAGCGGCCGTTCGAGATGGGCTACAAGGCGCCGTCCGTGATGATCGACCTGGTCGAAGGCAAGAAGGTCGACGATCCGGTGTTCACCGGCCTCGACGAATGCACCAAGGATACGGTCGACACCTGCATCCAGAAGTAGGCGTCTCGATCGGGGCGCCCGTCAACGGGCGCCCCGCCACCTCTGCTGACGAACAGGGACACGCATTTCAGGGGCAGCGGCTCCGGCTTTGGCGCGCCCGTGGTTCGAATTTTCGGCAATGGCATCGGCGCACCCGACAGTTCCTGACCGGAACAGGTACGGCCGACGCATTGGAACGTGGATGCCGGACGAAAAGTCAAACAAGCGAGCCATTCGGACCAAGGCACAGGCCGGCCGCCGTCCGGCCGCCATGCGCCGGCCCGATGCGGCGCACTTTCCCGGTGCCAGCGTGCACGCCTCGCTGGCCAGCGAGATCGGGCTCAGGATCGTGCGCGGCGACTATCCGCCAGGCACCATCCTGCCCAACGAAGCCCAATGGTCGCAAACGTTCAACGTCAGCCGCTCGGCGGTGCGCGAGGCGATCAAGATGCTGATGGCCAAAAGCCTGCTCGCTTCGCGCCCCAAGATCGGCAGCTGGGTCGAACCGAAGGAGCGCTGGAACCTGCTCGACCGCGACGTGCTCGCCTGGTACGCGACCGCGCCGGACCGTGAGGTGTTCCTGCGGACGGTACAGGAGTTCCGCCATATCATCGAGCCGGAAGCGAGCGCCTTTGCCGCGGTGCGGCGGACCGACGAGCAGATGGCCGAGATCAGCCAGGCCTGCCGCGAGATGGGCGAGGCGGCAAGCCTTCAGGAGCGCATCCGGGCCGACACGCGCTTTCATCTCGCCATCCTGCGGGCCTCCGGCAACGACCTGCTGGTGCCGCTCGGCGTGCTCATCGAGTCGGCGCTCGACCATCTCTTCGTCTTCACGACTCAGCAGGTCGGCGACCAACGGCGGGCCCAGAGGCTGCACGAGGCGATCGAGAAGAATATTCGTTTGCAGCGCCCCTCAGCGGCGCGCAACGCCGTGCACAAGCTACTCGCCGATACCGATGAAGGGATCGGAAGAGGGCGAGGGTGATCGACGCTCGCGCTTGGTGATCACCTTTCTATGGACAATGCGTAGCCTTCTGCGGCCTTTCGCAGGCTCCCGGCGTTCGAAGCTCGAAAAGCCAAGCTATTGGCTTTTCATCCGGTGCGCGGACCGCTTCTCACCCTTAAATCGTCTGTTTCTTTCCATCTTTCATCGGCATCAGATCGACACCGTTGACCTTGCCGATATGGGTGGCCAGCATCGGCACGTACTGCTCGGCCGGTCCGGTGGCGTGTGCTCCGGCGAAAGCGTTCTTGGTGGCGTTGCCGAGGGGGTTGGCAATGCCGGCAGAACCCGCCATCGATTCGAGGTAGGTCAAGTCCTTGAAGGCGTTGGCAATAGTGAATTTGTGGGCGTCGCGGTCGCCCTCCAACGTCCACCGCATGAAGGTCTGGTAGAAGCCGCAATCCATGCGGCCGTTGCGGATGACGCTGTCGAAGCGCTGCGGCGAGATGCCGACCTTCTCGGCCAAGGCCAATGCCTCGGAATAGATCGCCGCATAGCCCAGCGAGACGAAATTGTTGAGCAATTTCATGCGGTGGCCGTCGCCGGTGTCGCCGATATGGACGATACGGCCGGCCCAGGTTTCGATCACCGGTTTGACCCTGGCAAAGACGGCGTCGGGTGCGCCGACCATGGCGTCGAGCGTGCCTTCCCAAGCCTCCTTCGGCGTGCGGCTGAGCGGTGCATCGACATAGTTGACGCCGAGCGCCTTGAGTTCGGCGGCCAGCGCAACGGTCGAGACCGGGTCGGAGGTCGAGCAGTCGACGACGACCGAGCCTTTTCTCAATCCTTCCTTGAGACCGCCGGGGCCTCGAATGATGGCTTCGACCTCACGCGAACCGGTGACGCAGATGAAGACGATCGTCGATGCCGCCGCCACGTCGCGGGAGGTTGCGGCTTCGTGGGCGCCGCGATTAGCCATATCCTCCGCCGGCTTGCGATTCTTGCGGCCGAGAAAGGTCAGGTGATAGCCTTTATCGACGATGTTCTTGGCGATGCCATGACCCATCAGGCCAAGGCCGATGAAGCCGATCTTCTCGCTCGCGGCAGTCGTGTTCATGCTGTCTGTCCTGTGTTGGGATTATCGATAATGTCGCCGCTGTTTTAGCCGCAAGCCGTTGCAGAAAGCAATATTGTCTGACAATACACATAATTCCTGAGCTTTCGTGGAGACCAGAATAATGAAGCGGATCATGTTTACCGGCGGCAGCGGCAAGGCTGGGCGTCACGTCGTGCAATATCTGGTGGAGCAGGGCTGCCAGGTGCTCAACATCGACACCAAGCCGCTCGACAATCCCAAGGTGCGCACGCTGATCACCGACATCACCGACAGCGGGCAGGTGTTCAACGCGCTGTCGAGCTATGCGGGCTTGCATGAATTCGACCCGTCGCTGCGCCCCCAGCCCGTCGACGCCGTGGTGCATTTCGCCGCGATCCCGCGCATCATGATCACGCCCGACAACGAAGTGTTCCGCATCAACGCGCTCGGTACCTACAATGTCATCGAGGCGGCGGTGAAGCTCGGCATCCGCAAGGTGATCATCGCCTCCAGCGAGACCACCTACGGGCTGGTCTTCGCCAACGAGCCGCGCACGCCGAAATATTTCCCGCTCGACGAAGAATACGACGTCGATCCGATGGACAGCTATGCCCTTTCCAAGGTGGTCAACGAGAAGACGGCACGGGCCTTTGCGCAGCGCGACGGTGCCGACATCTATGCATTGCGCATCGGCAACGTCATCGAACCGCACGAATACTCCCTGTTTCCGAAATGGTTCGCCGATCCCGGTTTCCGCAAGCGCATCGCCTGGAGCTATGTCGATGCGCGCGACCTCGGCCAGATCACGCTGCGCGCCATCGAGAAGGATGGGCTCGGCTACCAGGTGTTCAACGCTGCCAATGACGACACGTCGTCGGACCTGCCGACCGCGGAACTGCTGAAGCGCTTCTATCCCGGAGTGCCGGTCAAGGGTGAGCTCGGCGAATTCGAGACGCTGCTGTCCAATCGCAAGGCGCGCGACATGTTGGGCTTTCGGCCGGAACACAGCTGGCGCAAATACGTGAGGATCTCTTGAAAACAGGCCCCGCCGGGGGTTGAGCTGTGCACAGAAGCCGGCTTTGCGGGTGAACCCGCTTGCCGTGCTTGACAGCTTGCTCAATCCGGACTTTCTGGAGCCTATGCGGGACGCGAAGCCGAACAAGGAAAAATCGCCGGCAAAAGCGGCATCGGCCGAGCGTCAGGCCGGCGTTCGCCGCACCGATGCGGCGCGCATTCCGGGTTCCAGCGTGCACACCTCGCTGGCCAGCGAAATCGGGCTCAGGATCGTGCGCGGCGACTATCCGCCCGGCACCATCCTGCCCAACGAAGCCAAATGGTCGGAGACCTTCAGCGTCAGCCGCTCGGCGGTACGCGAGGCGATCAAGATGCTGATGGCCAAAAGCCTGCTCGCCTCGCGCCCGAAGATCGGCAGCTGGGTCGAGCCGAAAGAACGTTGGAATCTGCTCGACCGCGACGTGCTTGCCTGGTACGCGACCTCGCCGGACCGCGAGGTATTTCTGAAGACGGTGCAGGAATTCCGCCACATCATCGAGCCGGAGGCATCCGCTTTTGCCGCCATGCGGCGGACCGACGAGCAGATGGCCGAAATCAGCCAGGCCTGCCGCGAGATGGGCGAGGCACCAAGCCTGCAGGAGCGCACCCGCGCCGACACGCGCTTTCATCTCGCGATCCTGCGGGCGTCTGGCAACGACCTGCTGGTGCCGCTCGGGGTGCTGATCGAATCCGCCTTCGACCATCTCTTCACCTATACGACGCGGGAACTCGACGATTTGCAGCACGCACAGAAGATGCATGAGGCGATCGAGAAGAACATCCGCCTGCAGCGGCCCGACGCGGCGCGTGCCGCGGTGCGCAGGCTGCTCGCCAACACAGACGGCGTGATCAGGTCACGATAAGCCGTTCCAGGAACCCGTCACGCGGCTTTCTGCCTACTCTTCCTTCTCACGTCCGAACGCCGCGCGCAGTTCGTCCTTGGCATCCTCGAGCACCTTCTTCTGCTTCGCCGGCAGGTTCTTGCCGGCACGGTTGATGTAGAAGTTCAGCATCGACATGGCGGACTGGAACGGTTCGGCCTTGCGCCGGTCGCTGTGTTCGGCCGACCGCTTGAGCGAAGCCGCGATCTTCTTCGGGTCGTGGGATTCGAAGACATGGTCTTCGAGATCCATGGCATTGCTGTGCTCGGTCACCTCAGCCGACCATTTCCGTTTCGCGGTCATGGCAATCTCCTTCGCGTTGAGCCGATTGCAAAACGTCCTTCATCGTCGCACGTTCCGGTGAGCCCGGAACCGGCAAACCCTGGAACCATGGAATTACCCACGTGGCGCTGCTCGGCGCCGCGAATGCGCCGATAGTGGTGGAAGGACCGTCGGCCGCTAGGCCGCATGACCGCGACAATGGTCAATGTCGATGACGGAATGGGAAACAGCTTGGCCTCGATCTTCTCCTCACCAGCAGCCGGCAATGCGGTCGTCGACAGCTCGCATGCATGGATACGGCTGGCGGTGTCGATGCTTTTGTCAACAGTCGGCGGCGTCGGCATGTGGGCCGTGGTCGTGGTGCTGCCGGCCGTGCAGGCCGAGTTCGGCGTCGACAGGGCCGACGCCGCTCTGCCCTACACCGCGACCATGGTCGGCTTTGCCGCCGGAAACGTTCTGGTCGGGCGCGCCATCGACCGTGTCGGCTACTGGATCCCGGCGCTTGTTTCCTCGATGGCGCTGGTTGCCGGCTTCCTGCTGGCGGCGCTGTCGACCTCGATCCTGCAGTTCACGCTCGCCCAGGGCTTGCTGATCGGGGTCGGTACATCGGCGATCTTCGGGCCGCTGATCGCTGACATCTCGCATTGGTTCAACCGCCGGCGCGGCGTCGCCGTGGCGGCGGCCGCGGCCGGCAGCTATCTCGCCGGAACGATCTGGCCTACCGTCATGCCACCCCTGATGAAGGCGGAAGGCTGGCGCTTCACCTATGTGGCCATCGGCATCTTCTGCCTGGCGACCATGGTGCCGCTGGTGCTGATGCTGCGGCGCGGCGCCCCGATCGCGGCCGCCGGTTCCGCGGGCAGCCGGCTGGTGCAGCCGATCTCGTTGTCGCCGACGGCACTCCAGGTGCTGCTTGTCATTGCTGGTCTTGGCTGCTGCGTGGCGATGTCGATGCCGCAGGTGCATATCGTGGCCTATTGCATGGATCTTGGCTACGGCGTCGCGCATGGCGCCGACATGCTGTCGATCATGATGGCGGCCGGCGTGGTCAGCCGCGTGGCTTCGGGCTTCGTTGCCGACCGCATCGGCGGGGTGAAGACCCTGCTTATCGGCTCGGTGCTGCAATGCCTGTCACTGTTCTTTTACATTCCCTTCGACGGGCTTGCCTCGCTCTATGTCGTTTCGCTGGTCTTCGGCCTGTCGCAGGGTGGCATCGTGCCCTGCTATGCGATCATCGTGCGGGAATACATGCCCGCCAGGGAGGCCGGCCAACGCGTCGGCATCGTCATCATGGCGACCATTTTCGGCATGGCGATCGGCGGCTGGATGTCGGGCTGGATCTACGACCTGACCGGCTCCTACGCCGCCGCATTCCTGAACGGCATCGCCTGGAACCTGCTGAACATCCTGGTGATGGTGCTGGTGCTTTGGAAGGCAAGACGCGTGGCGACGGCGATGGCCTGAGGCAAAGCGGAAGCACTCGCCCGCAAGCGCCTCGGCTTGACAATGGGCCGGGGCTGCGCGACGCCAGAGGTGAGTGGTGCGGCACAGGCTGGTGAAATGGCGACAGCAACGTCGATCGTATTGCGGCAGCGCCTTGGCGGCCAGGCACCGCATGGAGCCTGTCCTTGATCAAGCCGCGCTCGCGCCGAGGCGGCGGCCGCCCGACCATATCAGACGTCGCGCGCAAGGCGGGCGTAGGCGCCATCACCGTGTCCCGTGCTTTGCGCGAGCCGGAGCGGGTCTCGCAGGACCTGCGCCGCCAGATCCAGGCCGCCGTCGACGAGCTCGGTTACGTGCCGGATCCCAACGCGCGGGCGCTGGCCTCGGCCCGCGCCGAGGTGTTCGGCGTGCTGGTGCCGTCGCTTACCAACAACGTCTTTGCCGAGGTGGTGCGTGGCATCTATGACAGCCTGTCGGATAGCGCCTTCCGCATCCAGCTCGGCAACACCCACTATTCCGGCCTCGAGGAAGAACGGCTGCTGCAGGTGTTCGGGCCGCAAAGGCCGGCGGCGCTGATCGTGGCCGGCATCGACCAGACTCCGGCCTCGCGAAAACTGCTGGAGAACGCAGGCTGCCCGGTGGTGCAGGTCATGGAAACCGGCCCGGATCCGGTCGATATGATGGTCGGCTTCTCGCATCTGGACGGGGGCAGGGCGGCGACTGAGCATCTGCTCGAAGCGGGTTACCGCCGCATCGGATTCATCGGCGCGCGCATGGATCCGCGCTCGCAGCGGCGCTTGGCCGGATACCGCATGGCCGTGGAGAAAGCCGGCCTGTTCGATCCACGACTGATCACCACCACGCCGGTGCCGTCCAGTGTGACGCTGGGACGCGAACTTTTCCGCGACGCGCTGGCCAAGATGCCGACGCTCGACGGCGTATTCTGCAACAATGACGACATCGCGCTAGGCGCGCTGTTCGAGTGTCATCGCGCCTCGATCGGTGTGCCCAAGAGGATCGGCATCGTCGGCTTCAACGATCTCGACATGATGCAGGTGGCGTTTCCCTCCGTCACCAGCATCCGCACGCCCCGCTACGAGATCGGACGGCGGGCAGTGGCCATGGCGCTGGCGGCGATAGGAGGCGAGCCTCCGCAGCAGCGCGTCGTGGATCTCGGTTTCGAACTCATGCGCCGCGAGAGCACGGCGCGCTGAACACGCTTTCGCGATCAAGAGAAAGGGCGCTTTACACACCGTTCATGGTAGCGCTACCGTCGTCGTCGGACAGGAAAGAGAAATGCAACGGTACGGCGCCTGTCTATTATACATAAGCGACAACTAATTCTTGTTTATTATGTATAATATGCTATTTTCCCAGCAACCTGGGAACGACGGGGGAGGAGGCATCGCATAGACCATTGGCCATCGGAAAGGCAGGTGCGGCAAGGCAGGAGGAGCCGGAGCCGACCGTGCGAAATTCACATCGCGAAACGACGTCAGAATTACAAAATGGGAGGATTATCGATGATCAAGTCACTGGTAGGTGGCATCGTTGCCGCCAGCGCATTCGTCATGCTCAACTCGGCCGCGATGGCCGCCGGCCCCGAGATCGTGCCGGGCCCGGCCGCCCAAGCCGACTGCTTCGCGCCTTGGAGCGCGGACACGAAATTCTTCAAATATCCCAAAAAGGAAGGCCCATACCGCATCGCCTTCGCCAATGGCTATATCGCCAACACCTGGCGCATCCAGATGGTGCAGACCGCAAAGGCCTATGCCGCCCAGCCGGACGTCAAAGCCAAGATCAAGGAATTCAAGGTCGTCTCGACCGGCGAGGACGTGCCGGCGCAGATCTCGGCGATCAACAACTTCATCGATTCCGGCTATGACGCGATCGTCACCGACGCGCAGAACCCAACTGCTTTCGGCCCGGTCATCAAGCGCGCCAAGCAGGCTGGCATCGTGCTGGTCGCCTTCGACAACATCCTCGACACCAAGGATGCCATCAACGTCAATGTGGACCAGAAGGGCCTCGGCGAATTGTGGGCCAAATGGCTGGTCGCGAAGGTGCCGAATGGCGGCAAGATTCTCGAAGTGCGCGGCGTTGCCGGCACCTCCGTCGATACCGATCGCCACAACGGCATCCACGAGGTGCTCGACGCTTCCGGCAAGAAATGGGACGTCACCGAAGTCGCCGGCAAGTGGGACGACGGCGTGGCACAGAAGGTCACCGCCGACGCGATCGCCACCAACGGGCCATTCGACGGCATCACCGGCCAGGGCGGCGACACCGGCATCGTGCAGGCGATGATCGATGCCAAGCATCCGTTCGTGCCCTTTGGCGGTGAAACCGAAAACGGCTTCCGCAAGTTCTGCGCGGCGCATTCGGCCGACGGGTTGAAGTGCTCTTCCGCAGGCTCGGGCCCGGCCCAGGTCGCCGTCGCCATCAAGACCGCGATTGCAGCGCTCGAAGGCGAAGTGGTGCCGCAAGAGGTGAAGCTGCCGCTGGCGATCGCCGAAGATCCGAACATGAAGGAAGGCACGGATTACTTCCCGAAAGAGTCGGACAATTTCTTCGTCGGCAACTCCTTCCCAACCTGCGGCATCAACTTCAGCGCCCAGGAAATCATGGGTCAGACCAAGGAAAATCAGTAGTTTCCAGTGGATATCGTTTCGGCGCCGCGGCTAAGCCGCGGCGCCGGTTCTTGAATGTTCGAGCGCCCTGGGAGGGTTGATGGACGGTGCGGCTCCGCTCTTGCGCATGGAAGGCATATCGAAGCGCTATGGCGGCGTGCGGGCGCTGGAGAAGGCCGACCTGTCGGTCGAGGCCGGCAGCATCCACGCCATCCTCGGCGAAAACGGCGCCGGCAAGTCGACGCTGATCAAGATCATGGCGGGCGTCGTTGCGCCCGACGAGGGCCGCATGGTGCTGGACGGGCGAGAGGCGACCTTCGCCTCGCCGGGCGCCGCGAACAAGGCCGGCATAGTCTGCATCTTCCAGGAGTTGTCGCTGATTCCCGAACTCAGCGTCGCCGACAACATCGTCATATCCGATCCGCCGAAACGCTTCGGCATGATCGACCGCAAGGCGCAGCGGCGCATCGCCGAGGACGCGCTGGCGCGTGCGGGAGCATCCGACATTCATCCGCTGGCGCTGGTCAAGGACCTGCCGCTGTCACGCCGGCAGATGGTCGAGATCGCCAAGGCATTGGCCAGGAAGCCACGCATCCTGATCCTCGACGAGGCGACCTCGGCACTGACGGCGGCGGATGTGTCGAAGATCTTCGCTGTGCTGAAGCGGCTGCGTTCGGAAGGGCTGGCGCTGCTCTACATCTCGCACCGCATGAACGAGATCGCCGAATTGGCGGACCAGTGCACGGTGTTCCGCAACGGCCGCAATGTCGCCAGCTATCCCGCCGGCTCGAAGAGCGACAGTGAAGTCGTCGAACTGATGATCGGGCGCGAATACAGCCATATCTTCCCGCCCAAGCCGACATTCGCGCCGGCCACCACCGCGCCGGTGCTCGAAGCCCGCAAGCTCTCCTGGACGGATCGCCTGCACAACATCTCGCTGTCGGTCAGGGCAGGCGAGGTGGTCGGCCTCGGCGGCCTCGACGGGCAGGGCCAACGCGAATTGCTGCTCGCTTTCTTCGGCGTCCTGCGTGGCCTTTCCGGCCAGATCCTGGTCGACGGTAAGCCAGTGGGCATCGCCAGCCCCGCCGCCGCACGCGAGAACGGCATCGGCATGGCGCTCATTCCCGAGGATCGCAAGACCGAAGGCCTGATGCTGCCGATGACGGTGCGCGAGAACCTGTCTTTCGCCGCGCTCGACCGGCTGTCGAAAGGCGGCATAATAGACCGCGCCGCCGAGCAGCGGCTTATCGACGACATGGTCGGCCTGCTGGCGATCAAGACGGCCGGCCTCGACATTCCGGTCGGCGCGTTGTCGGGCGGCAACCAGCAGAAGGTCGTCATCGCCAAATGGCTGATGCGCCAGCCGCGCATCATCCTGCTCAACGATCCGACGCGCGGCATCGATGTCGGCACCAAGCAGGAGCTGTATCAGCTGATGCGCAAGCTGGCGGACGCGGGGGCGGCAATCCTGTTCTATTCGACCGACTATGACGAGCTGATCGGCTGCTGCGACCGTGTGCTGGTGCTCTATGACGGGGCGGTCAAGCGCGAATTGGTGGGCGCCGAAATCACCGAACGGGCTCTGATATCAAGCGCGCTCAACATGCCTGGCGGGGATAGCCCGGTGAACCGGGGAGCGAACGCGTGAAAGGGATTTTGGCGTGAAGGATTGGCGCTACTGGTTGGCGGAGCAGCGCGGAACGCTGCTGGCGCTTGGCATCTTCATCGTCATGTTCGTCATCTACACCGCGAACCATCCGGCCGGCTTCACCGCCAATGTCGTGCAGACGGCGGCCAACAAGGGCGTGCTGCTGGCCTTCGTCGCCATGGCGCAGACGCTGGTGGTGATCACCGCGGGCATCGACCTTTCCGTCGGCATGATCTTCCTGTTGACCAACTGCCTGGCCTCGTGGCTGGTGGTGGGCACGCCGGTGCAGACGGCGCTTGGCGTGTTGGCGGTGCTGGCCGTCGGACTGCTGTGCGGGGCGATCAACGGCGCCATCGTCATCTACGGGCGGCTGCAGCCGATCGTCGCCACGATCGCCACCGGCGCGGTCTATTATGGCATCGGGCTTCTACTGCGGCCGTTCCCGGGCGGATCGGTCAACGAGGATCTGGCTGACGCGCTGACGGGCCGTGTGTTTGACGTGGTGCCGGCCAGCATGGTTGTGCTCCTGGCCGTCGTGTTGGTGATCTGGGTGCCGTTCAGCCGTTCGGTGCTTGGCCGCGCGGCCTATGCGGCAGGGTCGTCGGAAATGGCGGCCTACATGTCAGGCGTGCCCATCCGGCGCGGCAAGTTCGCAGCCTATACGCTGGCGGGGCTGCTGGCCTCGATCGGCGGCCTGTTCCTGACGTTCTTCACCTATACGGGCGAAGCGGCCTATGCCAGCGGCAACTCCTACACGCTGTTTTCCATTGCCGCCGTGGTGCTGGGCGGCGTCTCGCTGTTCGGTGGCAAGGGGAGTGCCATCGGCGCGATCTTCGGCGCGCTCGCCTTCCGCACCATCGGCGATCTCTTGTCGTCTTCGATTTCGATCCGCTGTGGCAGCCGCTGTTCCAGGGCGTTATCCTGCTGATCGCCGTCAGCCTCGGCGCCTTCGCCCTGTTTCGGGTCCGCAACCGGCTGGAGTGGTTCCTGTGAGCGAGACGACATTGGGTGGCCTCGCCGGCCGCATGCCGAAATTCATTCGCCGCGCCGATCCCGCGGTGTTGACGGCCTTTGCCTGCATCGTGGTCCTGCTCCTGCTGGGCAGTCTTTATTCGCGCAGCTTCCTGTCGCCTGAATATCTCTTGCAGCAGCTCAAGGTGGCCTCGTTTCTCGGCGTCATCGCCACCGGCATGATGCTGGTCATCCTGCTCGGCCAGATCGACCTGTCGGTGCCGTGGTCGGTGGCGGCGGGCGCGATGATGGCTTGCGCTGCGGCCGCCTATGGCCCGGCCGGCGTTGCGTTGGCCATTCCATTCGGCATCTTGTGCGGGGTGCTGATCGGCATCGTCAACGGCATCGGCGTCGCCTATTTGCGCATTCCCTCCATGATCATCACGCTCGCCACCAACGCCGTCGCGCAAGGGCTGATGGTGGTCTACACCGGCGGCTTCTCGCCCCAGGATTCGGCCACCGGCGCCATGCGCTACCTGGCTACCGGCTTTGCCATTCCGGGAGTTCCCAACGCGGTCATCATCTGGGCGCTGATCGGCGCCGCGATGGTGTTCGTTCTGACCCGCACCGGCTTTGGCCGCACCGTCTACGGCATCGGCAACCGCGAGCGTGCCGCCTACCTCTCCGGCATCGACACAAGGCGCGTGGTGATGATCGCCTTTGCCGTCTCCGGCGGGCTCTCCGCCTTCGGCGGGGTGCTGCTTGCCGGCTACGCCTCCAAGGCGGCGCAGTCGATGGGCGACGCCTATCTCCTGCCGTCGATCGCGGCCGTCGTGCTGGGCGGCACCTCGATCCTTGGCGGGCGCGGCTCCTATCTCGGCACTGTCGCCGGCGTCATCCTGATCACGCTCCTGCAATCCATACTGTCGGTCATGCAGATGCCGGAGGCGGGTAGGCAGATCATCTACGGCGTCGTCATCGTCGCCATGCTGCTGCTCTACGGCCGCGCGCCGGCAAGCCGCTAGACCATCGTGGCGGAAAGGACAGTTCAATCGCCGACAGGCACCAACGGGCCGGTGCCGGTCATCGTGGCAATGGGCGTCGCCGGCTGCGGCAAGTCGGCCGTCGGCATGGCGCTCGCGGAGAGACTGGGCGCCGTCTTCATCGAAGGCGACCGGCTGCATCCATCGGAAAACGTCGCACGCATGGCCAGAGGCGAGCCGCTGACAGACACTTTGCGCGAGGGATGGCTCGATGCGATCGGCGAGCGCATCGCGGCCTCGGCCGGCAAAGGGCAGGGCGTTGTCGCCGCCTGCTCGGCGCTGAAGCGAAGCTATCGTGAACGACTGCGCGGCTTCCGCCGTGACATCGTCTTCCTTTACCTGGAGATCGATCCGGCCATGGCGAGGCTGCGGGTCGCCAGCCGCAAGGGCCATTTCATGCCGGCAAGCCTGGTCGACAGCCAATTCGCCATTCTCGAGCCACCGGCGGCGGATGAGCGGGCGCTGACGCTCGATGCGACGCGCCCGATCGCCGACCTCGTCGCCGAGGCGGTGCGCATGACGCGGCGGTTCTGAACCTTGATCGGCGCCATACCGGCATGCGACTTACGCCGGCAAGTGCGGCGCATGCGCAGGATCTAGATCTGCGACGTCAACTCGACCGGAAAATCATCATTGTCGGCATCGCGCATGGCGGCAAGGCTGCGGTTGTCCAGCACCTCGGCGATTGCCTGGCGCACCTCGAGCATCATGTGCCGGACCTGGCACGTCGCTTCGTCGCAAT
Organism: Mesorhizobium sp. B2-2-3; assembly: GCF_006442405.1. Taxonomy (NCBI): domain Bacteria; kingdom Pseudomonadati; phylum Pseudomonadota; class Alphaproteobacteria; order Hyphomicrobiales; family Phyllobacteriaceae; genus Mesorhizobium; species Mesorhizobium sp. B2-2-3. The sequence goes on along the minus strand of NZ_VFWC01000008.1, from coordinate 2,594 downwards.
CCTCGCAGCGCTGATACTGCGTGCGGCTGGCGCATGGGATCGGCGCCAGCGGCCCGTCCAGCACACGCACCACATGGCCGATCTTGATCTCCGAGGCCGGGCGGGCGAGGCGATAGCCGCCTTCCTTGCCTTTGCGGCTCTGGACGAAGCCGGCATTGCGCAGCTCGCCCAGAATGGCATCGAGGAATTTTTTCGGGATGTTGTTGGCGACCGCGATGTCGTTGACGAAGGCCAATTGGCCAGCCGGCAAGCCGGACAGATGCACGAGGGCCTTGAGGCCGTATTTGCCTTTTTTAGTCAGCATGCCCGAGTCAACCCATGAAGCCCCAACAATCCGCATCTGGCGGCTGTTTGTGTGCAAATGATGACGGGGCTTGTGGAGCGCTGCCGTTTCGCGAACAAGCCGATTTGTCGGCACGTTAGGCGCAAACGCGTTGATTCTTCGTAACCTTTTGCGCGGCTGGCGTCGTATTTGCCATATTTTGCCGCAAACGGCGAAAGCCGGCAAAGCGCCGGCTTTCCTGATTTGCTTATCGTAACGTGCTATCGCGCCGCGAAAACCTTATCGGCTGCCATAGGCCTGGTCGAGCAGGCCGCCGGCGGCGAAATGCTCTTTCTGGATGTTGTCCCAGCCGCCGAAGACGTTTTCCACCGTCAGCAGGCGCACGTCCGGGAAGTCGGCCTTGTGTTTGGCGGCGACGGCCGTGTCGCGGGCGCGCAGGCCATTGTCAGCGGCGATGTCCTGCCCTTCGGGCGTATAGAGGAAATCGAGATAGCTTTTGGCCAGATCACGCGTGCCATGTTCGTCGGCGACCTTGTCGACGATCGCCACCGGGAATTCTGCCAGCAGGCTGACGGAAGGCGTGACCTGCTCGAATTTGTCGTCGCCATACTCCTTGCGGATGCCGCGGGTTTCGGATTCGAACGTGATCAGCACGTCACCGATCTCGCGCTGCACGAAAGTGGTGGTGGCTGCGCGCCCGCCCGTGTCGAAGATCGGCACGTTGTTGAACAACTTGGTGATGAATTCCTTCACCTTGGCGTCGTCGCCCTTGAAGGCCTCCTTGGCGTAGGCGGTCGCCGCCAGATAGGTGTAGCGCGCATTGCCCGAGGTTTTCGGGTTGGGGAAGATCACCTGCACGTCGTCGCGCACCAGGTCGTTCCAATCCTTGATGTGCTTGGGGTTGCCCGCCCGCACCAGGAAGGACGGCAGCGAATAGAAGGGCGAGGCGTTGTCGGGAAAATCCTTCTGCCAGTCGGCCGAGACGAGGCCCTTCTTGACCAGGAAGTCGATGTCGGTGACCTGGTTGAAGGTGACGACATCAGCGCCGAGCCCTTCGGCGATGGCGCGTGCCTGAGCCGAGGTGCCGGCATGCGACTGGTCGATGCTCACGCCCGGGTGCTTCTCGATGAATGCCTTGTTGACCTGGACGAACAGTTCGCGGCCGACGTCATAGGAGGCGTTGAGCAGCTTGTCGGCAGACCAGGCTTGGGAAGATGCGAGGAACAGGCCGGCGACGGTGGCGACGCCGAGGAGAAATCGCTTCATGAAATAAGGCTCCGTGTAGTGCTTAATCGCCCGACCATAGCCCTGCGCCACTGGCCCGACGAGGCACCTGCAATGGTTTCGCAGGTGCCGCCGTAAGAAAAAATGTCGTCAAGAGCGCTGTCATTAGAATTCTGTTCCTCCCAACGCTTCCTTACCCTTGCATTGCTGAGCCAGCATGCATGTACAATATGCATATACAAAGGGAGGCAACCATGCCCCGACATCGCCATTCAACAACGCGGCCGTCGAAGGAGGCGAAGCTGTTTCGCAATAACCGCAGCCAGACGGTGCGCATTCCTGTCGAGTTCGAGCTCCCCGGCGAGAAGGTCCTGATCAGCCGTGAAGGCGACCGCCTTGTCATTGAGCCGATCCGCAAAGCTGGGCTCGGCGCGTTGCTCGCCCAATGGGCAAACGAGCCGCCGCTCGGCCCCGAGGACGATCTTCCCGAAATCAATGATGCGCCAGTCGAATCCGAGGACATTTTTGATGCGGTTCATGCTGGACACCAACATCATCAGTGACATGATCCGAAATCCGGCTGGCAAAGCCGCCAATGCAGTGGAGCGCGAGGGAGACGACGCCATTTGCACAAGTATCGTGGTTGCCTCGGAATTGCGATATGGCTATGCCAGGAAGGGATCAACCAAGCTGCTCAAAAAAGTCGAGCAATTGCTGGCTGAGATTCCGGTCTTGCCGCTCGATGTGCCGGCGGATGCAGAGTATGTCGCCCTTCGTGCAGAGCTGGAGGCCGCCGGCCAACCCATTGGCCATACGACCTTTTTATTGCTGCGCACGCCTGCGCTATGGGCATCACTTTGGTAACGGCCAATACGGGCGAGTTCATGCGAATCCGCAACCTGAAGATCGAGAACTGGCTGGAGTGGTGCTCGGTCTAATATCAAGCCGCCGGAAACAGCTTCCAGCGGCCCGGGCGGAACGCTACCCGGCTCTTCTGTGCCGCGGGGTGGTCGACGGGCAGCTCGATCTCGACGCGCTGGCGTTCGCCGCCGATCTCGAGTTCCACCCGGCGGGTGCCGGCGACGCG